>DATFSH010000070.1:0-28669 GCA_035262725.1 Candidatus Acidiferrales bacterium | reverse complement strand
TAACGACTGGAACAAGCACAGTGAAATCGAAATCACGATGAAGGCCCCAGGTGAAATTGAAATCGCCTTCGTGAGAGAGAGTTGGCCGTGCGGTGGCGGGCACCGATTCCGCCGACTCGGAGAGTAAGCCCCGTGTGGTGAAGATGGAGTTGTAGGAAATAAGCGCGCCGCCAGGAAAAAGCGGCGGAGCAGTTTCGGGCGCGGGACCCTGCGCTCGGAGCGACACAGTACACAACAACAAAAGAATCAGCAATAAGAACGTCTTCGTTCGCAATCTCACTATTCGCCTTTCAATAGAGAATTGGGTGCGCTCGATGCGCACTTCTAGCGGAGAGAATCAGCGGGGGAAACGATTAGACCCGAAGGAGCGGCGACGTTGAAACGTTGCTGATAGACGGCGTGTAATAATCGGCGGGGGTAAGGACAGAAAAACCGGATTGCGCGTTAGCTACCTGCGGAATCGCCGGGAGAATTGCCTGATGCAAAGCCTGCGTTGCAATGACAGAGACGGCGATGGGCGGCCTTACAAAGGGCGCGTGCATCGAGGGCATAGTCTTGCAACAATCCTGACCATGATGGCTTGGCGAAGAACACGCCATCGAAGCGCAGCACTGCATGGCTTCATCAGGGGCTGTTGGGCCCGCACAATCGAAAGCATAGGCCGCTAACACTGCAGACATCAGGGCGACCAAAACTAACTCTGCGAGCCTCATACAGTGACAGTAATCGTGTTGAAGTATTGAGTCAAGCCGAGGTCCTGATTAACGGATTGGATATGTATTTTGGCCGCAAAAGAAATGCGAGGACGAGGAATGCTGTCTGGCGGCTAGGCTTAAGTCTAAACCGGAGTTGCTCGAAGCACTACGCAATGCCATCCCGGAGAAGTCTTCCCGGAGAGAAGACATCAGAAGGCGACAGGCGCTAAAAACCCTCATCAAGCGCCCTAAAGAACCTGTCACCCGTGAGGCCTGTCGCGCCCTGGGCGACGCGATTTTTGCCTTCTTTTGCCCCGAAAACGCTGTGGTATTGACGACTAACCTTCGAGACCATGAGCGGCTAGCCAAATCCATCGGAAAGATGGCGGAGAAGCCGTGAGCGCATCGCTAATTTGCGGTTTGGCGGAGGCGCGTGATAGTCGAATTAATAGTGATTCCATGAGCCCCGTGGTTTCGCAGCGATGCAGCCCACACGCCCCGGCCAATCATTACAAACGTACAAGCGGGCCACGAATCGCGGATTAAGGTGAAGCGGATTTATACGGTAGTCACGGTCGAGTTCGGTTGTTTCGTACCGTCCGTCCGAGTAGGTGAACGCCAATGCCGAACGCAATTCCGAAATAGAAGCTGAGCGCCAAACCACCCAGAACCGCCTGCGCCTCTCCTGCCCAATAATGCTTTGACCATGGAATCGTAATCAGAAGAGAAAAAACGAATGCCGGGAAAAAGCAGGCAATTCCCAAGCCTATTGCTTTCACGCTGGCCCACTGCAACCAATGCCTTTCAGGCTTGGCTCTACGGGAGTTGGTGCACATTTTGGTGCACACCTAGGTAGGAAACCATCGCAAGCGGTAGCACAAAGGCCAGGGAGTAATCGCCCGTAATGCTGCGTCGAATCAATGCGGTAGCACTCAGTCATACGCCGCTGTAATTCACCAGTTGACAACTGATAAGGGTGAGGTCGGTGGTTCAAGTCCACCCAGGCCCATTAGCTGATCTTAATTCCGTGGCCTCTACAGTTTGTTGAGCCCGTCGAGCGCCGCTACCTTGTATGCTTCAGCGAGCGTCGGGTAATTAAACACAGTATCGCGGAAATATTCGATCGAACCGCCATACGCGAGCACCGCCTGCCCGATGTGAATAATTTCCGTGGCGCGCTGCCCGATGGCGTGCACTCCCAGCAGCTTCCGCGTGTTGCGATCAAATAATAGCTTCAGCATCCCGCTCTCATCGCCCAGCATCATGCTCTTCGCCAACTCTTTGTATTTCGCCATGCCCACTTCATAGGGCACCTTCGCCGCCGTCAGCTTCTCCTCGGTTTGACCGACCATCGAAATTTCCGGAATCGTGTAAATGCCGTACGGAAACAGCGCCGACATATTTTGTGAAGGCGCGCCGAACATATGGCAACTTGCGAGCCGCCCCTGCTCCATCGAAGTGCTGGCCAGAGCCGGAAATCCGATCACATCGCCCGCGGCATAAATATGCGGCACAGCCGTCTGGTATTCCGCGTTCACAATCACTTTTCCTCGCGAGTCAGGCTGCAGTCCCGCCGCTTCAAGGGCCAGTTGGTCGCCGTTCGCCTGCCGACCCACCGAGTAGAGCAACGCATTGGCCTGCACTTTCTTGCCGCTCTCGAGTTCTGCAAACACGCGATCGCGCTGCTCGTCGAAGCCCACGCGCGTCACCTTGTCTCCCAGCCGGAAGGTCGTGTTCATTTGCCGCAAGTGGTAGGCAAGCGCTTCGATTATTTCCCGGTCCACAAAATCCAGCAGCTGCGGCCGCTGGTCGATCACCGTCACCTCCACGCCCATCGCCGCCATGAACGACGTATATTCCAGGCCCACCACGCCAGCGCCCACCACAATCAATTCGCGCGGCAGCCCTTGCAATGCGTTGATCTGATCCGTGTCAAATACGCGCTTGCCGTCAAACGGAATATCGTTGTTACCCGCCGGCCGCGTTCCGCACGCAATCAACACGTGCTCGCCTCGAATCACGGTCTTGTCGCTCTCTCCGCGAATTTCGATTGTGTGCGGGTCAACGAATTGCGCCAACCCTTGGTAAATGGCGATTCCGTTCCGTTTCAATTGCGCGCGGACCACATCGGTCTCACGCACCACTACGCTTTGCACGCGAAACGCGAGGTCCTTCACCGAAATATCGCCGTTTCCGCGATACGCATTGCCGTAAAACGATTTCACCGCCGATCCCGTAAGCTGAAAAATCGCCTCGCGCACGCTCTTGCTCGGAATCGTGCCGGTGTGGACGCATACTCCGCCCATCATCACCGTCCGGTCGATCACCGCCACACGCTTGCGCAGTTTTGCCGCACAGATCGCGCCCTTTTGCCCGGCCGGGCCGCTTCCAATCACCACCAGGTCGAAGTCTTGATCACCCATAGGAGTCGTTTTACTTTATCTCCGAATAAAATTACGCACAACGGTGGACGCTCGGTGCGTGCGGCGCACAAATCTCGAGAAATACCGCCTCTTCGGAAGGGGTGGGCGAGGCGCGCCCGGATGAAATTCTCCTACGCATATCTTACAGAATTGTGAACGCGCAGCGGCCGGAAAAAATGAAAGCCGCGTCATACCGGGCAGTATCGAACCCCTGCCGATTCGCACTGCCCGAAACGACACAAAGCAACATGGACATGAATGGAATCAGGTTGCGCGGCAGCCGGCTATTTGGCATTCGCGTCCGGTTGCAGCACTCCAAACACATTTCCTTCCGTATCCGTGCAATATGCCAGATGACCCACACCGGGAATTGGCATCTTTGCCACCGCTACCTTGCCGCCGCTTTTTGTGATGGCCGCCACCGCATCGTCCACTGAGGCAACACTCACCGTGTTACACGTCCCTGCGCCCGGATGTTGCCGCCGCAAGATGCCTCCGTTGATGCCAGGCTCGCCGTCGGCGCCAGTCGTCACCAGCCAGTAGTCCTGCGGCCCCGGCCATTTTTGAATCTGCCATCCAAAAGCTTTCTTATAGAATTCAACGGCACGTTCCGGATTGTCTGCCGGAAGTTCAAAATGAACGATGCGATTCATGCGAGATTCTCCTTTTGACTCTTATTGATCCCAAGGGCACGATTCGGAATGGATGAGGACCGGCGCTAAGCTTTCGCCATTGCGTCTGCGGAGCCGCCATATTTCTGCGTGGCATAGCCAACAATTAACCCCACCAGCCCGCCCGGCAACATAATTTCGAAGTAATATTTTCCCTGTGCATGTGCCACGAAGAACGCCAGGAGCAACCCCACTCCGAGTCCAAACAGAATGCCAAGCGCCAGTGAATGCACTTTCCTCGCGAAAAAGCCGATCAAAATTCCCGCGATGATCCCCTTGATCGTCGAGCCGACCACAATAGCGATAAGCTCCGCACGCGCTTCCGGTGTAAACCAGGCCGTCAGTCCGTCGAAAATTCCCAGCACACCGCCGAGGATCAATCCAAACACCACTTTGTTCATCGCTGGCCTCCTGGGCAGCCTTACGCCCGCCCCCTCATCCTTCTTTTAAACGCGCAGCCCAATTCCTTTAGCGCCGCAGCCACAAAAGCAGCAAAGCGCGCACGATCGAATATGCCAGAACCAGCCCGATGGCTACCCGATAACGGGTCGCCCAGCGGCCCACTTTTTGCAATACGTTCTCGGGATAAGCCGAAACCGGCGAACCGTCTAGATATCGCGCAATATCGCCGGCAAGGTCGCTCACCGACGCATAACGTTGAGCACGATCTTCCGCCATCGCTTTTTGCGATATCGCGGCGACGGCTTTCGGAACAGATCCGTGCGCTGCACCTGGCGCGCTCTCATTGTTTAATTGACCCCTCCCAGACGCCGGCTGCCTAACGCTCAGAAGGAACCGCAGAATTGCACCCAAAGAATAAATGTCGGCGCGTTCGTCCAAGTCGGCGGTTTCGCCTCGCGCCTGTTCCGGCGCCATATATCCCGCTGTGCCTAGCACCGTTCCATGCTCGGTTTTCAATGGCTTCGTTTCTGCCGGTTCACTTTGCGAAATCCCAATAGGATTCTCAGCGTGATCTTCGCGCCGCGCCGACTCGTCGCGCAAAACCTTTGCCACGCCCCAATCCATCACCAGCACTTCGCCGAAGGGCCCCACCATGATGTTTTCCGGCTTCAAATCACGATGCAGAATTCCGCGCGCATGAGCGAAAGCCACTCCCTCGCAGATGCGTTGAAATATCCGCAGACGCTCCGGAAGTACCTTGATTCGCATCGCCAGTATGTCCAGTCGCTCACCTTCCACGAACTTCATCGCATAGAATACGCGGCCATCAGCCAGCGTTCCCGCGTCATGCACCGGCACGATTCCGGGATGCTCGAGCCGTCCTAGAATCTGCGCCTCGCGCAAAAGACGCGCGCTCAAGTCCGCCCGCAGTTCCGGCAAATCGAGGATCTTCAACGCGACCGGGCGCTCCAGCACGGAATCCTCGGCCAGGTAAACCGTCCCCATCCCGCCGCCCCCCACGCGCTCGATTAACCGGTAACGCGTTCCGGTCAGATCAGGCAGCGCGCTCGCCGTCTGCAGCCGCACGATCGCTTCATCGGAAAGCCAGTTCATTCGGCAACCACCCCCAACAAAGCACGCGCTTCGCGGCGGAATTCGTCTTCCGATGCCGTCATTTCGCGAAGACAATCGAGGGCAATGCGCCGGAATTCGCGCCGCGCAAACGCTAGATAGTTCGTCACGTCCGTCGGCGCAACTTGGAACTTCCTGGCCAGTTCGGCGTAGCTTGCTCGGGCGTCGTCGCTTTCCAGGTCATAAGTTTCAAACAACCTGAAATGGATCTGCTTCCCGCGGCTCTCGCATTCGCTGCGCAGCTTGTCCACCGCGATTCCGAAGAGGCTGCGGATGAACTCTTTCTCAAGGAAGTCGTCCACCGATTCGGGCGAAGCGGCGAGATGCGGATGAACGTCCGCTCGTTGAAGTTCATTCTCCGCCGCGTCGAAATCGAGTGCCACATGCGCTACTCCGCCGCCTCGTTTCAATCTTCTCGCCGCTTTTGCTTCGTTGGCCACAAAGTGGTCCGCGCAGATGCGCAAGAAAGTTCTTAAGCGCGCTTTCGACGGGTCGAAATCCTCCAGATATTCCTTCTCGAGCAGCTTCGCAAAGAAATCCTGCGTCAGATCCTTCGCGTCTTCGCTCGATTTGCTCCAGCGGACGCGTACATACTTGTAGATCGGTTTCCAGTACGCGGCGGCAATCGCTTCCAGTGCGCGCGAGCGCTCCTCCGGATCGCTGCTGCGCGTGGCCAGCACCGCGGACCAATGCGTCGCGGGAAATCTTCCGCTCGCTCCACCGATGTTTGTATCTTGTGTCATACGAGCGTCGCTGGTGCGTGACCGAGGCTAAGCCAGTGCAATCATATCGACTTCCACGCGAAAATCGCACGGCAGGCGAGCCGCCTCGATCGTCGTTCGCGCAGGCGGGTTCGCCGGAAAATAGCGCGCATAAACTCGATTCATCGCCTCGAAATCGTTCATATCCTTCAAAAAGACGCCCACGCGCACCGCGCGCTCCAGCGACGAGCCCGCCGCCTCCACGATTGCCTTGAGATTTTCGAGACAGCGCGCCGTCTGTTCGGCCACTCCGCCTTCCACAATCTTCCCTGTGCCGGGATCGCCCGCGCCCTGCCCCGAAATAAAAATAAATCCGTTGGCTTTGATGGCCTGCGAGTAAGGGCCGATCGCTTTCGGTCCTTTGTCGGTGGAAATTACTTCTCTCACGCTCCCTCCTGGTTGAACCGGTCGAATGAATTGCAGAACTCTTGGATGGTTAAGGACGCGATTCGTTAGCGGGTTGATATTTCACGACGAAATCCTTCGGGATGCCCCGTTCATAGAGCCACGTCCGGAAAAATTCCGCCAAGTCCTTTCCGCTTGCCTGTTCGATTGCAGAACGGATTTCGTTGTAGCCCACCTGCTGGCCACGCAACAAGCTGACCACCCGTTTCAGACCCGCGCGCACGGGCGCCTCCCCGCATTTGTCTTCGAGCGCGATGAAAAACAGAGGCGCTTTCGCCAGGCTGATTTCGCGCTGTTCGGGTGGATCGGTAAGCTTCGCGGTACCAAGCGGAATCTCAACTGCTTTCTTCGAGGCTGCTGCCTCATACGCGCGCAAATATTCCACGATGCGCTCGCGGCGGCCGGTTTCGCCTCTGTTCGACTCGTCCATCACAATGGTCGCGTATTCGGGAAGCCCCTCGCCGAGCCCCAGAGCAGCAAACGGCGCCGGATAAATCTGCTGCCCGAACCAATTGCGCGCGATGGCGTGGGTCACTTTGCCGAGAAATTCCTCGTTGTTAGTTCCCAGCGCCAGCGCCGCGCTGCTGACCAGCGCTCCACCGGGAAAAGCCGCGGCGGCCGGACCCGTCTCGCCGGTCAAATGATTGCGCAGATCAGGTGACTCGACTACATGTGGACCCTTGATATTCTTGTCGAGCGGGCCAAAATCATTTTGCATCACGTTCCATGCCGATTCGATTCGTTGGAAGCTTGTGATGGTGTCGCCCTTCATCGGCTCGAGCGTCCAGAACACAACTGAGCCATTTCCACTTCGCGACGAAGACGCTTCTACGTACTGCCCGCCCATCGCGAACGGCGCGAGGTCTTTGATGCGCACCATGTATCGAGTCTCCATCGCATCGCCCAGCTTTTTCCCGCCAACCTTCGTGCCTCGCGAGAGCAATAGAAAATTGGCGGGAGTCCGAATCGTGACGAGCGTCTTGTCGGGACGCTTCGGAAACGGCGACAGCGCGTGATCGGGGGGCTGCAGCACCGCAAACCAACCGTTAAACCCGAGGCTGAAAGTTTTTGGGCTCAGCGCGATTTGAGAGCCCGAATCGTTCGGCGAGCGCAGCACATTTTCGATCAGCAGTTCTCGTCTCTGCTTCTGCTCCCACGCGGATTCGAGTGGAATGCGGAGAGTGTGCGGATGATCGTATTGAAGCTCCGTCGGCAATGGGACAGCAGTCACTTCATGTCCGTTCACCTCGACACGCAGATCGTTCATGCCAAACGTTTTTTCCACCGGCAGCACCACGTCAATGAAATTCAGTTTCGTGGAGCCGGAATTTACCAGCGTGAACTGGCCGCGAATCTTCAGCTCCGGCGGCGCCCCGGAAACAAATTGTATTGCGCGAGACTCGTTGCTGATGGCGTATCCGGGAGCGAGCGGCACCGTGCAAGCGGCGCTCGAAATCACAATTGTAATAGCGGCGAGTGGCGCGAAGCGCGAATGGAATCCGGTGCGGGACAAGATGAGTGATTCTAACGGGCGGATGCCGTTTGGAGAAGTCCGAAATGCGATGCGCACGAGAGGCTAGGTTCCGGCGAACTTGCGGAGAATTTCCTTATCGGTGGCACGGTGGCGGCGCATGGCAAGAATTTGATCCGCGGCGGAATCGGGTATGCCGCGCTGTTCCAGCTCGAGAAGCGTGGATTCACGCAGGCCCGCATTTTTCAGCTTGCCGAGCGAGAGGCCCGAAAGCGACGGCGTGCCCGCCGCTTGATGCTTCGCCGTTTCGAGAATGATTGCGTCGGAAAGACCGGCGAGCCGCATGGCCTGCAACTCGCCCGCGCCGAGCCCGAGCTGATCCATTCGCGCCAGCTCCAGAATTGTGGCTTCGCGAGCGCCCGCTTTCTCGAGGCCTGCCACTGCGTCGCCGGCTGCGAATGGCGTGCCGCGTTGATGATAAATCTCCACGATGCTTACGCACGAATCATCCGAAAATCCCGCGCTGCGCATCTTGGAAATTTCTGGAATTTCTTCGGACGTGATCTTCAGCGCCTCCAGTTTTTTGATGGATGTGTAACCGACGCCGGCGGCATCGAGAGGCTTCGTATCGAGAGGTTGGAAACGCTTGCAGCCTACGGCCACCAGCGAAAGTCCGCCGGCGAGGCAAAGCAATGACAACCGCCTAGACATTGTAGACGCGCTCGATGTCAAACACTCCGGGGATGCGCTTGATGGAGCTCAGTATGCGCTCGAGTTGTTTGCGGTCGTGAACGTCGAGCGCCACTTCCATTCGTGCGTGGAGCGCTTCGCCGCCGCTTTCAAAGGTGCGGATATTCGCGCCCGTGTCGCTGATCGCACTGGTAATGCTGGCGAGAATTCCGGGGCGGTCCTCGGTGAAAATTCGCAGGCGCACCGGGAAAGTCGCTTGCGTCGAGCCGGCCCACTCAACCGGAATGCGCCGCTCGATTTCATATAAGAGATTTTGCACGTTAGGACAGCTCTTGCTGTGCACCGCGATCCCGCGGCCGCGCGTCACGTAGCCGACGATATCGTCACCGGGAATCGGCGTGCAGCACTTCGAACGATACACCATCAAATCATCGTGGCCGCCGCGGACGACGATCGCGCCGTCGTTCATGCCCAGCATGCGCTTGACGGTGGAAACGATCTTCGGCTGCTTGTCTTCGCCGGGTTCGGCGATTGGCTGCCCCGTAGCCTTGGCGAGCACCTGCCGGGCCGACCATTTCCCGTAGCCAAGATCCGCGTAGAGATCTTCCACGCGCCCGCAGCCGTAGTCGGATGCAACGCGCTGCCAGTCCTCGTCCGAAATCTTCTTCAGCGTGATATTCGCCTGGCGCGCTTCCTTTTCCAGAAGCCTGCGGCCCACGTCGGTCGCCTGTTCGCGCTCGTGCAGATTGATCCATTGCCGTATTTTGCTGCGCGCGCGCGAAGTATGAACAAAACTCAGCCAGTCGCGCGACGGCTCATGGCCCTTCTGCGTGAGGATTTCGACCACGTCTCCATTGGCCAGCACGTGCCGCAGCGGCACCAGCGCGCCATTCACTTTCGCGCCGCTGCACTGATTGCCGACTTCCGTGTGAATCGCGTACGCGAAATCAACAGGCGTGGCGCTGCGCGGCAGGACGATGACGCGCCCCTTCGGCGAGAAGGTGTAAACCTCTTCGGGATAGAGGTCCACGCGCAGCGTAGAGAGAAATTCGCTGGGCTCCTCCATCTCCTGCACCCACTCGATCAGTTGCCGCATCCAGACGATGCGCTGATCGTCGGCCTGCGAAGTGGTTCCCCCTCCGCCATCCTTATATTTCCAGTGCGCGGCGACACCCTGCTCGGCAATGCGGTGCATCTCCTGCGTGCGAATCTGCACCTCGAAGGGCTGGCCTGCGTGGATCACGGTGGTGTGCAGCGACTGATACAGGTTGGGCCGCGGCATCGCGATGTAATCCTTAAAGCGCCCGGGAACCGGCGGCCAGATCTGGTGAATCACTCCCAGCGCCGCGTAGCAATTCTTCACCGTGTCGGTGATCACGCGCAGCGCAAGCAAGTCAAATACCTGGTCGAGAGTGCGTTGTTGCTTCTGAATTTTCAGGTGCAGGGAGTACATGCGCTTGATGCGCGCCTGCACTTCGGCGGGAATGCCGTTTTCGATCATCTTGCTGCGGACGGCGTCCTGCACTTCGTGCAAAAACTTGTCGAAAACTTTTTGCTTCGTGCTGATTTTCTTCTGAATATCGAGAAACGATTCCGGCTCTAGGTAACGGAAGGCCAGATCTTCGAGCTCGCCGCGAATCAAGCCCATGCCCAGCCGATTGGCCACCGGCGCGTAGATATCGAGCGTTTCGCGTGAAATGCGCTGCTGCTTTTCCGAGTCGAGGAACTGCAGCGTACGCATGTTGTGCAGCCGGTCGGCCAGTTTGATCATCACCACGCGCACGTCGTTCACCATCGCGAGCAGCATCTTGCGCACGTTCTCGGCCTGCCGCGCTTCCGGCGCGCCAAGGTCGAGCCGGCTGATTTTCGTGGCGCCTTCCACCAGACGCGCTACGTCCGCTCCAAACAGTTCATCAATCTGCGAGAGTGGGATTTTAGTGTCTTCGACCACGTCGTGCAGCAGCGCGGCGCACAGCGCGGTCACGTCCAGCCGCATATCCGCCAGCAGGTGGGCCACCTCCACCGGATGCGACAGAAATGGCTCGCCCGAGAGACGCGTTTGCGTCTTGTGCTGCTCAGCGGCGAAATCGAAGGCGCGGCGGAGAAGTTCCAGGTCGTCGCCCGGGCGATTGCGGCGCACCTTGTCCATCAGCTCGACAAAGCGCAGGTCAACAGCACGCCGTGCGGCTGGCGAAATCGACGATTTCGGGGCGGGATCCATAGTCTGTTGCCCGATCAATCTACGGTTAATCTGTAGGCTATTTTAATCGAGTCGCTCCGTTCGAGAGGCGGATTTGTAGCAGTGTTCCGTACTAGCACTCCGCGGCGGCGTGCCGAATGCATCTGGTGCGAAAACGTCGTTTTGTTACGATTAGAAATTCGCGGCGCGGCGCTGAGTAAGAGTCGCTTCCCACTGCCGCGTCCAGCCAGCGTTCGTGATACCTCCATGGTGACGCCAGCATAGGTATAACGCGCCCTTCAAGAACTGGTACTTTCGCATCTTCCGGCGAATCGAGAATCGCAGGAAGAGCGAACCCGCCGTCCCTCAGGTCAATTCCGGGGTATGCCAGAATGGGATCTGGGCTATCACCTCTGGAGAGACGCACGTATACGGTCCGCTTTGACCTCGCCAGGAGGTAAGATCCCTACGACGAAACGCGACACTCATCCCACACGACGAAGGAGCCGACCATGAGCAGCAAGCCAATCCGTATCAATGACTCAGCCAGCGACGCGGGCGTCGCAAGAGCGGCGATGAAGTTGGAAGTGATCGTCATCCCTGTCTCGGATGTTGATCGCGCCAAAGAGTTTTACCAAAGACTCGGGTGGCGGCTCGACGCCGACTTCGAAAGCGGCAAAGACTACAGCGTGATCCAATTCACGCCGCCGGGTTCGGGATGTTCGATCATCTTCGGCAAGAACGTCACGCCGGCGGCGCCAGGTTCCGCGCAGGGTTTGTACCTGATCGTCTCCGACGTACAGTCTGCCCGCAAAGAACTGCTCGATCGCGGCGTCGAGATTAGCGAAGTATTCCACGACGAGGCTGGGGTGCACGCCGGTACGGACGAGCCTTATATCTTTGGAAGCGCCCGGTCCAGCGGCCCGGATGCCGCGCATCGCAGCTACCAGTCCTTCGCTTCGTTCCATGATCCAGACGGCAACGGCTGGCTGTTTCAGGAAATCACGACACGGTTGCCCGGCCGTTTAGATCCAGCCGCCACCACGTTCGCCTCGGCGAACGATCTGGCGAATGCGATGAGGCGCGCCTCGGCCGCGCATGGGGAGCACGAAAAACGCATCGGCAAACCCGATCCAAACTGGCCGGACTGGTATGCCGAATACATGAGGCGCGAGCAATCCGGCAAAGAACTGCCTCGGTAAGACCGAAAAAACGTTGCGACGGTGCCAGATTCGCCAGCAATATATTCATTGACTTTTGTCGATTAATAGAGTAGGCTCCCACAGCAGGAATCAATGGCACTGACGCAATGGCGAGGAAGACAAAATGCGCGACTGATTGTGCGAGCGGCAGCGAGGAGTGCTGTAGGACCGACGCAGGCCCGAAGCTTAGCGGCGGGCGGGCGCGAGAGTATGCGGGATGGTTTAAAGCCCTGGCCGATCCGACGCGCATCCGGATTCTGAATCTCCTGGCCGCGAATCGTGGCGCGGTGTGCGTCTGCGACATCGTGAAGCATTTCCCGATCAGACAGCCGACAATTTCCCATCATTTGAAGATCTTGCGGGACATGCGCTTCGTTCGCTCGGAGCGACGCGGAACATTCATGTACTACCGCGTGAACCGGAACTGCCTGGGCGAATTTCCCAACGCAGCCCGGCTCATCATGGACGTGTAACTAACAAGGAAAGGCCGATTGCGACGAAGCAGTGGGCCAATATCGAATATCGTCAATCCTAGATGAATAGGAGAACGAAATGGCAAATGAAAACATCAATGACGTGGTAAAAACGAAATACGGAGAAGCCGCACGGCGAGTGGCGGCAACGGACAAGATCAGTTGCGGATGCGCAACGGGCGCGATTCCGTGGGGCGATCCGATCTCGTCGGACCTATATGCAGCGGACGACGTGGCGGAATTGCCGAGAGACGCTGTCGCCGCCTCCCTCGGATGCGGAAATCCCACGGCACTGGCGCAACTGGATGCGGGAGACACTGTGCTCGATCTGGGATCGGGCGGCGGAATCGATGTGCTGCTCTCGGCGAAACGCGTGGGCGCAACGGGAAAAGCCTACGGTCTGGACATGACAGACGAGATGCTGGCCCTAGCGCGGGAGAACCAGCGCAAGGCGGGCGCCCGGAACGTGGAATTTCTGAAAGGCGAGATCGAGAACATCCCGCTTCCGGAAAATTCGGTGGATGTGGTGATTTCAAATTGCGTGATCAATTTATCGGGCGACAAAGACCGCGTGTTGCGCGAGGCTTTCCGCGTGCTTCGGCCGGACGGGCGATTTGCGGTTTCCGATGTGGTGGTGCGGGGGCTCGTGCCTGCGGAAATTCGACGAAGCGTGGAGTTGTGGGTAGGTTGCGTGGCCGGCGCGCTCGAAGAATCGGAATACCGGACGAAACTTGCCGCGGCGGGGTTTGAAAATATCGAAATCGATCCCACGCGCTTCTACACCGTGGCGGATGCGCGCCAGTTCCTTGCGGCACAGGGCATGGATGTGGATGCCATCGCGCCGTACGTGGAGGGCCAGTTCGCGAGCGCATTCATTCGAGCAAAAAAACCGGCGACCGCAAAAAGCGGATCGGAACAAGCGTGCTGCGGGTCGTCCTGTCGCGCAACGAAGGAATGATTGAGATGGCCGGACATTACAACGTGCTTTTTCTCTGTACCGGAAATCGGGCGCGCTCGATCCTGGCGGAAGGAATTTTGAACCACAAAGGAAATCCGCAGTTCACAGCGTACAGTGCGGGAAGCCATCCGCACGGTGTTGTCCATCCTTTCGCCCTGCAGCAGCTGCAGAAAGCGGGAATTTCAATGGAAGGATTTCGCAGCAAGAGCTGGGATGAATTTGCAGCTGCGGGAGCGCCAAAAATGGACTTTGTGTTTACTCTTTGTGATTCGGCCGCAAAGGAAACCTGCCCATTGTGGCCGGGGCAGCCGAACACGGCGCACTGGGGAATTCCCGATCCAGGGAACGCCGGCGATGACCAAGCGATGCTGGAGCGGGCGTTTCGCGATGCGTTTGTGACACTCGACCGCCGGATCGGATTGTTCCTCAGTTTGCCGCTTACCAGCCTCGACAAACTGTCGATCAAGAGGGAAATCGATCGGATCGGGCAGCAATGAAAGCGCCGTTCGCAGCGGCGGCTGGCGGCGGAATTTCCTGAAACTAGATTTTCTCGAAACGGCTCGTGCTATTTCGCGGCCGGTGCTACAGCCGGCGACGAAGATGACGTGACGTCGAACACATAGCGGACCGTGATCAGTCCCGTGTGAGAATTGTCGAGGCGGACGCTCTCGCTGAGTTGCTTGCCGTCGGGGCTGAGTTCGTAGGTGCGCGTGATTCTGCCGCCGTGCGGGCCTTTCTCCTCGGAGACGAGGCTGGCTCCTTGCCAGTGCGCGGACGATTCGCGATAGCTGTCGTCTTTGGATTTCTGCGGGTGGCGGCTGTCGGTCAAGTAGATGCGTTTGCGGCCTTGATCGTCGGTGACGTCCACTTCGTTTTCCTTCTGGACGAAGCTGAGCGATGTGGCCGGCTCAATCAGATCCTGAAGCTGCTGGCGATCTTCGTAATTGGTCGGATCCCCACCCCCGCGGCGCCCGTAGGGACCATTGCCGCCGCCATTGCCCGGATACGGCGAACCACCACCGGGATAGGGAGAATTGGTGGGCCGCCCGTAAGGACCATTGCTCCCGCCATTGCCCGGGTAAGGGTTGTTCCCGACGCTGCCTGCATTCGGATTCTTATTGCCGCTGCTGCGATTGCGCGCCTCCTCGATTTTTTCGTGGACGTCATCACTTTCGTCGGGATTAATTCTCCAGGAGCCGACCAGGTTCTCTTTTTTCTGTGGCGGATATTTCTTAACCGGCGGAGGAGGAGGCGGCCCGGAAGAGCCATCGGACGATTGCGAGTCGGCGGCCGGAGGGTGAATCGGGCCGGGCGCGGCTTGGGCGTGAAGAGACGCGGGTGTTGCGATGCAAGCGCCGGCCAATAGTCCGGCTGCGATTAGTGTCCTGGTGGCGATCTGCTTCATTCGTTCCTCTGGATATTCCGGTTCATGAGCTGGACGAAACCAGTTAGAGGGATGCCGCCGGCAGGAGAAAAGATGTAAGAGGCTTGGCGCCAGCCAAGCCATCGGGCGGGCGGCTTAGCGATTCGCATTCGAATACTTCTCCGCGCCTTTCTCGACCGGATACCCTTTTTCCACCCAATCGGTTGCGAAGTCGTGCGGAAGCAGCAGCACGCGCAGATTCGTGAATCCCATATCGTGAAGCGCGTTGAAAGCGGGGCGAACGTTCGGGCAGCGATCGAGCGGACAGCAGCCGCAGTAAATCACGACGTTTGTGTTGCGCAGAATGCCCTGCGCCCATCGTTTCAAGTCGGCAAGTCCCTGCACGGACTGCCCGGCGCCATGAAACGCAGAACCCGGCACATGGGCGCCCATGTAGAGCGGGCGAAAACCGACGCAAACAACCACAGGTTTGGCGCCTCCCTTTGCTTCGCCGGGTTCACCTTTCGATAGGCCGAGTTCATTGATGAGATCGGAGGGCTCAATCGTTTGCGATGCGGACCAGGGATCGGATGCAACCGGCGACGCTGCAATCATCGCTGGAATCAGCGATTGACCGGCTCCTGTGAGAGGTACAGAGACATATCCCGCGCCGAGAATCATCGCTGCGAGCAACAGGGCAAGGCCCATTGAGCTCTCGAATCGTGCTCCCCTTCCGCCCGGCATCCACCTGCCTCTGTGCCGCAAAAAATACGGCGGGCTTTTGGAGCCCGCCGTTTAGTTTATCCAATTGAGCCTGAGGACCCGAAAACCAAAAGCCGCTAAGTAGTCGGAGGAGCGGTCATTTTCTTCTGCTTGATGGCTTTCACCTTGTCCACCAGATCGTCCGCCAGTTTCAGATCGTTGTTGCGAGCATCCGCAGTGGTCTCCATGTCCGCTTTCTGACGATAGAGCAGGTTCAAGTAGGCCATCGCGTCGTCGTAGTCCGGGCGGCGGTCCATGGCCATCTGCAAGTTCTTGATGCCTTCGTCCACAATCGTCCCATATTTCTGCTGGAACTGGGTGGCGAGTGGCGCGGGCATCGGATCAGTGTCCTTGATCTGCTTTTTTGCGGTCTTGTTGTACTCCTCGCGCATATCTTTATTGCCGCGGTAGGCCAGCGACCAATCGATCACGCCGATCCAGTAATAAGGCTCTGGATCCTGTGGCTTCAGAGCGATGTGGCGCTCGTGGTATGTCTTCGACTCTTCCAGTTTCTTGGCATCAAAGGGCGTGCCGCCCATGTTGTAGATGATCGAGCCGATGCCGTCGATGGCAGAGAGATTGTTGGCATCCTTATCGAGCACCTGCCGGAACTCGGTGATGGCCTGCTGGCCCATGCGGATGTTGTCGTCCGAAGGCGCGCCTGGAATGTACTGGTTTGCGTAGGCGGTGGCCAGGTAGAGGCGGGCGTTCGTCAGGTTGGGATCGAGATCCTTGGCCTGTTTGAAGTCTTCGACGGCGAGATCGAACTGGCCGCCCTTGAAAGCCTGGACGCCCTTGTTCAGCTTGTCGCGGGCGCGAAGCTTATCGCAACCAACCGCTGAAAAGAGGGTGGCGATAACGACGGCCAAAAAAATCCCTGCGTGGAGCTTCTGCTGCATCCCTATCTCCTTGACGAGGCTGCGCCGGGCAAAGAAATCGTAGCCCGGCGTTCACGAGGAAACGAACTACTGGCCCGCTTCCACCTTGGCGGTGATGAGCCCGACTTTCTCGATGCCGGAGCCACGCATGATGTCGATGGCGCGAGCGACCTGGGCAAATTCCACCGCGTCGTCGCCCTTCACGAACGCCACCTTTTCAGCGCGCTGCTTGAAAATATCTTCCAAGCGCGGACCAAGCTCATCCCAGGACGTCTTGTCTTGGTTGATCATCACGTCTCCGCCGGCGGTCACCTGCACGACGATCGTTTTCGCCAACAGCGCCGGATCTTCGTGAGCATTCGGCGGCGCCGGCTGAGGAACGAGAGCGTCGAGACCGTGCGGAGTAGTCGGCGTGATCACCATGAAGATGATGATGAGCACGAGAAGAACGTCGATCAGCGGCACGACGTTCGGCTCTGACAACGCCCCTTTGGAACCACCAACTGCCATCCCCATAAGAAACTCCTTAGACGCTCTAGCAGCTAGTCCGTGCCGCCGGCCGAACCCGGTGGCGGCGGAGGAGCTGCCCCGGTTTTTTGATTTTTCTCGGTCAGCAGACCGAGGTTGTCGACGCCGGCCGAGCGAACTTCGTCGACAGCCTTCACCACATCGCCATATTTCGCGCGGGCATCGGACCGAACGAACACAGTCTTATCCAGGCGATTAGAGATTTGGTCTTTGACGGAAGTGGTGATCTCGGAGAGCGCGATCTGTTTGCTCCCCAGATACATTTTGCCGTCCCGCGTCACAGCCAAGATGATTGCGTCATCCTTGTCGGCGTTTTGCATGTCTTCGGCGTTATTCACCTTGGCCATGTCCACCGACACACCTTTCTGCAACATGGGTGTGACGACCATGAAGATGATCAGCAGCACCAGCATGATGTCCGCCATGGGAATCACGTTGGGCGCCGCCATCACCGGCGGTGCTTTGGGTTTGTAAGCCATGTGTTACTTCTTTCCGCCTCGACGAGTAATGAAGTAGTTGATCAACTCCATCGAGGAGTTGTCCATCTCCACGTCGAATGCTTCCACTTTGTTGGTGAAATAGTTGAACGTCCACACGGCCGGGACGGCTACGAGCAGACCAAGAGCGGTAGTGACGAGGGCTTCCGCGATACCGCCGGCGACCGCGGATAGACCGGTTGCCTTCGATGCCGAAATGCCTTTGAACGCGTTGATGATGCCCATCACGGTCCCGAACAATCCGACGAACGGCGCCGTCGAACCGATGGTGGCAAGACCGGAAAGGCCGCGCTTCATTTCCGCGTGAACGATGGCGACCGAGCGCTCCAGTCCGCGCTTTGCTGCTTCGATCACTTCCTCATCGCTCACTTGCGCCGATGCCGCCTGGAACTCGGAAAGACCGGTGGCAACCACCTTGGCGATGTGGCTCTTCTTGTTGCGCTCTGCAATCGAAATGGCTTCGTCGAGCTTGTTGTCCTTCAACGCACCGGCTACCTGCTGCACAAATACGCGCGACTGCTTGCGCGCCGCGCTGTACATCAGAGCACGGTCAATCATGATGCCCACCGACCACGCGGACATGATGAAGAGAATTGCAACCACGGATTTCGCCGGGAGGCCCATGTTGTGCCACATCGTCACGAGATCCCAGCCGACCTCTGGCTGCTGAAACAACATCACATTTGCCAAGAGTAACGAAAACATAGAGTAGCTCCTCCTCCATTTCTCTAACGATCGCGGCAGCCAAGATTCTGCCGGTCGGTAATTCTTTTCAAACCGGCTCCGTCCCCCCAAGCGCAGGGCTGAGCCGAGCCCTGCTTAACCGCCTAGTGTAAATACGACGGAAATCGTTGTGTCCACTTCCACCGGATCGCCGTTCAGCTGCGTGGGCTGATACCGCCATTGCTTCACAGCATCCATCGCTGACTTCATCAGTAGCGGAGGACCGGAGACATACTGAAGATCTTCCACCGAGCCGTCCTTGGCGATGACGGCGTGAAGGACTACGGTACCCGAGATGTGCGCTGTCTTCGCGATCGGCGGATACACCGGCATGACCTGCCGGACCATCTTCGCGGCTTGCACGTTGCCGCCTACGCGGATGCGCGCGGGAGTCGCCTTCGGCGGAGGCGGCATATTCGAGCCTACGCCTCCGATAATTCCGCCAAGAACGCCGCCGGCAGAACCGCCCGCAACTCCACCAGGAACGCCGCCCGTAACGCCCACGGAACCGACATCCGGCGGCAGTTCCTCTTCCTTAATCATTTCAACTTTCTTGGGGATGACGGTGGGCGCCATCATTTGCCCGTTGTGAATCAGCCGCACCACAGGCTTCACCACGCGCTGAATCACCTGCGCAGGAGGCGGGGGTGGCGGAGGCGGCGCCGGCGCTACCAGGAAAGTGGTGAGAGTTTCCTTGGGCAGCGCTTCGGTATAGATCAAGGGAATCAGGATCAGCACGCCCAGGATTGCGGCCTGGATGATCGTGGAGATCATCACCGTCCACGACGTGTTGGTCCTCTTCGGATTCGCACTGGAGACTACGAGATCGTCAAACATGACTACTACCTCCTTGCGGCTGCTGCCACGCGCTTTTCGGCTGCGGATCCGGCGCTTATGGCAGCTCCCTGACCCCGATACTTATTCCAAACCACGACGATAGGGGCTGCGATTCCGAAACTGGAGTACGTTCCTACCACAACTCCTACCACCATGGCAAAAGCGAAAGCACGGAGTACCTCCCCGCCCATGAGGTACAGCACCACCACGGTCATGAAGGTTAAGCCGCTGGTTAGAATGGTACGAGAAAGAGTTTGATTGATGGACTTATTTACGATCGCAGCGAATGGCTCGCGCCGCATCAACCGCAGGTTTTCCCGCACGCGGTCGAAAATCACGATCGTATCGTTCATCGAATAACCGACCAGGGTAAGCAATGCCGCGATCACCGTCAGCGAAATCTCGTAATGAAAAAGCGAGAAAAAGCCTAAGGTGATCAGCACGTCGTGGAAGACGGCAATTACCGCGGCAGCTCCGTAGATCCACTCAAACCTGAATGCAATATATACCAACATCCCTAGCAACGCATAGAGCGTAGCGAGCACCGCCTGGCGCCGGAGCTGGGCGCCCACTTTCGGGCCGACGATCTCCACATTTCGAATCGTGAAATTGCCCAGAGAGAAGCCGCTGCTGAGCGCATTGACGACTTGGGGCGTAACTCCGGGCGCGTTCTTCAATTGATCGAAGCTGGTTACGATCCCGCCCTGATCTCGATCGCGAGTGTCTACCAGACGTTGGGCCAGCTCTTTGTAACGATCGCCGGCATTCGTGCCGAGCGTCAGCGGGTCTTTCGTCGTGAGGTAATCCGTAAGCGCCGGCGCGGTGATGGAATTAAAATCCTTTTTATCGGAGGTATCGGTCCCAAAAGTCTTGTGCAGTACGTCGATAATTGCATTCTTGCCCGTATCGAGCGACTCATCGCCCGTGCCTTTTTGCTCAAGGCCGATCACCACGTCGCGCTGCGATGCTGAGTTCCCGATATCGCTGATGGACTGAATGGTGCTATTAGGAAGGCCGGCTGACTGCAATCCCTTTCGAATCTGATCGATCGGCGGCGCTCCGGCAAACCGCACATACACCAGCGTGCCGCCCCGGAAGTCAATTCCATACCGCAGTCCCCCATTCTTCAGAATCGAGGCCCATCCCACTGCCAGGAGAACCAACGACAGGGTAACGAAGTATTTCGCCTTCCCCATCCAGTCGACGTTTACGCCCTTAAAAAATTCCATCGAGTCCTATCCATCTTTATTGGACACCGTGTTACCGGGATTGTTCCCGGCTTGCCCTTCGGCCCCAATACCGCTAAATGCTTAGTTCCGCCTGCCGCTCCATGTGCGCCAGGTGATAATCGAAAATGGCTCGCGACACGTAAATCGAAGTAAACACGTTGGCGAGCAAACCGATGACTAACGTCACGGCAAAGCCTCGCACCGGCCCAGTTCCAAACAGAAATAGGAAGACGGCCGATACGATGGTCGTGACGTGCGTGTCGATGATGGTCAGAAACGCGCGATCGAAACCAAGCGCCACAGCGGATGCCGGCGCTTTGCCGTTGCGCAGCTCTTCGCGAATTCGTTCAAATACAAGGACGTTCGAATCCACGCCCATGCCGATCGTCAAAATCACGCCGGCAATGCCCGGCAGCGTGAGCACGGCTCCCGCGTAGGCCATGAAGGCGATCAGTATGATCAGGTTGAGTATCAGTGCTACAACTGCATTGACACCGCTTTGCCGGTAATAGACCACGAGAAAAATCATCACCACCACAAGGCTGGCGATCGAGGCGCGAACACCTTGGCGGATCGAATCGGCTCCGAGCGAGGGACCCACGGTGCGTTCTTCGAGATACTTAATCGAAGCAGGAAGCGCGCCGGCGCGCAGCACGAGCACTAAATCTTGCGCGGCATCTTGCGAAAAAGATTCGATCATTCCCGAATCGTCGATGCGCCCGTTGATCGTCGGCGCTGAATACACCTGATGGTTCAGCACGATGGCCATCCGGTGCCCGAGATTGGTTTCCGTGAAGGGACCGAAGCGGCTGGCCGCTGCAGTAGAAAGCTTGAAATCCACCTGATACTGCCCGGGAAAATTCGAGGCAGGACTGATGCTCTCGCTGCGCAAATCTTGCCCGGTCACAATGGGAGCGCGATTGAGAATGTAAAACACCGTTTGTGAAGGCTGACCGGGCGCGGCGCTCGACTTGCCCGGAACAATCTCCGTGCCTGGCGGTAGAACGCCGCCATGCCCAGCGAGTGCGGCCGCCTCGGACGGATATGTCTGCTCATCGACTACAAGGTTCAGGGAGAGCTGTCCCGTGGCCTGAATCACGGATTTCGCGCGAGTAGGATCCGCTTCGCCGGGAAGCTGAACCAGAATTTCATTGTCGCCGCGGCCGGTGAATGCAATCGTCGGCTCCGTCAAGCCCAGTGCGTTGATGCGTCGCGTAATCGTATCCAGCGATTGATCCATCACGTTGCGCCGAATATCCGCCACGATCGAAGGCTTCAGGGTGAGCAGATAGCCATTCTGCTCGCCGGGCGCCGGGGAAATGCTCCAATCGGGGAACTGGTTCGTCACAATGTCGCGAAAGGTTGACGACGTCGCCGAGTCAATGTTGCGCACCAGAATGTGCGTGTCGTCCACGCGGCGAGTTTCGCCCACATTGACGTTCTTTTCGTGCATCTGTTTCGTCAACGCGTCAATCGTCTCGTCGCAACGCTGCCCGATCGCTTCGTCCACCTGCACCTGAAGAACCAGGTGGCTGCCGCCTTTTAGATCGAGTCCCAGCTTGATGCGATCGGCAAGATTCTGTTTCAACTGGTTGGCAGACGTGGGGAATTCCGGCAGCCCGACAACGCCGAAAATACAGAGCAGGATGATGATCGCGATAAGAATGAATTTCCACCTGAGATCGGAACTCATGCTGGCTGGTTAAGTCTCCTTCGGGGGTTCCGCTTGCAATCCTGCAATAGCGGCGCGCGATACCTTGATTTTCACTTGTTCCGCGACGCGCAGTTGGACGGAGTCATCGTCCAGCCCCGCAATCGTCCCGTAAATCCCGCCGTTGGTGATGACCTTGTCGCCAGTCTTCAGATTACGAAGCATTTCGGCGACCTTCTTCTGCCGCCGTTGCTGGGGCAGGATCATCAAGAAGTAAAAAATGACCATTATGAGGATTAATGGGAGAAAAAGTGCTATTCCGCTGGGCTGCGCCGAGGCTTGCGCCAGGAGGAGCAGCGTCCCCGAACACATCACTTCTACTTCCGCGATCATTTTCGCCTTTCCCGCCCAGGCGGGTCGTCACCTGCCGTGGCCGGCAGGCTCATTTCGCTCACCGAAAATGCTGCCCCGCTTCTTCCCGCGCCCAGCCCACTTAATTTTGCCCTTTGAGGCGTGCCTGAAGGTCAGAGCGGAATCTTCCGAGCTTTCCAAAACGGATAGCCTCCCGAATTTCCCGCATGATGTCAAGGTAAAAGTAGATGTTGTGATGGGTATTCAAGATGCTTGCCAGCGCCTCACCAGAGGAATAAAGATGCCGCAAATATGCACGCGAATACCGGCGGCAAACCGTGCATTGACATTTTTCGTCTATGGGCCGCTGGTCGTTTGCATAGCGCGTGTTCTTGATGAGCAGGCGTCCTTGCGACGTGAAAAGGCAACCATGCCGCGCGCTGCGGGTGGGGAGCACGCAATCCATCATGTCGATTCCGAGGCTCACGTAGTCCGCAAGCTGGTCGGGCTTGCCAACGCCCATCAAGTAGCGCGGCTTGCTTGTGGGCAGGCGCGAAGCGGCCGCGTGCGTCATCGCGCACGTTGTTTCGTGCGGTTCACCTACAGCAAGACCACCGATTGCGTAGCCGGGAAAATCCAGAGCGACAAGCGCGTCAGCATTCTCGCGGCGGAGCTCTGCATGCGTGCCGCCCTGCACGATTCCGAAAAGCGCCTGCCGCGCCGGGTCGCCATGGCTCTGAAAATAGTCCCGCGATCGTCCCGCCCAGGTGAGCGTGCGAGCTGCTGCATCTCGTGCCCGTGTTTCTGTCGAGGGCGCTTCGATGCATTCATCGAGAACCATGATGATGTCCGCGCCCAGCGCAATTTCGATTTCGAGAGCCTTCTCGGGCGAAAGAAAATGCTCGGAGCCATCGAGATGCGAGCGAAACGTAACTCCCTCGTCCGTCACCTTGCGCAATTCGCTCAAGCTGAACACCTGGTAGCCGCCCGAATCGGTGAGTATCGCGCGCGGCCAGGCCATAAATTTGTGCAGGCCGCCCATCGAGCGAATCAGTTCGTGTCCGGGCCGAAGATAAAGGTGGTAAGTATTCGAAAGAAGTATCTGCACGCCGAGGTTTTCGAGATCTTCTTGCGTCTGCCCTTTCACCGTAGCTGCGGTTCCCACGGGCATGAACAACGGCGTTTCGATTACACCGTGAGGCGTAGTCAGACGGGCAAGTCGCGCGCCGGTAGGATCCGTTGCAAGAATTTCAAATCCAAAATTCATCGCGCCAATATTCACCGCAGAAGTGTAACAGGAACGCGGCGGTGGCTTATGCCGCGAGGCAAGGCCTCAGGTCAGTTCTGGCCAGGATCGGGGCAGAACGGGACCTGAGCTATGTGGTTCCGTGGCTGCGTCCCGGGCACCGTGGCGTAACATCGTGACGTGGCAGCGTTCGCGTGGCACAGTGGAGTGGCGCGCTTTGCGTGGGACGCTTTCTTGCCCCGTGAGGCTTATTTTCCTGCGCCTTTTTACTTCATGCGCTCCCAGACCAATGTCCGTGTGACCGGCATGCCATCTGACGTGGTGGTGTTGAATTTAATCGTCAACTTGTCGACGGAAATCGTGAAGTTCCGTTTGATATCTTTTCCCACGTCCCCAGGGAACAGCGCGCTTTCCAGGTGATGGACAACGAAGCCTTCTTTCTCATTCACGGTGAACGTCCCGAAGTATGCGTCGTATCCGAGCACGGTTTGAGCCGTGTCGTTCGTCCCACGAATTTTTGCCGCCTCCTGGCATTCTTCTCCAATCATTTCCACCGTTCGTCCCTGCCGCGAAAGCTGCGGCGCCACGTGTCCCGTTCGATCGTAAATAAGAAGGCCCTTTGGCGTGGTGGCGAGGCCGCGATCGGGCAGTACTTCCCCGTTTGCCAGTGTTGACACGCGAGAAACGAGACTCCAGCTTCCCGCGAGCTGTTCTCGCACGTCGGGATGAACACCCGCAAGAGTATTCACTCGGCCGCGCGTGACGAAGCCTGCGAAAGCGAATATGGCCACCATCACGAGTGCAGTCGTCTGTTTCTTCATGCGAGCGCTCCTTTTATCTGAATCGCCTTATTTGAATCGTCTCCGGCGATTCGTCTGTCTGTGACCCTTGCTGGCCGTCCCAACATTTTTCGTCAGGTGCCACGCATCACACTAGGAGCACCGATAGGCACGAGGTTCCTTCGGCGCATTCGCGGTCGCGAGCTCCGCTGTCGCGAGAGCTTCACGCTCGGTGGCGTACTTTTTCTTTTCTGTGACCGGGCATTTTGGTTCGTCTTCCACTATTCCCGACCTTCTCGTGAATTCTTCCAGCACCCTCGATTCGCCGGAAATCCCCGGCAAAACCTGCCTGGCAGCGCTGATTTCTCGCAAGCTATTTGTATTCTTAACTTTAGAGAACGAGTAAAGCCGTATCCAAGACCTCCCGGAGCGCGTCTCATCTTTAGGGGAGAACGTTTTGATCCAGCGGGCGACCCAGGCAGCGGCAAGAGTGATGCCAGCGCCGGCTGAAACTCTCAGATTCTGGGAGGAGGATAGAACGATGCGCAGCATAAATATCGAGAAAAAAGTCATAAGGAATTATTCGATAGGCACGGCAGTGATTCTCGTTTTGCTTGGCATGATTTCTGCACCAGCGCCGGCTTCCGACGACAAAAAGCCGGACTCGTCAAACGAAGTGCCGGTGCACATGGTGGTGACCGTGAAGCCAAAGCACAACGGCGGACAAGTTCCGGCGCTGGCGGCAACGGATGTGCAGGTGTACCAGCGCGACAAGCAGAATGCGGTGACGGGTTGGGTTCCATTGCAAGGAGACCGCGCAGGACTCGAACTCTTCATCCTGCTCGACGATACCTCGCGGGCAACCCTCGGCTTGCAGTTTCGCAGTTTGGAAAAATTCATTCAGGAGCAGCCGGCTACCACCGCAATCGGCGTGGGGTACATGCGCAACGGAACGGTGCTCACCGTTCAGAACCTGACCAAGGATCATGATGCGGTCGCAAAATCACTGCGGTTGCCGATTGGGGCCGTTTCGTACACGAGCCCCTATTTGTCGCTCTCGGACCTGATGAAGAAGTGGCCGGTGAGTGAAAATCGCCGCGAGATTCTGATGATTACCAGCGGAATCGATGTTCTCGGTGGCGGCAATCCCTTCACCAATCCTTACTTAAGTGCGGCGGTTGATCGCGCGCAAAAAGGCGGATTCATCGTCTATTCGATCTATACGCCGGGTGCAGGAAGACTGGGCCGTGGTTTCGTTCGCGGCAACCTGGGACAAACTGGCCTGGATATGCTCGCGCAGAAAACAGGCGGTGCCACCTACTACCTCGGTGTGGGAAACCCGATTGACATTGCACCGTACT
The DNA here is from genome assembly GCA_035262725.1 of Candidatus Acidiferrales bacterium. GTDB lineage: Bacteria > Acidobacteriota > Terriglobia > Acidiferrales > UBA7541 > Palsa-295. The sequence goes on along the minus strand of DATFSH010000070.1, from coordinate 3,003 downwards.
TACAAGATGTGAGCTTCAGTTTGAAGAACCAATACGAGCTTACATTTCTTGCCAAGAGCGCTAAGAAGCCGACTCTTGAGCGGGTAAAAGTAAAGACGGAAATGCCGAACGTCGGCGTGATCGCCTCCGAAGACAGCTACGTTGGAACCGGGATGTAACCCTAACCTCAACGCGCCAACCGCGAACAACCGGGCGTGTGGCCACGCCTCCGACCCACATGCCCCGGTTTTTTTGCGCCGCGATACAAAACCCGGCGTCTCCCAAGGGCTAAACTTGACGTGTCCGTGTTGCCAACCTAACATGCGAGGGAAATGCAGACCCTCGACGTGCTTCGTTCTCCGTTCACCTTTCTGCAGAGTAGGCTTCCGGATATTCCTCATCGTGAAGTTCTCGGCTCCGAAGAAGCCTGGTGGAAGAGCGAAGGCATGGCGATTTCGAACGCAATTGATCGCGCCGGAACGCCCTGGCTGCGGATGTTCGATCGCCTGGGAAAACGCGCCGATGAAATTCTCTATCCTCGCGAATATCAAACCATTCTGAGAAGAGGCTACCGAGCCGGCGTCGTCTGGCGCGCTTTCGAAGAAAAGTCTCTGCTTCCCACATATCTCTTGATGTACGAGATTTCGTACCACGATCCGGGCATCTGCTGCCCTTATACCGTGTCACTCGCCACCGCTGTGCCGCTTGCGAAATATGGCAGCGCCGAATTGCAGTCGCGTTTTCTGTCTCAACTCACGCGCAAGGATGATTCCGTGTGGCAGGGCGCCACATGGATGACGGAGATTAAAGGCGGCTCGGACTTGGGAGCCGCGGTCGAAACAATCGCGCGGCCTGCCGGTGATCGCTGGTTTCTCACCGGCGAAAAATATTTCACAAGCAATGCCGGAGCAGAATTGGCTGTTGTTGCCGCGCGCACGGAGGGAGCTGCGACGGGCGTGCGAGGGCTGTCGCTGTTCCTTGTCCCGCGCCATCGCGAAAATGGCGCGCTCAACTACTTCATCCGGCGGCTGAAAGACAAAATCGCCACGCGTTCTGTTCCCACTGGAGAAGTAGAGCTGAAAGAAAGCGAAGGTTACCTGCTTGGTTCCGCGGATGCGGGAATTTATCTCATCCTCGAAGTTTTGAATCTCTCGCGCGTGGCCAACAGCGTGGTGAGCGTTGCGCTGGCGCAACGCGCTATAGCGGATGCGCTTTCGTATGCGGAACACCGCGCCGCCTTCGGCAAACCTGTTCTCGATCATACGCTCCTTCGCCATCAATTTGAGTTTCGGCTGAATGCGCTTCAATCCGCCTTTACGCTCGCGTGGGAATCAGTTCAACTCCTGAACGAAGTCTGGATGGAGCGTGCCCCATACTCCGATCGCTACCACCTTTTTCGGTTGGTGGCCCACCTCGCGAAATACTGGACGGCCGATTTCGCGGTAGACACCGCCAAGTGGGCGATGGAAGTGCACGGTGGGCTGGGTGTGTTGGCCGAATACGGCGCGAAGCGATGATCCTCGTGATCTGGGAAGGTACCTCGCATCGCCAAATATTAGATGGATGGGAAGTGATGGAACGGAGGCAAGCACACAGGCTACTTTTCCAGCGGCTCGCCGAAATCGCGCCTTCGGAAGAACTTCGTAACCTTGAGCCCGAAATCGAGCAGCACTTGAAACTGCCCATCGAAAAACGAGACGCATTTGCCGAACCGCTCTTCAGGAAACTTGCAGTTCTCGCCGCTGAAACCCTCGCTCGCCAATCCAAATAAAATCAGGTCGCCGACAGGCGCTGGCTCACAGCGCAGCCTAACCGCTTCACACCTCCGCTCGAAACGTCTTTCCCAATTCTGTGTCCGCCAGCCGGTAATAATACCGGAAGTTGTAAATCAGCGGCGACCACTTCGCCGCATCAATGTAGCGATCCTCGATCACCAGATCACCCACCACGTGGACGCGCACCACTTCCACCTCCGCCGCTACCCCGCCGCCGAGCTGCTCGAGCCGGCTCCCGCCCATCTTGTGCATCGCCCGGACTCGCGCCTCCATGTGCACCGGACACTGCTCCGCGCGCGCCGGCTTCACCAATTCGCTCGCCATCGGCGTGAGTCCCGCTGCGTCGAATTTCTCCGGCTCGTAATGAAACTGCTTCGTCTTCAATTCCGGCACCGGATTCTTTCCCGTCAACGGAGCAAGCTTCTCCACGTGTTCCCACATGTCCGGAGCAGGCAAATTCACCACGCACTCCGCGTGCCGCCGCAAATTGTCAGCTGTCTTTGTCTCGTCGAGCAGCCCGAGCAGAACGGTCCAGCCCAGTGTCCAGAACGACGATATCGGCGCCAGGTTCGTCTCTCCGTCTTCATTCAGCGAACTAATCAACGCCACCGGAGTTCCAAAATAGAGAATCTTCGGCTCGATGGTTCGGAATCTTGTCTCGCTCATCCGGCTGCTCCTGTCTTCATGGCCAATTCAGATCATTGCTTCACAAAAAAATCTGCCCGCGTGTTGCTTGAATTCTCGACGCTTCCTACCTTAATTTCTTTCCTTACATGAACGTTTCATTCGATTGTGAAATGTCGTTGCCATGCAGATCGATGGGCCCGGCGGGAGGGTGGATTCGAGCCTTGCAGCCTTTATTCTAGGCCGAGGGGCGGAAAGCAAACAAAAGCCGAATCGCGCGCTCAGGGATTATCGCACCCTCTCCTAAAGTAGATAGAGTATTGGCCAAGCCGTGAGGCACGCATAAGCTTGCTAGGTACTGAATTCTGTCGTCCTAAGCCCAGCCGCGGACTCAGGAGGCAGATGTGAGCTACCATTCGCGGCTACCCAGCAAGCCGCAACACATTCTTTTCATTTCGTTCATGTATCTTGTCGGGTTCGTTGTTCTGTTCAGCGCCATGCTGTACGTCAGCTCCGCAGGCAGATGACCGTTTGTTTGGTGCGCCAGCACCGCTACCGACGACTCACGGCGATTTTCTTGGCAACGAGTGATTTTTCTATTGCCAAGCACAATCGCCTAATAGTA
>DATFSH010000069.1:0-2680 GCA_035262725.1 Candidatus Acidiferrales bacterium | reverse complement strand
CCTTAAAATCCATCCCGAGATGGAAAGCATCTCCCTTTCCTCCCGCACCGGCGATGGCTTTGATCTCTGGTTGCGCTGGCTGAACGCTCTCCAGCACAAACTCCAGCAGCCTGCTGCGGCTATCAATTCCTGAAGACTCTGCGATAATTTCAAGATGGAGGAAACCAGCAAAGCCGTCGTGGTGCGCAAGGCCATCGACGTCACCGGCATTGTTCAGGGTGTCGGCTTTCGCCCCTTTGTTTATCGCCTGGCCCACGAATACACGCTCACCGGCCTGATCGCCAACACCCCCGCCGGCGTCACCATAGAAGTTCAGGGCGAATGCGAGCTTATCGATCAATTCCTTGCGCGGCTGCAATCCGACGCGCCACCACTTGCTAAAATCACATCGCTTAGCCCGCGCGAAATCGAACTGACCGGCGAAACGGACTTCCGGATCGTTTCAAGCCGTCTCGACACCGCTCCGAGAGCGCTCATCTCTCCTGATGTCGCGGTTTGCGTCGATTGTCTCCGCGAAATGATGAACCCGCGCGACCGCCGCTTCCGCTATCCCTTCATCAACTGCACCAATTGCGGTCCTCGTTTCACCATCATCCACGACATTCCCTACGATCGCCCGCGCACCTCCATGGCCTCCTTCAAAATGTGCCTTTCGTGCCAGCGGGAATACGACGAGCCTGCCAATCGCCGCTTCCACGCCCAACCAAACGCCTGCTGGGATTGTGGCCCGCAGTTGCAACTCTGGTCGGCCGATGGCTCGCTTGTCGATACTGCCGAGCCCATTCGCGATGCCGCCAAACTTCTCGAGCGTGACGCCATCGTTGCGGTCAAAGGCCTCGGCGGTTTTCATCTCACCTGCGACGCGCGCTCCGAAGTCGCGGTCAATCTCCTTCGCGAGCGAAAGCGCCGCGTAGAAAAGCCCTTCGCCGTGATGTTCCGCCGCATCGAAGATATCGAACGTGCCTGCGAGATCGACGATTCTGCCCGCAAATTACTGTTGTCCTTTGAACGTCCGGTCGTGCTTCTCCTGCGCAAACCCGACGCCACGATCGCTCGCGGCATCGCTCCCCACAATCGTTTCCTCGGCGTTTTTTTGCCCTACACGCCGCTCCACCACCTGCTTTTCAGCAGCACCAAGCTCGACGCACTGGTTATGACCAGCGCCAATCTCAGCGAAGAGCCCATCGCCATCGACAATCTGGAAGCGGTGCAGCGTCTTCAGCACATCGCCGATGCTTTTCTCGTCCATGATCGCGACATCCTGCGTCGCTGCGATGATTCCGTCGTTCGCGTCGCTGCCGCACGCACGCAACAGTTGCGCCGCTCCCGCGGCTTCGTCCCGCTCCCAGTTCCGATTGAGCGCGAATCTCAATCTATCCTGGCTGTCGGTGGCGAACTGAAAAACACTATCTGTGTCCTTCGCGGCAGTGAAGCCTTCCTCAGCCAGCACATCGGCGATCTCGAAAACCTCGAAAGCTACAAATTCTTTCAGGAGTGCGTCGATCATCTTCAGCGCATTCTCGAAGTCCACCCCAAAGTCGTCGCCTACGATCTCCATCCCGACTATTTCTCCACCAAGTGGGCTCTGGCTCAGGAAGGTCTGAAGGTTATTGGCGTGCAGCATCATCACGCCCACATTGCTGCCTGCATGGCCGAGAATCACCTCGATGGGAAGGTCATCGGCATCGCGCTCGACGGCACCGGCTACGGCACCGATGGCGCGATTTGGGGCGGGGAAGTACTCCTCGCCGACTACGGCGACTTCGAACGCGCCGCCCATTTCGAGTACATTCCCCTGCCCGGCGGCGCTGCCGCGATTCACGAGCCCTGGCGCGCCGCGGTCAGCTACCTCACCAAGCATTTCGGCAAGAATATCGACGACTTCGATCTTCCATTCCGGCGAAAACTCGAGACGCGCCGCGTTCAGGTCGTCCAGCAAATGATCGACCGCGAAATCCATTCCCCGCGCACCTCGAGTTGCGGTCGCCTGTTTGACGCCGTCGCGGCTCTTGCCGGTGTGCGCTCCACCGTCAACTACGAAGCGCAAGCCGCCATCGAATTGGAAATGGTCGCGCACGATTCCGCCGAGGAAGGCTGGTACCCCCTCGAGCTCATCCCAGACGGGTCTCACTGGCAGATCGGCACGTACACGCTCTTCCAGCGCATGATCGAGGACCTTCGCCGGTCCGACAGTGTGGCGGACATCAGCCGCCGTTTCCACAGCGGTTTGGCGCAAGTCTTTGTCGATGTTGCCGGAAAAATCCGCGAACAAACCACACTCAACCGGGTCTGCCTCAGTGGCGGCTGCTTCCAGAATATGCTTTTGTTCGAATTATTGTTGAACGCTTTGCACGCCCAGTCCTTCGAGGTCTACTTCCACTCCGAGGTCCCCGCCGGCGACGGCGGCATCAGCCTCGGGCAAGCCCTGATTGCGGCCCATCATTTCCGCTCCGACCGGGGCTAGCGAAGGTCTGCCTAGGCGGTCGCTTTCACTTCGCCGCGTACTTCCGGCTCCCGGTGATCCCTTTACCCTCGGTCACCGTCACCGTGCGCTCGGTCTCGACATCCGCTAATTTATCCACCGTCCCGCTAGGCCATTTCACCTCTATGGCTTCCGCCTTATCATGCCGCGCCACACCGAACGTCAGAACCAACTCGCTCGCCGACAAATAACTCGACC
>DATFSH010000068.1:0-30892 GCA_035262725.1 Candidatus Acidiferrales bacterium | reverse complement strand
ACGACGCGGCCAAGGAAGTGGTTGACCGGCAGCGCAACAAGCTGACTGAAAACGCGGAAATAGCCGGCGCGACCTTTGCGAACCAGGTGAATCGCGTGACGCTCGAATCGCTGCGGCGATTCGAGGAATCCTCCCGCGAGGCGCTCGAGAAGGCGCGCTCCGATATGGAGTTCAACCGCGAAGGCTCGCTCACGGAATTTCAAGCGAAGCTCGACGAGCGAATGCTCGATGGAGTGGAACAAGCACGCGTTTACCTGCAATCACAGCTGATGCCAATCGTGGAAAATTGGCAGGCGCAGCAGGAACAGGAGAAAATAGCCTGGATGGAGCGGATGAAGCACGAGACGGACGAGAACATCGAGCGTTATAAAGAGCGGCTCGAGAACGCCTCGAATTCGTGGCTGCTCGCTTCTGCCACCACGCTCGGCCAGCATTCGCAAACGGTACTTGATACGATCGCGAAAGCCGCGGAAAAGCGCCTGCGCGATACGTGCTCGGAGGTTCTCTCCGGTATGGGCGACACGTTGAAAAACCGGCTGCTAGGACTTTCCGCGGACTTCAGGCCCAACGACGAAGAAGACGACGACCTGCCGAAGCAAACGAAGTAGCCGCAAAAACTCCCGAATCGGAAAATTAGGCTAGTGTCACTCTCTTTCGGGCGAATTTTTCGAGCGCCGGTTTTTGGCGCGAACCGCGATGCCAGTATAATTGCAGGTTATGTCCAACCACGCGTATATCAGCATCTGGTGCAAGGATTTTTCCGAGCCGCGAATTTTGGAGCAATTTGGGGCGCTGCTGGCGACAGTTCTCTTCTCCGCTAGCAAGCCGGGAATCAGCAATCTTGTGGTGCGCGCCGTGGACGCCACCGAATCGCCGGTTCTCGAGCAGGATTTGCGGGCTGTGCCGCTTGACGCAAACGGCGTGATCGAACTCGCCAAGGATCACTTGAACAACGATTCCGCCTACGAGGTCCGCACGGACTGGGATCTATGGACGTACGATGAGGCGGTGGCGCGATGGCAGCTTCAGCCGCAGCCGCTCGAGCTTTTCTGCCATGGCGAGGATTACGACGACGATTATTGGCGCGAATTCGGCCATCTGGAGATCGACCTGGGATTCGAGCATTTTTTCACCGGCCACGGAGGCTTGCTGGGTCTCCATCGGAATGGCAAGGCCAACCCGCAGAGCCCAGAGGAAAAGCGCTTCCTGGATGCCATGGAACGCCCTGAAAACATGCGAAACTACCAGGAAAAAACCACCGAAAATATTCGTAGACTCCTCGAGTGGGTTCGCCGCATCGAAAAGGCTGTACCCATCGAGCACCTGAAAATGTGGTCTGAGGGCGAGGAAAATTTTGAATCGCGGATCGAGGAGATTCTCGCGGCTCGGTAACGCGGCTGCGGGGTGCAGCCCGGGGAAAATAAAGTCTCGGAGAATCCCTCTGCCTGGCAGAGCCAAACGGCTACAATTGTCTGAAATGTTGAAGAAACGCTATGCCATTTTTGCGGCGGCCGGTGTGGTCGCGCTGGTTTGCGCGGGATGCGACAAGTCGTTCATGTCATCCTCTGTAGAATCGACAAAGAGCGGAACAGCGCAGCCCGCGGCGCCCGCGAAGCCAGCAACTCCTCCCGATATTCAAGCAGCTGCTGAAGCCGCGCTCGGATCAGAAACCGAAGTGCTTGCCTTTGGCGACCTGGCGAAGAATGGCAAGCAGCAGATATTCGCGGTGAACCGGCTGAAATCAACGCCGCAAGGAGTGATGCCGGGAACGCTGGTGAGCCGGGCCGTGGTACTGGAAGACGACGGCGGCAAGTGGAAGGAAGTGTTCCGCTGCGACGAACACTTGCAAAATCCGAAAGGCTACCTCGGCGGGACGCCACTGGCGCCGGTGGCGACCTGGCGGCTTCAATCCGAACAGCACGAAGACAAGGGATTGCAGATGTACTTCACGCCGCTGGCCAAGCCCGCGGGCGGCTACATCGAGACGATCGGGATTCGCTGGAATCCCGAGCTGAAGCTGTACGAATCGCTCGACCGCAGTTACGATCACTTTCTCGGCGAAACAAAAAATCTCGCGACACCGTGAGCGACAGTTAAGCGAATGAGCGCGATCGCACAACCCGTGGCAGCTGCAACACGACCGGCGAAGAAGCCGTCGGGCTGGCAGAATCTGAAGCCGCTGCTGCCCTACGTGGGGCGCTACAAGGGCATGGTTGCGCTCGGGCTTACGCTCGATTTGCTGATGGGTATTGTTGCGGCGCTTCCACAACTGGTTCAGGGGATCATCGCCGATTGCCTGAATGGACTTCCGCAGCCACTGACCACTTTGTCGGGCACCGCGCGGGCCGTGCTATGGCCGGTGCTCAAATTCTATTCTCCGCTCAACCGGCATGCGCTGGGCCTTTATTGCCTGACGATCGTTATCGCGATGGTCGTTAAGGGGATTTTTTCCTTCTGGACGCGGTGGATTCTTATCGGAGTGTCGCGCGAGATTGAATTTGACCTGCGCAACGATTTGTTCGACCGGCTGGTTCGCCTGGACCCTGAATTCTACGTGAGCAATCGCACGGGCGATTTAATGTCCCGGGCGACGAATGATTTGAACGCGGTGCGAATGGTGCTGGGGCCCGGAATCATGTACACGGCCACGACGATTGCCACCTCCGTGGTGGCGCTTTACTTCATGATTCGCCTTTCGCCGGCGCTGACGCTGTGGGTGCTGCTGCCTGTGCCGATTGTGGTTCTCGCCGTCTACTTTTTCGGGCAGACGATTCACCGGCTGTCGGAACGGATTCAGGCAGCGCTGGGCGCCCTTTCGACGCGAGCGCAGGAGAACCTCACCGGCGTTCGCGTGGTGCGCGCTTATGCGCAGGAGAAATCCGAGATTGGCTTATTCGAACAGGCCAACCGAGAGTACGTGGACCGGAATATCAAGTTAATCGGTTCGTGGAGCCTGTTCTTCCCTGCGCTGACGGCTCTAATTGGATTGAGCTTCGTGATCTTGCTGGGCAGGGGTGGAACACAGGTGATGGGCGGCGGCGTTTCACTGGGAACGCTGTGGTCGTTCTATGCTTTTCTCGGTGTGCTGATTTTTCCGATCATCGCGCTCGGCTGGGTGACGAATATTTTTCAGCGGGGCGCGGCGTCAATGGGACGCTTGATGTACGTTCTGACGGCGGAGCCGAATATTCGGGACAATGGCGAAATAGCGGGGAAATCTGCGGAATCGAACCGGAATACAAATGCGCGAAGCCTGGATGCGGCGACCGCTGAACCGCCCATCCGCGGCGAGATTGATTTTCGCCATTTGAATTTCGCGTATCCCGCGCCCTCCGGCAGCCCGCCCAATGAGCCTGTGCTTCACGACATTTCGTTGCACGTTCCCGCCGGCTCTACTTTGGCGATTGTGGGACCGACCGGAAGCGGCAAATCGACATTGGCAGCGTTGATTGCTCGTTTGTGGGAAGCGCCGCCGGGAACGGTGCTGATTGACGGCCGCCCGATTCAAGATTATCCGGTGGCGGAACTGCGGCGGGCGATCGGGTACGTGCCGCAGGACACCTTCCTGTTCAGCGAAACGATTCGCGAGAACATTGGCTTCGGCGTGGAGAATGTGCTGGATGAGGCTGTCCTCGAGGCCGCCGAGATTGCGAGTATCTCGGGCGAGATTCAAGGTTTCCCCGACAGTTTCAGCACGATTCTCGGCGAGCGCGGCATCACGCTATCAGGCGGACAGAGGCAGCGAACGTCACTGGCGCGCGCGATTGCGCGCAAACCGAAGATTCTAATTCTCGACGACTCGCTCTCGAGCGTGGACACAGCCACGGAAGAGCGGATTCTCAACGGCCTGCAAGCCTTGATGCGCGAGCGTACGACGATTCTCGTTTCGCACCGCGTTTCCACAGTGAAAAACGCCGATCAGATCGTGGTGGTGCGCAACGGCCGAATCATCGAGCGCGGCACGCACGACGAATTGCTGGCGCTCGGCGGCTATTACGCCGATCTCTATCAGAAGCAGCTTTTGGAAGCAGAGCTGGAACGCGAATGAGCGACTTCCGCGAAGAAGAGAAACTCGGAAAGCTTTACGACACGCGGCTGACGCACCGGCTAATGAAATATCTGCGCCCGTACCGCTGGCAGGTGTTCATTGCGGTGGCGATGAGCCTGGCTGTGGCGGGCATGGAGATCGTAGGGCCGCTTCTTTTCGGGCGCGGCGTGGATCGCTACATTTTGCCGGTTGCGCACGGCGAAATGGCGAAGCGCGCGGGACTGATCGGCATCGCGGTGATTTGCCTTCTTTACATGGGTTCATTGGTCGCGAGTTTTGCCCTTCAATATCTGCAGATGCGCATCATGCAATCCGTGGGCCAAAAGACGATGTATGACCTGCGCAAAGAGATTTTCGAACACCTACAGCGGCTGCCGATGAGCTTTTTCGATCGCACGCCGGTGGGGCGTCTGGTGACGCGTTCGACGACGGACGTGGACGCGCTGAACGATCTTTTTGCTTCGGGCGTGGCGGCGATGCTCAATGACTTCGTGCTCCTGATCGGGCTGGCCGTGTTTTTGATCCGCTGGCACCCGCTGCTTGGGCTCGTGACGCTATCTCCACTGCCCTTCATGTTCCTGCTGACGTACGTCTTCCGCAATCACGTGCGCGACGCGAACCGGAGCATTCGCACGGCGATAGCGCGCATCAACGGATTCCTGCAGGAACACATCAGCGGCATGTCCATGGTTCAGTTGTTCAACCGCGAGAGGAAATCGCGCGCGCAATTCGAGGAACTGAACCGGATTCACATGGAAGCGTACAAGGACGCGATTGACGCTTTCTCGTATTTTTATCCGGCCGTGGAACTTTTGAGCATGAGCGGAGTGGCGCTGCTCTACTGGGTGGGCGGCATTCGCGTGATCGCGGGGACGTTTACGCTCGGAGTGCTGATTTCCTTTATTCAGTACGCACAGCGCTTTTTCCGGCCGATTCAGGACTTGAGCGAAAAGTTCAACATTTTGCAGGCGGCGATGGCGGCGTCGGAGCGCATTTTCGGGCTGCTGGACGAGCCGGTGACGATCGTTTCGCCTGCAAAGGTGCATTCGCTCGCTGCGCCGCGCGGTGAAATCGAGTTTCGCAACGTGTGGTTTGCCTATCATGGCGGGGCGAATCCGAAAGAAGAGGATTGGGTGCTCCGCGATGTTTCCTTCCGCGTGGAGCCGGGACAGACGCTGGCAATCGTGGGGCACACGGGTGCGGGCAAGACGACGATCATTCAGCTGCTACTGCGCTTTTACGACGTGCAGCGCGGCGAAATTCTCCTCGATGGCGTGAACATCCGAGAGATGGATTTGCAGAACCTGCGGAAAATGTTCGGCATCGTGCTGCAGGATCCGTTCCTCTTCACCGGCACGCTGGAATCGAACGTGAAACTCGGTACGGAAAAGATCAGCCGGGCGGATACGGAGCGAGCGCTGTGCGAAGTGGGCCTGGGACCATTTCTCGAATCGCTGCCGCAGGGCGTCGAAACGCCGGTGACAGAGCGCGGGTCGACTCTTTCCGTGGGCCAGAGGCAGCTCGTGAGCTTTGCGCGAGCCCTCGCGCACGATCCGAAATTCATGATTCTCGATGAGGCGACGTCGAGCGTGGATACCAAGACGGAGCTTCTGATTCGCGAAGCGCTCGACCGGCTGCTCGAAGGCCGCACGGCCGTGGTGATCGCGCACCGCTTGAGCACGATTCAGCACGCGGATCGCATTCTCGTGTTTCACAAGGGACGGTTGCGCGAGCAGGGATCACATCAGGAACTTCTCGCACTGCGCGGGATTTACTACCGGTTGTACCAGCTGCAGTACAAGGAACAAGAGCTTTCGCTTCCCGTTCCCGGCGCGGGCGCGTCCGGATTCTTGCATCCGCTTCCGGCCGATGACTGAAGCGGGAGTTCGCGTCTGCCGAATCGCGTTGCCTGCCCAGTTTTTTCATTTCCCACTGAATTCATTCCTGGACGCAATCGATGAGCGCGCCTGAAATCTTGATTTCTGCGGGCGAAGCATCGAGCGATATGTACGCGGCGCGCCTCGCGACGGCGCTGCGAGCGCGCACCGGCGCGCGGCTATTTGGAATGGGCGGAAAGCAGATGGCGGAAGCGGGCGTCGAGCTTATCGCGGACTACCACCAGGTGGCGGTGGTCGGGGTTTCTGAGGTTCTGCACAAGATTCCGACCGTGGTCGGCGTGCAACGGAAAATTGCTGCGGAAGCGGTTCGGCGGGGGGCGGCGCTGGCGATTCTTGTTGATTCTCCGGGAACCCATCTTGGCGTGGCGCGCAGACTGAAAAACAACGGGATTCGCGTGGGATATTTCATCGGGCCGCAGGTGTGGGCGTGGCGGCCGGGGCGCGTGCGGGTGGTGAAGCGGCTGGTTGAGCGCATGGTGGTGATTTTCCCGTTCGAAGAGCCGATTTATCGCGAGGCGGGAGTGCCGGTGGATTTCGTCGGACACCCGCTTGTGGACGTGGTGAAGGCTTCCATAGGCCGCGCTGAATTTGCGGCTCGGTACGGCCTCGATCCGAAAGGCACCATCGTGACTTTGCTTCCGGGCAGCCGTCGCAACGAAATCGAACGCCACTATCCGTTGATTATGGAAGCGTGCGAGCGGCTTTCGCGAGGCGGGAAGGGGCCGGGACCGATTCAGTTCGTGCTTGCGGCGGCGCCGGCCTTGAGTCCCGAGCTTTTTGCGCCTTATGCGCGGCCCGGTGTTTCGGTGAGGCGCGTGGAGGGCGCCACGTATGAAGCGCTGGGAGCCGCTGATTGCGCGATTGTAGCGAGCGGAACTGCCACGGTGGAGGCGGCGCTACTCGGAACGCCGATGGTGGTGGTCTACCGCGTAAGTCCCACGAGCGCCTTCGTGCTGAAGCGAATGGTGCGATCACCTTTCATCGCCATGGTGAATCTAATTGCAGGACGGCGCGTGGTGCCAGAACTGATTCAAGACCAATTCACATCTGCGGCGGTGGAAAAGGAAGTGCGCAAGCTGCTGGAATCGCCCAAAGCCCGCGACGAGATGAAAGCGGGACTCGCCGAAGTGCGCACGAAACTCGGTCCGGGCGGAGCGATCGAGCGCGCTGCGGACATTTTCGCGGGGATGCTGTAAGCTTTCGAGATAGGCAACTACAGCGGCCAGTCTGGTATCTTAGTTATGCAGCGCCAACGAGCAGTTTCGAGAGGCTGTTTCTTGTTCAAAATTTATCGACTGGCCGGCCTGCTGGCGGTTTCATTTGTCACCGCATTCTCTGCCCTAGCACAAGCGCGCCACAGCTTTCCCTTTCGCGCCACGAATTATGACGTGGAAGTGATTCTCCACCCCGACGACCAGAATATTACGGCGACCGTGAAAGCGGATTTGGTGGCCGAGCAGGTGTCGAAGACGGTGGTCGTCGAGCTGCATCCGGACCTGAGAATCTCGACCGTTCACGAACCGGGCGGCAAGCCGCTCGAATTCAGCCGGGACACGAATTATCCGCTGCTCCTGACTATTGGACTTCCCGAGGCGGCGTCGCCGGGCAAGAAAGTGACGCTGCAGTTCGATTATGCGGGGCCGATTTCAAGCGAAGACGACAGCCCGACCAAGGGCGTGCGCTTCGCGAATATCGACAAGACGTCCGCGTATCTTTTGCTGCCGGCGCGCTGGTTTCCGCTGACGAATTACACTTCGAACCGATACACCGGGACCTTCAAAGTGATCGTGCCGGACACTTTTGTGGTGGTGGGCACTGGGAAAGCTGATTCACCGGTGGCGCAGCCTGCGCTCGGGCGCGGCGATACGGCGAAATTCGCGTACACATTTCATTGCGACAAACCGGGGCGAGTGGGATCGTTTGTCGCCGGCGGCTTGCAGCTTTCCCCGGTGCAGACGGAGGGACTGAGTACGGCTGTCTATACTCCGCCCGCGCAAGCGAGCACGGCGAATTCATACGCGACGGCACTTTCGCACATCGTTTCGTATTTTTCGGAATCGTTTGGCGGGCTGGAGGCGGAGCCTTCCTGGACCATCGCGCAATTGCCGGATGGGACGCTGCAGGGATTCGCGGCGCCCGGATTGCTGTTGATCAGCGCGCGGCAATGGACCACGAAAGCAAATGAGCGGATGCTCTCACAGCTTGCGGCCGAGCAGTGGTGGGGCGAACGCGTGATGCCCGCAACGATACCGGATACGTGGATCACGAACGGACTTTCACGCTATGCAGAAGCGATGTATGCGGAGCAGTCGGACGGAGTGGCGGGGCTGCATAAGGCGCTGGAAGATTTTGCGGTGGGCGCGCTGATGTATGAGGATACGGCGCCGATCGCGCAGGCGCAGCGGCTGGCGACATTTTCGAATGAGTATCGCTCGGTGGTAGCGGATAAGGGCGCGTTGGTGTTTCACATGCTGCGCACAGAGCTGGGAGACGACGCGTTTAATTCCCTGCTGCATGATTTTTACAAGAAGTATGAGGGCAAGACGGCAACGATTCCGGAATTTGAGGCCATGGCCAAGACGAAGGTGCCGCCTCCGGTGAAAGGGCAGCCGCCAATCAATTTGACTTCGTTTTTTGCGCAGTGGCTGAATTCGACCGGCATTCCTGAGTTCCGGCTCGAGTACATCACGTACCGGACGCCGAAGGGCTTCAAGGTTGTGGGCAAGATTCACCAGGATTTGGACACGTTCCGTATGCCTGTGGAGATTCGCGTGGATACGGAGGGAAATCCTGAGTTCAAGAAATTGCTGGTGAGCGGCACCACTTCTGATTTCACGATCGAAACGTTCGGGCGCCCGAAGCCGAATGGCATTGTGATCGACCCGAATAATAATTTGCTGAAATCGAGCCCGCGGCTGCGGGTGCACGCGGCGATTGCGCGGGGTGAAGGTTATGCCGAGCTCGGGAAATACTACGAGGCGATTCAGGAGTACCAGCGCGCGCTCGATTTGCAACCTGGAAATTCGCTGGCGAACTTCCGGATGGGCGAGGCGATGTTCTACCAGAAGAATTACCAGTCGGCGGCGAATGCGTTTCGCGCGGCGCTGAGCGGCGATCTTGATCCGAAGTGGACGGACGTCTGGAGCCACATTTACATCGGGAAGATTTGGGATTTGCTCGACCAGCGTGCCCGGGCGGTGAATGAATATAGCCTGGCGCAACACACCGGCGACGACACAGCGGGAGCGCAGGCGGAAGCTACGCGCTTTCTGCAGAAGCCGTACTCGGCCGATGCGGCGGTGAATGCGACGAACACGCCGTCTCCTGCTGATAGCGACAAGCCTGGGGCTGGGTCGTCTACGCCGGGGTCGCAAGCGGGTTCGCAATCCGGAAATTCGGGCGGCGACCGGCCCGTGCTTAAGAAGCGGCCTTCGAGCGATTAGTCCTTTTGCGCCGGTTCGCGCCAAGTTCTAGCGATAATTTAGAGCGGTTGCAAACCTGCCAGCTGGACTGAGTCAATTCCCTTCTGTTGAATCAGCACTTTGAACGTTTCGCCCATCCCTTCGGGGTGGATCAGCGTCTTGAATTGGGAGTGAGCCGCTATGTTTTCGTGCTCACTTGTGCCGGCATTGTCCAGGTCAGCGAAATTTGATTGTCGCGCGAGGGCCAGCAGAAAATTCGTCTGCGAAGTAAATCCGGCGCGAATCAGACCGCCGCGCACGCCCCACATATCGAGCGCCGTGAAATTCACGTGCGCGGTGAGATCTTGCGCGCCAGGAGCGCGGTAGAAATCTTCACCTGCGCGATGGCGATCGTATGCGAGCAGGGTTCCGCGCATATGGTGGCCGTCATAGAGCTGGGGGGCTTCGTAACCGTAATCAATGGTGAGGACGAATCCGCGATCCAGGCGCCGCGCGGCATCTTCGATCCATCGGCACGCGGCAAGATTCGCTTCGGCCATCTGCCCTTCGCGCAGGGCAATTCGCTGCGCGTCGAAGTATTCGGAGATTGCGACGGACGACAGCGGGCCGAGTTCTTCACCGAATCCGTTCTGCGATTGCCTGACATAAACCTCCCGCAGCTTTTCACTGATGCGCTGGACGCGGTGTACCGCAAAGGCGTCAAAAAGTTCGTTTGAAAATATGCATCCGAACCGGATTTCAGCAGGCAGCGATTCGCTCGAACAAAACCGCTCGTTCTCAATATGATCCTGGAGACTCTGTCTCTGCGCGTTTCGGCGCACGGCCGATCGTTCGACAGCGACGTACCGCATGGCTGAGTAGAACTCGCCCAAGGATTCCCGTGCGCAGCCCAGAACCTGCTTCGCCAGACGCCCGGTGCCAGCGCCAACCTCAACTAATGCAAATGGCTCTGGCCGCCTGAGCACGGCCCACATTTCGTGAAACTGACGCGCGAGCAAACGACCGAACACTGGAGTCACATCAACGCTGGTGATGTAGTCGCGGCGCTCGCTTTGATCAGCTTTCGTGTAGTAACCGAGCTGCGGATGATACAGGCAGGCATCCATATATTCGGCAGCGGTGATTCGGCCCCGCGATCGAATCTGCTCGGCGAGAATGGCGGCGAGCGGCGTGGGATTGGAACGCACCGGGTTAGTTCTCCCGTTGCGGATTGCGGGTGAACATTTCGATCACGTAGTCGTGCTAGCAGTCGTAGAGGTGCCTTTGGAACGTCCACGGGAACTGGGAGTGTTCGATTTCGCGCGGGCGTAATTGAATCGTGTATTCGTGGACCTCTGGTTGCGAGGGTTTGAAGCGAATGAGCACTTCCACCGATTCTTTTGCGCCGCGAGCCTCAAAATCGAACAGTGGATGCTCATATTTTGCCAATTCGTGGCGCACTTTCGAGAGCATTTCCTCTTCTGGCGTCACGGCGCGGCCGCTCCCCCACCCTTCATCTCATCGAAGGCGCGCTGAAATGTATCGAGCGCGGCTTTGTCAAAGAGCACGAACGATACTTTTTCCAGGGATGTGGGGCCTCCGAAGTGTTTGGCCACCTCGCGCAGCATGATTTCCGCGCATTCGCGCATTGAAAACCCGGCGATGCCGGTTCCAACCGCGGGGAACGCGATCGTCTTCAGTTTCTTTTGCGCTGCAATTCGCAGTGCGTGCGCCGTGGAACTGCGCAGCGATAGCGCATCGGTGCGGCCGCCCAATTCCATGCTGGCAGCATGAATTACATAGCGGGCTTTGAGATCCCCACCCGTCGTGATGGCTGCGCCGCCGACGGGAATTGTGCCGATTGCATTGCACTCGGCCTGAATCGTCGAGCCGCCTTTGCGGCGAATCGCTCCCGCCACTCCGCCGCCGAGCTGCAAATCGTTATTCGCGGCATTCACGATCGCATCGGTGTTCATTTCCGTGAGATCTCCCTGCAAGATTTCGATTCGACGAGCAGAATTCATTCGATCCCGGCCTTCACGCGAAGAGTTGAAACTTGGTTGCCTGCGGACGACTGAGGCGATTCGCAAATAACGCCGACTTCCATGGCCATCCGCCGGACCACTTCAGAGCACGCCGCGGTCGTCGCGTCCGACGTGTTTGCTCCACGAACGAGTTCCACCCGTGGGATCTTTGCCACAGGGTTCGCGAAGCGCATTCCTATGCAGTCCTCCGTGCGAAAAGTGATCGAGGCAATTTCTGTGATCGAAAGCGACGTGTTGCTCGCCAGAATCGCTCCAGGCTTCGCGAATTTATCGAAGATTGTGAAAATTTCAAGCTTCACTTCCATCTCGTCCGGAATGGTCTCGATCAACATATCGGCAATACGGCATACCTCATCGGCTCGGTTTGCAGTAGACAATCGAGCGATTGCAGATTCGCGCTCTTGCTGGGATAGCTCGTGCTGAGAGGTGCGCGCGTCGAGAGATTTCTCAAGGTGGGCGATTCCCTTCTCGAGCATGTCACTCGACACATCCTCGAGAACCACCCGATAGCCTCCCAGCAAAGCCGCGAGTACGATTTCGCGCCCTACCGTATTGGCTCCAATCACTCCGATTGTCTCAATGTGCATCTTCGATCCAGCAACTAGGCCTGCACCGGAAAAAGCCGGGCCGCGTTGTCGTATAAAATTTTCTGTTGGGCTGCCGCCAAAATCGGCAACGCACGAAATTTTTCGATGTTGCCACGCACATCAGGCACGCCAGGCCCAGGCCAATCGGTTCCAAACAGCACCTTATCGGCAATCTCCTCAATCCGCGGAAAATATTCCATCAATTTCTGCGGTGGAATCCCGGAAATATCCATGTACATGTTCGGGTGCCGGCGAACGAGGAAAAATGCTTCATTCATCCATAGCGGGCGCCCGCCATGCGCAAGTATCACCACGAGGTCGGGAAAATCCACCCCTACGTCGTCGGCAAGGATCGGCTGCGCATAGGCATTTCGCGCGCCGAGAAAAATCGAAGTGCCCGTGTGAATCATCACAGGCATGCTATGGGCCTGCGCCCGCTCATACATTCCGCGCAGCGGGCCAAGCCCGTTGCGGTAGTCATTCGGCGCAAATAGCTGGTGCGACGGGTGCACTTTCAGCGCGCGAATCCCGATTTTCTTCAGACGATCCACTTCGGCGCCCGGATCGGCCACGTACCTGGGGTGAACGGAACCGAACGCCAAGAGGCGCTTCGGATCAGCGGCAGAGTAACGAGCCACCCATTCATTCACTTCCGAGGTGAAACCGATCACGTCCGGGCTGACGTAGTTGATCAAGCCGGCGCGTTCAATTTCCGCGCTATCCATGAATTTCAGGAATTCGCTCGAGTTCGCGGCAAACCGGACAGCGTCCTCAAAATCCCTTCGCCCGCGCCGGACAAGTTCCTGAGCCTCAGGCTTGAAACCTTCCATCGGCGTGATGTGAATGTGGATGTCGATGACCGGAGGCAAATGGACTCCCCAGGGATCACAGAAAGCAGCAGGCAAAGAGTCTACAGCCGCGCGATTCCTTCTTCGTCGAAGCCAAGCACAACGCGTCCTCCGGCAAGGATCACAGGGCGGCGAATAAGATTTGGCTCCTTCGCCATCATACGAATCGCTTCCGCGCGCGAAGGCGGATTCTCTTTCATATTTTTGCGGCGGTACAATTCGTTGCGCGTATTCAGAAAGTCCCGATGATCGCGATCGCCAATCAGTTTCTCGAGTTCATCTGCGGTAAGCCTGTCTTTGTTTAGATCGTGAAAGTCCAGCGCTATGCCCTTCTTTTGCAAGAGACCTCTTGCTTTACGGCAGGAGGTTCAAGTGGGCTTGTGAAAGAATTTCACCCGCTTCCGGGGACTCTTCGCTTTCGCTTTGCTCATAGGTGTTCTTCCTAGTAACGCGGAACGGTAGGATCAATTTCGGCCGACCAGCGATCGATCCCGCCGGCCATCGATTTTGCTCCGGAAACTTCTTGCGAGCGCAGCCACGCGGCAGCGTCAAGGCTGCGGATACCATGATGACAGAACAGAATAATGTTGCCGGCCTCTTCGAATTTCGCCAGATTCGAGGGAATTTCGCCCATCGGAACAAGCACCGCGCCTTGAATCCATGACGTTTCAAATTCCCATTTCTCGCGCACATCCACAAATAGAAATTTCTCGCCGCGATCCATCATGCTCTTCACTTCGCTCGGCGTAATTTCGATATTGACGAAAGGATCGTCAGCCATCAGTAACCATAATCCGCGGGCGCGGAGAGCGCGTGCTCGCGCACACGAAGCCCTTCATACCGTTCGCCGCTGAGCTTTTCCAGGTATTCGCACCGGTCGCGCAACGGCAAAACCCACCTCGACAACCAATTCTCGAAATCTTCCACTCGCTTCGTCTGCTCGTGATACTCGCTGAAGAACGCGTGATCACGGCCATAATATCCTTGAACGGGCGAAGGATGGGCGCCGCCGGGTTCATGGACGACGGCCGCCACCAGGAATCCCGGGATCAACGTGCGGTTGGGATCGGAAGCAATCACTCCGGGTTCGACAATTTCCTCGCCGACGACAATCACCTTCCGCGACGCTCGCGCTCCGTCAATCGCAACTCCCAAGCTACCCCAAACGTGCGCGTTTCCCTGCGCGTCGGCGCGCTGCACGTTAATGATGGCAACGTCCGGCCGCAACGCGCGAACGGCAACCAATTTCTCTTCGCTCACCGGCGAAGGAAATTCGCGCAGGTTTCCGTTCTTCTTGAGCAGGTCGCTGCCGAGCGCGGCATAGGTGGGCATGAACGGCACGCCCAGCGCTCCTGCATGCAATGCCAGCGCCAAGGTGAAATTCGAATAATCGACTGTTTCAAGACGCCGCGGAATTCCCTGCTCCACCGCGCGGCGAAAACAATACCCCACGCCCGCGGAAACATTTCCCACCCACGCCGCCATCACGCGCGAGACGCATCCCGCGCCAATCAGCTGGTCAAATAAAATATCGGATATCGGCCCAACCAGTGTGAGGTCGCGGCGGCTCTGCCGCATCAATTCGTGGCCGGCTGCGAACGGAATCATCTGCTCGAGCTGCGCTCCGAGCAGCACCATCGAGCCGGACGGGACATGGCGCGCGACCGCGTCATGCATCGTGGTCAATTTGGATTCGTCAGTCATCATTCCGTCGCCTCTCGCCGAATCCGTCCCCGAGCTACCGCGTCCAGAAATGATTTGGATCAATCTCGCGCATCACATCAAGCTCGGCATCGCTCGGCGCCTGCGTTTCCACCAGCTCGTCCGCCACGCGCAAAGTCCAACCCGTATTTGTGAGCACTTCTTCGACGCTAACACCCGGATGAACCGAAGCGAGATATGCCTCGCCATCCGCGCCGAATCGAAGCACACCCATCGTGGTGATAATGGCGGACGGCCCTGACGATGAAGGAAGCCCCTGCGCGTAGCGCCAACCGTTGCCGAGGCCGTAACCCGGCGAGGTGATATGGCTCACGCGCTCATTCAAGCGTCCGCGCTCATGAACAAGCAGGACCACGGTGCGCTTCGCGAGGCAGGCAATGTCGCACGCGCCGCCCGAGCCAGGCAAGCGCTGCATTTCGCGGTGCCGATGCCCCCACGTGCTGTTCAAATTTCCGAACCGATCGACCTCCGCCGCGCCCAAAAAACCCATGTCCACGCGGCCCTGTTGCAAGAGGCTCATCACGTCGAGCATCTGCCCGCACTGCGTAGCAGCGCGCAGATTCGGTGGATCGCCCATGGTGTAGAGAAGTTCTTGGGAGGGAGTTTCGCGGATGATTCCGTTCTCGAAAAGGCCGATCGCGTGCGGCGCGTGCGTCCGCCGCGCGACCAGGAACGCCAGCATAGGCAGCCGCATTCCGACGAATACGAGCTCTCCGTCGCGGATTTCTCGCGCCGCCGCAGCCACCATCAATTCGCTGAAGGTAAAACCGCGCGTAGCGCTTTCCGCGTCCGTGCGAGCACGCACGTTATTCCATGCTCCCCTTCTGCTCGACCCACTTCGGTTCGGTGACCTGAATTTCGTTGACGAGCTTGATGTCCTCGGCCTGCGGAATCATCTCTTTCATATGCTCGGCGAATTTTTCAGGGCTGAGCAGTTCGCCCGTGACGCTGTAGGGCTGGTCCGCAAATTCACCGATGTGCCGGTTGAATTTCATATCCGGAACATAGAGAGGCGGCTGTCCCGCAGGAACGTGCCGGTTGATCTGCTCGATCAATTTCTGGCACTCAAGGTAGTAGAGCCTGCGATTGTGCTCGTTCATGTGCCCGAGATCGGCTTCCTGATGAGTTTGAGCTTCGTCGTAACGGCCCTTCAGACCCCAGACGTAGAACCAGTGCGCCGAGCTCGATGAATCTACGCCAAAGAGGTCGTAGCTTACCGGAATCCATTTGTTGATGTATTTCTGGACGATATTCAGCGGCACGACGTCGGCCTTCACGATTCGCTTCAGGCCATCGTGACCCGTTCCCAGATGAAAGGACTCTTCGCGCAGCATCGGATTCATCGATTGCGCGAGCGGCTCGAAGCCCGAATAGCTCAGCATGGTGAGCTGGAATTTTCCGTCGCGATCGACAAAATCGGTGTAGGTGAAGAAATCAAGCCAATTGTCCACGATCTGATTGAACGCGCCCAGCAAACGCTTCTGTTCGAAAGCGCGCCGCTCGAGCATCTTCTGTGCTTCCACCTTGCCGCCGTAGCCAAAGTGGTTGATCAGTAGATGGCACATCTGCCAGCCGTGCCGCATTTCTTCGGTCACCACGCGGCAGAGCGATTTGCGGTCGTGTTCGCTGGGCGAGTGCGCGAAAAGCCGCCGCTGTTGTTCAACCGACGCAAACTCCGTATCGCCCTGGTAGACGATCAGGTTCATCAGACCATCGCGGATTCTCTGGTCTGGAATCTGCAGCACACGCTGCCATTTCGGACGCCCTTTGAACGCGCCAAATTCGATTTCATTCGAGCGCGTCGGTCCGAATTTTGCTTCAAATTGATAATTCTCAATCTCGGGGTAGTTCACGCCGATATCGTTTCGCCACACGCGAAACAGGTCTACCCAATCATCAAAAGTGCCGATCCGTGCTGCAGGCATCGAAGTCTCCTCAATGAATCGTTATTAAAATAATCTCGTTATTACGATTTTCCGTTCACCGAATCGCGGGCTAGTGCCCTTTGAAATTCGGCTTTCGTTTTTCAAAGAAGGCGTTCAGGCCCTCCAGGCAATCCTCGGACTGGAAGCAGTGAATCTGAAGGCGAATTTCCTCATCCAGTTTCGCCTCCAGGTTTTTTCTGTCATCGCCTACGATCGTGCGCTTCACGTCGCGTAACGCTACCGTTGGCGCTCCGGCCAGCACATCCACAATCTTCTGCGTCTCCTCTTCGAATTTGTCTTCAGGAAAAACGCGATTGACGATTCCGAGTCGCAAGGCATCGTCAGCGGAAAGCGTTTCCGCCGTGTAAAAAAGCTCGGCAGAAAGCGCCGGACCCACGATGCGCGGCAGAAAATATGTGCCGCCAAAATCGGGATAGAGCCCGATCTTTGCGAACGACTCCGCAAAACTGGCTTGCTCCGATGCAATCCGCATGTCGGCCGCGAGCGCGAGGTTCATGCCGCCGCCCGCCGCCGGTCCATTCACAGCCGCAATTACCGGCTTCGTCATCGTGGCAATCGCCAGGCAAATTTCCTTGCCCGCTTCGAGCAGGGGCTTCAGTTCGTCGCTCGCGTTGCGCTTTCGAAGATCGCGGAGCAGTTCCAGATCGCCACCCGCGCAGAAGCCGCGCCCGGCGCCCGTCAGCACGACTGCTCTTACCGAAGCATCTTGCGACGCGTGCAACAACGCGTGAACCAGGCCGTGGCCCAGCTCGATGTTGAGCGCGTTCAGCCTGTCCGGGCGATTCAGCCGAATGACGGAGACGTTGCCCTTGCGCTCTTCGAGCACGACTTGCGACGCGCTCTCTTTCTGTGCCCCGGGAGCGGCTTGCTTGACGGCTTCAGCCATTGCGAATGCCCTCTAATCCTTCAGACTCTTCAGCAGCACTGCCAGTTGCTTAAAATATCGAGTTTTCACGGCGCGCTCGGTCCCGGCGTTCTGCCCGCTGGTCGAAGGCAGCACAAAAACTTGCGCGTCGTACAATTTTTCCTTCTGCAGCCCGAGCTTGCATGGCCGCCCCGTAAATTTCTCGTAAACGGTTTTTCCATTGAACGCGATCACGCGCGGCCGCATCTCTTCGAGTTTTTGCGCCAGCAGCACGCGGCCTTCCGCGAACTCCTGGCGCTCGATTTCTTCGATCCCGCGTGTGGGGCGCTTCACAAGATCGGTCATGCCGATCCCGAACTCGAGGCACCGCCGGTCGTCTTCATACCCGATCTGCTCCGGCAGCACGCCCGATTCGTACATGATCGACCAGAACTGATTCGAGCGTCCCGCGTAGTAGTGCCCCACTCGCGCAGAGCGATCGCCGGGATTCGCTCCCACCAGAATCAGCTTCATTCCTTTGCGAAGATAATCGGGTAGTGTCCTCATTCGCCCCTTGAGAGTTCACCGCCACGCATTTTTGCGCCAAACTCCAGCTCTGCCGCTTACTTCCTCGCTTTACTTCCCCTTGAATTCCGGCTGACGCTTCTCCACGTACGCCTTCAAACCTTCCTTGGCATCCTCACTGGTGAACAAAAGCTGCTGCAATTCGCGCTCGATCCCCAGCGCTTCGCCAAATCCAACTTCCGAGCCGGTGACGACCGCTCTCTTGATGCGACCGACCGCGCGCGACGCCTTGTTCGGCGGGCAGAACTGCCTCGCGTAGGCCACCACATCGTCCCAGAACGATTCACGCTCGTAGATGTAGTGTATCAAGCCGAATTCCAGCGCTTCCTCGAAGCTGAAGGTTCTTCCGGTGGCCATCAACTCGATCGCGCGCGCGCGTCCGATGATGCGCGAAATTCGTTGCGTGCCGCCCGTGCCCGGAAGCACGCCAAGATTCACTTCCGGAAGACCGATCTTCCCGCCTTCCTTTTTCGCGATGCGGATATCGCAAGCCATCGCGATCTCCAGGCCTCCGCCCACGGTGTGCCCATTTAATGCTGCGATGACAAGCTTCGGCGTCTGCTCCAGCCGCGAGAGCGTCTCATTGGCATGCAGGCAGAAATAATATTTGAACGTCGGATCCGCCTTCGTCAGCATCGGGATGCTCGCGCCCGCGGAAAAGAATTTATCACCCGCGCCGCGCAGTACGACAACGTGAACGCCTTCGTCCATCCGCGCGCGCAAAATTGCGGCATCCAGCTGCTGCATCATCTCGTACGTGTACGTATTTGCCGGCGCGTCATCCATCTGAATGATGGCCAGTCCGCCATCGGTCTCATACTTGATCAGCTCCTTCTGCTCTACCAGGGTCGTTGTCGCCATTCTCTTTTC
Organism: Candidatus Acidiferrales bacterium; assembly: GCA_035262725.1. GTDB lineage: Bacteria > Acidobacteriota > Terriglobia > Acidiferrales > UBA7541 > Palsa-295. The sequence goes on along the minus strand of DATFSH010000068.1, from coordinate 12,098 downwards.
TCCGTTTCGTATTCCGTTGAATTGAATCGAAATTGAAATCGAAACTAACCTGCCGCTCGCCCCGCCACTTCAATTCCATTGCGCGTAACGCAAGTTGTTTTGAGTTCTGGCATCTCGCGTCCCTCCGCCATCACTCCATGCAAAAACATCCCGGCAATCGTCTCAGCCAGCGAGTCTGCCTGCGGGTCCGTATCCGGCCGGTGCCAGGTATGGATCCAGTTCATCATCCCGAATAGCGAGAGCACCGCCACTCGCGAATTCATCCGCCGCGCAAGCCCACTCTTGCGCATCTCCTCAAAAATTCCCAGCGCCATCGAATAATAACGCCGCTTAACTTCCAGCACTTCCTTACGATACTCCCCTTCGAGCGCCTCGTCCTCGTGTGTCAGCACCTTCATTTCCACCGGATGCCGCAGGAAGTAATCCAGATGATTCTGCACCATGGCCCGCAATTTTTCGACCGGATCGTGCAAGCCCTTCAAGCGTTTCTCCAGCCGCGCCACAATCGTCTTGAAGGTGAACAGCTGAATCAGATACAGCAGCTCCTGCTTGCTCTTTATGTAGTAATACATTCCCGCGAGTGAGATCCCGCTGGACCGCGAAATATCCCGAATCGACGCCCCTTCGTATCCCTTTTCACAGAATACCTGTGCGGCGTGACGCAATATCAGCTGCTGCTTGGAGAGTGAAACGCGCGGAACGCGCGAATGGTTGCGGAGTTTTGGCATCAATCGGCAGTCGCCTTGAGGCAAGTTTACTTGTCGAACGTTCGTTCGAAAATGCAGCATACGAGACCGCCGCGGCTCTGTCAAGAGCCCACTTTCTGCCGGCTTCCTTCGATGGCCGGCCCTAAATTCCTGCATCCCGGAGACTTGCCCTCTCGTCTAATTAGTTGTGATCGTGTCGACCCTAACATCCTTCAGCGCACTAGAAACCCGTGCTACCCTTCTCTTTCCAGATAGCCCTCGGATCGGAATAGCACTATGAGCGTGCCCAAAATGAATCCCGTCGAACCGCCAGCGCACGCGCTGCCGTCCACGGTCGTCAAAGACGACGAGCCCGTTCTCGTCGCGGCAGCCAAAGCCGGCGATATCTCCGCCTTCGAAACCCTCGTCGGCCGCTACGAGCGGAAAATCTTCCGCCTCGCGCAGAACATCACCCAGAACCGCGAAGATGCCGAAGACGCCATGCAGGAGTCGTTCCTGAAAGCCTTCGAGCACCTTGGCGAATTTCAAGGCAATTCCCGCTTCTACACCTGGCTCGTCCGTATCGCCGTCAATCAGGCCTTGATGAAGCTGCGCAAGCGCCGCCCGAACCAGGTCTCGCTCGACGATGAAATCGATACCGGCGAAGAGCTGATTCCCCGCGACGTGGAAGATTGGGGACCTTCGCCCGAAGACCGCTACGAGCAATCGGAACTTTCCAACATTCTCACCTCAACAATTTCCGAACTCGACCCATCTTTTCGAGTCGTTTTCCAACTTCGCGACATCGAAGAATTGTCTACCGAAGAGACGGCAGAAGCGTTGGGCTTGTCAGTTCCGGCGGTGAAGTCGAGATTGCTTCGAGCGCGCCTCAAGCTGCGGCAGAAATTGAATCGGTATTTTAAACGGAGTGAAAATTCGTGAATTGCAGGAACATCGTAAGAGAACTTTCCAACTACCTCGACGAAGCGCTCGACTCCACGCTGAAAGCCTCTATCGAAAAACACCTCGAACATTGTGAAGACTGCAAAGTGGTGGTGGACACGACCAAGCAGACGATCCAGATCTATTGCAACTCCGAGCCCGCTCCTCTGCCGGAGGATACGCGCCAGCGGCTTCGCGATGCGCTGAAGAAGCGGCTTCGCGGCGTTCGCGTCTAGACGCCTCGCGCTTCCCCGAATCGGGCTTCCTTCTCCCACATCGGAATTTCTCTTCCTATTTTTCTTTCCCGGGCCAGCTCGTAGATTTGCCCGGCCACCACAATATCTTCGATCGCGATTCCGTTTGATTTGAACAGCGTAATCTGTTCAGGATTCGTCCGCCCCGGCGTTTTGCCGGCCACAATGTCCGCCAGCTCTGCCACCGCGTTCCAGCGCGCGGCGTCCTGGCCGAAAGCGTGAATCAAATCGCCTGCTTCCATCTTGGATTGTTCCCGCGAGTCCACGGCAATCACGTCACAGCGCCCCACCGCCTCCGTGTCCAGTTCCCGCTTCTGCGGAAAATTCGCCCCGATCGCGTTGATATGCGTCCCCTTTTTCAGCCATCGGCCTTCGACTACAGGATTTGTGGAGGTCGTCGAAGTAATCACAATATCCGCTTCGCGAACCGCTTCTTCCGCGTTCGCCGCGGACCTTACCGGCACCTTCAGCCTCGCCGACATCTCCGCAACGAACCGCTCGCGCCGGTCTGCATCCCGGCTACAAACCCGCACTTCCCCGAGCTTGCGCACCAGCGACACGGCCTCCAGCTGCGTCCGCGCCTGCAACCCCGTGCCAATCATTCCCACCACTCGCGAATCCTCTCGCGACATCCACCGAGTCGCCACTCCGCTCGCCGCTCCCGTACGCACTTGCCCCAGAAAGTCCGCTTCGATCACCGCCGCCAGATCACCCGTCGTCACATTGAATAGCGGCACCAGGAAGCGCAGCCCTTCCTTCGCGCTCGAGTAAATCTTCAACCCCATGTAACCGCCCGTCCCATCCGCAGCGGCCATGTAATGCAGATAGCTTTTGCCGGGAATGTGCAATCTCTGGCGGGAATGCACGATCGCGTTTCCGGTGGCCAACCTGCGAAACGACTCTTCCACAGCCGCGATTGCCGCAGGCATCGTCAGAAGCCCTTTCACGTCGGATTCCGTCAGCAACAACGCCATGTCCGTTCGCCTCAACCGGGATGTTATCCCATCCCAATCGGTTTCGCGAGGCACCGTCTTCATCCACTCCTCGCGCAATCAAGACGACCTCCGGTCATCTTCCGGTACCGGTATCGTCCGCGCTAACTTGACACGGCACCCATCCAGGCATAGGTTATGCCCCTGATTCTCGCGCTGGTTCCCTTGGCATTTTTTCGCGTGACGGGTTCCTGGGCTGCCCGGCCTCGCATTCGGCGAGAAAGCCGCGGAACGATTCGCGCGGAAGCGGAATCGCCATAATGTCGTTTCAAACGGCCTTAAAGCGTCTTCGAGCCATAACCCCGCCCCCGAAAACCGGCAAGGACTTCCCTCAACTCTTTCTCACGCTGGCCACTTGTTTCCTCGCGGGAATTTTGGGACTCAAGCTCACCATTCTCAATCCTCCCGTGTCGCCTGTCTGGCCGCCAGCCGGCGTTGGGCTCGCTGCTATGCTCCTTCTTGGATACCGCGTTTGGCCGGCGATTTTCATTGCCTCATTTTTTGTGTGCGAGGTGGCCGCCACGCCCCTGCATGCCTCCGCGGCGATTTCGGTGGCTAACACACTCGAAGCCTTCGTAGCCGCGTATCTGGTCAACAGGTTTGCGCGTGGAATTAAGGCTTTTGACACGGCCCAAAGCGTTTTCAAGTTCATTCTAGCCGCGTGTGTGCTGAGTCCCACCGTCGGCGCCACCATCTGCTTCGCTTACCTCTACCCCGCTGGCGTGCCGCAAGGGCCCGACAAAGGCATCATGTGGCTCACCTGGTGTATGGGGGACGGAATCGGCATCCTCCTCTTCGCTCCATTTCTTATCCTGATTTTTGGCTCTCCGCATCACCGGCTATCCAAGCGCGAGGCCTTGGAACTTTCCGCAATGACCATCGGTCTAATCGTGGTCTGTTTGACCGTGTTCGGGCCCTTTTCTGCTTTCGTTCACGAGAAGCAGCTCTTGCAGGAGTGGGTTTGCGTTCCGTTTCTGGTTTGGGCTGGTTTTCGCTTCTGTCAGTTGGAGGCGGCCGGAACAACTCTTCTCATGTTTGGACTGGCTATTTGGGGCACCTTTCACGGATACGGCCCCTTTGTCAGCCCTGACTCTAATCTCTCCATGATGATCCTCGCCGCGTTTGTGGGCGTCACCGGCACTGCGACCCTCGCAATTGCCGCCACTTTATCCGAACGCCGGCACCTGGAAGAGGGGCTCCTCGGCCTGCAAAGCATTCTCCATGCCACGGTTGACGGAAAGACGCGCGATTTGACGGCCACCATAGAGACCCTTCAAGCCGAAGTCGCCGAAAGAATGGTTGTCGAGAGCGACCTTCGGGAAAGCAACGCTCGCTTCGAGCAACTTGCGGCGGCTATATCCGATGTCTTTTGGCTTATGGACATCACAAATATGCGCCTCTTGTACATCAGCCCGGCCTACGAGGCTATCTGGGGACGCCCTTGCAGCACTATATACTCCGACCCCCACTCCTGGCTCGATGCCGTTCATCCCGATGATCACGATCGTGCGCTCACCTTTTTCGACCAGGAAACCCTGGAGACCCACTACGACGCGGAATACCGCATCGTGCGGCCCGACGGCGAAATTCGTCACATCTGGGACCGCGGCTATATCATCCGCGATGAAAATGGACGGGTTGCGCGCATCGCCGGCCTCGCCAGCGATATCACCCAGCTCAAACGCCTCCAGGAAGAGCTTCAGCAAGCCCAAAAATCCAAGGAAACGGGATTGACACAGACCTAAATTTTATTTAAAAACACTACGGGAGACTTAACGCCATGATGATTGGGAATCGGCTCAGAGCAATTCGTGAAGAGAAAAATCTTTCGCAAGGCGATATCGAACAGCGTACAGGTTTGCTTCGCTGCTACATTTCCCGCGTAGAGAACGGTCACACAGTGCCGGCTATCGAAACGCTGGAGAAGCTGGCGCGAGCCTTGGACATTCCGCTCTACCAACTCTTCTACGACGGCGATAAGCCGCCCGCTCTTCCCAACGCCTCTTCCAAGAAGCCGGCGGAGAAGGACTGGGCCAGTTCCGGAAAATGGTCGCGCTTCATGCTCCGCGTGCAGGATCTTGTAGGACGGATGGATCCGCGCGATCGTCAGCTGCTTCTCTTCATGACCGAGAAGATGGCCCGGAAGTAGCTCGAATACCGGTCAGAAGTTCGCTCGGTATCGCAGCACGCGCGCCAGGGGTTGATCGAGGAGCACCAGTTCTCCACGTGGGCTTACGGCCAGTGCCGGCGCCGGCCGGAATGCCTGTCCCAACTGCGGCGCGAGATCCTGGTCGAACAGTGGCTTCCCTGCAATCGTCCAAACGTGCGCCACTCGCCCGTCTGCATCCATCGCAAAAATACTTGTCCGCGAAACCGCGAACTGGGAGCTGAGCCGCCCTGCACCGCCGCCCGGTGCCAGCTTTATTTCAGAGACAAGCTGCCCGCCATCGGTGAATCGCATGATTCGGCTTCCATGCTCGTCAAATATGTAGAGATTCCCGTCCGGTCCCATGACTACCGGCCCCCAGTGATTTCCCGCGTCGCCGGTGCCAGCCACCGGTTCCCACGACTGCGTAAGCCGGAAGCGAGGTGAGTAGGTGTCCAGCTTTCCGCTTCCTGAATTCAACACATAAATCGAATCATCGCTCCCCGCTGCCACACTGACGAATCCTTCCTTGCCGGGCCGGGTCTTCAGGTGCAACTCGCGGTGAATATCCTTTTCGCCTCCGGGGTAAATCACGAATACGCTTGCGCGAACCGGGTCGGAAACGTAAATGTCGCCGTCGCTATCCACCGCAATCCACTGCGGGTGTTTCAGCGCGTCCTCCGTGAAGGACAGCAACGGTGTTCCCTGCCAGTCGAATTTGTGAATGAACTGGCTCCCCGCATCGGCGATATACACATTGCCGAGCGGATCGGTCGCTATGCTCACCGGCTCCGATAGCTGTCCCGGGCCGCCGCCTCGTACCCCAAATTGACCGACGAATTCCAAAGCCGGCGCGGGCGGCAGAGATGATTTCGCTTCCGTCGAAGTTTGCGAACAGCCGGAGAGAGCCGCAACGAGGATGCTCGTCAGAAGACCCGCGACAGCGTTACACCCAATGCGAAGGGGCATACTCACAAGAATTTATCGCATCTCAGCGCGAGTTTGGCGCCGAATCGCGCCCGATGGAACGCGTTAATCAATGCGTGTGTGTTCGCGGCGCCCGCGCTTTTCGAGGCTTCGTCTCGCCGGCTTGCTTAACGCGCCGCACGATGGTCTGGCGCATCACGTAGTCGCGCTGAGCTGGCGCGCCAGTGCTGAGGTCCATGAACGAAAACTTCGTCTCGCCAGCTTGCGGTGAATCTTTCACCTCCACCGGCAGCTTTCCGCACACGCCGCTCTCCACGTATGCCGTCTCATAACGCTGGCGCTTTTTCCCCCACGTGTACACACGCAGCGTTGAAAAATCGCACGGTTGCCCTTCCGGGCCGTGCGCTCCCAGCAGCAGGTATTGCGGCCTTTCCTTTCCGGTGGCGTCGGCCACTTTATTCAGCTCTGACCACGACACGATCCGCATTCCTGCCGAGCTTGCATAATCGGGCAGCGGTTGCGGCACATCGAGGTCAATGAAGTGGCCGAGAATCCAGCCCGAGACCGAATCCTTATCCGAGGTTTGTGCGCGGACCAGCCACCAATCCTCTTTTCGTGCCGCGGGCTCACTGGCCTGTTCTTCGGAAGCCGGCGCGGCACTATTCGTGGGGACATCCACGGCCCGGCGTTCGAAAATTTGAAGCGGAATGTTCTTGTTGAGCTGGCGCAGGCGCACTCCATCGCGGCCCGCGTCTACTCGCAGATTCGTAAGGGCTCGCGTGCGGCCACGCGCCTGAACCGGGAGCGACGATGTCCGCTTTCCGAGATCCGCAGCCTTTTGCCAGATATCCGTGGAGAGAAGGTCGCGCTCACTCACCCACCCGGTCAGGCCGCCGGCGGTGCGCACATTCACTTGATCCTGAAATCGCTGCAGTACCTCCAGGCGATCTCCATAGCTGACGGTCGTGATTGGTTCGCGCACCTGTGCCGTCGTGCTCTGCAGCGTCACCTGGCGGTTCGCCGCGTAAGCGATCTCGAGAGGTGCGGGAGCGTGATGCAGGCGAAAATACGCAGCACCGGCGATGACGAGAAGCACTGCAAACCCGAGAAGGAGCTTGCGCGTCACGGACGGTCACCGAAGGTGATGCCTACCGCCCGCGCGGCGCGAACGTAATCACTCTTTGGATCCACCAGCTTGGGTGCGTGGATCGCTTGCGCGAGGGGCACGCTTTCGACCTTTCCATCGCGCAGGCAGACCATTTTGGAGAATTCTCCCCGTCCGATCAGGTCCACAGCCGCAACACCAAACCGCGTTGCCAGGGTGCGGTCGAAGGGACTCGGAGAGCCGCCGCGCTGAACGTGCCCGAGCACCGTCACCCGCACCTCTTTGTTCATGAACTCGCGAATCGAAAATCCAATCGAATTTGCCACCTGCCCGGGCAGCGGCTTGGGAAATGGCTTGCCGAAAGCGTCGCGCTCGGGAAGTTTCACGCCCTCCGCCACCACCACCACGCAGAAGGGCCGGCCCAGCGCCTCACGCTCTTGAATCGATTTGCAAACTGTTTCGATGGTGAATGGAATTTCCGGAATCAAGATCACGTCCGCGCCGCCCGCCAGGCCTGAGTGGAGCGCAATCCAGCCCGCATCGCGTCCCATCACCTCCACCACCATCACGCGCGAATGGCTTTCGGCCGTCGTGTGCAGGCGGTCGATAGCATCGGTAGCGACGTGCAGCGCCGTGTCGAATCCAAAAGTCACTTCGGTGGCCGATAGATCGTTGTCGATCGTCTTTGGCACGCCCACCACGTTGACGCCTAGCTTGGCTAACTCGTGCGCAATCGTCAGAGTGCCGTCGCCTCCGATCACGATCAGGCCGTCAATCGCCAGGCGCTCGAGTCCCTCGATGCAGCGCCGCGAATAATCGTGAACCACCTGGCTGCCGTTTTCCTCAACCGGATACTTGAACGGATTCCCGCGGTTCGTCGTCCCAAGAATCGTTCCGCCACGGGGAAGGATTCCGCGGATCGATTCAATGGTGAGATCTTGCGATTGCTCAGGCCAGATGAGCCCGTTAAAACCATTCGTCACCCCGATTACGTTCCAGCCGTATTCCAGCCGCGCCGTGCGCACCACGGCGCGAATAACGGCGTTCAATCCGGGGCAATCTCCTCCGCCGGTGCTCACCCCAATCGTTCTTTTTGACGCAGACATTTCCTGACGCGTCTCCCGTTGCAAGAACCGATTCTATAACATCGGACATGCGGTTCGCGGCAGCGCATCGTTCGGGAGTTTCCACATCTTCGATGGTCGAAGAGTTTTTTTCTTCTGATACAATCCACCGGTTGTTTTTAAGAATCGCTTCACAATCGCTGGAAGAACGGGAGCTTTCGCGTGGAAATTCTAGAAAGGCTGAAGCCGCTAGCGCTGTTTCTGCTGCGCGCCGCTATCGGAATCGTTTTTATCTTTCACGGCTATCCGAAACTGTTTACGCATACGCACGACATGATGCCTGCCTTCCAGCGAATGGGATTCCCGGCGTTCTTTGTTTACATCGCCGGCGTCATCGAATTTTTTGGCGGAATCGTTTTGATTCTGGGATTATTCACGCGCATCGGGGCGCTGCTGCTCGCGGGAGAAATGACGATCGCGGTCCTGAAGGTGCACCTTCCTCAAGGCGCGATCACCGACGTCAAGAATTACGAATTCCCGATGGTGCTCGCGGCAGCATGTTTCGCGCTGGCCACGATCGGAGCGGGGCTGCTTTCGCTCGACCACGCCATTTATCGCGGGGGAGGCAGGCCGCCGCGGCCGCTGAAAGACCGCGGCTAGTTCGCTGTTGCTGCCATTCGTTGCGATCGCGATTCGCGGTGTGTGAATCTTATGCGGTTTGCACGGTGTGCTGCGACTCGACGGGCGGCGCCACCGGGACCGGAGCTTCGGGCATCACGATCCAGGCAATGAAGTAACCCAGGATCGCCGGGATCACGGGGAACGGAACGAAGCACGCCAGAACCCACAGCAGACGGACGATCGTAGAATCCACGTCGAAATATTCAGCCACGCCGCCGCAAACTCCCGCGATTTTCCGATCCACCACCGAGCGCATCAAGCGCTTCTGGACCAAGGGAGCTCCGGCGCTGGGCACACGCTGGCGGGTTCCGCAGTAGTAGCAAAAATTCGAATATTCGGTGATGTCGCGCTTGCAATTCGAGCAATTCATCTCAAACCTCCTGCGCGGACGGACTTATCCCGCGCCACCTTATAGTTACGATTCGAACGCCCAAAAAGTTTCCATTCGCACCGTCAATTATTTCGGGCGACTCGCTTAGTACGCCGCCAACTCACGGACTGCGCGGACAATATCTTCCGTCTGGGGCAAAATCACATCTTCGAGTTGCGGCTGGTAGGCGCAGAACGTATCCGTGGCCGCCACCCGGCGAACCGGCGCATCCAGCTGGTCGAAAAGCTCGTCGGCGATGCGGGCGGCGATTTCGGCGCCATAGCCCCATGAGCGAGTGTCTTCGTATGCGACGATCACGCGATTCGTTTTTCGCACCGTAGCGGCCACCGCTTCCCAATCGTAGGGACTAAGCGTGCGCAGGTCGATGATCTCCACCGAAACGCCGTCCCGAGCAAGTTCAACGGCGGCCACTTCCGTGCGGTGCACCACGGCTCCGTAGGTCACGATGCTCACGTCCGTGCCTTCGCGGACCATGCGGGCTTTGCCAAACGGAATTGTAAAATCCGGGCCGGGATATTCGGAGCGATTGTAAGGCTGGCGATAAAGATGTTTGTGCTCAAGGAACAGCACCGGATCATCGCTGCGGATCGCCGTGCGCAGAAGGCCGCAAACGTCCAGCGCCGTCGAAGGCATCACCACGCGAAGCCCGGGAACGTGCGTGAAGGTGACTTCGCCGCACTGGCTGTGGTAGATCGCGCCGCCGGTGAGATATCCGCCGATGGCCACGCGAATGATTGCCGGCGCTTTGAAATTCCCGGCTGAGCGCCAGCGCATGGTGGCCAATTCGTTGCGCAGCTGCATCATGGCCGGCCAGATGTAGTCGAAGAACTGGATTTCGGCCACCGGTTTCATTCCGCGCGTAGCCATACCGATGGAGCGGCCGACAATATTGGCTTCCGCGAGCGGCGAATTGAAGACGCGGTGGCTGCCGAACTTGCGCTGCAAGCCTGCGGTGGCTTTGAATACGCCTCCTTTCCCTTTCAATTTGTCCAGGTGCTCTTCGCGGCTGCAATCGGCGATGTCTTCACCGAAAACCACGATGCGCTCGTCGCGCGCCATTTCATCGAGAAGTGTGGCCGAAACCATCTCGACCATCGTTTTCGGCTCGCCTTGCAATTTGGGAGCGGCATCGAATTGCGCGGCGGCCGGGTCTACGTCCGGCGAATGAACAAAATCATAGATTGAATTCTTTGCCGGGAGTTCCGCGTGCAGCGCGCGGTCGGTGGCTTCGAGAATTTCGCGGTCGACGGCGGCTTCGATGACTTCGAGTTCGCGTTCGTCCAGAATGCCTTCACGGACAAGGAACAGGCCGAATTTCGGAATCGGATCGCGGCGCACCTCGTCTTCGCGCTCTTCATCGCAGCGGTAGAGTTTCTCGTCATCGGAAAGCGAATGCGAGTAAGGCCTTGTGACGTGCGCGTGGACGAGCGCCGGGCCTCTGCGCTCGCGGCAATGGGCGGCGGCGCGGCTGAGCGCGGCGTAACTCTCGAGCGGGTCCGTGCCGTCGCATTCCTCGATGTGCAGCCCGGGATAATTCGCGACCAGCTTCGAGATGCTTCCGCCAGCCGTCTGCACTTCGACCGGCACGGAGATGGCGTACTGGTTGTCTTCAATCAGGTACAGAACAGGTAGGCGTTTGGTGCAAGCTGTGTTGAGCGACTCGAAGAATTCGCCCTCGCTCGTGGCTCCCTCGCCCGAGGAGACGTAAACGACTTCGTCGCGATGAAATCCCACCGCATTGCCGAGCGGCGCGTGCTTGGCCTGCTCGAGCGCCTTGGGAAATTCCGCGTAATAGAGCGAGGCTTCCGCAGCGCCGACGGATTGCAGGAACTGCGTGCCGGTGGGCGAAGAGCGCGAGACGATGTTCAATTTCTGATGGCCCCAGTGTGAGGGCATCTGGCGCCCGCCCGAGGCGGGGCCGTCCTTCGCGCCAACTCCCTCGAGAAGCATCTCGTAGGCGGTCATGCTGAGCATCAGGCAGAGAGCGCGGTCGCGGTAGTAGGGATAGAACCAGTCGTATCCGGCTTTGAGAGCGAGACCGGCGGCGACGAGGACGCCTTCGTGGCCTGCGCCGCTGATCTGAAAATAGATTTTATTCTGGCGCTTGAGCTGGATTTCGCGGTCGTCGAGCTTGCGGGAGAGGAACATGGTGCGATACATGTGGATGAGGGCGTCGCGGTCGAGACCGTGGTACTTGGCGGCGTCAAATTTCGCCGTTCTAACTTTGGTTTGCGTTGGCATGAGCTACCTTTGGCATGAAGGCCATGCTGGATAAGAGGTTAAGTTGTAAAGGCTCATTATAGCTTTCCTGGAGGTTGGGGCAAGCGAGTGATCAGTGAAGAGTGAAGAGTGATGGGTGATGAGCGGGAAAGCGGAGTAGAAAACGGCGTTTTGTTACGATTAGGAATTACGTTGGAGGCTTGTTTTGTTGGATTTACGGGAAATTCTAATCGCGGTGTTACGATTAGAAAGGCAGTGGCGAGTGATGAGTGAAGAGTGGCTAGCGGAGGCCGGAAGAATAACGGGCTGGAGGATGAAGTGAGATGAACTGCCATCCATGGCGTAGCAATCCCTTGATTTCTGCTGATTGAAGCGTCCGTCGCGAATTTTGTATAGCAAACTCGACTGATGATAGCATAGTGGTAACTAAGTGTAAAGTGGGAAAAGTTCGACAAGCAATTCGGCACGGCTGGCGATCACTGGGTGCGACCGGGTGTGCTAGCCAAGGTCGTTGGAGTGTGGCGTGAGTGCCTGTGCCACTGGAGGCGCGGGCCTTCCTCACGCTTCACCTGCAAATCAGCACTCACGAAGCACAGGAGCGAACTACTTCCCCATGGCTGACGACTTCTGGGTGCGAATTGGGGAAGCTGGTACGGCGATCTCAACGAGGCCGGTAGCCACGTCGTAGAC
>DATFSH010000067.1:0-3616 GCA_035262725.1 Candidatus Acidiferrales bacterium | reverse complement strand
GACGGAACTGGTCGGCCTGCGCGGGCACAAAGACGAGCACAAGGTTCAGTGGCTGAGTAAGGATGGCGAGCCGGAGTATTTGCCGGTGTTTCGAAAGCTGTTTACTTGGAAATCGAATGGTATGCCGACGTTGCACCGGCGGTACTTCGATTCGGGGCCGGACCATCGTGGAGTTTTCGCTCCGCAGTTTTACCGGGAGTTGGGTTTATCACGCGGGCAGGCGCCGAATCCGGTGGTGCGGTCGAATCTGGCGCGGAGTGCGCAGGATCTTCTGGAAGAAACGGTCCTGCAGCTAGTGGCAAATTTCCAGCGAGAAACGCATACCCATTCGTTGTGCCTGGCAGGCGGCGTTTTTCTGAACGTGTTTTTGGTGCGGGCGCTCGAGGAGCGCAGCGAGTTTGCCCATGTCTATGTGCAGCCGGTTTCCGGGAACGCGGGTACGGCGCTGGGAGCGGCCTATCTTTCGCGGCGAATGATTTTGGGACATTCGGGGCGCGCGCCACTGACGAGCCTGGCGCTGGGGATGCAGGCGAGTTCGCAGGAAATGAAAGCGATTTTGGACAACTGCAAAATCACGTATCGCTATTTGTCGGGGGAAGATCAATCGATTGAAGAGGCGGTGCAGTTGTTGCAGCGCGACAAGATTGTCGCATGGTGCCAGGGGCGTACCGAGTTTGGTCATCGCGCGCTCGGAAATCGCAGCTTGCTGGCTTCGCCCTTTTCGGAATACGTGGTCGAGAATGTGAACCAGTTCATCAAGCATCGCGAGGGGTTTCATCCGTTTGCGCTTTCGGTGCCGGCGGAACGAGTGGCGGATTATTTCGAGGCTTCGCCGAACTGCAGGTTCATGGCCTCCCTGGCGACATTGAAGTGCCCAGTGGCGGGGCTGGATCGATTTGCGTTTCACGGAAAGTCGATGCGGGTCCACACGGTGGAGAAGCAAGCGAATCCCCTGTTCTGGAAATTGCTGTACAAGTTTGGGGAATCGGCGCCGGCGCCCATTCTGGTGAATACGTCATTCAATTTGTTTGGTGAGCCGCTGGTGACGGATCCGCGCGGTGCGGTGCGGAGCTTTTATTGTGCCGGGGTGGATGCTTTGGCGTTGGGGCCGTTTTTGCTGGTGAAGTAGACCGGGCCGGTGCTTCGCGGCGCGCCAAGCCAGCCTTGGTTGCGATGAGATCCTGCTTGCCGCTGGCGGATCCGAATGACAACGCCAGATTACCGACCGCTTTAATCCTCGAAGATGACGAGTGCGATGGCTTGCGTGGCGGAGTGGGTGATGCTGAGGGCGATGTTTTTTACGCCGAGGGCGTCGGCGATGTTCCGCGCTTCGCCATGTAGCGCAAGGGTGGGGCGGCCGCCGCGCATCCGAACGACTTCGACATCGACCCAGCGCACGCCGCGGCTCCAGCCTGTGCCCAGGGCTTTCATTGCCGCTTCTTTGGCGGCAAAACGGCCGGCGTAACGCTCGTATTTATTTTTGAACTGTTCGCAATAGGCGGCTTCCTTGGCGGTGTAAACGCGGCGGAGAAAGCGTTCCGTTTGCGATTCGATGACGTCGCGGATGCGGCCGACTTCCGCGACGTCGATACCCATACCGATGATCATGATTCCTCAAGTGGAAGTTTAGCGCATCGCGCGGCGGCGGGATTCGTCGCGCCTCGGTCGAGCGATTATACTGCTCAGATGGTGAAAGTTCGAAAACCACTGGTTAAGAAGAAGCGCAAGAGGCCGTCGGCGTTACGCCGTGCGAGTCGGAGGCCCGCGATCCAAGCCCCCTGGGTATTGCGGAGAATGGACGGAATCGAAGTTTTGCAACTTGCCCCGTTTCAAAAACTGCCGTGGCTGGTGCATGGTTTCAGCACGCGTCCCGGTGGCCTAAGTGAGCTGAACGGCAAGAAAGCGCTCAATCTCAGTTTTATGGATTGGGACCAGCGGGACAGGGTGGAGAAGAATCGGCGGAAATTTCAGGCCGCGCTCGGTGCCGGCGATCTCACCCTGGTTCCGATGAAGCAGATTCATTCCGACGTGGTGCATTTGTTTCGCGGGACTCCCGGTGTGCCCTCTAAGGGAGACGCGTCGACGACGAATCGGCCTGGAATTCTGCTGGGCGTGCAAACAGCGGATTGCGTACCAGTTCTACTGGTCGATCCGAAAAAGCGAGCCGTGGCGGCGATTCACGCGGGATGGAAGGGCACCTTGAGCCGCATCACGGAAAAAACGGTGGGGCGAATGCGCCTGGAATTCGGCAGCAGGCCGGCGGACCTGTGCGCGGCGATCGGACCATCGATTGGGTCGTGCTGTTATGAAGTGGGAGCGGAGTTCGTTTCGAAATTTCGGGCACAGTTTGCCGACGCCGAGCACTATTTTGACGAGGCGCGATCGGGCGAGGAACCCAATCCATTGCAGTGGCTGAACATGAGGCCGCCGGGGCACCAACCGCCAGCGAAAAACGTACACTTGGATTTGCGGAAGGCGAACCGCTCACAGTTGTTGGCGGCGGGAGTGCGGGCCGACCATATTTTTGAAAGCGGCCTTTGTACCGGCTGCAACACGAACCTGTTTTTCAGCTACCGCAAGGAAGGAACACCGTCAGGCCGGCTGATGTCGGTGATCGGGATTTCAGCTCGGTAAGCCACGGTTCACAAGTTGGAGATGGATTCGGCGTATAATCGCGCCCCTATGAACTTCCATCTGGCACAAATCAATATCGGCCGGCTGATCGCGCCGATCGATGATCCGCGCAGCGCTGGCTTTGTTGCAGAGCTCGATCCTGTGAACGCCCTGGCGGACGTGGCGCCGGGATTTGTGTGGCGCTTGCAGTCGTCATCCGGAAATGCGACCGACATTGTGTATGACCAAAATGACCTGTCGATCCTGCTGAATATGTCGGTGTGGGAATCGGTCGAGGCGCTCCGCGATTTTGTGTACGCATCGAAGCATCTCGAAGTGCTGAAGGAACGAGCGAAGTGGTTCGAGAAAATGGACAAACCCGTTTACTGTCTCTGGTGGATTCCCGCGGGGCACGTTCCGAGTGTCGCGGAGGGACGCGAGCGCCTGGAGTTTTATCAGAGGTACGGTCCTACCGCGTATTCGTTCTGGTTCTCGAAGCTGTTCCCGATGCCGACGGTCGAACCGGTCGGCGCCTAGCTTCAGGCCAGCACTTTTAGCGGAGAATGGGTGACTTCTCGTAGCGCGAGTTGGCCACAGGCGGCCATAACATCGCGACCACGCGAGTAGCGGACAAATGCAGGAATCCCGCGATTGGTGAGGATGCGGCGAAATTCTTCCAGGTGCTCGTCGGTGGTTTCCTGGTAGGGCAGCTCGCCGGGATTCCATGGAATCAAATTCACTTTGACGCGTTTCAGCGGCGCGAGCAGTTTCACCACGCGACGGGCGTCTTCGGGGGCATCGTTTACGCCGCCGAGCATGACGTATTCGAAGGTCAGGTGCTCCCAATTGCGCAGGGGATATCTGCGACAGGCCCCAATCAAATCCTTCAGGGGATATTTGCGGTTGATGGGCATGAGCGCGTCGCGCTGCTGGTCGTTGGAGGCGTTCAGCGAAATGGCCAGCTTGGGCCGGACTTCTTCCTCCGCCATGCGCTCGATTCCGG
>DATFSH010000066.1:0-30109 GCA_035262725.1 Candidatus Acidiferrales bacterium | reverse complement strand
TGGGCATCACGGGCTGGACGCCGTCGCTCGACGCGCCATCGCGGACGATCTGGCGGAGGGTGGGGATTTTGAGGCCGTGAGCATCGGGGGCTGTGTAGGATTCGGGCTTCATTCCGTCGATGGAGATGACGATGAGGTGCTGGACGGGTCTGGAGGCGGGTGACGATTGCGCAGGGTTTGGGAAATTTTCAACGAAGCTGTGGCTTGCGGCGAAGTAAGGGCGGGCGAGAATGGCGAGCGTGGCCGAGACGACCAGTGCGATAAAAAGGAACGGCGTGATTCGGCGTCGCATCGGCAATGGCCTCCTCAGAAAGCAGTCGAATACTCTAGCTGGCACGGCGCGAGGATTACAAGCGGCTCTAGGTTACAAATTTGTTACAGAGTCGCGCGCGGATTGGCGTAGCGCCGCATTGATTTCGCGCGGCGAAGCATTTGGCGCGAGCCCGTGGGCGTGCGAGAATGGCGAAACGAATGCCACAGGTGAAAAATTATGGATGAGAGACAGTTTTACGACGAGAAGGAAGAGACAAAGCAGATTCCGCTCGTGTGCCCGCATTGCCGGCAAGAGGGGACATTTCCGGTGCGCTGGATGGTAAGGACGAAAAAGGCGCAGCCGCCGCGCGGCGGCAACGAAGAGGATCGCGCGAAATTTGCGAAGGCGCGCTCATACATGGTGCGCGTGGATAATATGGTGGCCTGCCGGAACATCAAATGCAGGAAGCGATTCGATCTGACGGGACAGTCGGTGTTCTTGATTTAGATTCTAAATTTCCGGGTACATTTCAAAGAATGCATCGAGAGACTGGCGAAGCGTCTTTTCGATTTCTTCCTTGTTGCCTTCAATCAGATGCATCGTGACGCGGCCGGCGCGGCCGTTCTTCAGTTTCACATTGGCTTCGCTTACTTCATCCAAATCCTCTGCCGGGAATAAGCGCATTCCGTAAACGAGCGCGAGCTTGGCCATCGTGGATGCTCCTCAAAAGTGATCCCGAATCCATACACATCTGAGCCTACTTCGTTCGATGCTTTGTAGCAATTCGTGAAATGAGGCCTGGTCCCTTGGCAGCTAAAGATTGCGTGAGAGACTCGGGGCTTCGGTGGCAGCCGGTTCGCCGTCGAGGACTTGGCGGATTTTCTGCGCGAGATCTTTCAGGTTGAAAGGCTTTTGAAGGAAGGCAACGCCGCCTTCCAGGACGCCATGGCGGAAGATGCTGTCGTCGGTATAACCGGAGATGTAGAGAATTTTGATTGCGGGCCGCGAGCCGGTGATTCGAGTGACAAGTTCGCGGCCACTAAGCCGCGGCATCACTACATCGGTGACGAGAATGTGAATCGGCCCCTTGTGGGCAGCGGCGACTTCGAGCGCTTGAACACCATCGGCCGCCTGGAGAACACGATAACCGGATTTGCCCAGATAGTCGCGGACCAACTCACGTACGCTTTGCTCGTCCTCCACAAACAGGATAGTTTCCGTGCCCGGGTGAGCGCCGCGAGATGTTTTCTCTATCGCGCCGCGCTCGAGATCGGCCGTTACCTGCGGCAGATAGATCTTGAATGTGCTGCCATGGTCAACTTCGCTGTAAACCCAAATGAACCCACCGCTCTGTTTCACCACACCATACACAGTGGCAAGGCCCAAACCGGTTCCTTTCCCTTGTCCCTTGGTGGTGAAGAACGGCTCAAAGATTCGCGCTTGAGTACCAGCGTCCATCCCGCACCCTGTGTCGGTGACGATCAGCATCACGTAGCTGCCCGCTTCCATCACGGAATGCTGGGAGGCGGAGACGCTATCCAGGTCCACGTTGCAGGTTTCAATCGTGAGCCGGCCGCCATCAGGCATGGCGTCACGCGCATTGACGACCAGGTTGAGCAGCACTTGTTCCATTTGGCCAGGGTCGGCCTTCACGGGAGCGAGCTTCGACCCAGGCAAGAATGCAAGGTCGATGTTTTCGCCGATCACACGGGAGAACATCTTAATCATGCCGGCCACAACATTATTGAGGTCCAGCACTTTGGGCTGCAGCACTTGTTTGCGGCTGAAAGCGAGCAACTGGCGGGTGAGTGTTGCGGCCCGCTCTGTGGCGCCCTGGATTTGCTCGAGGTTATGACGGGCCGAAGAAGAGTCGATCCGATCAAGCAGCATCTCGGCATGCCCCTTCACGATCATTAAGAGGTTATTGAAGTCATGCGCGACGCCCCCGGCGAGTTCGCCGACTGCCTGCATCTTCTGGGAAACGCGGAGTTGATCGGCCAGGTGTTTGCGATCCGTGATGTCCAGCGCGACGCCGATCACTCCGAGCAACTGCCCGTCGCTGCCATTGAGTGGCTGCACATGGGAATCGAAAACATGCTTTTGCCACTCGATTTCGTAAGTAACGCTCTGCCCGGTGAGAGCCTTGCGGTGCGCTGCGATGGAGATGAACTCCGGGTCGTCGGTGTGGAAATATTCAAAAAGTGACTTGCCTTCCATTTCGTGTGCGCGCAAGCCGAGCGTCTCAAGTCCCGCGCCCATTCCCGATGTGAAGCGAAGCTCCGTGTCCGTTGTCCAGAGCACGGCGGGCATCTTGTCCATCATCATCGAGAGACGGGTACGGCCTTCATGGCGATCGAGTTGCGTCCTTTCCAGATCATCGAGCATGGCATTGATGGCATCGCCCAGATATGCAATTTCGTCCTGACCAGTGACGGCGAGCCTGGCGGAAAGATCGCCGCTGGCGCCGATGCGAGTGATATTTTCGGTGAGGTTTGCAATGCGCGAGACTACCGCGCGTTGCAGCAAGTGTAGAGTGACAGCGCCAAAAACAAGCGCTGCCGCAAGCAGCAACAAGAGGAATTGCAGCAAGCTTGCCCGGCCCTGCTGGTAAATTTTTCGCGGCATCAAAATACGCAGGATCAAAGCAGGCTTTCCGTAGATATCATTCAGGGTGGTGTAGGCGGCCAGCGATTCTTGATCGAAGGTCCGCGTAACGATACGGTGTTGCTTTGAGATTGCTGAGGCGGTGAGGCGAACGTCCGGCGGCAGTTGGGCATTATCAAGCGGCTCGATGTCGATGGGCATATACACCATGTCGCTGAGGCGCTTAATCTCTTGACCATCCAGCAAGCGAGCCATGATGATCGTTCCGGCTATTGGGCCCTTGGAATTGCTGGTGAGGACTGGGCGCGAATCAATCAGCACTGGTCCTGAGGGAAGCAGGAGAATGCCGGCCGCTCTGCCGGATTCGTCCTTGTGGGAAGTGAGGAGCGAGCCGGAAGGGAGGTGAGCTTCGAGGCCGCCTGGAAGCCGTGCTTGTTCCGAGCTGACCAGGTCGAATCCTTTGTAGAAGAGCTGTTGACCGGAGTTGTTAAGGATGATGACGAAGTTCACCCTGAGCTGTACAAACGTGGAGGTTGGGAATTCGGTTTTAATGTAGCTTGGATTCTTGCCCCGCAAGTAAGCGTAGGTCTGATCCCAGGACGCATATTCGCTGGTCGTTCGGTCCAGAATCTCAAGTTCGTTGTAGAGCGCGCTTGAGGCGCGTCCCAGGTTTTGGCTCGCGTAATCCTCCTCGATATTATTGAAGCCTCGCATCAGCACGAACCAGGAGACCACGAAAAGACCACCTACCAAGCCGATCATAGCAATCAGGACGATAGCCAGAGTCTTCCCGCGGAGTGAGGATAGGAATCGCTGTCGCGAAGCTCGAAGTGGTCCCAAGGATATTCTCGGAGTGCTGCAATCCGAGTATATCGGCTACCTCCTCTAACCAGGCATTGGAGTGTCCTAGTCGTACACTCCATCCAATTGGAAAGATTCTTGGCCGCAGGTGAGAAGAGGCTTATGCTCAGAAGCATCTCTCGTCCTGTTAAGGGCATCCCTTGGGAAGCTAGGTTTGGAGGTAGCGAATGAGAAACCTTCGCTTCTGTTTGCGGGACGCCGCGCTTGCGTTGATGGCTCTGGCGTTCTCGATTCCGGCTTTTGCACAACAGCAAGGGCCCCTACAGCCCATCGAAAGGCAGCAGCCTGCCCCAGCACAGAGCGCCTCGACACCACCTGACTCAAGCGCGCCACCGACTGCGGCTGGAGCGCCTTCCACTCCGGGCACCAGTGCTTCCGCGCCGGCTGCTCCTGCGAAAGCCACTTCTTCACCACCGAAGCCGGGTAGCACGGTGGAAGTTCCTATTGGGACGAGCCTTCCATTGGTATTGCACAACGGAATTTCGACGCACAGCGCCAAGGTGGGCGATCCGGTTTATTTCGAGACCCTTTTCCCGATCATGATTAATGGCCGGGTGGCGATTCCGGCCGGATCGTATGTGAGTGGCGAAGTGACCGAATCGAAGCGGCCGGGCCGGGTGAAGGGCCGCGGCGAATTGACGATTAAGCTGAACACGTTGATTCTGACGAACGGCTACATGGTCAGCTTAAATGCCGTGCCGCGTAGCGCTGGCACTGGCGGCCGCGAGACGGTAGATAACGAAGGCAAAGTGATCGGCGATTCCGACAAGGCGGGTGATGTCGGCACGGTTGCCAAGACTACGGCGGCCGGTGCAGGAATCGGAGGGCTTGCAACCCGGGGCGCCACGGGCGTGGGAATCGGCGCAGGCGTGGGAGCGGCTGCCGGGTTAATGGCGGTGCTGCTCACTCGCGGCCCCGATGCAGAATTGCCACGCGGTACCACCGTCGATGTGACGTTGAATCGCCCAATTCTTCTGGACGCGGAGAAGGACCAGTTTACCGGTCCGGGCCAAGCTTCCGCTTTGGCGGGGCCACAGAACCGCGAGTCGCAGCACGGCAAAATTCCTTTTTAATCAGCCCTAATCAGGTAGATAGGCACCCGACGTTAAGAAATCGCAGTCGCAGTTTTCGTCGCGGCAGGCTTCGCATCGCCGAAACGTAGTGGCGAAAAGCAGCTCGTCTCGAATTCGGGTTTCCCGCTCAGGATCCAGCGACTCAAGAGCTTTGCGGTTACTGGTGCAAGAAGAATTCCGTTCCGATAGTGTCCGGTTGCCATGTAAAGCCCGCGGATGTCAGTCGGGCCCAGAATTGGAAGGTGGTCCGGAGTTCCGGGACGCAAACCCGCCCAGGCATCCACGAGTTGTGCACTCGCGAGAGCTGGCGCAAGCTCAAGCACTCCGTCGAGAATCGTACGAACTCCTGCGGGCGTCACGTGCTTATCGAAACCGGCGTCTTCCAAAGTGCTTCCGGCGATAATCCGGCCATTCGGGCGCGGTACGAGGTACGCTTTGCTGGAGCGTAGCGTTCTTCCAAGCGCTACGCTCTTCGATTCGAGCGCGAGTAGTTGTCCTCGTACCGGACGAGTGGGCGCATAGCGGCCAAGCCAATCGATTCCTGCTGAGAAACATCCCGCCGCTATGACGATACATTTTGCAGAGACATTTGTAGCGCGCGTGACTACGCCGCCACAGTGATTTCCGTTGAGGGTCAGGCTTTCCACGGGCGAATCACTCCAGATTTCAACGCCGCGATTACCTGCGGCTGTGAGCAACGCATCCATCAACATTCTGGGATCGATCGTTGCTTCCTGCGGAAGCCACGCAGCTGCGCGGACTGCCGGTCCGACAGCGGGCTCGGCTTTCCGCGCCACTTCGGTCGTAACTGGTTCAACGGCGAGATCCAAAGTCTGGTACTGAGCGACCATTTTGTCGCGCTCTGATTCGCCGTGCGGCGCTGTGAAAGCCTCGATTACTCCGTTGCGGGCGAAAGCGGTGGTTTTTCCCGATCGTTCCTCAAGGGAGGCAATAAATTCGGGATAAAGCCGCATGGATTCCTTAGCGAGCGGAACCAGCGGAAGGGCATCCGGCGAGTCTGGCCCGGGCGACAACATTCCCGCCGCGGCCCATGACGCTTCCAGCCCGGGCTGCTGGCGATCGAGCAAGACGACGTGGAGTTTTTTGCCTGCCAGCTCGAGCGCAATCGAAGCGCCGATCACGCCGCCGCCGACGACAATCACGTCTGCTACTTTCACGCGATTATCTTAGCAAAACGCAGAACGCGATGCCTTGAAGGAAACCAGCTAGATGCTAGAGAGAATTGACCAGCTCGACGGAGAGAAGGCGGGCCTTTTGGGCGAGATTCTTGGCGCGAGCGAGATCGCCTTCTTTGGCCGCATTGCTGGATTGGTCGAGGAAGCTGCGAATCTTGTCGGCCAGATCGGCTTGTTGGGCGTTAAGCCGCTTTCCTTTTGTCTGATTAAGATTTCCCTTCGCGACCTCAATATCTTCGCTGGTACCGCGCTGGTAATTTGCCTTCTCGCTTTCCGAGAGTTGCGGCGAAATCTGCGGAGCGGGCGGACGCGCGTGGTCTTCCGCAGCAGAGGATGGCTCCGGCTCGGGCGCGGGCTTTTGTGGTTTTGGCGCGGGCTTTGTTGCGGGCGCAATTATCGGCGGCGGCGCGGTAGACGCAGCTGGGATGTCTGGTGCGGGTGTCTGAACTGCAACCGGCGGCATGGCGGTCGTATCGGGAGCAGTGGTCGAAGGCGGTGGAGTTTCAATCGCGGCTTGTGCCGGCGGGGCGCTGACGGGAGCGGCGGCCTGGACTTTCTTTTCGCCACACCCGATGCTGAGGAGCGAGAGTCCGCTCGCAAGCAACGCCAGGAGGGCTCGAGCGTTGGGATTACGGCTGGGCATTTATCTTTTTATCTTCTGCAAAGGGCGTGCTGAAATCGCGAACCTTTCCGGGGACAAGATCCACAGAATGGGCCAGGGGCAGTTCGACCCGGAAGGTGGTTCCGCGCCCTACCTCCGACTCAAATTCTATCTGACCATTGTGCAGTTGCACAAATCGAAACGTATTGGCCAGTCCGATGCCGGAACCACCGGGCCGCGTGGTGAAAAACAGCTGAAATATCTTCTTCTGATCCTCCGGCGAGATCCCTTTTCCCGAATCTGCCACGGAAATGATTGCACTCTCGCCGCTGCGCCGCAAAGCGAGGGTGATGCGTCCACCTCGTGGTGTAAACTGCGAAGCATTCAGCAATAAATTGAGCACCGCCTGGTGAATCAGTTGCTGGTCGATCAACAGTCTGGGAAATTCCGAAGGCAAATCGACGCGCAGATCCACGCCCGCCCTCAAGATCGAAGGACGCGCCGCATCGATCACCTCCTGAAGCAAAGGCCGGACGTCCGTCTCTTCCAGCTTCATTTCCACCGGCTTGGTAAAATTCAAGAAGGTTTTCACCGCGCGATCGAGCCGGTCAATCTCGCTATCAAGCATTTTCACGGCTTGCTGCGGCTCAGGATCGATGGGCATGTTCGCCTTCAGCACTTCCAGCCAGAGGCGCATGGAGTTGAGCGGGTTCTTCACCTCATGCGCCACGCCAGCGGTCACGCGTCCCAATGCAGCCAGCCGCTCGGAGACCTGCAGCTGATTGCCGATGCGCTCGAGTGATTCCACGTCGCGCAGCGTAACCAGCGTACCCATGCGCGCGCCGTGCTCGCGAATCACCTGCGCACTCAATCCAATACGCGTTGGCCCAGGACCGGCTTCATACATAAGCTCCGCGCCCTCGACTGGTTCTATCTCATCTTCTTTGATGCGCAGAACCCTTCGAACGGCGTGTGCCTCTGGAAAAATCTCGCTCACACGATGTCCTCGAAGGTCCGCGGCGCGCCCTCCCAGGAATTTCTCGACTGAGGGACTCACCAGCACAGCTCGCCCCTCGGCGTTAAAAAGCAGCAAGCCATCCTCGAGCCCGCCCATTACCTGATCGAGGTTTTCGCGCAACGTGCTGAAAATTTCACGGACATCGCGGAGCTGCTTTCCGATGCCGACGATTTTCGCACTGACCCTGCCGAACTCATCGGTTCGTTCCACCGGTTCGACATCGAACTCGCCCGCCGAAATGCGATCCAGTTGAGTCGAAATGCGGTCAATCGGAGCCAACGAAACACGGGTGACAAGCAAAGCAAGGAAAGTGGAGAGCAGAACTGCCGCCAGGGCGTAGTAACCGGCTTTTTTGAGACTCGGAGAAATTTCATCGCGTATAAGAGCGGATGACATGCCGATGCGAATATCGCCGAATTTGGACTGATTCAGATCGAATGGGTAGCGGAACTCGTAAACTTGTGGCGGTCCATAGAGCGTGCGGAGCTCTTGAAAGAAGCCCTGCTTGTGGACCAGCGAAGAAATATCGGGGCGGGTAGCCAGTTTTTGGCCGCGCAGGCCAGAATCACTGGAGATGAGCACGATGCCGTTCTGGTCGGTGATTGTAATTTCGTAAATCGTTGCGGTATATCCGACAGCCGACTCCAGCAGCGAATTCAGAGCAGTGCTATTGTCGAGCGCCCGACGGACGTATTCGCGCAAATCAGTAGCGCTTGGCGAGGCCGGTGTTTCACCACTCTCGGCGGCGACTTGGAGCGCGCTCCGACAGGCGAAAAATACCTGGCGCGCGACGAGAACGGCGCGATCCTCCGACTGTCGCAAAACCTGCTTGGTGAGTTGGCCAAGGTAAAGGCCGGAGACAACTGCGACAACCGCCAGGACCAGCAGCGAGATCGCCAGCGTGAACTTCGTTTTAAGGCTGAGCCGCATCTTTCCGCCCTGCCTCGTACTCTTTCAACTTATTGTGGAGGGTCTTCAAGCTGATGCCGAGCAAGTCCGCCGCGCGAGTCTTGTTTTGATTGGTCGCGGCAAGCGTCTGGAGTATTAATTCGCGTTCCACGGCGTCAACGGTGGTACCAATCGGGAATCGCAGCCCGCCGAGGCCGGAAACCATCGTTGTAGGCGTCCGTCCGAAATCGGAAGGTAGGTGCTGGCGCGTGATGGTGCCCCGGTCGGACGCAATCGCGGAGCGTTCCAGCACGTTGCGCAGTTCGCGAACATTGCCGGGCCAGGGATACGACTTGAACATTTCCATTACATCGGCGCCCACACCTGAAACTGTTTTCCCATGTTTCTCGGAGATTTCAGCGAGCAGCCGTTCGACCAAAGGCTGCAGATCTTCCTTGTGCTCCCGCAGCGGCGGCAGATTAATGTGGAACACGTTCAACCGGAAGTAGAGATCGCGGCGCAGCTGGCCGTCGGCCACCGCCTGCTCGGGATTTTTGTTCGTGGCAGCAAGAACGCGCACATCCACCGGCGTTTCCACTTTGCTGCCGAGGCGCCGCACCTTGTGGTCTTCGAGAACGCGCAGAAGCTTAGCCTGCGTCGGCGCGGGCATCTCTCCGATTTCGTCGAGCAACAGAGTTCCGCCATCAGCCAGTTCGAAGCAACCGATCCGGCGTTCTGCGGCGCCTGTAAATGCCCCTTTTTCGTGGCCGAAAATTTCGCTCTCCATCAGGGATTCTGGAATTGCCGAACAATTGATTGCGACGAAAGGCTTGTCGGCGCGCGGCGACAGCATGTGAATCGACCGCGCCACCATTTCTTTGCCGGCGCCGGTCTCTCCGGTGATGAGCACTGAGGCCGTGGAGGGTGCGGCAACCTCTACCTGGTGCAACACGTCCCGCATCTCACGCGAAGCGCCCACCAAAACCCCGAGCTTACCTGCGTCCCGCAATTCTTTGGTCAACGCCGCCACGGCTCTTTGATCGCGGACGCGTCCAAGCGCGCGATCGAGTAGGGCATGGAGTACGGGAGGCTTTAGCGGTTTCTCGATGTACCAGAAGGCGCCCGCTTCGATAGCTTGCACTACGCGCTCGTCGCTGCCGCGGCCGGTGATGATGATCACCGGTATGCGTTCAATCTCGTCGCCGAGATGGCCCAGCAAGTCGAGGCCGTTCATTCCGGGCAGTTCGACATCGGCCAGTATTACGCTGGGGGCGAATTCGGGGAACTTCGCCAGAGCGTCCTCGCCGCTAGCGACCCCCAGAACTTCGCAGTCCCACTTGCGCAAGAGCGCTTCGTAGCCCTTGCGTGCGTTGTCTTCGTCTTCGACTATGAGTATGCGTTGCGATTGATTGTCCAGTGGCATCGTTGAATCGAGCCTACCAGCAGTTTCGCGGAAATCCAAGCGGGCGGCAAGAATGTGGCGTAGTGCGACGAACGGACGCAAATCTCCTGCCCGGCAAGGATTGATATCCCGCGAAGCGGGACAGCTGAAGATGCCGTGTGTCCGCGTTAATAGGTGCTAGGTACGGCCGGCATGAAGAGGCCGCTCGAGAACAATCTCCAGCTTGGTGCCTTTCTCAAGCGTGAATTCCTGCCCGAGTCCGTAAGCGATCATAAAGGCTTGTGCTGCAGCCGTAGCGGCAGCCATCGCGGCCTCTTTCTCTTTGCCGCTCGACATGCCCGTAGCGGCGCCGGCGAATGCGCCCGCCATCGCAGCCTTCATTGCCTGGTCCTTATTTACGGATGAGGCTTGAATTTCACCTTCACGGTCGTAGAGCACGTGGATCGAGTGAACTCCCGGAGCATCGATCAACTGCGCTACAAAGGGCCGCCAGCCGCGCGGCGTCTGGATGTCGTCAAACGTTAGCCACATGCGCGCGCGTCCCGTGTCTCCGGCGGCGTGAACCTTATCTATATGCCCGCGGATGCGAACACCCTGCGGAATCACATCTCCCTCCGCCGTAGTAACCGGCTCGAGGGTGGTCGCGATGAACCGCCGGCCCGCCTTGTCGTGCTTCGTGTCGAGCGTATCCTCCAAACCAATAAGCAAGCGCGGACCCTCCGGAATCGGCGGCCGTTCGATCGCTTGATGTTGCGAATGGTTGTGAGGCTTTCGTGCGGGCCTTACCAGCGGCTGATCGTTCGTCGCTCCCTGGGCCTGAGAATCGACGGACTGATCAGGCTGCAACTCGGTTTGTTGGCTGCCTTGCTGATCATATTGCTGGCTGGCGAATGCGGGATATCCGGCTGCGGCGAGAATGGCCACGGCAGCCAGAAGCATCTTTGCGAACCTCATATGCTTCTCCTAACTTATTTGGCTTGCCGCCTTCGCCGGGAAGGGAAGACGTTCGGAAGACATTATACACGAGATGGCCGCAACCGAATACCGGTCAATCCAGACCTTGCAGCACTCCCCCGTCGGCCTGGACGCTGACAAATATTTGTTCTTGTATTCGGAAGCCGTGAATTATAATCCGCCCCGTTACGGCGGCTTGTTCTGGTAGGTTCCCAGGTCTAAATCATTTGGACTTTCAAGCTATTGCGTCCGGTGCGAACGTGTTTCCGGTGTCATCGTAGCTGTTGCTATTCGGTTTAAGAATTAATGTAGGGCCGAGGCAATTTTGGGAGGAGTAGATGAGAATTCTGAAGGGCATGACAGTGATTTTTTTTCTGGCGCTCTTCCTAACGTCGGGCAGCTTTGCCGATGATGCCAAAAGTGCACGCGCCAGCGCCGAAAAGACTAGCGCTGAAAAGAAGGATCAGCCGGTCACTGCCGCCGATAACGAGGCGTCCGATCCGAAATCCGACCCCGCAACCACACCAGTTCCGCCTGCGGCGCCCGCCGCGCCTACGCCCGCCGCGAATCCAGCGCCGGCTCCGGTTCCCCAGCGGTCCCCATCGCAGGACAACGAGCAGGTACCCAAGTACGTGCCCATGCCGGCCCTCGACGGCAATCCGGGTCTGTTCACGTTAGAAACCGGCGACACATTGCCGCGAGGAGCAGTGGATCTCTCGATTGGCGTGAATAAATTCTCGCGCATGCCGGGCAATATTACGGTGCTACAGACGGTGCCCGCCTTCGGCATGGGGTTTAACCGGTGGTTCTCCGTTTTCTTTCAGATTGCTGCCGACGAGCATATTCACGTGGACCAGCCGTCGCAGTTGAGCTTGAATGCCGCGACCCTCGGCTTCCCCCAATACCGAAATACGATCTACCGTTCGATTCTGCCCGGAACAGGCATCGCGCCCGCCTATGTCGAGGATTATCCGTTTGCGTCGCACAATGGTGGCGGTGTAGGCGAGCTTGATCTGGGTTTCAAGATCGGCTTGCTCTCGGAAAAACGCGGCAAACCCTTCAGCCTGTCTCTTCGTAACGACTTTTTTATTCCTACTTCCTCAGGATTGAGCGACCTGCTCCGGAATGAGGTTCAGTATGGGCGTTTCAATTATGGAATCGGCCTGGAGGCGAGCAAGACGGTCTTCCACAACAGCATGCTTATTACGTTTAACTGGTCTTATCGCTTCCGCCCGGGCCAAAAATTCTCAACAATCGACCTTTTGAATTTGCCCGGACCGCCAACGGCTCCCCCACCAATCGCCCCTGCCGTACTAAATCTTTCCGACGAGATGGGCATAGGCGCCGGTATGCTCGTTTTCCCCGGCAAGCGTTTTCAGATCATAACGGAATATACCGGCCTCATTTACGTGCGCAGCGGCATTCAAAATACAACTTTTGGCGGGCGCGATCCCGTCGACACAACGACCGGCATCCGCATCTATCCCATCAGGAGAGTCGCCCTGGACATCGGCTACCGATATTCGCTGAGCTTGCTGAACCACCAGGACCGCAACGGCTTCATCGTCAAGCTCGCGGGAGCGTACTGGCCCGAAAAACCACGCGAGCCGGATCAATTGACATCGTCGTGCTCGGCGGATAAATCGTCGGTCGTCGAAGGCTCGAACTCGTCCGTACAAACGACAGCTACCGCCACCGATTCGTGGGGACATCCGCTGACGTACGTATGGACTGCCAACGGGGGTAAAATCACGAATGGCACGAGTCCCTACGCACGATGGGATTCCGAGGGAGTGGGGCCGGGAACCTACACGCTTTCGCTGCGTGTTGATGACGGGGCGGGCAAGACGTCAACCTGTTCGACGAATGTTCGAGTCGAACCCAAGCCGAAACCGCCGGCGCCTACGATGTCTTGTTCTGTGGATCGATCTTCGGTGGCAGCAGGTGAACGCGTGCAAATCACGGCAACGGTGAACGATCAGTCGAACACGGCGTTGCGTTACAGCTGGCCGGCAAATGGTGGTCAAATTGTAGGCGCCACGGAATCGAGCTCGAGCGTGCAATTCGATACGTCAGGGCTTTCTCCTGGAACTTATACGGTAACCGGCCGCGTGGAGAATGGCGCCGGCGGAGCGGCTGATTGCTCCACGTTGGTGACGGTGCAAGAGCCGCCGGCTCCGCCGCAGGCGAGCAAGATCAGTGACTGCTCGTTCGGGCCTGGAAGCGCGCGGGTGGATAACGTTTGCAAACGCGTGCTTGACGACGCCGCTGTGCGATTGCAAAGCGATCCGAAGGCGAAAGTCGTGCTCGTCGGATTTGCCGATCCGAAAGAGCCGGGTTCCGCGAAGCTAGCTTCGCGTCGCGCGGATGAAGCGAAGAAATACCTTGCCGGCAAGCAGGGGATCGACGGGTCGCGCGTCGATGTGCGGTCGTCAACCGGCACGGCAGGAGCCGGCAAGGAAAATCGGCGCGTCGATGTGGTGCTGGTGCCGGACGGCGCGACTTATTGATCGAAGCGCTGAGGGAGAAGGAAGGCGCTGGACGTTGGGGGACTTGGGAAGAGCGCGGCTACGGCCGTGCTCCGGATTTTTTCCGGTTGATTCGCTACCCGCATTCGTCTCAGCAATAGCTGCCATGACGGCATGTGTTAACCCTCTCCGTTGTCCGCGGCGTAGCCTGTCCATTCTCCGCGTATGTTTGCTCTTTCTGGCTGCTGCGCTGGCAGCTCCCAGCGCCGAAACTCAAACGTGGAAGCCTCTCGGGCCTGACGGCGGCGACGTGCGCACGCTGGCAAGCGATCCTTCCCGGCCCAACTTCGTCTACCTCGGTACCACCGACGGCCACATCTTCGGCTCCGAGGATGGAGGCCAGCACTGGCAGCTTCTCGGGCTGGCAGGCGACGCGCACAACGCTATCGTCACAGCAATCCTAATTGACCCGCGAGACTCCGATCTTCTGTTTGCTTCTATTTGGACGCGCGAAAAGCAGGGCGAAGGAGGCGGAATCTATCGCAGCACGGATCGGGGACGATCGTGGCAACCTTCCGGTCTGGTTGGCCACGCGGTGCGCGCTTTTGTGGCAGCGCCGTCTGATCCGGATACTCTCGTGGCCGGCGCTCTCGATGGCGTGTTTTGTTCGCGCGACGCCGGCAAAAATTGGGAGATGATCACACCCGCGAACGATCCCGAACTCCGGAACTTTGATTCACTCGCCGTCGACCCGCAGAATCCCGAGATCATCTACGCTGGAACGTTTCATCTTCCGTGGAAAACCGTTGACGGTGGCCGCGACTGGGCTGCGATTCACGAAGGCATGATTGACGATTCCGACGTGCTCAGCCTTGTGGTGAACCCATCGAATCCGGCGCAGGTTTTCGCCAGCGCTTGCTCGGGTATCTACCGCAGCGATGATGCCGGTGCGCATTGGAAACGAATTCAAGGCATCCCCGACTCGTCGAAACGAACTCTCGTGATTCGATTCGATCCGGGCGAGACGAACACGCTGTATGCTGGCACCACCGACGGGCTCTGGAAGTCAACGGAAGGCGGTGCGAGATGGCGGCGTGTATCGCCGAGAAATTGGATCATCAACGCTCTCGCGGTCCTTCTCTCGACTAATGTACCGACGTCCGATGAACGCAAGTCTCCGCAACAAACCTACGCTCACATCTTGATTGGCACCGAGCAGCGGGGCGTGATGGTGAGCGATAGCACGAAGGATACCTTCGAGCCGGCGAATGCAGGCTTTGCACATCGGCGCGTTGTTTCGCTTGTTGTGGATCGCGAGAATCCCGGCCATCTGGGGGCTGTGCTGGCGAATGCCGCCGATTCAGTTGTCATGTCAGACGACGCGGGTGAGACGTGGGCGTCACTTGGTTCCGGTTTGGCACCCGCATCCGTGCGGCGGCTTTTCTCTACGCCTGTCGGCTGGTACGCGGCCGTCGCATCGGGCGGGTTGATGCGCCTGGACATAAAAAGTGGTCGTTGGGTCCGCGAGGGTCTGGTCATTGAAAACGGTGTGAACACCGCGAGTGCGGGACATTCCATGGCTGCACGCGGAAAGCCGACCGCAGCAGCCG
Source organism: Candidatus Acidiferrales bacterium (assembly GCA_035262725.1). Taxonomy (GTDB): domain Bacteria; phylum Acidobacteriota; class Terriglobia; order Acidiferrales; family UBA7541; genus Palsa-295. Next base: position 15,181 of record DATFSH010000066.1, on the reverse strand, counting down.
CTTTCAGCGCGGTGGTTAACGATTTGAGGTTCAGCGATACGGCATGGTTTGCTGCCACCGAAGAGGGACTATTCACATCGAGGGATGCAGGAAAATCGTGGACCCGACTGTCCTTTTCGTCGCTCCCATTACCGGTGGACTCAGTTCGCGTTTCTGCAGACGGCGCCGAAATTCGCATCGTATCGTCGCATGGCATGGTGTTTTCGAGCGACGCAGGCCGCTCCTGGCAATGGCACGATCTTCCGCTCGAATCGTACGGTGCCCTCCGCTTGGAAGTCGTAGACCAACTCACGCTTCTAGTTGTTTCTCCCTCTGGCCTCTACATTTCACGCGACGATGGGATAACGTGGACGAAAGTCCAGTCCGGACTCCCGGCTTCGCCAGTCAACGACATCCTGGTGCGCCCGGAATTCTGGGTCGTATCGCCTGAAAAGGGCGGCCTCTATATCTCTCGCGACCAAGGAACGAGTTGGTCCCGAATCGAAAATCCCGCCGGTGACACGCACACCGACAATTTTCAAGTGCTTGAATCTGACGCCAACGCAAATAGCTTCTATGCAGGTCCGGCGAATGAGAGTTTGTATATGATTGAATTGGCGAGCGCTTCGGCTGCGGCTGCGCGCGTGAGCGCCGGCCACTAGCGTCAGGCCAAGGATCAAATTACCGACCCTGAGTTTCAAATCGGGATAACTAGGTAGCCCGATTCTGCATCCTCAATGCGCTTAGAGACTTAGTCCCCCATCCGTTCTTTACGGACTTGTACGTTTGACCTTTTTGGGAACTACATTTCGGGTTTCGAACCAGGGCAGGAGCGAATAAGGCAATGGGCTCGGAAACGCCGCTCGGCGCGCCCTGGACCGGTCTTCCAGCAGAAACGGCCGAAGTATTTCGACATGAAATCAATAATCCACTAACAGGGATTCTGGGGAATGTGGAGCTGGTTCTTTCGCATCGTTCTCGTTTGCCGCCACCCGCCGTGCAGCGCCTGCAGGTCGTCGTCGATCTAGCCTTCTGCGTGAAACCACTCGACGGCTGAGCAATGTATTGGAGGCCGGGCGGACTCGCTGAGAGCTGCTTCGTCCGCTTTGGCGAGTGCTTACGCTCGGCTTTCGCTCGAAAGAACCCTGTAAAGCAATTGAGCATCTGGAGATGCTACTTCGCGTCGCGCGTCCCAAGAGGAATCGCAGCGGCAGCCGCCCGCGCCTTCGCCAGCATCGCGTCCAGGTCCTCACGCGCAAAAAATCTTCCATGTAGAACAACCGCCGTGATCTTTCCCGTATAAGCGATGTCTCCTGTTGGATCGCCGTCCAGCAGCACCAAATCCGCAAGATAACCAGCAGAAATGCGCCCGGATTTTGCGATAGCTAGGAGTTCTGCCGGATTCAGTGTCGCGGTTTGTAGAGCCTGGAGGGGCGTGAGACCGGCATTGACAAGCATCTGCAACTCCCGGTGAAGGCTTGTGCCAACGAAATCGTAGCGGTCCAAGGAGTCGCTGCCTGCAAGCAGGCGCACGCCGGCGCGATGCATTTCGCCTGTCAATTTTCGATCGTTTTCGAACTGGCGCTGCCACCAGGCTTCCGTGTCGCGCTCGTCTTTCGTGGGGTTCTTGGCAGGGGGCCATTCCTTTCGCAGCGATGCCGGCAGATAGACGAATTGCGGATCGTCGGGCGGCATTTCGAGCTGGTGAGCGTTCACCCAGATCGAAAATAGGGTTGGCGTGACCCACGTGCCATTTTTCCGGAATGTTCGCCACAGCGCCACGGCCTTTTCAGCCGAAAACGTTTGATTCGCTTGATCTGTGATATCGGCGGCGGCTTGACTGTCGCGTTTCGCGGAAGCTTCCTGCTCCTTCTGCCGAAGCTCATCACCCTGCGCGGAGCAATCAAATGCGAGCGAGCTGTAAATGATGTGCTCAACGCTCTTCTGCCCCGCGTTGGAGGCTTCGGTAGCAGTGACCTCAGATGGGATATGGCCGGCAAACGGAATCGAATCTTTCTTTGACTGGTCAGCGATTGCAAAATAATTTTCGCGCGAAACTTCGATGATCTTGACGAAATCGGCGCCGCGTTTTTGAAGATCGTCAACTGCGGCTCGAGACTCCTCCGGTGTGCCGACGCGCAGGATCGCAGGATCTGCTGGCGCCGGATCGGCACCGGCCCGCCGGGCGGGAAGAAGCATGGGCCCGGCGGCAACGATGCGCGGGCCGATCAACGTGCCATTCTCGATTTCGCGGCGCCAGCTTTCAAGGGCGTCAAGATCTCCACCCATGTCACGGATGCCGGTGATGCCGTTCGTCACAAGGAGCGGCAATAGCGTCTGCTTCGCCCATACTGGATTCGCGTTGATGCCTGCGATGTGGGTGTGCATGTCCCATAGCCCGGGAATAAGGAATTTTCCCCGGGCGTCGATTCGCCGTGCGTCCCTGGGAATCTCAATCGACCCGCTCTTGGCCATCCCTACAATCGAATCGCCGGCAATGACGACAACTCGATCCTCAAGCGCGGGGCCGCCTGTGACATCAATCACAGTAACGTGATCGATTGCGAGCGATTCTGGCTTTTGGGGATTCGAGCCAAACGAGAAAAGTGCGGCGAGACAGGGGAGCGCAAATATCGCGAGAACACAGATCGAATGGCGCAAGATTTCTCCTCGCGAAGCCCGCGCACGAGCACTCCCGAACTTCGCACAGCAAGTTCGTTGCGCTGTTAGACGTTAGTTCTTGTTCTTCAGGTAGCGGTCAAACCACTCGACTGTGCGCCGAATAGCGTCAATCTGGTTCTCGCGCTTAGCGAATCCGTGGCCCTCGTTGGGATAAAAGTGCGAGTCCACGATTTTTCCGGATTCTTTGAGTATCTGGACAACCTGTTCTGCTTCCTCCTTGGGGACGCGAATGTCGTTTTCACCCTGCAAAACGAGGAGGGGCGCTTTGGCGTTGCGGATGTACTTTAGGGGTGAATCGGCTTCATAGATGGCGCGGTCCTTTTCCGGGTCGCCCAGTAGCGACTTTTCGTATTCCTGCAGGCCCGGGTCTTCATGCTGCAGCATCGTGTACCAGTTGATGATCCCGTAAGCTTCGACGCCGGCGCCCCATATGTCGGGTGTTTTGCCGATGGCCATCAACGTCATAAAGCCACCGTAGGAACCGCCGGTGATCCCGATTTTCTTCGGGTCCACGTAGCCGCTTTCTTCGAGAAACTTCACACCATAGACTTCGTCCTGCAAGTCGCCGCCGCCCAAGTCCCTGGTGTTGGCAAGCTGGAACTCCATTCCATAGCCCGTCGATCCGCGCGGATTCGGCGCAATACAGATGTATCCGCGTGTCACGAGGGCCACGACCGTTCGGTTGAAGGCGTCCTGCGTCTGGCCTGTAGGTCCTCCGTGGGGCAGAACGATCGCGGGATTCGAACCGTCACGCTTCAAATTGAAGGGTACCCAGACAAATGCGCTGATGATTTTTCCGTCAAAGGATTTGTAATGTACCAGAGTCGACGCCGGAATTTTTGTGGCCGTGAGGCTAGCCACCGCGGAGAAAGTCAACTGGCGCGCCTGCTTGGCGAGCTCGTATATCCAAAGATCATTGGGCTGGATGGAACTTTGATGCGAAACCACAAGCCGGGAGCCGTCTGGCGAAAAAGATGACGGAGTTCCGGGGTAGGTGTTGAGACCTGACGGTACATTGATTTTTGCGCCATTTCGAGTGGCGGTATCGGCGAGGAAGGTGTCGCTTCGGCCGTCTGCGTTGATGACGTAGGTGAACTCCTTACCGTCGGGTGAAAAATCGCCGGCGTTGGCTTCCCATTTCGTGTCGGTCGCCCAGGTCAGCTGTTTCGTTGCGAGGTCGAGAAGAGCCACGTTCGGGAACCCGCCGGGCCTGTCGGAACCGACGAGCAGGGTGTGGCCATCAGGCGAGACGGATGAGACGAACGTCCGGCGCTGGCCCTCGTGAGGCGTGAGATTCTCACTGGTACCGGTTGCGACCTCCATACGATACACATCTGAATCAGTGAAGTTCGCATTCGCCCGCGAAGCGTAGATTGTTTTGCCATCGTGACTCCAGAAAGGATTCGCCCAGTTATGATCCTTCGTTTTTTCCTGAGTCAGGTTGTGAATGGCACGCGTTTTCCAATCCAGAATCGCAACATCAATAGCCGAGGCTGTTTTCGGCTTGTAATTCAGCGCGAGTCGGGATCCGTCGGGCGACCACACAGGGGTCGTTTCGGAAATATCCGGAGTGAGAGTGAGATTGGTGATTTCGCCACCTTCGCTGGGGATCGCAAAGAGATCGTAAATCTCTCCGCCGCCCTTGTCCGATTCGAAGACGATCCACTTTCCGTCAGGCGACCATACCGGGTTGGTTTGCCGATCATCGGACTGGCTGAGCTGAATTGGCCAACTGCCCGCGGCGTTGACTTTCCAGAGGTTGTAGCGGCCGGTGATGTTCGTCGAGAAGGCGATTTCCTGGCCGTTGGGCGACCAGGACGGACCTATGACGCCGCGAGTATAGAAGAGGTCATCGATGGGCACGGGAGCAGCGCCCATCTCAGTCTGCGATGTAATGGATTTCGGATCGGTGATCTCGCGCGTATCAGGGGAATCTAGTCCTGAGGCGGCGAAAGCGATCCATAGCGCGAACATCGGTGGGCTCAACCTCATCGATAACCCCCAAAACTGTGACGCCTGGAGTTTTGCGGCGCGACGCCGGGCGGGTGCTTTAAGGATGTGCTTTCAGGCCCAGGTGCCGCTTAACCTTCGCATGTTGCGCAACGGAATTCAAACACGAGTTCGCGAATCGTGGTTCTGGAGCTAGCCGCGACGCTGCAAGTTCGCAAGGGGGTGAAAGGAGCTAAAGGATCGCGGGCTTGGGCTGCTTTTTGTGAGAGGTCGATGGGTTGTTGGAACGATGGCGATTATTGGGCGGTCGCCAGCCGGGCAGGGGAGGCCGTCATGGCCTGAAAGCAGATGTTTTAAGAGGTCGTCAATCTTGCGGTGCTCGTCGCGGCTCAGTTCGACGTCCTCCTGGAAGGACAGATCTCTCGAGCGGCGCGTTGCTCTAGAGGCTTGAAAGGCCGCAACAGCTTCAAGCCTAATACGGTTAAGCTCTTCACACGGCTGGTCTGTTGGCATGGGCGGAGGAATAATACGATAATCGGAATGTAGCGCAACAGTACCTTGGTACTAAGGAGTCCGACAACTCCCTGTAAGAGTCTGAGTAGACTCTCAAGAATTGGGTTGGAACTCTACGCCAATTGGAGTGACCTGGTTGTGGTCTGTCTCGCGGGAAATTCCGAAGCAACTGAGGGTCAAAATTGGCCGATGGATGAGGGTGATGCTTTTTTTTCGCACCGTGGAAGTCGTTTCAGACACTTTACTTCGGGCCCGAGTTTCCCTACCATGGCGTGCTGAATTGCTCCTGGAGGCGATTCAGCGTGCCGGCCCTGGCGGCGCGCGTTGATCCCATGCCACGCTCTCCACGCATTGTTGTCATTGAACCGAGCGGCGTTCGCCGCGATATACCTTTGAACGCTTCTCCCTTTCGCATTGGCCGGCAAGCCGGTAACGAACTCACTCTTCGCGACAGCCGTATCAGCCGCCAGCAAGCCCAAATCCTCTCCGAAAATGGCAGTTGGACACTCGAAGACATGGGCAGTCGCCATGGCACCTTTGTGAACGGCGAAAAAGTGCTGAAGCACGAATTGCATCCGCGCGACAAAATCGATTTCGGCATGGCGGATTCCTACAAACTCATCTATCTGGGTGAGGGTGCGACGATCGAGGAGTTGGTGGAGAAGGTCGAAGGGCCCGCGCCCTCCGCCCCCGGATCTCGCGAGCTGCACCATTTAGGCGTGCTGTTGGACGTGGCGCGCACGCTCGGCACTGGCTTATCGCTTGAGGATGTGCTGACGTCGGTGGTGGATGCGGCGATTCAAGTGACCCGAACCGAGCGCGGCGTCCTATTGCTGGCCAATCCTGGTGGCGAGCTGCACATGGTTGTGGCACGCGACGCGCAAAAGGGGACTTTGCGGCCGGATCTGTTGAAAGTTTCGCAGAGCGTGGTGAAGCGAGTGGTGAACACTCGCCGCGAAATGATCGTGAGCGATACGGGCGATGAAGCGGGCGGCTTCTCACAGCAGGAAAGCGTGGCGCGGCTGGAATTGCACACGATTGTGGCAATTCCGGTCGATAAACTGCCAGTAATCGAAACTCTCGATGCCACGATATCCACTCGGCAGGGAGAACTGCTCGGCGTCCTTTACATGGACAGCCACATTCCGTCCAGCGCATTCACGGATATGGACCGTGACGTCTTGAGGACGCTGGCGCGCGAAGCTGCGACCGTCATCGAGAATGCGAGACTGTTCGCATCCGCGCGGGCGAAGGATAAACTCGACCATGAAATCGAGATCGCCAGCGGCATCCAGAAGACTCTTCTGCCGAAGTCGCTGCCCAGCCTGCCGGATTTGCAGGTGGTTGCCTCGACGCTCTCATGTCACTCAGTCGGCGGCGACTGTTTCGACGTGATTCAGCTAAGCGGCGGGCGGCACGGATTCTTCGTGGGTGACGTATCCGGGAAGGGAATTTCGGCGGCGCTGCTCGCGACGCTACTGCAGGGCGTCTTCTTCACCACGGCGGCGATGGACATTTCACTCCCCGGCGTTTTCTCCCGCGTAAATCAATATCTCTGCGAACGAAGCGGCGAAGATCGTTATGCCACCGTGTTCTATGGGATTCTCGACAAGATGGGCCGCTTCGAATATGTGAATGCCGGCCACGTGCCGCCAATTGTTCGCAGAAAGTCAGGCGAGCTGGAAGGATTAGGATCCGCGAATTTTCCCGTGGGTATGTTCCCGGAGGCGGAATATCAGAGCGCGCGTGTCACTCTCGAGCCAGGCGAATACCTGGTGATTTACACAGACGGCGTTTCCGAAGCGGCTAACCCGCAGAACGAGTTGTTCGAAGAAGCGCGCCTGCGAAAAATCATGGAAAGCTACACGGGTGACACCGTGGAGGGGCTGGCAGAGGTCATAAAAGAAGGAATGCGAGCGTTCACGGAAGGGGCGCCGCAATCGGACGACATCACAATTCTCGTCGTGCGATATAAAGGCAATAGTTGAAAACTAAGACGCCATCGCGCAGTGGCACATCGGCCGCGCGGCTCGAGCCGCTGGACAAGATTTTTGTCAAGCTGAGCCCCGAGGCTGAACCCGGCGATTTGGCTGCGGAAATGGTGCGTCTTCTGGCCGCTCCCGGGTGCGTCGAGGGCGCGCGGATCTGGAAGCTGGTCGATGGCGTCCCGGCGGTCTGGCAGGAAAGCGGAAAGCTCCCTGTGGCTACTCCGGACTATGTGCAACAGGTTCTGAATGGAAAGTCTTCGCAAAGCGGCAACGGTCGGGCGAGCACCTGGGCACTTGGACGCGGGACGACTCCTGTTGGCGTGCTGGAAATCGCTTCCAAATCCAAGCTGGATGAAAAAACACGTTCGTGGCTCGAACTTTTCTTACGCTATGCGGAAGTCGCGCTCGAGAGCAGCGAGCGCCGTAGCGCGGTTATCGAGCTTTCCACGATCGTCGAGGCCACAAAGCGGCTGAATTCGACACTCGACCTCGCAGAACTTCTAAATATCATTCTGGGTTTGACCATCCGCTATTCGGGAGCGGAGCGCGGGACCGTTTTTCTTGTGGACCGTGACAGGCAGGAAATATGGTCGCTGGTCGGTCTCGGTCTCGAGCAGCATGAAATCCGGTTACCGATCACCAAGGGAATTGCCGGCTGGGTAGCGCAGCACGGAGAAATGGTGAATCTGGCGGACGCGTACGCCGATTCGCGTTTCGAATCCGAGGTAGACTTGCGCCTAGGATATCGCACACGGTCGCTACTTTGTTTGCCGATTCGAAATAAAGCTGGTGAAACAATCGGAGTGCTGCAGCTACTGAACAAAAAAACCGGCCCGTTCTCGCGGGCAGACGAGAACATGCTGGAGGCGATTTCGGACCATGTCGCCTTGGCTCTCGAAAATGCTCAGCTACACCGCGAAATGGTGCACAAGCAACGCATGGAACGCGATCTGGCCCTGGCGCGCAGCATTCAAATGGGCCTGCTGCCGGAGGCGCCGCCGAACCTTCCCGGATTCGACATCGCGGTCTCCAACCGGATGTCGCTCGAGGCGGGCGGCGATTATTACGATTTCATCCGGCTCGCGCCGGACACCATGCTGACGGTAGTGGCGGACGTGGAAGGCAAGGGCGTCGGTTCGGCAATGGTGATGGCGAACCTGCAAGCAACCTTGCACGCGCTTATCGCGCACCTACACTCGCTCGAACGCCTTGTGGAATCGTTGAACGACATGATGCTGGCGGACACCCGCGGCCAGAAATACATGACGATGTTTGTCACTCTACTCGACCAGCCGCACCGTACTCTCCACTACGTGAATGCGGGACATGTGCCGCCGGCTGTAGTGCGTTCGAACGGCACGGTAGACTACCTGCGTGAAGGCGGTATGGTAGTTGGAATGTTTCCAAGCGTGAAATTCGATCGCGGGCACGTGCGCTTGGAACCGGGCGATATTTTTGTGGCCTGCACGGATGGTATTACCGAAGCGATGGACGCGCAGGACGACGAATTCGGCTCGCAGCGATTGATTGAAATGGTAGCTCGCGAGCGCGCCTTGCCCGCAGCTGAGATCGTCCAGTCGGTGCTCACCGAAGTCGATTATTTCTCGCGCGGTGGCACCCACGAAGACGACCGCGTGATCCTGATCATGAAGGTCCTGTAGCCTGGGGTGCTTTTTCCTTACGGCTGCTTCGGTTAGCTCTCAAATAACTTCACGACGTGGGTTTCATACTCTGCTGACGAATGCCCCAGGGCAGCGGCATGTCTTGCGCCTTTAACAATCCAAATCTCCTTCGGCCGCTGCGGATTTATAATTCTCCGCGAATGGCGGCAGGGAATGCAGTGATCCGATGTGCCGCAGATAGGTAGGACGGCGAAACTGGCGCATGGGATGAAGCATGTCATTGCCGACCGAACTGCCCACAAAACCTGCCAGCAGCGGTCGATGATCCGTGAGTTGAACTAGCGTCGAAAATCTTCAGCGCGTCAGGACCCACGGCGCGTGATAAGCCCAAGGTCACCTTCTCACCATTCAACACAGAATTGGCTACAGGCTAACCCGTAATGCGAGCGCTGTAGCTTGATTCTGCGCGACTTACGGAGAAATTACCCGTACCGTGCGCGGTTGCCTAGCCTGCAAATCATTGATTCCACGCACAATCAGTTGGTGGCGTATGTGCACCTCCCCTCAGCAAGTGGAGGTGGCAATGAAACTCAAATACATCATCGGTGCCGCGGCGCTGTCGCTCATACTCGCGGGCACCGCGTATCCGCAGCAGGAACAAGAAAAGGAAAAACCTCAACAGCAAGAACAGAAGCAAGCGGAAAAGCCAAAAACTCAGCAAAAGCAGGAACAGCAGTCAGCCAAGCAGCAACAGGAAGAACAGAAACAAGAACAGAAGAATGAACAGAGAAATGATCAGAAACAGGACAAGCAGTCTGCCCGACAGCAGAGCGAGCAGCCGAAGCAATCCGAGCAGTCGAATCGGGAGCGCCAGGATCAGCAGAAACAGGTGACCAGGCAGCAACAGGAAGAGCAGAAACAGCAACAGCGGCAACAGCAACAAGTGGCAAAACAACAGCATAGCGATGATCGAGACCAGCACTCCGATCGCGGCCACGGCCGTATTCCTGACGATCGCTTCCGCGCATCGTTCGGACGAGAACATCACTTTCGCGTCGAACATGTCGATAACCGGCGTTTCCACTATGGCGGTTATTGGTTCACGTTCAACGAGGAGTGGCCGGCTGCATGGCTCTACACAGATGACTTTTACATTGACTTCATCGATGGGCAGTACCACCTCATCGACCTCACGCACCCTGGTGTACAGCTTCTTCTCGTAGTTGAGTAATTTCCTCTTCCACTCACGGGGGCCGGGACTAAGTTCCGGCCCTTTTTCTTTTGAATGGCAAGTTTATTAGTTCGAAATGTCGCGGACTACAGCGGGGGATGCTTCAGGTGCCAATCGGTCGCGTTCTGATAAGCGCGGGCCAAAGCAAGCATTTCGGCGTCGCCATATAGCTGGCCAATGAAGGAAAGGCTCGTCGGATGGCCTTTCTCGTCAAACCCATGCGGAAGCGCGACACACGGGTGACCGGTCAGATTCGTCACCGCACTGTTCAGCGTGGCCACGGGATTCGGTGTGTAGTCGGCGTAATCAAACGGAACAAGATACACATCCACATTCGACATCACCTCGGCCATTTCGTGCATCAGAATCGTGCGTACACGATTCGCATTGATGTATTCCACAGCAGGCAATAGGCGCAAATTATTTTGATCGACCACGCGATCCTGCCGCACGAGCCGTGCCGGTTGCGTTTCGATTGGATCGCTAAGAGCTGCGTTCGCCTCCCCATACATCACCATCGTGAAATCCATCTTGGAGTGTTCGGGCAGCTCGATTTCGATCAGATGGAAGCCCATGCTCCGGAATTTTTCGAGCGCGGCAGCATCATTCGCGTCCACTTTGGGAGTTTGCCGCGTATTCGAAAATGCCGCTTTCAAGTAGCCAACGCGCAACTTGCGGACATCGAAATCAGCATCCCAATTGAACGGGATATCCTGCACAGCGAGATCATGATCGTCGGGCCCCTGAATCGCCGCCAGGACGAGCGCGCAATCTTCCACGCCGCGGCACATCGGGCCCGTTTTATCAAGACTCCAGCTGAGAGTCATCACACCATATCGGCTCACGCGACCATAGCTGGGGCGCAGGCCCGTCACACCGCATATCGCGGAAGGGGCGACGATTGATCCGCCAGTTTCCGTGCCCACCGAAAAACCTACCATGCCGGCCGACGTTGCCGAGCCAGGTCCGGCCGATGATCCCTGCGAACCCATCGACAGGTCCCACGGGTTCTTCGTCTGGCCGGCGAACCAGATATCATCGAGCGCAAGTTCACCCGTCGCGAGCTTCGCGATTAACACGGCTCCCGCGTCGTTCAGGCGATTCACCACTGTCGCGTTGTGATCCATTACCCGTTCTTTGAACGGTCCAGCACCCCATGTGGTCGGATAATCTTTCGCGGCCGCCAGATCTTTAATTCCCCAGGGAATTCCATGAAGCGGACCACGATAACGGCCGGCGGCAATCTCCCCGTCGGCATCGCGAGCCTGCCGCATGGCGAGATCTTCGGTTATCGTCACGGCGCAAAGGAGCTTTGGATTGTGCTTCTTCAGCCGAGCCAAGTACATCTCTGTCAGCTCCACTGACGTTGTCTGTTTCGTGCGAACCAGTTCAGCGAGCTGCGTTACCTGCCAGAACGCGACATCCTCGAGATTTTTGGGCCGCTCCACTTTCGGGGGCGCGCTTGTGCGGATCGGCCGTTTCGTCCGGTCTATTTTGGCGCCCGGAAGAATGGGATTGAAATAGAGAGGCGGCGCAATCGCATTTTCGAGCGGTATCTTTCGCAGCTCGCGATATCGAACGAGATTCTTGTTCATGCCCGCCAGCATCTTATCGAGCTGTTGATCGGTGAATTCCAGTCCCGCAACGGCTGCGGCGTCTCGCAGCATTTCTTTGGTGATCGTGACGTTGGGCGCGTCTTTAATCTGTGCTGAACTGCGTGCAGGGAGGTGCGTTGCTCTCTTCTCTTCGACCTTGGCCCAAAGCACGGGAAAAAGTGTCGAGGAAAGCCCGAAGCTTGAAAAGTAAGCCAGAAACGACCGGCGATCGTGAATGCTCACAGTCTTCCTTGCGCGACCGCCGCTGTATCGGTCACCCGCTTGCGGAGAGCTTAAAAGTTCGCTACTGCTGCGGCATCGCCGGCGCGCCGAGCCTTTCCCCGATCACTTCGCCGGAGATGATAATCTCGACACGCCGGTTTTGCTGCCGTCCCTCGGCCGTGTCGTTCGACGCCACTGGATTCGATTTCCCGTAGCCCGTCGCAGTGATCGTGTTCGGGTCGAGCCCCTGATTCACGAGATACGCTCGAACAGTATCCGCGCGATTCTGCGAAAGCGTCAGGTTAAACGTGTCGCTGCCGATGCTGTCCGTATAGCCTTCGACGGCGAGTTTCAATCCCGGGTGTGCGATGACGATACCACTCATCTTAGCTAATGCCTCACGCGCCAATGGCTTCAAATCATATCTGCCAAAATCGAAAAGAACGTCCGCCATATTCACTTTCAGCCCGCGCGGTGTGTCCGTAGTTGGAAGAATGCGGTTGAACTGCTCGAGCAACTGGGCTCGAAGCTGCTCTTTCTCTTTCTCTGCCTGTTCTGCAGCCGCTTCCGCTTGCAACGCTTTTTGCCTCTCTTGCTCCGCCCGTTGCTGGTCCTGCTGCGATTGCAGCTGCGCCGCATGCTGAGCCGCTTCCGCTTCGGCTCGCGCCTGCGCTTGTTGAGCCGCGTCGCGCTCCGCTTGCAGCCGCTGAATCTCAGCCTGCTGCTTGGCTCTCTCTGAAGCTGCCGCCTCGGCTTTGGCTGCTGCTTCGGCAGCGGCCGCCGCTGCCTGTTCTTGCGCTACTTTTTCGTCGTATTCCCGCTTGATGGCTCTCGTCCGAGCGTCGGCCGCGTTCTGGACGGCATCACGCGCCGCCTGAATCACCCGTCTCCTATCTCCCTTGCTCGCAAAAAGGTTTTCAGCTTGACTCAGTGAAGTCTGCGCACGCCCAAATGCATCAGGCGCGTATTGCTCGGCCTTGGCCGCTTTGGCGATTTCAATCGCGTTGCGCGCTTCATCGAGTTCCAGCGGCGTCTTCGATTTCGACTTCGAATACGTCGAGTTCGCCGCAGAAAAATCGTAGTTGTAAATCCCCTTGTCGAGCGACTGATACTTCGCGCTAGCCTGTTCGATCGTTCCCACCGTGCCGGGAACCACCACATTCTCAAGCACTACCGCATTGCTCGGCGTCGAAACCGCGAAATAGGGTTCCGCTGTGACGATCAGACCGAAAGTTTGCAGCGAAGTAGTCACGCTGATTTTCGATTTGTCTCCATCCAGAAGTATTTCCCCGAGGTTGTTTGACTTTCCCTCCGGTGTAATCGCCCAAAGCACAAACGTAAGATATTCAGGCCCGAATAATTGCGGTGGCGAAAGCTTCTGAAAATCCGCGCTGATCTGGATGCGGCCCTGTTTGCTTTCCACTTTTCCCGAGCCTTTGCCGTTGGGCATGATCGGCGAGCCCTGGAAGCCAATCTGAGTCGAGCCGCCGCGATGCTTGTAATTGATCACCGTAATCGTGCGCGCCACCATCGTCACTTCGAATGACGACCGATTCTGCTGCGCGGACCTCGATCGCTCAGTGGCTCTCGCGCTCGCTGCCACACAGAGCGCAAGCGCTAAACACGTCTGCACCTTCGTCATTATTTCCCTCAGTTTTTACGCGCGACTCGTCCGCCCGCAGCGCACGTTCTCTACGGATTTGCTTCCCAAAATGGCGCGGAAAAGCCGCACGTTAGATAATATGAATTCACAGCACAAATCAAGCCGTTCTTGGATAGTGGCCTTTGCGCCTTCTGGAAGCGCATTTCGCCACTTTCCAGTGGTTGAGAACCACCACCGCTGCTCGAAATCCACCAGCGATCCGGCTCAATCCCGTGACGGTCTCGCGGTTTCTTGGCTAAGGCACAGTCAATCGAAGGTCTTACGTGGATAGCAACCCGCGTTCAATTTGGTCTTCCCCCTGCATTGCGATGAGAGGAATCGAAAGCCTAAGGGTCTGCCTGGAGGTCCCCCGCATCTCCCAGCCGGGGATGACAAATGGGAAGTCTGCAAGAACATTTCGGGACTCTGCCTCCCGCACCCGACCGGCGCACCGAGCCACGAACGACTCCGGCGTCGCTTACCCAGGTCGACCTCGGCAATGGTCGCAGCGGAGTTGTGCTCAATATAAGTGAGGCAGGGATGGCAGTCGCAGTAGCCAACGCTTTCACGGTCGGCCAACACATCCCGCGCGTCCTTTTTCAGTTGCCCGCGGCCGCCTCCAGCGTACAAAGCGTCGAAGTTTCCGCGGAGATGGTCTGGCTTTCAGAATCGAAGAAAGGCGCCGGGTTGCAGTTTGTCGGTCTATCTGCTGATGCTCGCGATCGCATTGCAAGCTGGATCGCACGCGAAAAAACGGCTCCCGAATCTGCACATCTGCCGAAACCGGTTCGTCGCGATCGACAGCCCTTGCAAATCAACTCTGCAAGGTCGAGAACGATCTTCAGCGGGGTCGCGATTGGCGATGAGGAAGCAGGAGCCCGGTACGCAACGATGTTTCCGTCTGAAAACGCAAATCCAAGAATCACTGCCACACTCGACGAAATCAAGACCGATGACGAGCCACAACCTTCAAAACCTGCCGCTGGAAACTTAGAGGAGGTCCCCGGCTCGCTCGCCCAAGTTTCGAAGGTTTCAATGGCCGGCGATGCCCCGATCTTCACGGCCACATCCGCAAAGGAAGGTAACCGCAGATCCGCGGTGGCACCGATTCAAGATACGAATCGCGACGGAAGGGAACCTCTGAGGCCAGACAAACCAGAAATGCAACCTTCGACCACTCAGATCGAGGTTCCGCCGTCCGGTGCCGACGGCTCCTCTGAAAATATTAATCCCCCCGAGAAATCGGCTGAAAAGGGTTTCAAACTTCAATTCGCCATTTTCGGGTTTTTGTTAGTCGTGATAAGTTTCATCCTGGGGCTTACGGCCGGATACGCCCCGATTGAAAAACGCCTGCGAAGCTTTGGAAGGCCCAAGCGGCCACCTGCCATCGCGCCCTCGGCACCATCGGCTATGAGCCAAGCAACTTCCCCTGCACCGCCCAGCACAACATTCGACGCGACTCCAACGCAGGCACCGCCGGACAAGGAAGAATCGGAGCCAGAGATTCCACCTGTTCCTCCGCATTCGCGATCTTCGAACTCAGTTGCTGATGCAACACCACCCGCAGCGTCCAAGCCGCCCGCAAGAAATACTCGGCTCAAAAATGATTCCGATAATTCTCTGAAAACTCGTGAACTCGAAAATGCGCCGCCTCCCGAATCGAGCTCCAAAAAGAGCACTGCGCCAGCTGCGACGACAGCGCCCGCACGCTCTAAGAAGCTGAACCCGTCTCCTACTATAGGGTCCAAGGAACCTAA
>DATFSH010000065.1:0-25246 GCA_035262725.1 Candidatus Acidiferrales bacterium | reverse complement strand
GAGAAGTTGCCGAGCGGCTTGACCGGCCCTATTCACAAGCGATACATTCAATCTCGTCTGAAAACGGCGCTGAAAGGCGCCGAGTCTCTGCAACACGTGCCGGAGTGGTGGAACTGGCAGACGCGCCGGACTCAAAATCCGGTGGGCTTAACGGCCCGTGTGGGTTCAAGTCCCTCCTCCGGCACCACTTTATTGACCGACTGCTTCGATTTCTCCTGATTCAATTTGATTTCACTACTGCGGTGGCTGCGGCTTCTCCGGAGGAGTTTGCTTCGCGGCCGGCGGGGATGCTTCCGTGTCAGGTGTGTCGCCCGAACCGAGTTTCGTTTCCGCCGATTGTTCCTTGCGAATCAGGTCTTTTGTTTCGGCGTAAAAACCCTGACGGATCGCTTTGAGTTTCTGGCGCTCCTCGCGCCAAAGCTGCCAGTGGCGTCGTAGGGAAGCGCCTGCGCTTTCCTCCGCCGTTGCAAGTCTCGCGGCCCGTTCGTCTTTGCGCTCTTGAGTGAGCGCGCCGCCAACGGAAAATTTCAGATTTCGGCGGAGCTCCTTCTCTTCGGCCCGTTCGAGTTCGAGAGTTTCGAGAAGTGCATTGTGATCCCGCACGATATTGACGAGCATGCTGGTGGTCCACGCGAAGGTAAACAATCCGGAAATTCCTATGATGGGGCTGATGATGCGGTACTGCGCGTCCAGGTCCACCGGGCCATACCCGAGCGTAGTATACGCGTTGGCACAAAAGTAGATGGCATCCTTCGCGGTGTGGATCAGGCCGAGATGCCTGAGCACGAAGGCCCACCAGATCACGCCGATAATGTGAAGCGAGAGGAGAAGGAAGATGGCGGTACCGAAAAGGAGAAGCGCAGCGAAAACGTGAGGGCGCCCGCTTCGCAAGCGGAGTTCGCCGCGTTTGTGGATCTTGGAAACCCAATGAACGCCCATTCCATGGAAGAGCACAAGCGAAACCAGAATGACGGAGCCGATGATAAGGGCCGCGGGGAGCGTGAACTCGGCGGGGATTTGGCGCAACAGCTCGGCAGGGCCTGACATTCGATGGAACTCCGGAACGATTGCCTACGAGCGCACAGCCTTCGCCGTAGGCGCGGGGAGCAGTGTACCTCGTTGTGGCTAAATATTCCGTAGGCATGAACGACGAGGTCGGATTACCGTGCACGAAACGCTCAGCGAAATCGTCAGCTATTGGCGAATTTGCTGACCAGAACTTCCTGTTCATGCACGGGCGAGAAACTTTCGCAGCAGCCGATTAATCTCGAGATTACGTGGTAGTAGAAGGAATCGCTGTCGCTGGCTTTAGTCCTACGTGGAATCCCAAATGGAAATTGCCATGGCTTCCTGGCTGGATGGATCGTCGCCTCGCAGCACGAATAGCACGCGAAACCCTTTCAGCTTGTGGAGCGCGGCGGTGAGGGATTGCACGGTCGCAGTGAATTCTTGGAGCTTCTCCGGACGAATGCGATAGTGCGTGACGCGCGCGACCACGGGGACCTCCGGTTCCTGTAGGCTAGCGGGGACCCGAGATTGTACAGCGAGCGAGCAATGGTGTGTAAACGGTGAGGAGGTCAAGCGCAAGTTCTCGCGCCCCTCTCTCGCGAAAGAGGTAATGCAATTCGATCCCGAGACTAGATACTAGTTGCCGGGTCCGCGAAGGAGACGAATCGCGTTTGGGAGATCAGTTTCGCTTTGTGCTGCGGACGCCGATTCGTTCTCCGCCACTTCCGATTCCTCCGGCGCGGAGCTTTCCCCTGGCGCCAAAAAAAGGTTGGTTTCGACGCCATGCTGCTTTGTGTACAGCTCGTGATAGCGTCCACCAGCAGCATAAAGCGATTCGTGAGTGCCGCGTTCGACGATCCGCCCTGCTTCGACCACTAAAATCTGGTCGGCACGCCGTACCGTGGATAGTCTGTGAGCTATCACAAACGTGGTGCGCCCCCGCATCAAATAGCGCAGGCCTTCCTGGATGAGGGCCTCTGATTCGGAATCGAGGCTCGAAGTCGCCTCGTCCAGAATCAAAATGCGCGGATCGGCCAGAATCGCTCGCGCAATCGAGACGCGCTGCTTCTGCCCTCCGGAAAGCTTCACGCCGCGCTCGCCGACTACAGTCTCGTACTTGTTCTCAAATCCCTCGGCAAATTCATCCACACGCGCGATGCGGCAAGCTTCCAGAATTTCCTTCTTGGTGGCATTGGGGCGAGCAAACGCGACGTTCTCGCGAATCGTTCCGTCGAAAAGGAATGTGTCCTGCAGCACGACTCCCAGCTGCGTGCGGTAGGAATCGAGCCGAACATGCGCGAGGTCGTAGCCGTCCACGAGCACGCGTCCGCTCGTGGGCACATAGAAAGCGGCGATCAGGCCAATGATTGTGGATTTGCCCGCGCCGGATGGACCCACGAGAGCCGTCACAGTGCCGGGCGCTGAATCAAACCGAATGTCATGGAGCACAGGCTTGCCTGTGTCGTAGGAAAAATCCACATGCTCGAAAGCAACCGAACCGGTGACGCGCTCGAGAACGACCGTCCGGCCGGGCTGCTCGTCCTCCGGTTTCTCGCTCAATACTTCGCGGGTACGCTCGAGGCCTGTGATTGCTTCCGTAAGCTGGGGCCCGATGCTGACGATTTGCACGAGCGGTGCGATCAACATGCCGAGAAAAATCGTGAACGTGACGAACGTGCCGAGCGTCATCGTCCCGGCAAGGATTTTCTGCGCGCCGAGAAACATAATCACAGCACTTACGAGCCCCATCAGCACAGTAGACGAAAGGCTCATCAAGGAGGTCATCGTGATGGTCTTGATTACGTTGTCGAGCAGGCGATGGACGCCCCCGGCGAACACTTTGCCTTCCCGTTCTTCGGCGTGATAGCCCTTCACCACGCGAACGCCGCCCAGGGATTCCGTGAGGCGGCCCGTAACTTCCGCATTCAATTTTGGCCGTGCGCGGAAGAGCGGCCGGATGATTCGGAAGGCCTTATTCAA
Organism: Candidatus Acidiferrales bacterium; assembly: GCA_035262725.1. Taxonomy (GTDB): domain Bacteria; phylum Acidobacteriota; class Terriglobia; order Acidiferrales; family UBA7541; genus Palsa-295. Next base: position 22,258 of record DATFSH010000065.1, on the reverse strand, counting down.
AGAGACGGCAAATGCGATCAGCACAACCGCAGCCACAGCAGTCATACCCGGACTGATTCGCAACAGCACGACAAGGGCAAAGATCGAAGTCATAATCCCGCCGGCAAATTCGATCAAGCCGGTGCCGATCAAATTTCGGACGCCCTCCACATCGCTCATAATGCGCGATACCAACACTCCTGTTTTATTCGCATCGTAAAACGCCACCGGCAAGCGGCCGATGTGAGCCTGCACCTTGATGCGGAGATCGGTGATCATCCGCTGCGAGGATTTCGAGAGCAACTGCGTCAACGAGAACGACGTCACCCCCTGCACAATGGTTGCGCAGACCACTGCGAGGATGATCGGTACCAGGAGCTGCCGCTGGTGCTTGCCGATTACGTTGTCGATCAGGAATTTTGTCGAGCCGGGAAGCACGAGGCCCGCGACGCGGTTGATCAACATCAGGCCAAAGCCCAGCGCCAGAATCGCTTTGCGCGGCTCGATAAGCTCCCAGACGTCCGGTAAGAGCTTCCATGCATCCTTCGACTTTTCAGGCTTGCTACGGCCTCGAGGGCCGCGTTCGGCATCCATTCGGCGTTTTAGTCCTGTTCCCTGGCTATTGAATCTCTTGGCGCACCCATTTCACTATACTCTGATGCAGGGCTGGCGTTGTTCGACCCAACCGCCTATTGAGAGAAAGCTTTTTGCGGCCACGATGCGCGCGGTGCTAGACTTGGGCATGGCAAAGAAAAAACCTACCCGCAAGAAGAAAACAACGAAAGCCAGCAAACCGGAGCGCAAGGGAAAAGCCGCAGCCCGGCCGAGGGTTTCCGCAAAAACGAAGAAATCTGTTGGCAAGCGCCGCTCCCGCAGCACCCAAATCACCGAACAGCCCGTCGCGCAGATTCGCCAGGGAGTAGGATTGGCCGCCGAAGGTGGACAGTCGGGCGACACACAAGCCCTCTCGGACATTGAAGACGTCGATTCTGAGAGCGTTCGGGAGCTTGCCGAAGAAGGACAGGATTTCGAGGCGGGAATTGTCAGCGGAGTGGAAAACGCGCCCGATCCTGATGTGTCCGAAGTGAAGACGCGCGAAGTACTTGAAGACGACGTACCGGAAGAATACCGTAATCAGGATTAGTCGAAGTCTGGAACATCTCTCTCTGAACCAGGGGTTGGATGAGCGCTCACTGCAACCAGACCTACTCCACTCATAAAAAAAACGCCGCCGAGCAGGGAAGCCAGAGGAAATGTTTCCGCCTTTAACGCGGTCTCATTTTTCCGAACTGACGCCATATGGAGTTCCGTCCGTTTCTGCACGATTCTCGTGATGTTCTGATGGGCAAAAAGAACACTTCCTATGAGGGCCAACAGAAGGCCGGGTATCGCTGAGCGTTTCACGTTTGCGTTCCTTTCGCGTTTTTTTTGATCGCGGAACAGGCCCGGAGTCCTGGGCTCCGGTCCTGTCTCGCGACGCCTGCTTCCCTCCAAGAACAGAAAATCCGAATCAGCCTTGCCGTGCCGCCTTGGCCTTATTCGCGCGCTGTTCTATCTCTTCGTTGGCGGTGAGCGTTTTCACGAAGTCATCGGCCTCGCGAGCCGCCACTTCCTTAGCGACTCCGTAACGCTCCTGCAAGCGACCAATCAATTGTTCCCGCCGTCCTGCTATCACGTGCAGGTCGTCGTCCGTCAATCTGCTCCACTTTTCACGGACCTCGCCTTTGTATTGCTTCCACTTTCCTTCCAGTTGGTCCCAATTCATTGTGCCGGCCTCCCAGCTCCAAGTTATCGACTCCCACTTTTTCAGCAAAAAGAAAATGCTGGGAATCAGTTGTTCAGTGTCCGCGTCGTGTCTCATTTGATTCATTTGCCGTTCTGCTCTCATTCGTTTCTGAGCTTCACCGCCGCTCGCACGCGAGTGGTGCAATGCGTTTGCCAAGTGCGGGAATGCGCACAAACCCTTTGTTTTTTTGGAATTGAGAGCTTAAGTAAGCAATCTCTCACGGGAACCGCCGAGTAATTTGGGCGAACGGTTCGCCCTTTCTTCCAGTCGCTACATTCTTCACTGTAGTTGCAAATTCGACCACAGATTTCCCGGGTACCTTATCCGACTCTCTTGGTCCTGCACTCTTCTTGGACTTTCGTCCAGTTGTTTAGATCGCGGGCAGACGGGATAGTGGAGCGATAGCTCTAGCCAATTTCGATATCTCACGGAGAAGCACTTGCGCCGCGCAAATACTTGTCTCCTGATGACCCTGCTTTGCGTTCAGATTGGTTGTGGCACGGGCACCGGTTCGGGCGGAAAAAATCCCCCGCCACCGCCCGTTACGCTTGACCTGTCGGCTGCCTCGCCTGATGTCCGCCTGGGCAGTACGGACCAAGTGACCGCGACGGTGACAGGCTCCTCGAATCAGAATGTGAGTTGGTTCGTGAATGCGATTGCCGGCGGCAATGCCGCGGTCGGAACAATCAGCGCTTCAGGAGTTTATAACGCACCAGGCGCGATGCCGGCTGCAGGTACGGTGACTATCAAGGCCGTCAGCGCGGCCGATCCGAGCGCAACAGCCACCACTACACTTACGCTATGGAATGCGTCGCCGACCCTTGGCAGTGTGAGCCCGCAATCATTTGCAGCCGGCGCATTTACGCTCACTATGAACGGCCGCAATTTCGTCAACGGCGCGCAAGTCTTGTTCGAGGGCGCGGCGCTCAGTACAACCTTCATCTCCGCAACGAAGCTGACGGCTACGGGGTCAGCGTCTGCCGCAGGAACCTTCTCCGTCACGGTTCAGAATCCGGATCCTGGTGCGAGCACGTCGAATCAGGTCAACGTGCAGGTGACCTCGAGTGCGCCACCGCCGCCTCCTAGCGCTTGCAGCGGGATGACGCCCGGCCAGGGCGGCAGTCTGAACGGATTCCTCCCATTCCCGGCTGACAATCTTAGGAACAAGGATATTTCTTCGGCGCCCGTCGATCCCAACTCGGCGGCGCTGATTGATTTCATAGGTGCGTCCATAACGATCCACCCGGACTTCGGTTCCGGCCTCTATCAGGGCTCAAGCATCGGCATTCCCTACATTGTCGTGGATTCGACGCAGCAGTTTGTACCAATCAACTTCACCGCCTATGGCGACGAAAGCGATCCGGGACCAATGCCCGTGCCGGCGACTGCGCCGATCGAGGGTTATCCCAATCCGGGGAATGGCGACCGACACGTGCTCGTCCTCGACAACAATAATTGCTGGCTGTACGAGCTATACAGCGCATCTCCAGGCTCAGGCGGTGCATGGAACGCCGGGTCGGCTGCGGTTTGGGATTTGCAAAATGACGAGCAGCGCCCCTATACCTGGACTTCCGCGGATGCCGCCGGCCTGCCGATTTTCCCCGGCCTTATTCACTACGATGAGGTGGCTGCCGGCCACATCAATCACGCGATTCGTTTCACGTTGCAATTCAGCCGCGCGGCGTTTATCCCGCCTGCATCGCACTGGGCCGCTACTTCCACGCAGGCAGCGGCTGCGCCGATGGGAATGCGGTTAAGACTCAAATCGAATTTCGACGTTTCCACGTTCTCGTCGACCAATCAGGTGATCCTGAACGCCATGAAGAAGTACGGAATGATCATGGCGGACAACGGATCGTCCATGTACATTAGCGGCGCTCCGGATGATCGTTGGAGCAATGACGACTTGCACTCTCTCGGCAGCGTTACCGCGTCCGATTTTGAAGTCGTCCAAATGAATCCGATTTACACTTCGTCAAATGTCCCGACAGGCGCGTACCCTTCCATTTCGAGCTTTACGGCAACGCCATCCACCACTTCAGCGGGTTCGTCAGTCACGTTAAATTGGGCTGTATCGGGAGCTTCCTATTTCGTGATCTCGCCAAGCGTCGGAGCGGTGCGGGGAGATAGCGTACAGGTAAGTCCGTCTCAGACCACCTCATACATTCTGGCAGCGACCAATCAGTTCGGACGCACCACAGCCACGGTCACAATAACCGTGCAGTGAAAAACCTTTCGAACTTGGTTAACGATCGGGCTGAAGGTTGTCTTTAGCCGTTCGCAGCTCGGGATAAATTCTTCGGCTCAGGCCGCAACAGGGGATTACGCCGCGCAGTATTCCGCACTCGAGGCGCGCCGTCGCAGTCGATCGTATCGGTAGGAGTATACGTTGCCTCTCCGTGGCAAGCTCTGCAACGCAAATTGAACGAGCTGGAGCGAAGTTCCGTCATCTCATCCGGTTCCGATTCTCTCATTTCCTTCTCTTTGCGAACTTGCGACGCCGAGAGTGGAATGGGCTGACGGCAATGAATGCAAAGAACACCGCGGTATTGTTCCTTACTGGCTTCAGCGATCATTTGTAACCTCTCGTAGGAGGGCCCCGGAATTGAAATTGAAGAGGGCGGATTCTAGCCTCTTAGCTTGTCCAAGTCCAGCGCCAATTCTCAGAAAAATCAGCCGAGATTTATGACTGGATCATTGGATGCTAACGGGAAGTGTCTAGTGTGGGCGAAGTGACTGGGACATATCAACCAAAATCCCCTGTACCCGTAAATGCTCTACCCTCAGAAGCTTTCGAGCAATTGCCGCGCCGCTCGGTTGCGAATTCTGCCCCGGAACATGGCCTGCTTGAATCTGTGAGTCAGCACCAGTAAGATGCTGCCCAACCTTCGATTCGAGGCGGTCCAACTTGCACATGGAGCTTTCGATGAAAAGTGAAATCGACGCGATCTCGCCTTTCGTCGATGAATTGATGCTCAAGATTCGCGAAAATCATTGTGATCCGGGCAGCGAATTCGCGATTGAGCTGGCGCTTCGTGAAGCTTTGGCAAATGCCGTCCTTCACGGCAATCGCGAGGATTCGAGAAAAAAAGTCCATGTTCGTTGCGAGTGTGACGACAAAGCGGGCGTCTCGCTGGTGGTTCGGGACGAAGGCCCCGGCTTCGATCTCGCCGCTGTGCCCGACCCGCTGGCTCCCGAGAATCTCGGAGCTGAACATGGACGCGGAATCCTATTGATGAAGCAGTTTATGGACGAAATTCGTTTCGAACGAGGCGGAACAGAAGTGCACATGCGGAAGCGTCCCGCCGGCTGACTTGCACGCTGTGGCCGGCGGCGACTGGGAGCATTCCTGCCGTTTTTTTTCTTCCATCGAAGCTTGCCTCTCGCGGTATGCTTTCACGCTGAAAATCTAAAGCCAGATTGGCGCGCCTTCGGTTCGGCGCGCCGTGCCGTCCTGGCGGTCAAATCTGACGGGGGAGACGTGGCGGATGGAAAATCGGATCGCGAACTTGGCATGGGCCGCCGCATCACGCGACGCGATTTTCTGAACGGAGTGAGCGTTGCGATTGGCGCCGCGGCATTTCCCTCGAAGCTACTCTGGCTTGATACTCTTGGAATAACTCAATCTCCGGTCGCTCCCCAGACAAGTGCTGATTATTACCCGCCCATTCTCACCGGCATGCGCGGCACCACGGACGCTGCCATGGAAGCGGGCCACGCTCTTCGCGACGGAAAAACCTGGGCAAACGCCGCTCCAGACCCGGACCGTTACGACCTGATCGTGGTTGGTGGAGGAATCAGCGGCCTTTCCGCAGCTTACTTCTATCGCAAAATTGCCGGGCCGCGCGCGCGAGTGCTTATTCTCGAGAATCTTGATGATTTTGGCGGTCACGCTAATCGCAATGAGTATCACCCGCCGAAGCGCATGCTGCTCAGTTATGGCGGCACGCAATCGATCGACTCGCCCAAACGATGGAGCAAGCAAGCGCAGCGCTTACTCCAGGACCTCGCAGTGGATGTTCAACGCTTCGAAAAATATTTTAACCGCGCTCTCGATTCCGACCCCTCGGAATCGAATTCCGTTTTCTTCGACAAAGAAACGTTTGGAGAGGATGTTCTGATCACTGGCCGTGGCAGATTGTCCTGGCATGAATTTTTCGGCAAGGCGCCTCTCAGCGCGCAGGCAAAACAAGATTTGACGCGCCTCCTCACCGAGAAGGTCGATTACCTCCCGCACCTTTCCACCTGGCAGAAAAAAGTGCTCCTCGCCAAGACAAGCTACAAAGACTATCTGCTCAAATACGTAAAGCTGCATTCAGACTCGCTGCCCTACCTCCAGAAACAAACTTACGGCCTCTATGGCGTCGGCATCGACGTGGTGCCTGCTGCCGACGTGGCGGGCTTGGGCTATCCCGGCTTTAGCGGAATGGATCTTTCCGGACCGCCCGGGCCGGGACTCGGTGCTGAGGTGACGCAACGCGACGACGATGCTCCATACATCTATCATTTTCCTGACGGCAACGCGTCCATTGCCCGTTTGCTGGTTCGCTCGTTAATTCCGGGTAGCGCGTCGGGTTCGACGATGGAAGACATTGTGACCGCGAAAATGAATTATGCGGTTCTCGATGATCCGAAATCGCACGTTCGGCTACGCCTCAACAGTACGGTGGTTAAAGCGGCTAACGTCGGCGACCCGCAGAACGCGAAAGAAGTGGAAGTTAGCTACGTGCGCGGCGATCAGGCGCACAAAGTGCGCTCGAATTCTTGCATTCTCGCCTGTTGGAACATGGTGATTCCGTACATCTGCCCGGACATGTCGAGAGAGCAGAAGGATGCCCTCGCCTATGGCGTAAAAGTACCCGTGGTTTACACCAACGTGCAGGTCCGCAATTCACTACCATTTAAAACACTCGGTGTAAGAAGAATTAAATGCCCGGGAAGCTTTTTCACCACGATCGAGATGGATTTTCCGGTGAGCATGGGTGACTACAAATATCCGGCCAGCCCGGACGACCCCTGCGTTTTGCATCTGGAGAGGTTTCCTTGCGGCGCGGGTGCCACCGCTCGCGATCAGCAAATCGCCGGGCGCATGGAGCTTTACCGTATGCAATTTCCCACTTTCGAGCGCAACATCCGCGGCCTACTGGGCCGCATTCTCAGTCCGGGAGGTTTCGATCCGGCGCATGACATTCAAGCGATCACTGTCAATCGCTGGCCACACGGTTACGCGTACGAATACAATTCACTCTTCGATCCGAACTGGCCTGAAAACGAACGCCCGTGTGTGATTGGACGGCAGCCTTTCGGCAGAATTTCGATCGCTAATTCCGACGCCGCTGCCTTCGCCTATACCAGCGCCGCGATCGAGCAGGCGTATCGTGCGGTGAAGGAGATTACCCGCTTCAGTCAAACACCCGCGAAAGCATCCGGCTAATCTATCTTTCGCCGGGCCTTTCGGTCACCGGGTTTGATCCTCCGCCAGGCAGACGCGATTTGCGGCCGCCCGCGGACTCTCCATCCAGCAATGCCTGCAAATTAGAATACGCGTAAATCGTTGGAGCGTGATTCTGCATCAGGCCGCCAGTGTCGGCCGTCGGACCATAGTTGCTGTGCAGGTCATGGCCAAACATTCGGAGCATTGCGATCTGCTGCCCTCGGTGGTGCGCTGTGTGCGCGATGCGGCGAGTCATTACCCAGGCGCGCGAACGCGGCGCATCGAAAAATTTGGTTTCGCCCTGCCACCACGCTTCGTCTTTGCCACGCAATATGTCGAGTCGCTTGCCGCTGTCCTCCGCATAGCGACGGATAAATTCGAGCCGCGTTTCCGGCTTCGGTAGGGGCGGCGCGTTTACGTCGATCCCAAGCATGATGCGCATCCAGAGATCCTCACTTACGCACTGATGCACCATCTGCTCATGCACGCTTCGGCCGCGCGGATCGCCGGTTTTTGGTCGCAAAGGCATCTCTTCGTCGCGAAACTCACTCCATGTGCTCACCACTTTGATTCGCTCGGTCTCGTATGTTTCTGCAAGAAAGTCGTAATGCATGGCGAACCCCCTAGGCGAAGAAGAATCGAACCGGATTCGAATTTTAGTCCCAAGTACTTTAGTACGCGCAACGCCGTACCTTCGCCTGCCCGTTTTCTGCCCAATCGTACAGTTGTTCTGGGTTCCTTGTGTCCGGCAAACTGAGTGCCTTGAACCACAAACTTGGGACACGAACCTTGGGCTCGGGGCATGCACTATTCGCAACGCTGCTTTCGCTCGCTCCGCAAGCCCCGCTCGCACTGCTCCTGGAGACAACATGACTAACCGACTGGGAGTCCTCTTCCTCCTCGTGGGCGCAGCTTCCGCCGCCCCGGCATTTGCCGGCGACAATGCCACCATGAAGTGCAACGCGACTCAGGATCGCATCTGGGTTTACGATTCGCTCACCAGTTTTGACGTCTCCGCAAAACTCAAGTGTGGTGAGACCGTGGAAATCACGAGCCGGGTAAAGGGGTACGTGAAAATCCGCGCCGCAAATGGCACCGAGGGCTACGTTCAAGACAGTACTTTCCCGGATTTGCCTCCGTTCGTTGACCCCAACGATTCACAGCCGGGCGAGTCGATCGCGAAGCGGGTGGCTCCTCGACCAGCAGCACATCCGGCTGCTGCCGCTCTGGTGAGCGCCAGCAACGTGTCAGCTGCGCCGCCGGCGCCAAGTCCTGCTCCTGCAAGTGCCACTACTGCGGCTACCAATCCTGTTTCGGCGCCAGCGCCGGCTCCTGTCGTGCGCACCGTTGCCGAAAATGCGCCGGCGCCTGTCGTGTCACCATCCAGCACCGTATCAGCCGTTCCCCCGGTGACTGCAAGCGCAAAGTCTACCCCTGCGCCGGGCCCAGCGAAGAAACCTGTTCCCGCCCCAGCTCCTGCTAGCAGACCGCAACCGCCGGCGCCCGCTTCGCATGCGCCAGCTCTTACTTCTGCCTCGGCCAGCAGTAATACAAGATCCTCTGCGCCGGCGACCAGCAAAACGGCGAACACCAAGTCTGCTGCGGCCCCGCCGCAGCCGAGCGGCGCGCATCCGGCACCGACCCCCTCGGTGCCGACGCCCGCCGTCTCAGCCCCAACGAAGCCAGTCGAGACCGCTGCGATGGTCCAGCCGCAACCCACGCACGATGTGGCGAGCGTTCACACCGTCGCAGCCACGGAATCGGACGAGTACCCCGATTATCAACCCGAAAACGCCAGCGCTGACCCCGCCTGCCGGCTGTTTTTCTCCGCGTATGGAATCTCACCCGCGCAGGCGAAGTGGATCGCGCAGAATCGCAAGAAGCAGTTTTCCAGCATCTGCCCAGCGCCTGACGTCGCGAGGGTCGACTACGTGATCATCTTCACGCATGACGTAGACTTCTTCGGCTCCACTCTACCGACCCCTGTCCATACGGACCATAACGGTTTTTCGGATTTCAGTCCGATGACCATGCTCGACACCGCGCTAATTCCGATGTCGGAGGCGGATAAATCGCATCACGAATACGTCTGGGTTTTCAAGATGCAGCGAGGTAACTTCGATCCGGCGAAATTCTCGCCGCGGAAACGTCCGCAGTTCACAAAGACGGAATCTCACGCTCCTACTCGGACCGTCGAAGAGGCCTTCAGGTTCATTGAGAGTGGCAGCACGAGCCAGTAGCCTCAAGCCTTACCTGCTAGACGGAGATTCCAATAACTGAGTTGTGTCTGCAGGCCGCTTCTATCGGCTCCGGCCCGCGGCAGCGCGTGGCGAACGAGTGGAAGGAGGCCCGCCGAATGGCTGACGCAACCAACGCATCACCACCACATTCATTCGTCCTACATTCGAAGGCAGTACAGGTTCGGGCTGCTTCCTAGCTCCTGTCTGCGACCGACTCACGCTAGGCCAGGATGCTACCTTTGGAGATATCGCTCGCGTCGATGGAGCTGGCTGTGCAGCGGCTTTCGTTATTACATGTCGACGTCGCAGCGGCTGTTCGAACCAATGAAGCAACCACGTCTTTGTCTGCTCCCACAGAGAAGCTGCATCGCGCCACCGCTCTTCCGCGGCAAGCGTTGCCCTTGAAACTGCCGCCGAAAGCTGCCGCACGCCGCTTTCGCTCCGCGATTCCACGACGGCCTTGATTCTCCGTAGGCGGCGCTCGTCGGTCACCTCACCCCAAATTTGATGAAGCGCTCGCCAGACATGGTGCCCCTGTTTGACCAGTCGGGATTTCAATTCTGGTGAAAGCGGCCCTTTGGGCCAACTGCCTCGAAGTGTTGAGAGCACGTGACTACCGAGCGGCACTTTTCGTTTTCGTATCCGTATCCCGCCTTTGTTCATAGTTTGCTGGGCGATCAACCGGTCTAGGACCCCCGTAGAAACATCGAGTCCGGTAGCCGCATGCGCTTCGGGTTGCGGGAGAACAGCGTCCGCTTGGTTCTGCGCAGCGACTGCCAGTACCGGTTCAACTGCCCCCGGCAATGGAGAGGCTGTGGAGGATTCGGTTGGCGCGGAAACAGAGAAAAGCACTGCCTGAAGGTTCGGCACCGGCGATTCAGGCGTCGCAGAGACAGATACGTGAGCCTCGGCGACCGGCATTGACGATTCGGCTATAACCGGCGCAACTGGTGCAACCAGATCCGGATTGGGATATGGCAGTGGGTCTGAGGCGCGGCCATAGATGGATGGGACGTATCTCTCGCGGTCGAAATGAAACTCACGAGCCACACCTTCGATCACGCTCGCCGGTACAATGCGCATACTCCCGGCGTACGCATCGATCAGCGCATGCTCGCACAGGAGATTCATCACGCGGGCGATGCCGCGTGAATAGGCATGAATAGCGTCAACGGCGTCTGGCGGGAAAATCGCCTTGCCCGCCGCCCCGGCCACGTCCAAGCGTGCCTGGATGTAGTCTCGCGCTTCTTTCGGCGTGAGGGGTGCTGTTTTGCAACGCTGTGAAATTCGCTGTTTCAGCTGGCGGGTCTCCGGCCGATTGAGCTTTTCCTCGAGTTCCGGCTGTCCGGCCAGCACAATTTGCAACAACTTCTCCTGAGGCGTCTCCAGATTCAAGAGCAAGCGAATTTCCTCGAGAACGTGGAGCGGCAATCCCTGAGCCTCGTCTAAGATCAGCACTGGAAATCGGCCTTCGCGACAACGTTCAGGCAGCCACTGTCCCAGGCACATCAACGCGTTCCCTCGCCATTGAGGGTCCGGCCGCACGCCAAAATCCGCCAAAATAAAGTCATAAAGATGCTTGGATTCCAGATGCGAATTGAAAATGTATGCGGTTGGCATCCGGCTCTCGCGCAGCGAGTCGAGCAATCTCCGGATCAGCGAGGTTTTGCCGGTGCCGGCTTCGCCGGTGAGAAGAATAATTCCTTCGCGCGATCGAATCCCATACTCCATCGCTTCCCAAGCTGCTTGAATCCTGGGAGTCATGAAGAGATAGCGTGGATCGGGGCTCACCGCGAAGGGATTTTCTTGGAGGCCGAAGAAACTAAAAAATTTAACATAAGGATTTCCGCTCACGGCAGCCTCATCCTATACTTGATGACCACGACCGCAAAATGCTAAGCCAGTGTGCCTTATGAATCCATCGGGAATCTCTGGTACTTGCTCTCGGGGCTGGGCTACGGGTAGGGTGGTAGTCATGGTACGCGTTTCATTTCCAAAACGCCATGAATTACCGCCTTTGAGGGCGCTCATTGTGTTCCGTTTAAGGCAGATATAAACTCTTCCCGCCGTACGCCCTGCAACAGCCACGTGGCACGGAGGAATCAAATGGCCATGGAATGCGCCATCCGCCATATTCAGGATGTGACGATCATGGACCTGAGAGGACGCCTAAGTTTGGGCGAGGCGCTTGCGTTCGGCCCGGGCAGCGATTTGGTGCTTACAGACGCCATTGCCCGCTTAGCGGAAGAGGGTCATAAGAAGGTGATCTTGAATCTTGCTGGCGTGAAATACGTGGATAGCTCAGGAGTTGGCCAGCTTGTCGGAGCGCTCACTGCGGCACGAGGCAGGGGAGTCACTTTGAAACTCGTTAATCCCGTGAAGCAAGTCAGCGATCTGCTGAGAATGACGAAGCTCTACACGGTATTCGATATCAGAGATAACGAAGCTGCGGCGATTGATTCATTTTCGAATGGCGCCGCCGCAGGAGCCTAGCGCCTCTTAGGCTTGAAAGCTGCGAAGGGCTTCCTGCTCGTCCGAGAAGTCCGTGAAGACAGTGTGAAGATTGGTAAGTCGCAAAATTTCCTGAGCGCGATTGCTCAAATCGACCGCCCGCAGATCCGCATCATTTTTTCGAGCCGTAAAAACGGACCGAACCAGTTGCCCAATTCCCGAGCTATCGAGATACGTCACGTTGCGAAGATTCAGCAGGACGCGCTTCCGCCCATCCCGAAAAAGATCTCCGAGAAGTTCGTGGACCGCCTCGCCTTCGATCAGCGTAAATCGTCCGCTGACATCAACGATCGTTATGTCTCCCACCTGCCGGGTACTAGCGCTAAAACTCAATGCAATTCTCCTAGCGTTTCGAGTTGCATATTCTATCGTATGCCGTGTCGTTTCCTAAATGCTGAGTGAAACCCAAGTTCTGGAGCGGCTTCGCGAGATTTGCCTTGTATTGGCTGACGTCGACGAAGTCACGACTTTTGGCCATTCCACATTTAGAGCGAAGGGCAAGATGTTCGCCGTGCTCGAAGAATATAAAGGCGAATTGGGAATCTGCGTGAAAGTTGAAAAGGAGCTGTAAGGAATTTTCCTGGATGATTCGCGTTTCTTCCGTACCCCCTATATCGGAAAGCATGGGTGGGTCACATTGAAAGTTCACGCGGCGCGGCTCAATTGGGCCGAGGTCAAAGACCTCGTGCGCGCAGCTATCGGCTCGTTTCTCCCACAGCGCCGAAGTCAAAACGGACAATCAAACGAAAATCCAGACCTTCTAAGCCGTGCTGACAAAACGAGAAGAGCCTAAGCGGCGAGTTCGGCGAGCCAGCGATCGAGGGTTTGCAATTCATTATCTGCAACATCCAGGAATGCCACGCCCATTCCCATGCAATCTTGCGCGTAGATAATTTTCCCTTTCGTGGAAAATGTGCCCTGGTCGCGCAGAACTTTAAGTTGGATCAGAGTGCCGGGCGGCAACGTGATTGTGACATCGATGTAACAGCCCTTTCGGCTAATCTCCGATACACGGCCGGCGATGTGCGTGTCACTGGCCGGCTCAATTACTTCAACGTGCGCAATAAAACTGTATCGCGGCACCGTTCTCTTTTCACGATAAGATTGACCCGCGTCAAGTGGCAGGTCGCTCGTTTCGTCCATCGCGACGCTCCAGTGTTCGTTCAGCTTGGCATAAACAACAACGCAAGGCGAAACTCGCTTCTCGCTTGTGACGCGTAAGGCACCCTGTCCGCGAGGACGGTCGAGGCGTCCGCATTTGTGCGGTCCTCTATTCCCAAATCGGGAATGGCGTTCGAGCCTTGCTTTCAATACGAAGCATCCAACTAAAGTGTTGATCAGCAAGAGCTCCGATTGACCTAGTCCCGGAATTTTGATCGCCCCATACATAATCGTCCGGTTGGTTGATTCACTTGACAAATCGTTCTAGGCTGTGCGGCGTTAGTGTCACGAACTGAGACCACTCAATGCCCTGTGCTCCCCGTTCCGGAGATCAGCTGCGAGAACTTCGAAACCGCCTTGGCATTACGACTAGGGAAGTGGACGAATTTAGCCGGAAACTCGCAGAGAGAACCGGTAGCCAGGAATTCTACATTTCGAACGCATGGCTCACGCAGCTCGAAAACAAGGATTCAGTTCTCAGTTAAACTCTTTAGTTTGAGCGTTATTTATCGTTCGACGTTTGCGGACTTCCTGGCCTTGAGCTGGGTGAGACAGTAAATTGAAAGAAAATGCTCGGCAAACTAAGCAATGTTGTTCCGGAGGAGCAGATTCATACGAACAAGTTCAGTCGGAATGCTACAACTCGGGCTTGAGCCATACCAAGACAGGCTGGAGGATTAGGTCGCTTTTCGCTCGGTAAAAGGACAGTTAACGGGATTGACACCGCTGCGGAACATACGGATGGAGTTTGCAGTCGAAGCCTTGTATTTCTTATTGCAGGCATACTAGCCCTGACAAATGATTGACATGCGAGACGCAGCATCTCCCGAGGCGTTCGCTCCACGTCCGGAAGAAATCCAGACGCATTTGCAGCATCTCGACCGGCGCCAATGGTGGCTGTGGTCGAGCACTGTGGCCGTCATCCTGCTGTTGACACTCGCCGTGGCATCCTTCGCATTCCCCGCCATGCTGAGCAAGGAGCAGGGTACGTACTCATTTTTTCTGAATCAATCCGTGCGGGCACTCGTGGGAATGGTGCTGATCTTCAGTGTGTATGTCGTGTATCAGCAAGTACTGATTCACCGCGTGCGCAATCAGCTTGCCGAGCAGATTCAGTCCCTGGCCAAAGTCGAAAGCCTTGCTTCGGAGGTTTATAAGCTAGCCGCTCTCGATCAACTCACCGGCCTTTACAACCGTCGCTCCGGCGAGCAGAGGTTGGCACAGGAGATTAGCCGCGCGCAGCGCCACGGCCGTCCTCTCACGGTTTTGCTTCTGGACCTGAATGAATTGAAAGCCATAAATGATAGGCATGGTCACGCGGCGGGCGACCTTGTAATCAAAGGATTCGCCGAGCGGCTGCAGCGTGCCATTCGTGGCTCCGATCTAGCCGTTCGCCTTGGCGGCGATGAATTCATGGCCTTGCTGCCTGAATGCCGTGCCGATGAAGTGCGTCATGTTCTCGGCCGCGTGGAAGGACTCGAGCTGGAATATCAGGGAGAAAAAATTCGCTGCCACTTCTCCAGCGGATTCACGGACTACAAACCGGGCGAGTCTTCCGCAGAGCTTCTGAAGCGGGCCGACGACGCGCTTTACGCTCACAAGCGTTCCGGAAAACGTAGTGACCGTCCGGCGATTTCCGCCGCAATCCCCCAGTCAGTATCCTGATGAGACAGTCGGCTGCTTGAATCGGTAGGCCTTTCCTACAACACTCTGCTCACAGTAAGCGGATGTTCCTCACAGGAACATGACTTAAAAAATATTCTTGCGCCACCCCGGGGTTACTCGTATGCTACGCCCGGTTGTCAGGATTGCCACTATGCCAAAAGAGAAGCCCAAGGTAAACATCGGTGAAGTAATTCGGTCGTATCGCAGCGATCGCGGCCTTTCGCAAGGCGACATCGAACGCCGCACGGGACTGCTGCGCTGCTACCTCTCGCGCGTCGAGAATGGCCACACCGTTCCCTCGCTCGAGACGCTGGCGAAGATTGCGGAAGCCATGGAAATCAGCCTCGCCGATTTCTTCCCGGGAAGCGACACACCTCAGGATCGCGAAACCCGCAAAGTGCTGGGAGAACTATCCGAGGAAGAAATCCGATTTCTCGCGGATATCAAAAAGTATTCCACCACTCTATCGGACGACGACAAAAAGCTTGTTCTGGCGATGATCCGCAAGATGGCCACTGTGATACCGCCGCCGCGCAATGGCAAGGCAACAAGCGTCGCACGCCGGCCTGAATACTAGATCATCCGATCCGAGCTGATCTGAAGTTGCCGGCCCAAAATCCTCTGAAGTAAAACCTATCGTCCTGAGCGAAGGATCTCAGCGCTTGAATTTGCCTCGCCATGCAATTCCGCCCGTGCCTCGTTCACCGGTCAATCAAATCAGCGGCGGCTCATATATGTATGCCATCCCGTCGCGTGTAACTGCATACGCCCTAGAACCATCGGCGCTCCATCGCAAATCGGCCACGCCTTCCGCGGGATATTCATCAAATGCACTCGAGCGGCTCAAATCCATTAGGAACAGCCGCCCCTTCGCCGAATTCTTCAGCCAGGAACTGAAGCACACACATAGTGGCAAGTGCGGATGGCACACGCATAATTCTGCGCCGAACGGCAGAGGCTCGGAATTCACGCTTTGCGGTTCGAGCCGGTATGCCAGGCCCGCCGCGCAATAAATAATCTGCTCGCTGTCCGGCGTCCAGGTGAGGTCGGTCACATGTCCTCGCGCCTCAAACACCTTGCGTCGCGATAGCTTCGTTACATCCGCCACCATGATCGAGTCGTCCGCCCACTCACCCTTGATTTCAATCACGCTGGCCAGAGCCTCTTCCTTGGGGCTGAATACCGCCTTTCCATATCCGCCAAACGAACCTTCTTCGGCGAACTCCTCTCCAGCCTGTTGCGGTTCGAGCCAATCAGGTGTCGCCAGTTCTCTGGCCGCCTCGCCACCCGGAGGTCCGCCACGCGGCTCCCAAACGCGCAGCGACGCTCGCTTTCCCCGCGAGGTCGCCGCAAAATAGTCTCCCGAATCGGACCAGGCCAGATTCATGGCCACCAGGTCTGACGCGTCGATAGTTCCCAGATAGAGTTTTCCTTGCAGGTCGAAGAGATGCAGTCCTGCCGGCCATGCTCTCGAAGCGCCAGTCAGATAGCGCGCATCGGGCGACCAGGAGAAAACCGCGCCTGATTCCGGCGAATTTGAGACTTTTCCCGCGGGCGGAGCAAGCGTCATGGTCGGCACGCTCAGTTCAATGTCGTAGAGCGCTACTTGAGAGGTCCCGTGATGCACGTGTTCGGAAATTGCGCAGACCTGCCCCACGGGCGAAATGGCGAGATGCTGCGAGCGTCCAGTGAAGACTTTCTTGATCAGCCAATTCGAATCGCGCGCCAGGTCCCGTAGTCCTCGCGCCACCAGCGCGGACGATCGCACCGCCAGCCCACGCGTGCCGGTTCGCTCAATCTGCGTACTTGTCGACGTGTCGTGAACTCCCATCGGCTTGGTCAGCTGAACCTCTGCTCGCCATTCGTTTTGGGCTTCTTCAAACGCTCCCGCGCTTGCTTGATCTGTTCGTCTACCTTTGCGATCATCTCTTGCAACACGTCGCGGCCAAACTCCTGGGCTTCATCCAGTCGCGATTTCAGCTGGAACAAATCTGATCGCAGCAGCTCTTGCAACTCCGCTTCCATCTCGGCAAGGCGGCTGCGCATTTGCGAAATGCGGCGAATCACTCGCACGAGCTCAACCCCCGGTCCTTCACCTTGCACCGCCTCAGGGCTGTGGTCGTATTCGGTAAGAATCTTGGCGAGCTGCATCTCATCGCCCAGCTCGTATGCTTCGTTGGCCAGGCTCATCAATTGCTGGCGTTTGGCGCGATCTTCGCGCTCCGACGTCAAATCCGGATGGATGCGTTTGGCCACGGTGCGATAGAGCCTTTTCATTTCAGGCGAGGCTTCAAAAGCGCGCGGCGCCGTCTCGGCCCTCTCTCCGGCTGAGGATTTGGTTTCGTTGGCGCGCGCGCGGGCCTCGCGCGCTGCTTGTTGGGCTCGATCGTTGTCGGGTTGTTCGCTCGCAAGCTGCTCGGCGATACGTGCCTTCAAATCGTCGAGCTTGGCATAGCGTGCGCCGACGAAGTGCAAGTATCGCCGCTCGAAGGCCCCCAGCTCGGCTCGCAGGTTTGCGGTGCGCAGCTCCCGCTCGGTCAGTTCGATTTCCAGCGTTGTCTGCTCGAGCACCTTGCGGGCAAGCTCCCGCTCTTCGGGTTTGATCGCTGCAACCTCGGGCGATTTCAGCGCCATGCCGTCTCTCGCTTAACAATTGTAGCGTGCGAAAGAGTCCGCGTTTTGCCA
The DNA here is from genome assembly GCA_035262725.1 of Candidatus Acidiferrales bacterium. Lineage (GTDB taxonomy): Bacteria > Acidobacteriota > Terriglobia > Acidiferrales > UBA7541 > Palsa-295. The sequence continues at coordinate 4,797 of DATFSH010000065.1, read as the reverse complement.
GCGCGCCTTCAGTTTCCAGAAAAGAAAGTGGCGGCAGATTAGCCCGCGGCGATGCCCGGGAAAAGCTTCTTGTGATAGCCGATGCAAACTACTTCAATTCCATGTTTTCAATCACTTGCAGCGATTTTGAATCGGGGGACCGTGCATCAGAAATATCGAAATATTGACTTGGGCTCAGGCAGGCCGCCGCGAGGACACGCCGGTTCTGGTACGAAAAGGTCTACAGTTGATCACCTGAACCGCCTACGAATTGGCCTGTATTGCGGAAAAGCACGCGTCAGCCCTACCATAAACCTAAATTCGTTTGGCGATGGCAGCGATGTCACGCTTCTGCGGACGATTCTTACCGTTGGTGATTTTACTCGCCGGATTTCCGTGCTTGGCTCGCGCACAACGAGTACAATCATTGCCGTCCACCCCGTTGAACCGCTCCTCGTCCAACATTGCGTCCGCCGCAAAGCCTGCAACATCGCGTGCCGCAAGCACCCCTTCAGCTAGGACTTCCTTCTCTTCAATATCGATACTTCCCAATCGATCGGCGGCAGGCGCCAGAGGGACGAACTTTGAGGGCCACAGTTTCGCAAATGGTACAGACGAAGGGCAGCGCGAACTCATTCCTCTTCAAGTGACGAACACGCCCTTTGCCACCGAGTCGCGCCTCCCGATTGCGCCTCTTTTCGGCGCCCGCCTGCAATTGAATGTTTCCATGCTGAACGTCCGTAACGGAAACGTCATGCTGGGGCCGACACCTGCGAGCGAAACTCTTCATGCACCGGCTCAAGCTCGCTCCGCCGAGTTTTACGGGTTCGGCATCAGCATTCCTCTCGGCCGGGACTCCCGAGTTCAAACTTCGAACAACTTGCTGCGCAGTGTGACGAGCATTATCCGCGGCAACTGAGGAGACTCAGCCCGCAGCTCGTCTCCTCTTGTACCGGTACAGGAACTTTCGCCTGTTCTTTTTTTGGCCGAACGGTCAGTCCGCAAGGCCAACTTGATTGTGCTAGCGTGAAATTTGGCCGACGGGCTCGACGCGATCGTTCATTAGAAACCTCCCATCTCGTACTACGGAATTCGTCCCGTCCAACTACAGCGATCGCCCGAGGCGGGAAGGCTGATGCCCTGTTTTACGATTTGAGCTGCCAAGCTCAACTTCCTTGGGAGGTGTTGTTCATGACCAAAGGATCGAGCTCACCCATTGCGCTTCTGTTCGTATTCTGTGCACCCTTCTTCGTGGGTGGTATCCAGACTCAAACTCTTAAGGCTTCCGCGCTTTCGCCTGCCATTGCGCAAAGCCAGGATCAAAAGGCGCCCGACGTCAGAACCTTTGCCGGTAAGGTGCTTTCGCAAAACGGTGAACGGTTTATCCTGCGAGACGAGGCGAACGACGTCTGGTATCACCTGGACGACCAGCAACAAGCCGGAAAATTCGCTGGCAAGAATGTGTTGGTAACGGGTGTCCTCGACGGGCGCACCGATACGATTAAGGTCCGGGAAATTACGGAGGCGAAGGCCTAGAACCATCGCTGCAATCCAGATTCCGCTATGAGTTTCGCGCGGGAAGGCCCAGCATCTCGCGCACTTTTCTCTTCCTCGTCACCTCAGCCGGAGTGGTTCCGCTGCGTTCGAGCCATTTTGTGAATTCCCCGATTCGCACGTGATGCTCCACCGGTACACTTTTCACCGCAACGGTGACCATATCCATCGGGCGGCCGATCCCCACCACGCATTCATTCCCCTGCAGTTGCTTGAGACCGACTGCGACGGCTTCAAAGAGCGTCGCAGCTGTAACCTCCACCTTGTGCGCAATGCCATCCATGTCAGCGATGGTGACTCGGCAGGATCGGATCTCCATAGCGAGATCGCCATATGGTTTTGGGCGGGTTTCACCTCGAACATCAGAGTGGTCAGCCGAAGGCCCGCTCATAGTCACACGCGACCGCCAAATTGGATTCCTTGCGAGGCGGCTTCCACTCCTGCGCCTTTTTCAGAATTGGCACATCTTTATTACCATTGCTGCGATAAACGATTCGGGGCGGATCGTTCACAGAGGAGAGGGAACCACGATGAAAGAGACGCCACAGGAATATATTCAGCGGATGCTCGGTTACACGGCTGGTGGCCAAAACCCGGCCAGTGTGCAGGCGGCTACAGCCAAGAAGCTGGAGAAATTAATCAAAGGAGTGCCAGCGGCCAAGTTGAAGAAGCGCCCGGCGCCGGACAAATGGTCCGTGCAGGAAATTCTCGCGCATCTGGCGGATGCAGAGATTGTAGGAAGCTGGCGCATTCGCTCGATCCTGGGTGCGCCCGGTACGCCCATTCAAGCGTTTGATCAGAACGCCTGGGTGACGGCGACGCACTATGCCAAGCGCGACCCACGCCAAGCTCTAGCCCAGTTCCGCGTTCTGCGGGAGGGGAATTTGGCGCTCTACAAAGCGCTTCGGCCGGAACAGTGGAAACACCACGGGATGCACGCGGAACGTGGCGAAGAAACCGTGGAGCACATCGTGCGGATGTTTGCGGGGCACGACTTGAATCACATCGCGCAAATCGAGCAGATTCTGGCGCCGAGGAGAGCGAAATAGGTATGGGGCGGTGACGGTGGCCCCGGGCGCGCGCTTTCCACAATCCATGTTGACAACCAAAAACCAGCGTCTCAGCATTGGGGCATGACACAAGGACTGGAAGGTGTTGTTGCCGCTTCTACGCGACTGAGCCACGTGGATGGAGAAGCGGGGCAGCTGATTCTCGCCGGCTATGCCGTGGAGGATCTGGCGCCGCACGCAACGTTCGAGGAAGTTGCCTATCTCTTCCTGCACGGCCGCATGCCCGAACCGGCTCAACTCGTCGCGTTTATGCGCGACCTGGCGTCGCGACGCGTGTTACCGCCCGTGGCGCTCGAGGTTCTTCGTGAGGCTGCCGCCGCAAAGACGGCGGTGATCGACGCGCTGCGGATGGCGACGGCTCTTCTCAGCCTTGGCCGCAAAGAAGATCCCCTCGAGGATTCGATGACGGCGATCGCGTCGTTCCCGACGATCGTTGGCTGCTACTGGCGCCTTCTGAACGGCGAAAAGCCGGCGGAAATCCGCAGTGATTTGTCTGAGGCGGCGCATTATCTTCATCAACTGTTCGACGCCGTGCCTACTCCCGAACGCGCGCGTGCATTAGAAACTTACCTCAACACCATCTGCGACCACGGCCTCAACGCCTCAACCTTCGCGGCCAGGGTGATCATCTCGACGCGCTCGGATGTGATCTCGGCGATCACCGGCGCGGTAGGGGCGCTCAAGGGTCCGCTGCATGGCGGTGCGCCGGGTCCGGCCCTTGATATGGTTTTCGAAATCGGCACTCCCGAGCGGGCAGAAGCTTTCATCCGCGCCAAGCTGGATCGCGGTGAGCGCATCATGGGATTCGGGCATCGCGTCTACCGCGTGCGCGATCCCCGCGCCGACGTGCTGGCCCACGCGGCCGAACGATTTTTTTCAAGCGACGGTGACAAGCGGCTCTACGCTCTGGCCCGAAGCGTCGAGACAACTGCCCTTCGCCTGCTCCGCGAACATAAGCCGGATCGGCGGCTGGACACCAACGTCGAGTTCTACACGGCGCTGCTGTTGCACGGCATCGGATTGCCGACCCAGTTGTTCACCCCCACATTCGCCGTCGGGCGTGTGCTTGGATGGTCGGCCCATTGCCTCGAGCAGCTTGCCGAAGGCAAACTCATCCGGCCGCAGTCGGTTTATGTCGGGCCCAAGGGACTGCGCTACGATCGTGCACCTGCGGGCGTGGCCTCATCCGAGAGCGGGACGTCGCGCCGATAAACCACATCCGCAGCCAGGATTCCTCCTCGTCGTGGGCTTCTTTGTCTCCGTGCCGGTGACGAGCGACTAGCGCGCAACGGTGCTCACTGCTTCGGCACGGGCGCGGCGAAAAGAACGATATTGCCGCCGGGTTCACGCACGCCGATTTCCTTCATGCCGTAAAAAGTGGTGCGCACCGGCACGACTACGGGCGCCGAAGCCAAGCGCTTCAGCAGGTCGTCAAAGTCGCTCACCTCGATATACAGGCACGCCGCAGGTCGTGCTAACTTGGCCATTTCGGCGTTGTCCTTCTCCATGCTCGCGGTGGATTGAAGCATCAGCTCTGCGTCGCCCTTCACGAGAATGACGAAGCCGAGCTTGTCGCCGTCTGGGACTTCCACCGTCTTCGTGAAGCCGAGCTGGTCTACCCAGAATTTCAACGACGGCTCGATTGTGGGTGCGTAGATCAATGCGGTGATTTTCATTTTTAAGCCATCCTTTGTAGGTTGCGCGTTTTGGCCGGATAGAAGGCCAGTCGCGAGCAGCGTGAAAGCAAGTAGTGGTCTCATGACTGCGCATCCTAGCGGATAGCCAGTCGGGGATGATTGGAAAAACGGACATTCTGGGACGAAATCTAAGAGTTGGATTCCGAGCGAGAGTGAGAGGTCATGGCCAGCGAGGAGAATTGTGCGGGAGAAATTCCGGCCAGCTCCTTAAATTCGTTGATCAGGTGAGCCTGATCGTAATAGCCGGAAGCGACCGCAACATCTGCCCAGTCCAGATGCGACCGGTTGGAATACTCCGCGGCACGGCGGAAGCGCAGCACCCGCGCGAGGTGCTTGGGGCTCAAACCCGTTCGTTCGAGGCAAATTCGTCGAAACTGGCGGGGACTGAGGCTGGTGGCGTCGGCTAGCGCGTCCATCGAAAGCTGCCCACCGCATTCCGCCAGCCATGCGAGCGCTTTCTCCACCGGGTCCAGCGGAACAGGATCAGCGAACGAGGC
>DATFSH010000064.1:0-42148 GCA_035262725.1 Candidatus Acidiferrales bacterium | reverse complement strand
AGGTTTTCTGTGGTCCTACTTCATCAACGAACAGTTTATGCGCTTCCTCAATAAGCGCATTCCGCACGATTACGGCAAAGTCCCACTGCTGCTCTTTTACGGCTTGCTTCTCCTCTGGGTTCTTCCCTGGTGCGCATTCTTTTTTCCAGCCCTGAAGGAAATTCCTCTCAGTTTCCGCGCTTGGCGGGATCGCCTGGACGCACGCGGCCGCGCCAATCTGCTTCTCGGTATCTGGATCGCGATGATCCTCGGCTTCTTCAGCTTCTCCAGCCGGCAGGAATACTATTCGCTCCCCGCGGTTCCGGCCCTCGCACTGCTCACCGCCGGCTGGCTTCAGCGCGAGAATAATTCGCCAACCGATAGCCGCGAACGTCGCGCCGGGAGAATTGCCTCGGGAGTTCTCCTCGGCACCGGCGGCCTCGTGTTTCTAGCGTGCATGGGTATTCTTGCGCAGACACATCCATTTCCTCCCGGCACAGATATCGGCGAAGTACTCACCGCGCACCCGGAAAGCTACAAACTCTCGCTCGGCCACATGCAGGACCTTACGATTGAGTCCTTCGGCATGTTCCGGGTGCTACTCTGGGGGTTCAGTGTTCCAATCCTACTTGGAACTGGTCTCAACTGGCATTTTCGTCGCCGTGGTTCCGCGCTCAAAGCCAATCTTGCTCTCGCCCTAATGATGGTGGCAATTCTCTTGTGTGTGTACCAGGGTTTCGTGATTTTCTCGCCGGAGATCTCATCGAAGAGCCTCGCTCTTGCGATTCGAACGGCGTACAAACCCGGTCAGACTATCGCGATTTATCGAGACTACGAAAGCGGGGCCTCAATCACTTTCTATACTGGCGAACAAGTTCACATCGTGGATGGTCAACTCGCCGATCTGTGGTTCGGCTCGTTCTTCCCGGACGTGCCTCGCGTTTTTGAAGATCATGATTCGTTCGTGCGGCTTTGGAATGGACCTAGCCGAGTTTACTTATTCACAGAGGGATCCTTAGTGAATAACGCGCTGAATGGAATCGACCCAAAGACTGTGCACGCCCTCGCTCGAAGCGGTGGGAAGATCGTCTTTACGAATCAGCTGAACACCCTCGATTCGAGCGCACCGTCTAGTCCCGATTCCCATTGATTCGGTTTGAGTCATACTGAGCTATGGCTAAATGTTTCGCTTTCTCTTCGCTCTTAACCGCCTCGTTATATCGCGAGCTTTCGATGCAAACCCGGACGCAACCGAGTATATGATTAGCTTCTTTCCATCGAGGGGGAACGATGGCCGCAACCTGGAAAGGTTTTCTCACGTTCGGAATGGTTTCCATTCCAATTCAACTCACGCCTGCTGCTCGCTCAGAACGGATCAGTTTCAATCAGCTTCACTCCGTCTGCCACACGCGCATCAAGCAGCCCACCTATTGCCCAACCTGTGAAAAATTCGTTGACCGCTCTGAAATTGAAAAGGGCTACGAATACGAAAAAGACCAATATTTGATGTTCACGAAACAGGAGCTCGAAGAGATCGAGCCCGAATCCGCCCAGACGATGGAGATTTTGAGTTTCGTGAAAGCCGAAGAAATCGACCCGGTGTATTTTGACAGTTCCTACTACGCGGAGCCTGGCGAAGGCGGCGTCAGGGCCTACAACCTTCTGCTCGACGCGATGCGCAAGACAGGTTATTCAGGCGTCGCCAAGGTCACCATGCACGGACGCGAAAATATCGTCATCATCCGCGCCCGCGACAACGGTTTCACGCTCCACACCATGTTCTATAAGAACGAAATCCGAGCGATCGCGGAAAATGCCAAGCTGAATCAGGGAGAATTGAAGCCGGCGGAATCCAAACTCGCGATGCAGCTGATCGAAACCCTCGCCGAAACCTTCAATCCCGATCAGTATTCCGACACCTATCAGCAGGAACTCGAAAAACTGATCGAAGCGAAAGCCCACGGTAAGAAGTTGACGGTCATGCCGCGCGCCAAACGCGAACACGTTCCGGATTTGATGTCGGCGCTGAAGAAAAGTCTCTCGACCGAGCCCGCAAAGAAAGCGCTATTGCGCTCGGTGCCGAAAACCGGCGAAAAACAGAAGAAGGCGCGCAAGGCGAGCTGAGCGGCATTGCGCTTTTGCGCGCGAATCGCCAACCTTAAGCTAGAGCTTTTCGCAGGCGTTTCGTCGTCTTCTGCAGCTGCTTCTTGAGCGACTCCACCTGCTTCGAAATATCTTCGAGTTCCTTCTTCGCCAGCACGCCCGCCTTCGACAATTTGTGCGCGGTGCGATTGGCCTTGCCCATCGCAGTGCCGATTCTTGCCGCCGCTTCATTCAACAATTTGTTTTTCTTCGCCATCTGTCTTCCTCCGTATGCAACGGCAGCCATCGTATACGGGCCGCGATGGATCGTCAATTGAGATCGAATGCTTCTGCGCTTTAGCTCGCAGCTTCCTGCCTCGTCGAGCCGTCGTCCTCGAGATACTTGACGAACACAACTTCATTTTGCGCTTCGTTGTACAGCAGGTCGTCTACATTCGCCTTCGCCAAAAGCAATCCGAATCCTCCAGGACGCAAGCCTTTCTGCTGGCGCACTTCGTCATGTTTCGTAGGCTCGTCGGCTCGATGGGTGATGGCGGCGTGTTTGAGCTCGGCAAATTTGAATCCAGGCCCCGGATCCGCGATCCGGTACAACACCATCCGGTTGCCTCGCAGATAAGAAATCCTTACCTTGCGGCTCGGGTCCAGTTTCCCGCCCCATTCCACTGCGTTGAGCAGTAACTCGTGAAACGCCTGCCCTACCGAGCGCTGCACTTCCTCGGACAGCCCCGCCTTCATATGCGCCATGAACGCTTCAATCCGTTCGGCCGCTTCCAGCGAACACGGAACGGACAGCTCCACCCACGTGGGCCGCGCGGAAATCACTTCGATCGGCAAGGTCTTCGATGTCTTTGCCAGCGTCTCGCGCACCAGTGTCAGCAGCGATTTCGGTTCGATCGGTTTGGCCATGTACTGATAGGCTTCCTCACGAATCGCGTTCAACAGCGTTTCGGGTGTGTCGTCCGACGTCATCACGATCACTTTTGGCTTCTTGCTGCTCTTCTTCAGCGCGGACAGCACTTCCAGACCGTTTTTCTTCGGCATCCACACGTCGAGCAATGCCAGGTCGAACTTATCCTCTTTCAATTTCTTCAGTGCAGCCGCGCCGTCCGGTACCGCCACCACCATATACTTTCCGCCGCGCAGAATTTCGGTCAGGAGCAGCCGCGTCGTGCGGTCGTCATCAGCCACAAGAATGCGCGTCATCGTTTCCTCCGCGATACAGGATGCAGGCGATTGCTTCGTCCGGCTCTGCTACTTGCCCTGGTTCCGGACTGCGCCCTCGCACCTTTTGGGCTGCCGATCGATTCCAGCGCCGGCAAGAGCCGCGTAAGGTCGTCTTCCAGGGTGGCGTACAGTTCCCAGGCGCCGTCGAGTTTACCCTCTCGGCCGGTTTTTTCAATCTCCCGCGCTGTTTCGAATGCGCTCGAAGGCCCGAAGTTCCCCACCGACCCTTTCAACGCGTGAGCCCATTCCGCCAGACCCCGCGGATCGCGCGCGGAAAGAGCGCCACGGATTTTCGCCATCATCTTGGGACAGTCGAGCTGGAATGTTCCAATCAACGATCCCAGCAGCTTTCGATTCCCATCAAAACGCGCTAGAAGCTTTTCTGCGTCAATCGCCCCTTCTGCTTTCTTCTGCTCCCCGTCCGCCGCTGTCGCCGGCGATGGCAACGCACCCGCTTCGATCAGCTGCATGAATAATTTCGGATCGATCGGCTTCGGGATATATCCGTCCATCCCGGCGGCCAGGCATCTTTCGCGGTCGCCGGGCATCCCGTGCGCCGTCATCGCAAAAATTGGAATATGCCCGCCGCTCCTCTTCTCTTTTCTTCGGATTTCTCCCGTCGCTTCGATGCCTCCCATCTCCGGCATCTGCACGTCCATCACCACCAGATCGAATTTGTGCTTTTCCAGCGCCGAGATCGCCTGTTTCCCATTCTCCGCGACGATCACCGAATGCCCTCTCCGCTCCAGCAGCTGCAGCACCAGTTCCTGGTTCACGGGGTTGTCCTCAGCTACCAGCACTCGCAACCGGCGATGCATGCCGCGCACCACGTGTCGCGCCGCCGATGGCCGTTTCTGTCGCGCGGGAACGTGAAGCGCAGTTACGATCGCATCCCACAATTCCGATTGCTTCACCGGCTTGGTAACTGCGGCGGCCGCGCCCGCGCTTTTCGCTCTCGCCTGATCCTCGCGACGCCCGGCAAGGGTTAAGAGAATAATCGTTGCACCGCGAAGACGCGGATCCCTGTGTACGCTCGCGGAAAGATCGAATCCATCCATTCCCGGCATGTGCCCATCGGCCAGAACAAGCCGGAACGGCGCACCGTTCTTCTGCGCGCTCTTCAGCATTTCCAGCGCCGCTGGGCCGCTTGCGGCTGCGATCGGCTTCAACTTCCAGTTGGAGAGCATCTCCTCCAGAATCCCGCGGCTGGTGGAGTTGTCGTCCACCACCAATACAGGCAGGTCCAGCAATTTCACTGGCACAGGTTTTTGATCGGAGATAGCAGAAGTTTGCAATCCCAGCCGCACCGTGAAGTGAAATGCGCTTCCTCGACCCGGTTCGCTCTCCAGCCAGATCCGACCGCCCATCAGCTCCGATAGCTGCGACGAAATCGAAAGGCCCAGCCCGGTGCCTCCGTACTTTCTCGTCGTGGATGCGTCGCCCTGCGCAAACGCCTCGAAGATGGCTTCCTGCTTTTCTTGTGGGATTCCGATGCCCGTGTCTGTCACCGAAAAGTGCAGCACCACGTCCGCGTTCGTCCTGGATTCCACGCTCGCGTTCAACACTACTTCGCCGCTCTCCGTGAACTTAATCGCGTTGCCCACCAGGTTCACCACGATTCGGCGAAGCCGTTCCGCATCTCCTACCAGCGCATCGGGCACTTCCGGCGCCACGTGGCAGGCCAGCTCGAGTCCCTTCTGCTGCGCGCGAACAGCCAGTGCTCGAAGCGTATCTTCCAGCATGTCTCGCAGGACGAAATCGATCCGGTCAAGCTCCAGCTTCTTCGCTTCCGCCTTCGAGAAATCCAAGATGTCGTTGATCAGGTTCAGCAGCGAACTGGCGGAATTTTTTACGGTCACGAGATATTCGCGCTGCTGCTGCGTTAGCTTCGTATCCAGCGCCAGCTCCGTCATTCCGATTACCGCATTCATGGGCGTCCGGATTTCGTGGCTCATATTCGCCAGAAATTGGCTCTTCGACCGCGTCGCCTCTTCCGCGCGCGCCTTGGCAATTTCCAGCTCATGCACCAGCAACGCGAGGCGCCGCGCGTCCGCCTCCTGCGCCAGCCGCGCCGCTTCCAGGTAGTCGGCGTACAGCTTTAACTCGCTCTCCGCGCGCCGCCGCTCCATGAATTGGCCGATTTGGCTGCCGATCGAATCGAACATCTCCAGCAATTCCGTTTCGCGTGTCCGTATCTCGGTGCTCACGAATTCGATCACGCCCACCACGCGGTCGTCGATTCGGATCGGAAAGCCAAACGCCGAATGCAAACCTTCTTCCCTGGCAATCTTGATGCGCGGAAAATTTTCCCGCTCCGGCACGTCGGTGGCCCATTTGGATTGGCCCGTCGCCCACACGAGCCCCGGCAAACCTACTCCCCGCCGGAACGTCATCTCGCGCGTGGCTTTTTCGAAGCCGGGAAACTCCTCGCCCGGCAAATGCCAGAGATCAACGCAGCGAAGAACATTCGCCAGCTCGTCCAAGCGCCAAAAAGTGCTCATCTCCCAGCCGAGCCCTTCGCAGATCGCGCGCAAAATCAGCGGTGACGCAGCGCCCAGGCTTTCTGCTTCCGCGAGAACTCGGGTCAGCGCGTAACCCACGGCGAGCCGCCGCTCCGCGCGCTTGCGCAGCGTAATGTCTCGTGCTGCTGCGAAAATCAGGTTTTGATGGCTGCTGGGCGTTGCGTTCCAGAGCAGCCAGAGATACGTGCCGTCGCCGCGGCGGAAGCGGTTCTCGAATGAAAACGTCTGCGCCCCTTCTGCGATTTTCTGCGCTTCCTTGCGCGTGATCTCGCGGTCGTCAGGGTGAATGAACTCCACATAGGGCCGCGAAAGAAGCTCTGCTCTGGAAATTCCCAGCGTCTGTTCCCAGGCCGGGTTGAGTCGTTTGAAATATCCGTCGAAGCCCGCGATGCAAAAAAGGTCCGATGACAAATTGAAAAGCTGGTCGAGTTCGCCTTCCACCAGCCGGCGCTCGCGAACCGCCTTCGAAAGATCGCCGACGCTCCGCCGCAGTTCGAGTTCATTCACCACCAGCCTACTCAGGGCTTTCAAGGCCTCGAGCTGGTCTGCTGAAAGCTCGCGCGGCACCCGATCGATCACGCACAGAGTGCCCAGCGCGTAACCTTCCGGCGTGAGCAGCGGCGCGCCGGCATAAAAACGTATGTTGGGATTGCCGGTGACGAGCGGATTCGCGCGGAATCGTTCATCGGCCAGCGCGTCGGGCACCACCATCACGTTAGACGCCCGGATCGCGTGCGCGCAGAACGCCAAATCACGCGGTGTCTCCGATTCCTCGATGCCCACCTTCGATTTGAACCATTGCCGATTCTCGTCAACGAGACTCACGAGCGATATCGGCGTGCCGCAAATCAAGGCAGCAAGGCGCGAGAGATCGTCGAATTCCTTCTCGGGCAGCGTGTCGAGAATTGCGTAGCGATGAAGCGACTCGAGACGCGCCGCTTCATTTTCGGGTAGGGGCGCTTTCATGGGAGGCGTGGACCGGAGTTCAAAACCGGCTGCGCGCCATCTTATGGCGTGGTGCGGGGCAAGTCAACGAAACGCAACTAGCGCTCAGGCGGCGCGATTCAACGGCAAGTGCAACCTTCGCGTGAGAGCGCGACTCTCCCATGTGAAACTGTGAGCTTCGCATTGCGCTTTGTCCTGCCACGGCGAGAGAATGGCGTTTGAATTCACACTCATCAACGCTCGCGAGAGAGCAAGCGGGAGGAAACTGTGGCCACACCTTCAGGACAAACACAACCCAATCCAGAGAAGATTTTTGACACTCTGAATGCTTTCCAAAAGACTGCCGCCCTGAAAGCCGGAATCGAACTCGATGCTTTCACCGCGGTCGCAGAAGGCGCCAACACTCCCGCCGCGCTCGCCACGCGCTGCAAGGCGTCCGAACGCGGGATGCGAACTCTCTGCGACTACCTCACCATCCTTGGTTTCCTGGCGAAACAAGACGAGAAGTATTCGCTCGGGCCCGACGCAGCGACGTTCCTGGATCGTCGCTCGCCCGCCTACTTGGGCTCGATCGCGGACTTTCTCACCACGCCCGAAATGCTCGACCGCTTCCGGAATCTGACGGCCATCGTGCGCAAAGGCGGCGCACTGGACGACGATCGAGGCACGACAGAGGTAAACAACCCGTTCTGGATTGAGTTCGCCCGTTCGATGGCTGCGATGCAACGACAGGTAGCCGAAGGCGTCACGAAGGTTGTTAACGCGGATGCGGAAGAGAAATGGAAAGTGCTCGACATCGCGGCGGGACACGGCGTGTACGGCGTTGCGATTGCGCGGCACAATCCGAATGCGGAGATATTTGCGGTGGACTGGCCGAACGTGCTGGAAGTGGCCAAGGAAAACGCGCGGGCGGCAAAAGTCGAATCGCGCTACCACACGATTCCGGGAAACGCTTTCGAAGTGGATTTCGGATCGGGCTACGATCTCGTGCTGGTCACCGGCTTCCTACATCACTTCGATCCCCCCACGATCGAGAAGCTGATGCGGAAAGTGCACGCGGCGCTCGCGCCGAACGGCCGGGCAGTGACCGTGGAATTCGTGCCGAACGAGGATCGCGTGACGCCCGCAACCGCGGCGGGTTTCAGCCTGATCATGCTGGCAGGGACGCGAGCCGGGGATTCGTATCCGATGTCGGAATACGATCGCATGTTTCGGAATGCGGGTTTTTCATCCAACGAATTGCGGCCGACGCCCGGGCCGCAGAGCTTCATCATTTCGCGGAAGTAGAACTTCGCGTCGTCCGCGAGTTTCATTTCGCGGGAGCAAGACATCTTTTCGTTTTCGATATTTTATTTGCTTGTGGGATCTGCGAACGCAACCGTAAGAAGGGTTTTTTGTTCCATCTCGTGGGCTTTGTGCGAGCCGGTGGCGGGGCTTGCGCTTGCAGAGCGCTTTACCGAGCGCACCGAGCGGCCGCGGGAGAGGCGCTCGAGGCGCGGCAGCATGAAAGCGAGCGCGCCCATGTTGGCCGGCTCTTCCTGAACCCAAACGAATTCTCGGGCGTTTGCGTGCCGGTCCATTTGAGCGGCCAGCTCGGCTTCGGGGAACGGGTAGAGTTGCTCCACAAAAACGATTGCAGTCGAATCGTCTTTCCTGCGTTTTCGTTCGGCTTCGAGTTCGTGCCCGATTTTTCCCGTACACAGCAGGACGCGCGTCGCCGTGCCATTTCCTTTGTCGGGAATCACGGGGAGGAATAGCGGGGCAGAAAGTTCCGCGAGCGTGGATGACGAAGCGGGCGTACGCAGCATGCTCTTGGGCGTGAAGACCACGAGCGGCTTGCGCCACGAACGCATCGCCTGGCGGCGCAGCAGATGAAAATATTGAGCGGCGGTGGAGGGCTGGCAGATTTGAATATTGTCGCGCGCCGCGAGCTGCAAGAATCTTTCGATGCGCGCGCTGGAATGCTCGGGGCCTTGCCCTTCATAGCCGTGCGGCAGCAGCAGGACAACTCCGGAGAGAAGATTCCACTTGTCCTCGCCGGCCACGATGAACTGGTCAATGATGATCTGCGCGCCGTTGGCGAAATCGCCGAACTGCGCTTCCCACAAAACGAGCGCTTCGGGGTAGTCGCGACTGAAGCCGTATTCGAAGCCGAGCACCGAGGCTTCGGAAAGAGTGGAATTGTAGGCTTCGAAAAACGCCTGATTGAGCGCGAGATGCTGAAGCGGAATAAATTCCTTTTCGTTTTCGATGTCAATCAGAGACGCGTGGCGCTGGTTAAAAGTGCCGCGCTGGCTGTCCTGGCCGCTGAGGCGCACGGGAGTGCCCTGCTTCAGTAACGTTCCGAATGCCAGAGCTTCGGCCATACCGAAATCGAGCGGACGCTTTCCGCGCGCCATTTCCAGGCGCTGCTCGAGCAGCTTTTTTACTTTCGGATGTATGTGAAATCCATCCGGATAGGTGGCAAGCGCTTCACCCGTCGCGGCCAATTCCGACGCGGGCACTCCCGTATCCACTTCGAGTGACGGGTTATAGCGCCCGCCGCGATACGCATTCCAGTAGACGGGCAATTTGCGCATCGGCGGATTTTTCTCAAGCTCTTCGGCTTCTTTTTGCGCGGCGTCGAGTTCCTGGCGCACTTGTTCGACAATTGGCTCGGCATCGACACCGATTTTCTGCGCGTAAATTTGCCAGAGCGGATGGTGAGCCTGAATTTTCTTGTAACGCAGCGGCTGGGTGATGGTGGGGTCGTCCACTTCACTGTGACCATGCTTGCGGTAGCCGATGAGATCCACGACGACCGGCGAGCCAAATGCGTAGCGATAATCTAGCGCGATGCGGCCGACGCGCGTCACGGCCTCCGGACCTTCCGCGTTCACGTGGAAAATCGGGATCGGCAGGCGCTTGCTGAGGTCGGAGGAAAAGCGCGAGGAATGCGATTCGCGCGGCAGCGTGGTGAAACCGATCAGATTATTGACGATGATGTGGACGGAACCACCGACGTTGTAGCCTTCCACGCCAGCCATGTTGAGCGTTTCGGCCCAGATTCCCTGCCCTGCAAAAGCGGCGTCGCCGTGCATGAGGATCGGAACGATGGCCTGCGCGCCGCCTTCGCCGATGCGAGTTTGTTTCGCGCGCGCGCGGCCGTTGGCCACCGGATCCACTGCTTCGAGGTGGCTGGGATTCGATGCCAGATGCATTCCGATCGCGCGGCCATTGGCTGCGTGGAATTCGCCCGTTGCGCCGATGTGATATTTCACGTCGCCGCCGCCGAGAACGCTGCGGGGATCCACATCTTCGAATTTCGCGAAAACTTCCGCGGCTGGACGGCCGACGGTGTGCACCATCACGTTGAGGCGGCCGCGATGACTCATGGCCATGACAGCTTGTTGCGCATCGTGCTCCGATGCGGCGTTGAGAATCGCGTCGAGCAGCGGGAGGAGCGCCGCTTCGCCTTCGAGTGAATAGCGCTTTGTGCCGAGATAGCGCGTCTGCAAGACCTGCTCGAAGATTTCGGCACGAATCAGACGATCGAGAATTGCTTTCTGCTCCCCGGCCGGTGTGGCGGGCACATCCGATTCCATGCGCTCTTGAATCCAGCGGCGCCGGTCGGCGTCGGGGATGTGCATGAACTCGACGCCGATGGTGCCGCAGTAAGTTTTGCGCGCGGCTTCGGCATCCGGTCCCGAAATGGCGAGTTCGGAAAGCTCGACGGGTTGGAGATCGCCGAGCGGATCGAGATTCGCTTGGAGGTATCCCCAGCGGCGGAAGGCGTCCCAGACGCGTGCCTGGGCTTCGGTTGGCGCTGCCGATTCGACTACTGCTTGCTGCCGACTCATAAAGTTCCTTGCATAGGAAACTCCATTATAGCGATGTTAGGCGCAGAGGATAGTGGAGAGCAGGCTGGAACGAGATGGAAGGCGTCCGTACGAAACGAAAAGGCAGGAAAAAAAGTGCGCTTTGTAACGATTAGACATTGTGATGTACGTTCTTTTCTGTGGCTTAGAGGAAATTCTAATTGGTCTTAGACCCGCCCCTACTGGTTGGATTAGAAAACCTGCTGGCTCTCAGGCCGAAGAGAGGAAAACAGTTTTAATGGGCGGTGGCGTGCTGATGATGCGGGGAATTGTGGTAGTGGTCTGCTAGCAGGTCTTCGCCGAAGTCGCCGTTGAAGTCACGCCAGACGCAGTGGATATGATTGGCGCTGTTCTGCGTGTTGTCGTATTCGATCAGGAACGTGCTGCCTTGCACGCGGTAGTAATGGCCTTCGCCTTTTTCCAAGCCGCCCATCCAGGCGAATTTAATCTGGTCGAAACCGGCCTGGCGGATTTTGTCGAGGCGCTGGCGTGCCTGCGCCTGCGGTTGGGCGCCGAGGTACTCCTCAATCAGGGCGAGGAGAGTGCCCTGCTGATCTTTTGTGAGTTTGCTAAAGGCGATGCCTTTGTCTTCGCGGATGGCAACAGTACGTTCGTTTGAGGTGACGATATCGCGCGGCGCGGATTCGCTGATAAGCGCCTCGGCGCGTTGCCCGTCGGTGAGCGACTTCACGAGAGAGCGTCCCAGATCCTCCTCGGCTTTGAGCACGCGAGTGCCCTTCATGGGGCCTTCGCGCACCTCGGCGGGATTGGCGCCAAAGAATTGCGGGCTGCTG
This sequence comes from Candidatus Acidiferrales bacterium, assembly GCA_035262725.1. Lineage (GTDB taxonomy): Bacteria > Acidobacteriota > Terriglobia > Acidiferrales > UBA7541 > Palsa-295. The sequence continues at coordinate 30,724 of DATFSH010000064.1, read as the reverse complement.
CCGATCGACTTGCCATTCAGAATCGTCCAGTTCTGCGAACAGTGGTGGCCTTCATAGCGCCAGCCCCAGGCGCCGGTCTCGGAGGGCTCACCGAAAAAGGTGAAGAAGTAGAGGTCAGGATCGCGAACCGGCCCACTGCCCTGCTCGAGTTCCCGGAGAACGTCCTCCAGCTTTCGGATTGTTTCGGCCTTGGTGTAGCCCTGCTCGCTGAGGCCAGCGCGCAGGAGAGCCAGCGCTGCTTTGCGTTGCGCCGGGTTCAATTCCTTGAGGGGAATGCCGTTTCTGGATACGGGCGTGTAGAACCAGCGGAATCTTTCTTCGGAATTGAACGGGAATAGAGCTTTCGATTTTTGCGCCGGGTCCAGCGTGGCCAGAAATGCGTGAGCGGCATCGAGCATCGTGGACACACTGGGGGCGCTTTGCGCGGCTTGCGAGTTTTGCGCGTTTTGCGCAGCGATCGTCGCTGCGAACCCTTGCAGAAGCGTGAGGGCGAGCAGAAGCCGCATCATTCACCTACGAGCATCACGGGCAACTAAGGGCAGTAACGGGCTCTAGTCTGGACAATTAAATCGGCCAACTAGCCTGCTGATGCAGCGGCAGCTAGCTCTTCAGTGCCAGGCTTGGCGGACATTTGTTCCTTCATCTTCTTTTTCATTTCCTGAGGAGTGGGTTCCGCCACGTGAGTGGCAACCATCCAAGTGTAGCCATCGGGATCGACAACGGCTCCACAACGATCGCCCCAAAACATGTCCATTACAGGCCCCTTGAGGGCGGCTCCGAGCTTGACCGCTTTTGCAACAACTTTGTCCACGTTTTCGGTGAGCAGGTACAAGGTACTCGGCGAAGCGCCGACTGTCTTCGCGCTGCGAGAACCCATCTGCGGCATTTCCGGTCCCAACATTATGGTCATGCCACGAAGTGTGAGCTCGGCATGTATTGCTTTGCCGTCGGGGCCGTTCATGATTCCCCGTTTGGAAAAGCCGAATGCCTTTTGATAGAAGTCCGCTGCTGTTTTCACGTCGGATACCGTTAGCATTGGCGTCACGGAACAGTACTGCTTCTTATTCAGTGGGTCGATTTTTTTCGGCATAACGCTCCTTTGGTTAGACGAGGGTTCGGATTGAATATCGGCGGAAGTTGGTCACGAGGCCCCGCTCCTGAGACTCCCGAGCCGGTTGAAAGGCAACGATACTTCAGGAGGCAACGCCCGGTCAACTTGCGGGCTGGCAAGTTCGTTGAACAGGAAGCGGGAGAGGCATACGATGCAGCAACAGGCCCGAATTCGAGAATCCGGAACGGGAGGTTGGCATGAGATTGTTTGCCTTTTTTATTTTGGCGGGGGTGATTTTCGTTGCGCCGGGCGCGTTGGCGCAGACGGAGGAACTTCCGAAGAGTATAGGGGGGGGCGTTGGATTGGCGCTGGGCTGGGCGGAGAAGGGATTTCTCGGCGTGGCGGAAGCGATGCCCGAGGAGAAGTACTCCTACATTCCTACGCAGGGAAATTTCGAAGGAGTGCGGTCGTTTGGGGAGCAGGTGAAACACGTGGCGTGCGCTCAGTTTGCGTTTTTCAATGAGATTGAAGGGAAAACGCCGCCGGAGCATTGCGAGAAGGGCGGGCCGCAAAAAGCGAAGACGAAAGCGGAGCTGCTGCAATACCTGCGCGATTCATTCGCGTATGGCGACAAGGTGCTCGCGACGATCACCGCGCAAAACGCGGCGGAGCGAGTGGAGGGACCTTACGCCGGACCCAATACGAAACTCGGCTTGGCGGCGGCTGCGCTGTGGCACATCACGAATCATTTTGGACAGCTGGTTGTATATTTACGATTGAATGGGATTGTGCCGCCGGTGACGCAGCAATATCCGTTGAAAGTGCGCTAAGCGACTGGAATGGGCGGTGCCAACAGAGTGACGGCGAGTATCTGCAGCTGCACGCTGGCGCAGTGATTGCGTCGTTGGTCGAGAGAACCCCGGATGCCCCGAGTCCCTACTCGGCCCGCCCTGCCCCCGCAGGGCTACTGATTGGTTCGCCCCAGTTCCTGAGTCGCTGCGGCTGCTAGGCAGTGGCGCCCGCCTGGGAGGCACCCATCGCGCGCCGCTGCTGGAAGCACTCGCGGCAGTAGACGGGACGACCCTGGGTGGGTTTGAAAGGAACTGTCGTTTCTTTACCGCATTGCGAGCAAACGGTTTTGGTCTCGACGCGCTGAACGGATGTCGAGCTCGAACCATTGCCCTGCGCGCGGGTTGCTTTACAGTTTTTGCACCGCTTGGGCTCGTTCTTGAAGCCCTTGTCGGAGAAAAACATCTGCTCGCCGGCCGTGAAAACAAACTCGGCGTTGCATTCCGCGCACTTCAGGACCTTATCGTGGTATTCCATTGCGCTGCTCCACCGTGCTGGGAGAGGACTGGCAGCGAGCAACTCACGCCGGACGTGGAGCGAGGAACAATCGCGATAACGACGATTCCCGCTCTCCGTACGGCACGAACTGCTTAAATGGGCCCAATTGATGTTCGCCTAATCCTGCTCACGACGTTGCTTCTTGCGGAGACGCTTACGCGAGAGGGCTTCCTTGGCGCGACGCTTCTCCCCCGGCTTCATGTAGTAGCTGTGCTTTTTGATCTCCTTGATGATGTCTTCCGACTGCACCTTCCTCTTGAAGCGGCGGAGAGCATTCTCCAAAGATTCGCCCTCTTGAATGACAACTTCTGCCACGCGTATTCACCCCCGTCCCTAATGGATGTTTGAGTTTGTCTTGCTGGATTCACATCAGTGTAACCGGTTCCTAGGGGATCCGGCAATGAGCAACTTCTATCCAAGGCCACCGCGCAAGTCAAGGTTAAAATTGTGTAAGGAAGCCGGAAGCCGGTTATGTAACCAGACCGTAAATGGTTATCGAGGTTGCATCGAGCGAGTGACGCAGGAAGGAATAAATGGCGCTGGGAGTGGAGGGGCAGCGCGGGCGCGCCTTAGACGCGCCCCTACTGGGAAACGCGACCTATGCGCACAAAGTTGTTGCTGTAGAATGAAACTGCGGTTGAACGGAGGCCGAGGACTTTCGATTGCCGGCGATGCGCAACGTGCTGGGTGTCCTGTTGGCGGGTGGCCAGGGCGAGCGGCTGTGGCCGTTGACGCGGGATCGCGCGAAGCCGGCGGTGCCGTTTGGCGGCGTGTATCGCATCATTGATGTGACGCTTTCGAACTGCCTGAACAGCGACCTGCGCCGCGTATTTGTTCTCACGCAGTACAAGGCTTTGAGCTTGAACCGGCATGTGCGGCGGGGGTGGTCCGTGCTGATGGGGCTTGGCGAATTTATCGAGGTGCTGCCGCCGCAAATGCGCGTCTCGCAGCACTGGTACCTGGGGACGGCGGACGCCGTCTATCAGAATATTTATTCGATCGGCAGCGAGCAATCGAACTACGTCTTTATTTTGTCCGGCGACCACATCTACAAGATGAACTACCAGAAAATGCTCGAGCAGCACATCGCTGCCGGAGCGGATGTGACCGTGGCGACGCTGGAGATTGACGCGGAGGAGGCGGCCAAGCGATTTGGCGTGATTGAAACGGACAGGGACTGGCGCATTGTAGGATTCGAGGAAAAGCCGGCGCATCCGAAGGTCTCGCCAATTCACCCGGGCAAAGTGAACGCGTCGATGGGCGTATATCTTTTCAATACGCAACTGCTCGTGCCCATTTTGATTGCCGACGCGGAGGATCCTACTTCGTCACACGATTTTGGCAAGGATGTGATTCCGCGGATCATCAGCAAGTATCGCGTTTTCGCTTACAACTTTCAGGACGAGAACAAAAAAGAAACGTCTTACTGGCGCGACGTGGGAACGATCGATGCGTACCATGAGGCGAATATGGACCTTGTGTCGGTGTCGCCGGTTTTCAATCTCTACGACAAAAGCTGGCCGCTGCATACCTGGCAGCAGCAGTATCCGCCGGCGAAGTTCGTGTTTGCCGACCCGGAGCGCATGGGGACGGCGGTGGATTCGACGGTATGCGGCGGGTCGATTATTTCCGGGGGGCGAGTGGAGCGGTGCATATTGGGCTATGACGTGCGCGTGAACAGTTATAGCGAAGTGGAAGATTCGATCATTTTCAACCACGTGAATGTCGGACGCAGCGCACGCATACGGCGCGCCATCATTGACCGGCATGTGAGCATTCCCGAGGGCACGGTGATCGGTTATGACGTGGAGGCCGATCGCGCCCGATTTTCCGTGAGCGAGAATGGCGTTGTGGTGGTGGTCCGTCCGGAATCGATGCTTGAGGAACCTGAGTAGCTTTCCTGGAAGTCCGTTGAGACCAAGCTGATCGATGTCCTTTGAATCCCGATTTGGCCAAGCTGCCGACGCATACCAGACATTTCGGCCCGATTATCCGGCAGAAATCTTTCAGCGGATTCTCGCGTGGATTCCGGCGGACAAGCCCCGGCAAAAAAACCGGGACGCACAAGCCGCGCGCGATTGCGCGATCGACCTCGGCGCGGGAACGGGAAAAGCTTCGCGCGAACTCGTGAAATCGTTCCGCGAAGTGATTGCGATCGAGCCCGATCCGCTGATGGTGGACAAACTGCGCGAAGAGGCCCCTCGGGCAACAATTGTACAAATCACCGCCGAGGAGTACGAACGCGAGCAATCCAGCGCGGACCTGGTTAATTTCGCGCAATCGCTCCACTGGATGGATATTCCGCGCGTGCTTGAAAAGTGCAGGGGCTGGTTGCGAACCGGCGGAATCCTGGCCGTCTATGGCTTCGGCCTGCCGGAAGCCGTTGAGCCGGTTCGCGGGATTGTGCGGCTGGAATTACGCGAGCACTGGAGCCGGTATCGTGACGAGCGGCTGCGGCGCAAGCACTTTCCGCAATGCCTGGTCCACGAGCAACCAGGGATTCGTGTGGTGGAAGACGCGAAGCTTTCTCATTCGTGCAAGATGACGCCGGGTGAGTTTGCGGGCTTTTGGCGCTCGACTTCCTATGGCGGCGCTTACGGCAGGGCTCTCGACGCCCCGGAAGTTTATTGGCAAGATCTCGAATCGCGCTTTCGCGCAGCGTGGAAGGAAGATAAGATTCCGGTGGATTTCAAACCATATTTATTAATCGCGCGCAAGGAGCAGTAATGGCGTCCAAAATCATTTCGGTGCATGGCCGCGAAATACTGGATTCGCGAGGCAATCCTACGGTGGAGGCGGATGTACGTTTGGAAGGGGGCGCGCTTGGCCGCGCGGCGGTTCCGTCAGGCGCTTCCACCGGCGAACATGAAGCGAATGAACTGCGCGACAGCGACAAATCGCGCTATCTGGGCAAGAGCGTGCTGAAAGCGGTGGGGCACGTGAACGGCGAAATCGCCAAAGCGGTGGCGGGGATGGACGCGGCGGACCAGCGAGCGCTCGACCGGCGTATGATCGAAACCGATGGCACGCCGAACAAATCGAAATTGGGCGCGAACGCAATCCTGGCGGTTTCGGTGGCTGCGGCGCGTGCTGCTGCAGCGGCTGCCGACCAGCCTCTCTACAAATACCTAGCGCGCTATTCGAGCGACGCTTCCGCGAATACGCTGCCGGTGCCGATGATGAACATCCTCAACGGCGGCGCACACGCGGATAATTCGGTGGATGTGCAGGAATTCATGGTGATGCCGCTGGACGCGCCCAACTTTCGCGAAGCGCTGCGCTGGGGCGTTGAGGTATTTCACTATTTGAAGGCGGTGCTGAAGAAAAACGGCTACTCGACAGCTGTTGGCGATGAAGGCGGGTTTGCGCCGAATCTGACGTCGAACGAGGAGGCGCTGGAGCGGGTTCTCGAAGCTATTACCGCAGCTGGCTATAAGCCCGGCGAGCAAATTGCGATCGCGCTCGACCCGGCGGCGAGCGAGTTTTATGACCGCGACACCAAGAAGTATGTTTTCAAGAAATCCGACAAGTCGCAGCGTAGTTCAGAAGAAATGGTGAAATTCTGGGAGGGGTGGGTGCGGCAGTATCCGATCGTCTCCATCGAAGATGGGCTCGCGGAGAACGATTGGGACGGGTGGAAGATCCTGACGCGCGACGCAGGCAAGAAGATTCAACTGGTGGGCGACGATGCGTTCGTGACCAATCCGAAGATTTTTGCGCGTGGTATTTCCGAGGGCATCGGGAATGCAATTCTGATCAAGCTAAATCAGATTGGCACGGTGAGCGAAACGGTCGAGGCCGTGGAAATGGCGCGCAAGGCCAAATATGCGTCGATCATTTCGCACCGCTCGGGCGAAACGGAAGATGCGTTTATCGCGGATTTTGCGGTGGCGATGGGATCAGGCCAGATTAAGACAGGGTCTGCCTCACGCACCGACCGCATCGCTAAGTACAATCAACTCCTGCGCATCGAAGAAGAGCTCGGCTCGGCTGCGCGTTTTCCGGGGCGCAAAGCCCTGGCAGTGCATTAAGGGCGATCCCGAAAGAGCACAGCCATTCGCACATTCAACTTAGCCATGGTGGGTTTCGGAAATGTGGGCAAGGAATTTGTGCGCCTGCTGGTTGCCAAACGCGCCGAGCTTCGCGATCGGTACGATATCGACTGGCGAATCACGGGAATCGCGTCGCGACGAATCGGCTGGATCACGGATTGCAACTCTCTTGATCCCGAGGCATTGCTCGCAGATCAATTTCCTGCGTTTCCGGATTGGAGAACGCCTCGCAACCTGCATCAATGGCTTGCGACTGCCGACCCGCAGGTTTTCTTTGAAGCGTCGTCACTCGATTGGCGCAGCGGCCAGCCTGCGATCGATCATTTGAAAGCGGCACTGGAAGCCGGCGCGCATGCCATCAGCGCCAACAAAGGCCCAATCGTGCACGCGTATCGCCAGCTCCGCGATCTGGCAAAAGCCAAGGGCCGCAAATTCCTTTTTGAATCCACGGTGATGGATGGCACGCCGATCTTCTCGATGTTCCCGCATTCGCTACCGGCGGTGGAGCTTCGCGGATTCCGCGGCGTGCTGAACGCGACCACCAACGTGGTGCTCACGGAAATGGAGAAGGGACTCACGCTTGCGCAAGCGGTGAAAAGAGCGCAGGAAATTGGCGTGGCGGAAACCGACCCTTCCAACGACCTTGACGGATGGGACGCCACCGTAAAAGTGGCGGCGCTCGTGATCGTGTTGATGGGCGTGGATATCAAGCTCGAAGAGATTGAACGCACCGGCATTCGCAACCTCTCGCCGGAACAAGTACGTGGGGCACGCGAATCGGGGATGCGGTACAAATTGATTTGCCGAGCGGAACGCACCTCGAATGGAGTGCGTGCCAGCGTGAAACCGGAGCAACTGCCACTCACCGATCCGCTCGCGCTTCTGGACGGCACGACTTCCGCGGTGCGTTTTGATATGGATGTCTTTGGCCTTTCGATCATCGAGCACAAAGCCGCGGTGATCGCGACGGCTTATGGGCTGCTTGGCGATTTCATTCGCGCGGTGGCAAACCCATCGTAGACTATAGCGCCCAAATGAACGCATCGACAGCACAACACACGCCGCTCGAACCACTCGATATCAACTGGGTGCGAGCGCAATTTCCGTCGTTGAAGCTCGCAGTCGGAGGCCATCCCGCCGCATTTCTCGATGCTCCCGCAGGCACGCAAGTGCCGCAACGCGTGATTGATGCTTTCCGCGAATACTTTGAGACCTCGAACGCGAACAACGTGGGCCAGTTCCTAACGAGCCGTCGCACGGACGAAACAATCGCGGCAGCGCGCACGGCGATGGCGGATCTTTTCAATTGCGCGCCGGACGAAGTGTTTTTCGGCCCCAACATGACGACGCTCACATTTGCGCTCGCGCGGGGTATCGGCCGCGATCTAAAGCCCGGCGATGAAATCGTAGTCACCACGCTGGACCACGACGCCAACGTGGCTCCGTGGCGCGCTTTGGAAGACATCGGCATCGTCATACGCCAGGTGGACATCCGCGAAGCAGACTGCACGCTGGATATGGATGATTTGCGCTGCAAAATTACTCCGCGCACGAAACTCGTCGCAGCCGGATATGCGTCGAACGCCGTTGGGACTATCAATCCGGTGGCGGAAATCGTTCGGGCCGCTCATGACGCCGGCGCATTGGCGTTCATTGACGCCGTTCATTACGCGCCGCACGGCTCGATTGATGTGCGAGCGCTCGATTGCGATTTTCTCGCGTGCTCGCCCTACAAGTTTTTTGGCCCGCACATGGGCTGCATCTACGGGAAACGCGACCTTCTTCTGCGATTCCGTCCGTACAAAGTGCGCCCCGCGCCAGCTTATCTGCCGGACCGCTGGGAAACAGGCACGCAAATTCACGAGGGATTGGCAGGCGTGACGGCTGCGATTGATTACCTGGCGGATTTAGGCCGGCACTCGGATTCAGCGGCGCCAGCGGATCGTCGCGCGGCTCTCGTGAGCGCGTATCGCACGATCCGCCATCATGAAATGGCGCTTGCAAAACGCATGATCGCGGGCTTGCTCGAAATTCCCGGCGTGCGATTCTATGGTATCTCTGATCCCGCGCGATTTGACGAGCGCTGCCCAACGGTGTCCGTACGCGTAAAAGATCTAACGCCGCTGGTCTGCGCGAAATTTCTTGGTGATCGCGGCATCTTCACTTGGGACGGAAACTACTACGCTCTAAATCTTACCGAACGCCTTGGGGTAGAAAAAACAGGCGGCCTGCTTCGTATCGGCTTGGTGCACTACAACACTGCCGAAGAAGTAGACCGCCTGCTGGCGGCGATGCGCGAACTCGCATCGTCCGCCTAATACGCCACCTGACCGACTGCGAAGAGTTCTATATGTTGATGTCTTGCTTGGCTTCGAGTTTCCGGATTTGTCTCTCGACGAAGTCCTTCGTTCCGTCGGCGGGCGCGCCGGCTAGCGCGAGCTTCGCCTCTTTCAACGCGTTGTCGTAGTCGCCTTGCGCGCTATAGACTCGCGCCATTCCGAAGTGGGTGATCCAGTCATTCGGAAACTTCTTCGCATTGGCGCGATAGGCGGCCCAGGCTTCGTCGAGTTTCTTTGCACGCTGAAGCTGGCGGGCGTATGTGTACGATTGAGTTGCGTTGGCCCTGGCCAGTGCTTCGGTGCGGAATTTCGCCGCTTCTTCTTTACGCCCGAGCAGGTCCAACACCTGCGACTTGGTCATCAGATTCTCGTATCGCTCTTCTACGGCGATTGATTTGTCGGTGTAGGCGAGCGCTTCTTCCAAATCTACCTTCTCATTCACGAGATAATCGGCCGCGTCGTTCCAGCCGTCCCAGGTGTATTGCGCCAGGCCGCGGAGATGCTCGCGCATCTTTTGCTCGACCACTTCATTCACGTTGACCGCGACTTTGAACGGAACCGCGACCTTGTCCCATCGCATGGTGATTACAGAGGAGTCGGGTTTGAGATCGTCGAATTCGTAGGTGAGCGCTTCGGTGAATTCGGATGCCCGTGGTTTCACTGTGACGCGCAATGCGTCTTCCTTCTGGTCGTAGGTAAAGCTCCCCCAGGAGGCGTTGGCCTTGGAGAAGATCACCGTCCACTCGGTTTCGCCCGGAATCATGTGAAGGCCGTAGGTGCCGCGATCGAGCGGTTTGCCTTCGATCGTCACGGGATCGGTAAAGGTGATCGTCGTGTTCTCGTTTGCGCCGGCCCGCCAGACTTTTCCATAGGCTTCCAGTCCGCCGAAAACCTTGCGGCCATTCACAAGCGGCCGAGAGTAGTTGATCGTTATGTTGCTGACGCCGATGCGCTGAATCACTTCTGCGTGCTGGCTTGGCCGCGGCAGGTCATCGATGGCCGATTGTGCGCGACTCGCTATGGCAACGAGCAAAATACTTAGAACCAAAGTAATATGTCGAACCCTTCTCATTGGCATCTCCTGTCTAAATTAATGAGCCCGATACTCACAACAACATTAACGTGTTTGGTGTACTTCTTCTTGCTGGCTTAGACGCATGGCAACCGCACTCCGTAAGCAATTAGAAATACGCGGTGGGTTGCTGCGCCTCTTGCATTCATCGTTTCCCGTGCTAGCCTACTTCGCAAATATGGCCAAACGACCGAAACCAATCGTTCTTACTGTGCTTGACGGCTGGGGTTTCCGCACCGAAACGAAGGGAAACGCCGTCGCTCTTGCGCGCAAGCCGAATTACGACCGGCTCATTGCTGAGTTTCCCAACACATTAATTCATACCTCCGGACCCTTTGTGGGATTGCCGGAAGGGCAGATGGGCAACAGCGAGGTAGGCCATTTGAATATGGGCGCCGGGCGCATTATTCATATGGACATCACGCGGGTCGATGCGCTGATTGCAAGCGGGGAGCTTGCACGCCAACCGCTGCTTCTCGAAGCGATGCAGCCCGGCCGCGAGCGGCAACTTCACCTTATCGGGCTGGTGAGTGACGGCGGCGTCCACTCGCATATCGAGCATCTTTTTGCGCTACTGCGGATGGCTCGCGAGAACAAGGTTGAGCGCGTGTTTGTCCACTGCTTTATGGACGGGCGCGACACGCCGCCCAACAGCGGCATCGATTTCCTGCGGCAGCTCGAGCAAAAGATGCGCGAGTATGAAACCGGCGAGATCGCGACTGTGATTGGCCGTTACTATGCGATGGATCGCGACAATCGCTGGGAGCGTATCGAGAGAGCGTATCGCGCGATGGCGCACGGCGATGCGGAAGCGAAATTCAGCGACCCGATCGCGGCCGTTCGCACGAGCTACGAAAAGGGCGTCACTGACGAGTTTATCGTGCCGGCCGTGATCACGACCGAATCCACCGCGGGAAAGCCGGCTCGCGCGCGCGGCTTGATCCGCGACGACGACGCCGTGATTTTCTTCAATTTTCGGGCGGATCGCGCACGCCAGATTGCGCGAGCGCTTGTGGAGCCTGGTTTCGACAAGTTCCAGGATTCCGCTCGCCCCAAAGATCTGAAATTCGTGGCCATGACGCAATACGAAAAAACGTGGCCTTGGCTGCAGTACATCATCGGGCCCGAAAGGCTCGAGCACATCCTGGCCAATGTGTTTGCCGAGATGCAGTACAAGAATCTTCGCGTAGCGGAAACTGAAAAATACGCGCACGTGACGTATTTTTTCAACGGTGGCGTCGAGAAGCCATTCGGAGGCGAGGAGCGCGTGCTCGTGCCGTCGCCGAAAGTTCCGACGTATGATGTGAAGCCGGAAATGTCCGCGGCGGGAATTGCGGACGCGGTGGTCCAAGCGGTGGAGAAGGGCGTTTTCGACGCTATCATCATGAATTTTGCGAATGCGGACATGGTGGGACATTCGGGCAAGCTCGAAGCAGCGATCAAAGCCTGCGAAACGGTGGACGTGTGTCTCGGCAGAATTTTCCAGGCGTTGCGTCCGCGCGGCGGCGCCTGGATCATCACCGCGGATCACGGCAATGCGGAAACGATGATCGATCCCGTTACCGGCGGACCTCACACTTACCACACCACGAACCCGGTGCCGTTCATTCTAATCACCGAGGATGGCCGCCTGCAGCTTAGCCCTAATGGTTCGCTTCGCGATATCGCGCCCACGCTGCTTGGGGTCCTCGGGCTGCCGTCGCCCACCGAAATGACCGGCCGGGACTTGCGCGTCACGCGACGATGACCCGCACATCGCCGGGTGAGACCAAGCTACTCATCTGCGTGTGGCACGCATTCTCCCTGTGGAATCCGCCGCCGGAAATGGCGGAACGCATCCGCTCGCGGTGGCCCGAAATGCGAGTTGTCCATCTCCCGCGCTACGACCACATCATGGAGGAAGTGCCCGATGCGGATATTTTCGTCGGATTCTCGCTGAGGCCTGAGCAATTTCTGCTGGCGCGAAAACTCAAGTGGCTTCACTCAACAGCAGCGGGCGTTGGCCAGCTGATGTATCCGGAGCTGCGAAAAAGCGGCATCGAGGTGACAAACGCGAGTGGCGTTCACCGCGTTCCGATGGCCGAGCACATTCTCGGCACTCTCCTCGCATTGGCGCGGCGATTTCCCGATTGCTTCCGCTACCAGCAACAATCCCATTGGGCGCAACACGAATTGTGGGCTGCTCCTGTTCGGCCGCGCGAGTTGCGCGGACAGATTCTGCTTTTCATCGGATTCGGAGCGATTGGTCAAGAAGTCGCAAGAATCATCCGGCCACTGGGAATGCGCGTTTGGGCTGTAACGCGCTCCGGCCGCGCCAATGAGGGTCTCGCCGAGCAGGTTTTACCAGCCGCCAGGCTCGACGAGGCGCTGCCTCAAGCCGACTTTATCGTCCTGGCTGCTCCAGAAACTCCTGAAACACGCAAGATGATGGGAGCACGAGAATTCGCGCTTATGAAACCTTCGGCTTATTTCCTGAATGTGTCGCGAGGAGTACTGGTGGACGAGCCCGCACTGATTTCAGCGCTCGAACAACGTAAAATCGCAGGCGCAGCGCTTGACGTGGTATCGCAAGAACCGCTGCCGCCTGAGAGTCCCCTCTGGAAGCTCGACAACGCCTTCATCACATCGCACATGAGCGCCGTGAGCGAGCACTTGTGGGAGCGCCAAACAGATCTATTGATGGAAAATTTGGAACGGTGGTTCGCCGGCAACGAACTGCTAAATCGCGTAGACCTGAATCGCGGCTACTAAAGCTATGCAATCGGAAAGGTTCGCGCAGGCGCTCCCTTATTGGCTCCCGCCGCCAGTTCCAGCCTGCACTTTGGGCGTGTAGCCATTTCGCGCGTACACATTTACTTTCTTCATCTTGCCCTTCTTGTCGGGCAACTCGAGCAGATTTCCATTCGTGTCCACGGCTTCTACTTTCAGCTTGTGGAATTTCCCATCGGCAGGTGCAGTCGGCGCAAATCCCATGGAATACTGGCTGCGCAAGAACGAGGACACCTGGCTAAACACCTCCGGCATTTCGCCTTGAAACCTGGGAAACCACGCGTAGCCGCCCGTCATCTGGGCGAATTGCGTTAATTGATTCTTCGCTTGCAGGTAGCCCACGCCTCCGCCGTTGCGGGTTCTTAAATCAATATCTTCACCCATGCCAACCGCGAAGATCGGCACATCCGCTTCCTTCAGGCGATGGTATGTCTGATCAAGAGTGTGCTTACTGAAAGTGTCGTAACCGGTGGCGAGAAGCAGAATCGCTTTCTTGCCTCTCACGCCGCCCAGCTGGTCAAGCGTCTCGATAACGGCGTCGAACACACACGCCTCGTGAAATCCAGGAACGAACAGACTCGCGATCGCCTGGCGTATTTCCGACTTGTTTTGCGTGAAGTCCACCGTTACTTCGGTCTTTATATCGAAAGTCTTAAAAGCGACCCAATCCTTGGGTCCTAGATCCTGCAGAAAGCCCCACGCCCAAGTCTCGCCTTTATAGCCGAAGAACCCATAATAACGAGCGCTGAATTCCATCAGGATCACAACGGTGATAGGAGCTTCGCTCGGAGCAAAATTCGTAACCTGCTGCGGCTGACCTTCATCGAGGATTCGGAAGTTTTCCTTCTTCAACCCCGTGACGATATTGCCTTCGTGGTCTGTGACGACCGCGTCGATGTTCACCACGTTCGATTCCACCGCGATCGCCACCTGCGGCGCGGGCGCCTGAGCTTCTGGACCGTTCTGCTGGCCGGTTGGCTGTTTCGGCGGCTCTGGCTGTTGGGCGGGAGCGGGCTTCGCCGGACCCTCCTGCTGCTGGGCGTGAGCCGTCCATGCACTTGGAGGCACACCCAGAATTACAAGCAATCCCACCACTAGCAACCACCGCACAGATTCCTTCACTCGCATACGCGGTCCCCTCGCAGGTAGGTAGGATGCTGCCACGGGCTTACTTGGATGGTCAATTGCAATTCAGAAAACCGAGCTTCAGCAGCTTCCCGAGGCCGTTTCGGCCCCATGCTAAGATGATTTGCTCGCGTCTCAGTTGCACCGGTACCAGCCTGTGACCGCAAGCGCTATTTGCTTGGCGTTTTCAAACTCATTCGGAGGCAATTGATGGCGCGGACGACCGCTCGAGTCTTTCTCCTCACCTTCGCCTGCATCATCGTATTCGCAACAGCAACTCCGGGGCAGAATCGCCGGCAATCGTCCGCACCTACGGCTCCAACCCAGCCGCAAGCGCCCCCGAGCACTCCTCTGCAGGCGTCCGATCTCTCTAAGCTGGAGAATGACGCGCTCGGATGGCTACGGGGCTTGATCCGGATCAATACCACCAATCCTCCCGGCAATGAACTCGGCGCGGCAAAATACATAGCAGACATTCTTCAACACGAAGGCATCAACGCGCAGGTTATCGAGACCACGCCCGGCCGGGGATTCCTTGTGGCGCGACTATCAGCAAGCGCCGTGCCCGATCCATCGCGCGCCTTGCTACTGATGGGCCATCTCGATGTGGTCGGCGTAGACAAATCCAAATGGACCGTCGATCCCTTCGGGGCCGTGGTAAAGGACGGCTATCTCTATGGCCGCGGCGCGATTGACGACAAGGCGATGACGATCGCGAATCTTGCCGTCTTCATCTCCCTCAAACGGTCCAGCGCCCGCCTGAGTCGCGACGTAATCTATTTCGCCGAGGGCGACGAGGAGGCCGGCGGCATAAACGGGATGAAAGTGGCCGTCGAAAAATACTGGGACAAGATTGCTGCCGGCTTCGCGATAAATGAAGGCGGCTACAACGTCCTTAAAAACGGCAAATTGCAATACATGGCGGTGCAGGCGAGCGAAAAGGTCTCGGTCAGCGTCGACGTGATTGCGAGCGGTGTTGCAGGCCAAGCTTCGCTGCCGCGAAAAGACAATCCCGTGACGCATCTGGCAGCCGCTATCGCGAAAATTGGAGCCTACGAGACACCCGTGCAGCTAAATTCGGTCACACGTGGTTATTTCGAAGGTCTCGCCCCAGTGGAAGACGAAGAAACTGCCAAGTGGATGCGGTCGCTCGAGACTTCTGACCGCGGAGAACACGCAGCCCGATACCTTTCGAACGAAAATCTGCTCTGGAACTCGATGATGCGCGACACAATTTCTCCTACCATGTTGCAGGCGGGAATTCGTCCAAATGTGATTCCCTCCGAAGCACGCGGCGTGATAAATATCCGCCTTTTGCCGGGCGACATGGCCTCCGCGCTTTTGGCAAAGCTTACGCAACTCGTAAACGACCCGCAGGTGCGATTCGAGATACAACCTGGCGCGGGCGAAGCCGCCCCATCATCATCGCTCACCACAGAACTCTATGATGAAATCACTCGCACCACGAAACAGCAGTTTCCCGGCGCCGTCGCAATCCCGTTCATGTCGCCCGGCGCCACCGATTCCTATCCCTTGAGAATGCGCAGCGTTCAGGCGTACGGATTGATGCCGTTTCCGCTGATCGAGAGTGATTTCCTGAGGATGCACGCGGACGACGAGCGCATTCCGCTCGAATCCTTCCGCAAGGGCGTCGATTTTCTTTACACGATTGTCAACGATTTCGCGGTTTCGCGATAATTTACGATGATGGAACGAAGGGCCAAGATCGTCTGCACGCTGGGACCGAGCAGCTCCACCCCAGAATTAATTGATAGTCTGGTAGGCGCCGGGATGGATGTCGCGCGTCTGAATTTTTCCCACGGCAAACCCGAAGAACATGCTGCCCGCGTGGCGGCCGTTCGCCGTGCTTCCGGGCACCACGAAAAATCCGTCGCCGTAATCGCAGATCTGCAGGGACCAAAAATTCGCACCGGATCTCTCGAGCGCGGCGTTCCCGTCCAGTTGCACTTTGGGCAGAAATTCACAATCACGACAAAGAAAGTGACCGGCACCTCCGAAGGCGTGAGCACCACATTTCGCGAGCTTCCGCATTCCGTTCACAAAGGCGACAGAATCCTGGTGAGCGACGGCAATATAGCCATGCGCGTGCTTTCAACGCGCGGCGAGACGGTGCTTTGCCAGGTGGAAAACGGCGGCGAGCTTCGCGAGCATCAGGGAATCAATCTTCCGGGAGTAAAACTTAAAATTCCGTCGCTCACGCACAAGGATCGGCGCGACCTCGCCTTTGCTCTCACGCTCGGTGTGAACTATGTGGCGCAGAGTTTTGTGCGCACGGCGGCCGATGTTCGCGCGGCCAAGGCGGCTATCCGCCGCGCCGGCAAGGACATTCCGGTCATTGTCAAGCTGGAAAAACCGGAGGCCATCGACAATCTGGCTGAGATTCTCGCCGTCGCAGATTGCGTGATGGTTGCACGCGGCGATCTCGGCGTTGAGATGAACCCGGAAAAAGTGCCCGTGGTACAGAAGCAGATCATCATGCAGGCGCGCGACGCGCTCGTTCCCGTGATCACCGCCACGCAAATGCTCGATTCGATGCAGGAAAATCCGCGGCCCACTCGCGCTGAAGCCTCCGACGTCGCGAACGCCATCTTCGACGGCAGCGACGCCCTCATGCTCTCCGGCGAAACAGCCGCCGGCCGCTACCCGCTCGAGTCCGTCCTCATGATGGACCGCATCATTCGCGAAGCAGAGGCGAATGCCACCGAATCGCTGCGCCCGGCGCGCACCGGTGATCTGCTCATCAGCGAAACGATCGCAGAAGCCATCTGCCACGCGGCAGAAGAATTGAAAATGAAAGCCATCGCCGTGTTCACGGAAACCGGCGGCTCCGCCCGGCTCGTATCCAAATACCGCCCGCGCGCCGCCATCATCGCTTTTTCTCCGAATCAGGATACGCGTCGCAAGATGAGCCTTTTCTGGGGCGTGCTGCCTCGCAGCATCAACCGGGTGCACGATATCGATAAACTTGCCAAGACCGCCGAGCGCCGTTTGAAGCAGGAAAACCTCGTCAAGGATGGCGATATCGTGGGCGTGATCGCGGGCACACCACTCGGCACACGCGGCTCCACAAATCTGATGCGGCTGGTCCGAATAGGCTGTTAACGTACTGGTGTGCTTGCAGGCAGCTTCCAGATACGGGACGTTCTCGACGCGCGGAAATTCCTCGAAAAGTTTCTTGCGCCTACGCGATTCGTTCAGGCCGAATCGCTCGAGGAGCTTTCTGGCGCACACGTCCGGCTCAAACTCGAAACTGAAAATCCAACCGGAACTTTCAAAGTCCGCGGCGCGCTCAATGGCGTTCATGATCGCTCGCAACAATTCCGTTTCGATGGCGTTGTCACCAGCAGCACCGGCAATCACGGTGCGGCTATCGCATTTGCGGCCCGGCAGATGAGTCTCAAGTCGCGAATTTATCTTCCCGAGAATCCGAATCCGGTGAAACGCGACAAGATCGCCAAGCTGGGGGCGGAGATTGTCGAAGTGGGCCGAGACCTGGACGAAAGCCGCGATGCAGCCGCGAAATTCTCAAGAGAAAGCGGCTGGCCGCTGATTGTGGATGTGGACGACCCATATATTGCAGCCGGTGCCGCCACAATCGCCTGCGAGATTCTCGAGCAACAGCCCTCAACCGATGTGATCGTGGTTCCGGTCGGCGACAGCAATCTGATCCGCGGAATCGCTTACGCCGCGAAGCAAATTCGTCCCACGGTGCGCATCATCGGCGTGCAGGCAGAAAAAGCCCCGGCTTACTATCAATCCTGGAAGGAAAACCGGGCGCTAAGCACCGAAACCGCCGATACAATCGCCGATGGCCTTTCTACCCGAACAACCACCGAAGGCAACGTCCGCCAACTAGTCGATCTCGTTGACGACATGCGCCTCGTTTCCGAGGAAGAAATGCTGCGCGCCATAGCGTTTCTGCTCATCAATGAACACACAGTCGCAGAGCCAGCGGGCGCAGCCTCGACGGCAGCGTTGCTCAAATCAGGGAAGGAATTTGCAGGCAGGAATGTGGCGCTTCTCGTCAGCGGCGCAAACATCGCTCCCGACGTGTTACGCCGTGCCGTGGTATTGAGCCTCTAAAGCGTTTCGAATCGCCAGATGCTAATTCACCCAATTATCGGGGTTTGACGGCGGCTTATCGTGGTGCTCGCGCACATACACCTCGAATTTCTTCTTCAAACGTCGCCGCTGCCAGTCAGAAACAGAATTGCGAAACCCATATAAATAGGAGCCGCGCCGCAAATAGATGTATCCCACGAGCATCCCACCCAGGTGGCACACATGGCTCACGTTGTCGCCGCTCGCACCAATTGTGGCGAAGAATTCAATCGCTCCCATCACCGCCACAAAAATGCGCATCGAGACCGTAACCGGCAGCGGAAACACCCAAACCTGCCGGTGCGGCATCAGCACCGCACAGGCCAGAAGGATTCCGTAAATCGCGCCCGACGCTCCAATCGTCGGCGCCAAAGCGCTGCCGTGGCCGTGCGGATCGATAATCAGTTTCACGATCACGTTGATGATTCCGGCGCCAACGCCGCACAGGAAAAAATAAACATAGAATTTGCGCGCACCCCACATCCGCTCCAGATCGGCCCCAAACATGGCCAGATACAGAAGGTTGAACAGAATATGCATCACGCCCGCATGCAGAAACAGATACGTAAACGGCTGCCAGATGCGGAATCCAAACACAGCCGCATACGGGACCAGTCCAAACCAGGTTTCCCAGAATCGCGCGCCACTCTGGCCCAAAAGCAGCGCTGAAAGTTCCTGCAGAACGAACACCGAGACGCATGCAATGCAGATCGTCTTGATAGCAGGCGGGAAATACTCCGTCAGGTCAAATCGGTGACCATATCCGCGGCGAAAGATGGGGCTCACAGTGACACAAGTCTAAAGCGTCAGCCTACGCGAGTCAAAGCCACCAAGGGGTTCTCTACGTACACCCAAAAAGACCACACAAGCGCGCACACATGGCGATTTGCGGGCGGCGTGCGGAGGGCGCGTGGGTTGCCACACACAAAAAAAAAGTACATTGGTGCTTTAGCGGTACGTTAGGGCTTGTCTTGCGAGATTGCTAACGGCAGCTGCGAGGCTAACTGGATGTCGATCAGCATGCTGATTCGGCGCTCGAGTTGAAAGAACGTGGCCGCCTTTTTCCCCGGCAAAGCCTGGCTTACTTCCATCACATATTTTGATCGCAATTCGTGGACCTGCGCATCCACTTCGAGCCAGCGCCGAATATAGATCAGGGCTTCATCGTTGGACATCATCCCCCACATATCACCGTACTGTTTCACCAGCCGAAATTTCTCATCGTTGATATGGCGCAGGTCTGCGGTGTAGCGATTGTAAACAGCCCAAAACTTGTCCGCCTCTAATTCCGTCATGGGCAAGTTCTCGGCAATCAACTTCTGCTTTTGGGTCCGCAGGTCCTGCCGCAAGAGCTGGAGATCTGCATCGGATGCCGTCAAAGGACGGCTGCTGATCGCCAACGACTCCTGGTCGTTGTGTGAAGATTGTTCTTGCGTCGATGACTGCGCCGCAAATCCCCACCCCCAAGAAAAGCAGACCACTGACAACAGGACGATCATCAACCCGGCTTTCATGTGACCTCCAAGAACTTTTCCGCTACATTCTTCTATCGCATGGTAACAGAACAATCACCAAGGCATCGGCGAGACTCCATCTCCAAAACCTTCAGGTGTGCTGCTTGCCGCAAGAAGTCTTGTTCAAGTGATCAGTTCTAGTGCGGTTTTATAGACCAGTAGCCTACCGACGAGAATCGCGAGTATTCTGAGCACAATTTATCCGTTCCTTTTTCTTTTTCTGGTAGGTGCGTATGTCAATAGCAAACGGACAGAGACGAAGCGAGCGTCTGATGGTCGAAAGTTCGATGTGAAGGCGTCAATCCGGAATCGTCGCAGGATGAGATCGGTGGTGATAATCCCTGTTACCAACACCTAGGAGAATATAAATTGAACTTGTCCGGTAAGGCGACTTACCGTCCAGACCTGATCCGGGCAGAGGGACCAACCCCCACCGCAGTTCTTTCAGTTGGGGAGAGCATGTGTCCGAATTTGCGACACTACCATCCTGAAAACGGCCAGGCTGGACGCCGCATCACACTCTAAGTAACATGCGATCTGACGCTTAGCGATGGCACGCGCGATGCTCGGCCTCATTTTGGGGAGGGATGAGTTATGTCATTTTTTAGGGACTTGAGAGTCGCCTTCCACTCGCTCAGCCGCACCAGGGGGCTCGCGGCGATCGTTATCCTCACGCTCGCCCTTGGCATCGGCGCCAACGCCGCCATCTTTACGCTCGTGCGTGGCGTGCTCCTGAAGCCGCTCGTCAATCGCGACGAGAACACTCTCATCTACATCCGGCAGAGCGCCCCCGGCCTTCGCGACCCCAACACCACCTTCTCTGTCCCGGAAATTCAAGACCTCGAAAGCAGCGTTCACTCCATTTCAGAGTTCGGCGACTTTTCCTCCATGCAGTTCACCATGATCGGCCTCGGTGAACCTCGCCAGGTCACCGGTGGCGTTGTCAGCGGCAACTATTTTGACGTGATGGGCCTTCACCCCGTCCTCGGCCGTCTCGTTGGTCCCCAGGACGACGGCCCCAAAGCTGCCGGCGTGATCGTACTTACCTACCGCTTCTGGTCGACCGTCCTCAGGCAAGATCCTTCCGTCATCGGCAAGACCGTTCGCCTCGGCAGTCTTGGCGATCGGACCGGCACTGTCATCGGCGTCCTCGAACCCTCCGTGCCGTATCCCCAGGAAACTGAAATCATCGCGAATATGGTCATGAGTCCGCATCATCTCTCCGCCACCATGGTCACCGGCCGCGTTCATCGCATGACCGAACTCTTCGGCCGCCTCGCTCCCGGCGCCACTCTCGATCAGGCCCGCACCGAATTGCGCACTGCCTATGCCAGCATGACCAAGGATCACCCGGACGCCTATCCCGCCGAGAGCCAGTTCAGCCTCGATGCTCGGATGCTCCGCGACGAGATTACCTCCGGCGCGCGCACAGTCCTTCTCGTCCTCCTCGCCGCTTCCGGTCTCGTTTTCATCATCGCCTGCTCCAACGTCGCCAATCTGATTCTCGCGCGCACGGTTCGCCGCGAAGGCGAGCTGGCGCTTCGTGCGGCGCTCGGCGCAAGTGCCGGCGCCCTCCGACGCATGCTGCTGGCCGAAAGCCTCCTGCTTTGTTGTGCCGGTGCCGCGCTCGGCGTACTGATTGCGCAGCCGCTGGTCAGTATCCTGGCCCGCTATGCTACCCGTTTCTCCGTCCGCGCCCTCGATCTCACCGTCGATTCCAGCATGCTGTGGATGGGCGCCGCTCTGGCCGTCGTAGCCGCGGTAATCCTCGCGTTTGTCCCGCGCCTGCCGTCGGCTGACGCATCCAATGGCCTGAACATAATGAGCGGCAGCGTCCGCGTCACTAGCAGCACCAGCCGCCGCCAGCAGATCTTCGCCATCACCCAGATCGCCGCCTCGTTCGTGCTCTTGGCCGGCGCAAGCGCGTTGATCGCCACCCTACTCGCGCTGCAGGCCGTGCAGCCGGGTGTCGACACCCGCCAAGTGCTGGCGCTCGACGTTCCGGCTATGTCTTACGGCAAAACGGATCAGCAAGTCGTGGATTTCTACAAGGAAGCGCTGCGTCGCATCAATGCCCTGCCCGGCGTGAAAAGCACCGCTTTTGCTTCCACAGCTCCCTGGCGCGACGCTGAGATCTTCGGCCCGGGCTTTCAATATTCCGGCGACGGTCACGTTCACGACTTGAATGATCCGCGCGCTTACCTGCGCATCATCTCCCCGGGCTTTTTTGCTTCTGTTGGCGTGCCCATCCTCGCAGGGCGCGATTTCAACGATCTCGATAACCACAGCAGCGACCCCGTCGTAGTCGTCAGTCAGACTCTCGCCCAGCGCATCTTCCCCGGCCAGGATCCCATCGGCCGGCATGTTTTCTGGACGGATCCCGTCTTTCAATTTAGCTCCGGCTCCGACAGTGAAAAAGCTCGCTTCAATTCGCCCCACCGCATCATCGGCGTCGCGGCGGATGTAGACGACGTGCATGTTGTTCCTGAGCCTACGCCCACCATCTACGGCACCTTTGCCGACGGAGCGTTCTTTGGCGGCCACCTTTTCATCCACACCAGCGCAAATCCTTATTCGCTCGTGACGCCCGCCACCAGCATCATTCGCGATCTCTCCGCTGAGCAGCCCGTCGAGCACGCCGCCACTCTCGAGGACATTCGCGCCAAAGTTCTTGCGCCCGATCGTTTGAACTCGCTCGTCTTCGGCGTTTTCGCCGCGGTTGCCTTGATTATTGCCGTCGTCGGTGTTGCCGGTGTGCTGGCGTTTTCCGTCAGCGCTCGTACCCGCGAATTCGGCATCCGCATGGCGCTGGGTTCGCAGCCCGAGCGCATCCTCAAGACCATCGTCACCGAGGGTGCGGTAATGGCTGTTGCGGGCGTTGTCGCCGGAGCGGCATTCGGATTCGCAGCGGCGCGTTTGGCCGGCGCCTATTTCGGTGACTTAAAGATGCCGGCTACCCTGCCCGTCGTCCTCTCTGCCTTCGTACTGCTGACGGCCGCGGTTGTAGCCTCGATACTGCCGGCCGCACGGGCCGCCCGCGTCGATGTCATCCAGGCCCTGCGCTCGGAGTGAGAAGTCCTGATTTAACGGCATAACCGGACAAGTTGAATTCCGATTGTTCTTAAGCGGAGCTCTGCGCACCAAAAAAAAAGGAAAAAGAAATTTCTCGCGGAGTTTCATTTCTTTTCGCTTTTATTTTTTGTAACTTATCAGTTAAGTATCTCAACGAGACGGAATGTGTGGTCTTTGGGGGTACAGGTAGAGAACCCCGTCAAAGCCACCAAGCGATGAGATGTGGCACAGTGAGTTCAGTTGCTGATCCCCATCTGCGTGAGGAAATATGCGTAATCGAACGCCGTCTCTTTCAGCCGGTCGTATCGTCCAGACGCTCCACCGTGCCCCGCCGGACTCATGTTCGTTTTCAGGAGCAAAGTATTGTGGTCCGTGCGCACAGCTCGCATCTTCGCAACATACTTGGCCGGCTCCCAATACATCACCTGGCTGTCATTGAACGACGTCTTCACCAGCATATTCGGGTAGGCCTTCGCCTCAATGTTGTCGTACGGCGAATACGACATCATGTAGTCGAACGCAGCCTTTTCCTTCGGATTGCCCCACTCTTCAAATTCAGGCACGGTCAGTGGCAGCGATTCGTCCAGCATCGTGTTGATCACATCTACAAAGGGAACGCCGACCAGCGCGGCGTGAAACAAATCCGGGCGCATATTCAGCACCACGCCCATCAGCAGCCCGCCGGCGCTTCTTCCTTCAATCACCAACCGGTCCTTCGACCCATAGCCCCGCGCCAACAAGAATTCGGCGGAGGCGATGAAGTCTGTGAAGGTATTTTTCTTGTTCATCATGCGCCCAGCGTCGTGCCACGCCTTACCCATCTCGCCGCCGCCCCGAATATGCGCCACGGAAAATGTCACGCCTCGATCCACCAGGCTGAAGACGTTCGAATTGAAATTGATATCGTAGGCATAGCCATAGGAGCCATAACCGGTGAGATACAGCGCGCCTTTTCCATCGAGTTTCGCGCCTTTCAAATGCACGAGTGAGATCGGCACCTTCACCCCGTCCGGCGCAGTGGCATAAATCCGCTCTACCTGATAACGGCTGCGATCATAGCCGGGCACTTCTTTTTGCTTCAGCAGAACGGAAGCGCCGCTGGCCATGTCGTACTCAAAAACTGACGGCGGAGTGATGAATGACTGATAGCCGTAGCGAAGTTTATCGGCGTCGTATTCGGCGTTTATATAGCCATAGCTCAAGTAGGCAGGTTCGGGAAATTCGATCCGCCGTGATTTCCCGCTGTGCAAATCAGTCACACGCATCTGCGGCAAGCCGTCCTGGCGCTCGTAAGAAACGTAGTACTTCTTGAAGAAATCCACGTCCCGCAACATCACTTCCGGCCGCTCCGGCACCAGTTCCTGCCAATTCGCGCGACGAGGATCCGTCGCAGGAGCCTTCACGAGGCGGAAATTGCGTCCTGTGTCGTTCACGCGAAAATAGAAAAAATCTCCGTTGTGGTCCGGATAATATTCCACGTCCTGTTTGCGCGGTTCGATCACCTTCCATTCGGCCATCGCCTCGCCAGCCGGAAGGTAACGCGCCTCGCTGGTGGTGTGGCTCGCCGACACCAGGAAGAGATAAGCCTTGCTCCGCGACTTGCCAACATTCACGTTGAACCGCTCGTCCTTCTCTTCATACACCAGAGTATCCACGCCCGTGGTTCCCGCTGTATGCCGGTACATCCGGTATTGGCGTTTGGTTTGCGCGTCCTCGATCGTGTAAAAGAAAGTCTTGTTGTCGTTCGCCCATGCAACCGAGCCCACCCGCTCCGCATGGTCCGGCAGCGTTTTACCCGTCCGCAGATCCTTCACCGCGAGCACATACTGGCGGAAGCCCGTGTTGTCCGTGCTGTAAGCCAGCAAATTGCCGTCGTCGCTCACCTCAAACTCGCCCAGGGCCATGAAAATTTGTCCCTTGGCCAGTTCATTTACATCCAGTACCACTTCTTCGGGCGCTTCCATGCTGCCTTTTCGCCGACAACGGATGGGATACTGCTTGCCGGCCTCCGTACGCGTGTAATAGAAATAGTCTCCTTTTCTGTAGGGAACCTCCACGTCGGTTTCTTTGATGCGGCCCAGCATTTCGTCGTAAAGCTTTTTTTGCAAAGGCTCGATGGGCTTCATCACCTCATCCGTGTAGGCGTTCTCGGACTCGAGATAGGCCTTCACTTCCGGGTTCGTCTTGTCGCGCAGCCAGTAGTAGTTGTCCACGAGCTTGTGTCCGTTCACTTCAGTCACGTTGGGAACCTTTTTTGCTGTGGGCGGCACTGGAGGTGGAGCGAATCTGTCCGCCGCCAGCGTGAGCACGGTTGCCAGCACAAGCAAGCCGATCTTACGCATCACAGCTCCTTTTCATTGAATTCGAAGTGCACGGATTCTATCCCAATTCCTTTCGCGAGGAAGCCGAGTGCCGTGCTGGACTCTGTATGCAACGGTTTTCGTACTATATTTCCCGTATAACGATTTTGTCCCAAACATGTGGAATTTCCACTTAAGTTCGCTCTGCCGCCGCTAAGCACTTCCTCCAAGTCGCTGAATCATCTGCTCTTTTTCTCTAAGACACGCGCTTTGGCACGGGGCGTGCACCTCTCCTAACGGGTGACATATTCACCTTCCACGTTTAAGGAGATATGTTATGACAAAGAGAAAATGGCACGTTAAGGGATTGCCGGCAACGCCCGATGCTGGCAACCCTAATCTCACTCGGTGTCCCCACCGTCATTCATGGCGCACCCGTTCAATACCAGAATACGCAGTCGGCTCACGACAGCGACATAACGCGCCAAGAACTAGCACTGTTTGACCAATTCCTTGATTCTCACCGCGAGATTGCCGAACAAGTTCGCCAAAATCCTTCTCTCGTAAATGACGCTCAATTCGTCAAGAATCATCCGCCCCTACAGACCTTCATGCAACAGCACCCTTCGGTTCGCGAGGAACTCAAAGAAAATCCAAAAGCGTTCATGCACGAGGAAGCCGGTTACGATCGACGCGAAGATCAGCGCATGCGCGATGAGCGCGTGCGATTCGATCGCTTTCTCAACAGCCATCGCGAAATCGGCGAGCAGCTTCGCAAGAATCCCAAGCTGATTAACGACGAAGCGTATGTGAAGGGTAATCCCGAGCTGCAAACCTACCTGCAGGATCATCCCGAATTCCGAGAAGCGGTGAGAAGGGATCCCGATGCCTTCATGCGCCGCGATGACAATGACCGATACGCTCGAAACGATAACGACGATCGAGATCGCGACAGGGATCGGGATGCCCGCGCGGATAACGACCGAGACCGGGACACTCGCCGCGACAACGACAATCGCTACAGACAGGGTGAGGCTAATGATCACGACCGCGATGCTCGCCGCGACGAGCTAGCGAATT
Source organism: Candidatus Acidiferrales bacterium (assembly GCA_035262725.1). Lineage (GTDB taxonomy): Bacteria > Acidobacteriota > Terriglobia > Acidiferrales > UBA7541 > Palsa-295. The sequence continues at coordinate 4,881 of DATFSH010000064.1, read as the reverse complement.
TCGATCGTTACCTCGACAGCCACCGCGAAACTGCCGAACAACTCCGGAAGCATCCATCACTCGTTAACAATGACGAGTTCGTGAAGAGCCATCCCTCGCTGCAAACCTACCTGCAGCAACACCCCGAAGTGCGTTCGCAGCTCAAACAGAACCCCAACGCCTTCATGCAGCAGGAAGCCCGTTACGATCAGAACGAATATCGAATGCGTACCGGCGAGTCTGACGAACCGGACAGGCATTTCGGAGAATTCCTCGGCGGCCATTCGAGTATCAACGAGCAGCTCTCCAAGGATCCGTCTCTGGTGAAAAACGACGAATACATGAAGAGCCATCCTGAGCTAAAGGACTATCTCAGCCAACATCCCGATGTCCGGCAGGGCTTGATGCAGAACCCTGAAACCTTCGTCAAGTCGTCACAGCAGTTCAACACGGCCAACAAGAACGGCAGTTACAGTGGTAGCACACAGCCGACGCCATCTACCGGATCGAAACCAGCTACTGACGCGACTAAGCCGAAGTACTAGCTCAAGTTCGCCCGATCGTAGGAAGGTCTTCAATGGCCTTCCTACTTCGGGCAGTCGGTTCGAAATCGTGACCGAGTCACATGGCTCGCACTCACGAGAGTGAGAGCAAGTTTTCAGGAGGCAATTATGAACGTCAGAGCGGCACTAATCGCAGGATTGATTTTATTGTCCGCCATTCCCGCCAATGCTGGCGGCGAAAAGAAAAAAGGAGAGCGCGCCATGGTCGAAAAAATGGAATCAGTGCCCTGCGGCGCGAAGGAAAAAGGAGTGACGGGACTGGGAACGATTTGGGCGTCCGCCGGTATCACCCATGTGAACAATGACGAGAAGTTGTGTCCGCAATACATGGTGATAACCGACCAGATGGAATATCACATCCGCCCAACCGACACGAAACATCCTGTGGTGCTACCAGTCGGCCACGAAGTTATTTTCAAGATTAAGAAGGACCATATGATTTTGAAAGCCGCCGATGGCGACAACAAACAGATGACCTATCTTGTGGTTGCCATGAAGCCGAATTCTGAAGTCTCGGCCTCGGCAAAATCGAGCAACCCTTAGACCAGCTCGATCGAACAATGTAGACCGCCGGGCAATTGGGGCGAACATTCGCCTCAATTTGTGCCTAGCCGAGCTTCTTGCGCGCGAAATAAAATAGCGAAGCGGCCAGCAGTAAAAACATCACGAGTCCGAAAAGATTGCTCGTCGCCAACGATCCCAGCAGTTTCGGTCCAAACGCGAACAAATCCGGGCGCCACGGCAATCTGAATAGCGACGTCACCCATTGCGGCACGCGCGTCGAAATTTCCGGATCCTGCAGCAGCGCAATCACGATTCCCAGCAACCCGAACACACCGCCTGCCGCGATCAACCCGCTCGAATAAAGCGCACCTGGGCTTGCTTCTCCCTCATCCTTTGATTCCTTCGAACTCGCCTCCACCATCCATCGAACGATCCCGCCGGCAAACATCGTCGCCGTGGTTCCAATCGAAAGATAAGCCCCCACCGCAAACGCGAGCGAACGCACGCCAAGAATTTCTACCGCCAGCACCAGCGCCACTCCCATAAGCACCAATCTCCAGGGCAGCCGCTGATTCAAAATTCCGTTGATCACCGTCGCCATGAGCCGTGCCTGCGGGGCCGGAGCCTTGTCGCTCCCGATCCCCTGCACCCACTGCACCTCAATCTGTTTCGTCGCGGGATCGTACAAATATTCGCCATCCGGAATCGTGCGTGAACCGAGCGCGTTGATCAGCTCGTACGGTTTCCCCTGGTATGCAAACGACTCGCGCTCCACCTTCACGCCCGTCGGCAATTCCTGCACATTTACTGGAATCTGTGTCGGGATGTATCTCTGTAAGCCGGTATTCATCAGATTCAGTGTCGCGCCAATCGCGATCGTTGATACCGTGACGCCCACTAGCAATCCCCACTGCTGTTTCACGGGCGTCGAACCCACCAGGAAGCCTGTCTTCAGATCCTGCGACGTCGCGCCTGCAATCGCCGCCGCAGTACACACCACCCCGCCGATAATCAATGCCAGGACCGCGTAATTCGGCGCCGTCCATCCTGCTACAAAAAATATCGCGCACGTCGCCATCAGGGTCGCAATGCTCATCCCGCTCACCGGGTTCGACGAATTTCCCAACAGCCCACTGATTCGCGCCGCCACTGTGACGAACAAAAACCCGAACACCACTACGAAAATTCCCGCCAGCAAATTCTGATACCACGTGGTGCTCGCGCCCTTCATCGGCTCGAATGTCAGCATGATCCACATCAGCACCACGATGACGAGCGACCCGATCAACACCGTCCGCAGCGAAATATCACGCTCCAAGCGACTCTTCTCCGCCGCTTCGCTCGCGCCCTCTGCTCGCACATCCTTCAATCCGGCGCGCAACGCCGAAATTATTGTCGGCAGCGTCCTTAGGAGGGTAACTAAACCAGCCGCCGCCACCGCACCCGCTCCCATCGGACGAATGTACTGCCGCCACATATCGTCCGGCGTCATTTGCGGAATCGGAATCGTAGAGGGATAAATGGGAGTGTTTCCCGCAAGCTGCCCGAAAAATTGAATCGCCGGCATCACCAGCAGCCACGAAATCACGCCGCCGGCAAAGAGAATCCCTGCTACTCGAGGGCCGATAATGAAACCCACGCCCAGATATTCCGACGTGATCGTCGCCCGGAACGACGCGCCCGGAAACCACTTCGGCCGCGCCTCCGGCTGCCCGTTCCACGCCTGAATCGTGTTCATGAAAAATGTATACACACCGCCGAGACCCAGTCCCCAGAACACCCTTCCCGCAAACGACCCGCCGCGCTCTCCCGCCACCAGCACGTCTGCGCACGCTGTGCCTTCCGGAAACGTCAGGTTGCCGTGCTCCTTCACGATCAGTTGCCGCCGCAGCGGAATCATGAACAGCACGCCCAACCATCCGCCCAGCAGCGCCAGCGGAAAAATCCGCCAGAACGTGAACTCCGATCCGAATCCCAAAAATATCAGCGCGGGAATCGTGAACATCACGCCCGCCGCTAGCGATTCCCCCGCCGACCCCGTCGTCTGCACGATATTATTTTCGAGAATCGTTGAACGCCCGAACGCCCGCAAAATGCTGATCGACAGCACGGCAATCGGAATCGATGCCGACACCGTCAGCCCGGCGCGCAATCCTACATAAACCGTCACCGCGCCAAACAGGAGCCCGAACAGCGCCCCCAGCACCACCGCGCGCAAAGTGAACTCAGCAAGCGACTCCTCTGCCGGCACATACGGCCGAAACTCCCCCGGCGGCGCTGTCGAGCTCCAAGCCTTATTCGCAATTGCCAAGCCTCACCTCCGCAAACTCAATCCCCACACGTCTCGTTGTCATTCTGAGCTAGCGAAGAATCTCCGCCGACGTTGTCTACCCGCTCTCTCGTAACCCCAGTCCAATTTGGCACCCAAACGTGCGGGCAACTTAGCATCACACGTAACCCGAGGCAAGCACCCACACTGACCTCCGCGCCCCCCTATGCTATTCTTGGCAACCAATCCGAGGAGAAAATGTCCTACATCGACCGCATCCAATCCGATCTCACTGCCGCCATGAAGGACAAGGACGAGCTCCGCCTCAGCGTCCTGCGCATGGTGAAATCCGCGCTTAAGCACAAGGAAATCGAAAAGATGCGCCCGCTCGACGACCTCGAGTCCCTCCAAGTTCTGCAAACTCTCGTCAAGCAACGCCACGAATCCGCCGAACAATTCACCAAAGGCGGGCGCTTCGACCTCGCCGAAAAAGAAAAAAAGGAAATCGCCTTCATCGAAAAATATCTTCCAGCCGCTCCCACCGACGACGAACTACACCGCGCCATCGAAGAAGCCATCGACGAACAAAGCGCCGACTCCCTGAAACACATGGGCGCCGTTATCAAAGCCGCCCGCGCCCGTCTGGAAGGCAAAACCATCGACGGCAAAGCCCTGAGCGAAAAAGTCCGCGACCGCCTGACTCCCAAACCCTAATCAAGCCTCGGTCATCGAATCTCGACGTTCGAGTTGTCGTCCTTAGCGCAGCGAAGGATCTCAGCGTCCCTCGCACGCACTCCACGCGCAACATGCATGCCTTCGACGTGAATCCCTCGCCGGACTCTTACTCCTGCGCTCGCTTCCCACATCGCAAACTTTTCCCTAAGCTATCCCCATGCCGCTGCCCGCCCAAATCCTCGTCAAATACTCCGAAGATGACGCCCAATTCATCAGCATCCGCCCGCTCGTCCGCCAAACTTTCCGCCCAGCCGAACTCATCGACATGATCGTCAGCGTGACAGGAAAAGACCCGCACCGCGTCCAGCAAATCCTCCGCACCGGCACGATCGTCTTCAATTCCTACCGCTACTGGTGGGACGCAATTGACGCCGCCCCAACCGAACTCGCGACTCTTCTCTCCTCCTATCCCAACGCCGATCCTTCGCGCCCTTTCCGCCAAGAGAACTGCACCGAGGTAATCCTTGAGTCCGCCGGCCTAGCGCCGCGCCACAGGTTGCGGCTCACTCGCACGGAAGCATCCCGCAAACGCCTCTTCCGCACGCACAGCCTCTGGGACGTTCTACTCGACCTCTCGCGGGAGCAGACCCCTGGCTACAGCGAATATTCCTACGCCCATCGCGCTGATGTCTACGTGCTGGCACTCGCTCTTCCCACAATCGCACGGCTCACGCAACAAGCCGCCCAACGCGCCCCGCGTTCTCTTACAGTCCAGCTTGCAATCCTTCCGCAAATCTCGCTCGCCAAGTTTCTCTGCCCCCGTCCCTAACAATGGGCGTCGCGCATTCCGAGATTCGAATCGATGTTCGGAGAAGAGATTTTTCTAGGAAT
>DATFSH010000063.1:0-41556 GCA_035262725.1 Candidatus Acidiferrales bacterium | reverse complement strand
CCGCCTCCGCCACCACCGCCAAATCCACCTCCGCCCCAGCCTCCGCGTCCGCCGCCCATCCCGGAGCCAATCATCGGACCGATCCACCAGCCGCCTCCGCCGCCTCGTGTATAGTTGCTACGGCCACCACCACCGCCTCGTTTCATCATCGAATACACAACGAAGATTATGAAAAGCAGCAGCAAAATTTGACCGATTGACCAGCCGCTATCTTCGCGAGGAGCGCTGCGCACCGGTGCCGGCGAACTGCCGGAGAGCGTCACGCCCTTGTCGGCGGCAATCACATCCGCCACGCGCCGCGTGATCAATAGGACTGCGCCGGAATAGTCGCCGGCGCGAAGAAGCGGAACTGCCTCTCGACCAAAGCCGCCAACTTTTCCATCGGGAAGAATCGGTTCGAGACCGTACCCGACCGTAGTCCAATACTTTCGATCTTCCACGGCCAGCAGAATCAAGATTCCCCGGTCGGCCTTTTTGGGACCGATTCCCCATTTTGTCGCGAGATCGACGGCATAGTCCTCCACCGCCTGCCCGTCGAGCGAATGCACCGTCACGACCGCAATCTGCGCGTGCGCCTTCTGATCCACCTCCGTGCATAACGCCGTGAGCTGAGCCTTTGCCGATGGGCTCAGCACGCCGGCAAAGTCATTCACGTACCCTTGCGGCTTGAGCTGATCGGTCTTTTCCGCGTGAGCAACCAAGCTCGTGAGCAAAAACAAGCTCAGGCAAACCGCCGCGCGAAAAAACTTCAGGGATGAGAAATGCCGTGGCATGGAAAGGGCTTTGGCCAGCGTCATGGTAGACGCTGCAAACTATCCCTGTCAACTTTGGGCCACTCGCCGCTTTCGCAGCGCAAACGCAATCTTGAGCGTCGTCCCAGTAGCGTAGGCTTCGGCCTGCGCCTCCGCAAGAATACAGCGAGAACGCCATTGCTTGATTGAAGCCTTGAAATCGTTCTTCGCCAGAGTCGGTCAGCCAGTCGATCCCCTGGCGAATTGTCACCCACTGATTGCAATGCTACACTCCCGCCGGGCTTGGTCGAATGCGCACAGCACTGACCGAAATCGAACAGGCGGCGAATCGAATTTCCCCTTTACTCGTCTATATTCTGGAACTTACGCGTGGCCGCAACTTTGCACCGGAACACAGTCTCTGAAACAAAATGCCTCGCCGGACGTTGTAGAAGCTTGAGGCTTGCGTGAGTTGAGACTTGAAATCAGCAATCAGACTCCAGAGGTTCGGAGAGGAAAAAACACGATGATCGTAAGACTTGCGGTCGAAACGATTCTGAAGTCGGTGCGTTTGGCGTTCATTATTGCATCGCTGGTTGTGGCGCCGGTTTCCGCGCAGGTTCAGGAGGCCGCCCAACAGGGCCAGGGTGCCGCCCCGCCGCCAGCAGCGGACCAAAATCAGGCACAGGCGCCTACCGCAGCGCAGCCTCCGGCGCAGCCGACTGCCGCCGGCTACTTATCCACACGAGACCTTTCCTCCACCAAAGGTCGCGACTATTCCAAGGGCCAGCCGTGGTTTCCTGAATTTTGGAAGCCCTACCAGCCGCTATCGCTTCCGGAGCCGATGCTGACGAACGCTCCAACGATCGATCAATTAATTCACGACGGCAAACTATTGCTGAGCCTCGATGATGCGATCTCTATTGCCCTCGAAAACAATCTGGATATCAGCCTTCAGCGCTTCACTCCCTGGATCGCGCAAACGGAAATGCTGCGGGCGAGAGCGGGCGCTGTGTCCCATGGCTTGGGTGCATCGCAAGCCGTGATTTTAGGGACTTCACCGCAAACTTCGTTCGATCCCATCCTGGCGGTCAATACCGACTGGGGACGGGCCTCAATTCCGGTAAACAACCCGCTCAGTTCGGGAGTTGGAGTCGCCACGAGGGCATTCGATCTGATTGACTACAACGCGTATGCGAACGTCTCCTACACGCAGGGATTTCACACCGGAACCTCGGTGCAGATCGCATTCGACAATCTGCGAAGCTCGACGAATTCTCCTGCCACGATTTTCAATCCGGCCGTGCAGTCCACATTGGCCGTCACCATCCAGCAGCCCCTGCTCAATGGTTTTGGGATTCTGGCCAACACGCGCTACATCATCGAAGCGAAAAACACTTTGAAAGTGGCAGACTCGCAATTCGCGCAACAGGTAATTGCCACCATTTCCGCCGTGCAGAACGACTACTGGGAACTGGTGTTTGCCCGCGAAAACGTGAAGGTGGAAGAAGCGGCTGTCGCGGTATCGAATAAGCTCTACGAGGACAATAAAAAGCAGCTGCAAATCGGGACCATGGCGCCGCTTGACGTTCTGACTGCGGAATCGGAGCTCGCCACCGACACGCAGAACCTAATCGTCGCGCAAACCAATAAACTTCAGCAGGAAACCGTTCTGCTCAACGCGATTACGCGCAATCCCACCGCGCCATCGCTGCAAAACGTCGAAGTGGTTCCCACCACGCCTATCGCTAACCCGAACATTACCGAAAACCTTCCGTTGATGGACGCGGTGCAGGAAGCATGGCAGAAACGGCCCGAGATTTTTCAGGCGGATCTGAACCTGAAGAATGCTGAAATCGAAGTGAAGGCCACGCGTAATGGCCTGCTTCCCGCGCTGAACCTCGTTGGCCAGTACAGCGCCACGGGTCTCGCCGGGAATACCATCGTTGAGAACCAGACGCAGACGGGATTCCAGGCGGTCAATGCCTCACCGATCGTTGACGCCAATGGCGTTCCCTTTAACGTTGGAAATCCTGGCGCGCCGGGAGTTCCTGCCTTCGTAGGCCTTCCCGTGTTCGATACAACCACGACGGTGCAACGTAGCGGCCTGGGGACAGCGCTCGATCAGATGGTTCACGCCGATTTCCCCACCTACAGCGCCGGATTGAATCTCGTTCTTCCCATTCGAAACCGCACCGCGCAAGCCGATAGCGCGCGCGCTCAGCTCGATAAGCGCCAGCAGGTTGTGCAGTACCGGCAACTTCAAAACACCATTTTCGTCGGCGTTCGCAATGCGCAAATCGCACTGCAGCAGGATCGCGCGCAAGTGGCCGCCGCCGAAAAAGCCCGCATCCTGGCCCAGCAAACGCTCGACGCCGAGCAGAAAAAATACCAGCTCGGTTCGTCCACCAGCTACCAGGTGGTCTTGCGTTCGCGCGACTTGACCACGGCGCAAGGCAACGAGCTGCGCGCCAAGATCAATTTGATTGAAGCATCGGTGAACTTCGATCAAGCCGTGGGCCGCACCCTCGACGTGAATCACATCATCGTCGCCGATGCCCGCCGCGGCAAGGTCTATCGCCAGCCAAGTATTCCGGGCGCGCCTGACGCCGGCGCAGCCGTTCCAGGAAAGTAGGTCGCAAGGCAGCTTCCCCGGCGCCAAGCCGTCTTCGAGCAATCAGTCCTTGCAGCCTGTATTGCAAGTTTCGTCGTAAGGTTTGAGTTATTATGATCCACTGCGAAACAGGTTGTAGTGAGGCAGGCTGCGCCCAAGGCGGCGCAAGATTTCGAATCCGGTCCTCGCTTGGTGCGCGCCCCATTTCTAATCGTAACTTCCGATCCAGCCAGGAATCGGCATCCTGAGCGACCAACGGGAGTCGAAGGAACCCAGCTGCGGCGATTCGAAAATTCTGCGAGAGGCAGGCGCCATCAAATTTCTAATCCGCAACACTCGATTTACAGGATTTTCGCTAACTGTCCCAGAATCAACACTTACGTATTTTCTAGCCGCAACAAATTTAGCTATTTCGGGATTTCGAAGTCTTGGCTTCCGCACTCCTTGTTGCCTCCGCCGCAATGCCCTAGAATCCTTGAATGACTGCATCCGCCAATTTGCGAGCGGCCGAAACCGTCTCGCTTCGGAGGCGCACCGATGACTAACGACGTGAAAACGGCTAAGGTTGTGAAGACACTGCCCACGCAGAGTTTCGAATCCGTCCGCGAGCCGTCGGCTGCCGAACGCGAGTGGGAAGAAAAAACACTCGCGCCCACGCTGCGAAAGACTCCCGATCGCAATGCGGACTTCACCACCGTCTCGAGCTATCCGATCCGGCGCCTTTATACGCCAGCCGATCTGGCCGGCTGGGACGCGGACCGCGATCTCGGTTTTCCCGGCCAGCCGCCATACACGCGCGGCATTCATTCCACAATGTACCGCGGCAAGCTTTGGACGATGCGGCAGTTCGCGGGCTTCGGAACGGCCGAAGACACGAACACGCGCTTTCGCTATCTGCTCTCGCAAGGCCAGACCGGGCTTTCCGTCGCGTTCGATCTGCCCGCCCTGATGGGATACGATTCGGATCATCCTTTGTCCGAGGGCGAAGTCGGCAAATGCGGCGTGGCGATCAGCTCGCTGGCCGACATCGAAGTGCTCTTCGACAAGATTCCGCTCGCCGACGTCACCACTTCGATGACCATCAACTCGCCCGCAGCGGTGATATGGGCGATGTACCTGGCCGTCGCCGAAAAGCAGGGCGCCGATTGGAAGAAAATCTCTGGCACTTTGCAGAACGACATTCTCAAGGAATACATCGCGCAGAAGGAATACATCTATCCGCCGGAGCCGTCCATGCGGCTGGTGATTGACACGCTCGAATTCGGCGCGAAGCATACTCCAAAATTCAATCCGATTTCAATTAGCGGCTATCACATTCGCGAAGCCGGTTCGACTGCGATTCAGGAACTGGCCTTCACTCTGCGCGATGGAATCGAGTATGTGGATTACGGCGTCCGCCGCGGAATGAACGTGGACGATTTTGCGCCGCGGCTTTCCTTCTTTTTCAACGCGCACAACGATTTCTTCGAGGAGATTGCAAAGTATCGCGCCGCGCGGCGTATTTGGTACAAGACGATGCGCGACCGCTTTGGCGCGGAGCACGAGCGCTCCTGGGCGCTGCGTTTCCACACGCAGACGGCCGGTTGCTCGCTCACCGCACAGCAGCCTTACAACAACGTGGTGCGTACCGCGCTGCAGGCTCTCGCCGCTGTGATGGGAGGCACGCAGTCGCTGCACACAAATTCGCTCGACGAAGCTTGGGCGCTGCCCACCGAGTTTGCCGCCACGCTCGCGTTGCGCACGCAGCAGATCATCGCGCATGAAAGCGGCGTCACGAACACGGCCGATCCGCTGGGTGGCTCTTACTTCGTCGAAGCGCTCACGGACGAGGTGGAGCGCCGAGCCTGGGACTACATCGAGAAAATCGACGCCCTGGGTGGCATGGTCCCGGCGATCGAGCGAGGATTCCCGCAGCGCGAAATCGCCGAAGCGGCGTATCGCTACCAGGTGGCTGTTGACCGCAAGGAAAAAATCGTCGTCGGCGTAAATGACTACGTTGCGGAAGAAAAGCCGCTCGAGATTTTGCAGATTGACGAAACCGTGGCGCATCTCCAGGGCGAGCGTCTGCGCAAATTACGCGCCGACCGCTCGAACGCGGAAGTCGAACGCCGCCTGGCTGCGCTGCGCAAAGCGGCCGCCGGAAGCGAGAACCTGATGCCGTACCTTTTCGAGGCCGTAAAAGCCTACGCCACGCTCGGTGAAATCTGCGACACGATGCGCGAAGCTTTTGGAGCCTACGAGGAAGTGGCCATCACCTAGCGAATCCCGCCTGGACTACAACAAGGACGAATCGAGGCTCACGAAAAATGAGAAACAGAGTGCGTAGGCGTTGGAACGGGAGTGCGGTTGCGCTCTGTATTTTGCTTTGGAGTTTTGCAGGCGCCGCCTCGGCTCGACCGCTTCCGGCCAAGGACAAAAATCCACATCCGAGGAGCGGCTTTGTTACGTCGTGGGACGGAGCGAAGATTCATTACGTTGAATCGGGGCGTTCGAAAACTCCGGTGGGCAACGCGGAAGTCGGCAATCCACTTCCGCCTTCCGTCACGATTACGAAGGGCAACATCTCCGTCACGGGTCCGCACCAGTTCCCCTCCCTTCTTTTTATTCCCGGCTGGACGATGCCCGGCTGGATCTGGGAGAACCAGATCTCGCATTTTTCCGGGGACTATCGCGTGGTGGCGATGGACCCGCGCTCGCAAGGCGAATCGTCGAAGTCCTGCGACGGAAATTATCCCGCGTCGCACGCCCGCGACATCAAAGCTGTGATCGACCAATTGCACATGGCGCCGGTGGTGCTGGTCGGCTGGTCGATGGCGGTGACGGAGATTGCATCCTACGTGGATCAGTTCGGCACGAACGGAATTGCGGGCATCGTGCTCGTGGACGGCGTCACGAATTTTAGCCAGGCGCCCGAAACCCTGAAGAGGTACTTCGAATTTCTCAGGTTCGCGCAATCGAATCGCGAAAAATTCACCAACGATTTCGTGCGCAGCATGTACAAAAAGCGGCAGGCAGAAGAATATCTACAACGCGTGATGAAAGCTTCGATGGCGGAGCCCACTGATTCTGCGGTGGCGATGGCGTTTGCCGGTTTCACCCTGGACAACAGCGCCGCATTATCCAAAATAGACAAACCGACGGTGATCGCCGCGGCGAGCAAGGACCTGCTGCCCACATTTCAGGACATGCAGAAGCTCATCCGCGGCTCAAAAATTGAAACATTCGATGACGCAGGGCACGCACTGTTTGTCGATGACGCAGAAAAGTTCAACATTCTGCTCGAAGAGTTCATCACCACCTTGAAGTAGCGAACGCGTGACCACCGAGCGAAGCGCGCCAGACCTGCGCTACCGCGGCCCGGTGGTTTTGAAGTATGCTTTCCCGCGCCAGGCACGAGGGCGCGCGACGCAATCGAGGAGAACAGGTTCACTGAATGGCTGAGAAAAAGATTCGAGTGTTGATTGCCAAGCCCGGCCTCGACGGACACGATCGCGGTGCGAAAGTGATTGCCCGCGCTCTGCGCGATGCCGGCATGGAAGTGATTTACACCGGGTTGCGGCAGACGCCGGAAATGATCGCTTCCGCATCGGCGCAGGAAGACGTGGACGTGATCGGCCTCTCGATTCTTTCCGGCGCGCACAATACCATCTGCCCGCGGCTGATGGAACTGCTCCGCGAAAAAGGCATGCATGACGTGACGGTGCTGATCGGCGGCATCATCCCGGAACCCGATATTCCCGCTCTCAAGAAAGCCGGCATCGCCGAAGTTTTTCTTCCCGGCACACCCACCCAAGCCATCGTAGATTTCATCCGCCAGCGAGTCTCCACGGCGCCGAAAGGCGCTTAGTCCAGCAAGTGGGCAGCCGTCTCGCGGCCGCGCGGCACGGCGACATCTTGCTGCTCACGCTCGCGAGCGACGACGGATTGCCGCGGCTCGAGCGAAGCATCCTGGCCGCAATCGAAGGGCAAATCACAAAACTTGGAGGAACGGATGAGCTGGCGGGTGCGGTGATCACCGGAACCGAGCGAGCGTTTGCGGTCGGCGCGGAGATTTCCGAACTCGCGAGTCTCACGGCGGCTACGGCGTTCGAGTTCGCGCGCCGCGGGCAGAGCGTGATGCGGGCGGTCGCCAATTCACCGAAGCCGGTGGTGGCGGCGATTCGCGGTTATTGCATGGGCGGCGGGGTCGACCTGGCGCTCGCTTGCCACGGGCGGATCGCGTCGCATGACGCGGTGTTCTTGCATCCCGGCGGAAGCCTGGGCTCATCACGGGCTGGGGCGGTACGCAACGATTGCCGCGATTGATCGGCCGCAGCCGGGCGCTCGAGATGCTCATTACGGGCCGCGGACTGGACGCGAGCGAGGCGTTCGCTTGCAGCCTCGTGGAGAAAATCAGCGCTCATCCGCTAAATGAAGCGATCGACCGCGTGCGAGCGATTTTTTCGCAGCTCAATTCCACTCGCGGGTGAATTTGGTGCGGGTGTAAACGACGCGAAAGCCCTGGCGCTCGAGATTTCGTTGCGAGCCGCTCGACGGCTGAGTGACGCTCATCGCCAAATCGCAGCCGGCAGCGCGGCCCGCCTCGAGGCGGGCGGAAATCAGGGCTGCCTGCGCGCCGCGCCGGCGGTATTCCTGGAGCGTGCTCATTCCGAAAAGGCCGGCGATTCCCTTCCGAATTCCGAGGGTTCCTCCACCGACCGGTTTTCCATCCATCCAGACCAAGTACGGCACGAGACCAGGGCCGGAGAAGAATTCCTGGATCGTGTTGATCAGGTCTTCGGTCGGCTCGAAATGGTCGGCGAAACCGCGAGAAACTGTTTCGGCGAAGAGACGCGCTTCGGATGGTTCTGCGAGACGAATCGTGATACCGGGAGGGATGGGAGGAAACTTCTCTCGGGGATCGATTTCGCGAATCAGCATGTTGGAAAATTCGAGCACGCGATACCAGCGCTTTCCGAGCATTTCGATGAATCCGGGATCGGCCATGGGACAGACCTCGATGAAAACGGCCGAGCCACGGCAGCGATAGAATTTCTCCATGCGCTCCATGTCTTCTTCGCTCACGGGGCCGTTCAGGCCGAGGCCCTCAGCTTGCGTGACTGGCGAGTTGACGCCACGAAATTCCGCGACGCCGCCGCCGACGGCGATGCGGACGTCTCCGGGGCGTTTCAACTCCACGTTGCCTGTCTCTGTATCTCCTTCTGAAAGGATGAAGTCCGGGTGGCCGGCCAGTTCGAGACGGCGGGCCAATTCCATGTCTACGAATTTCATCTGTAAGATCTCCTCGATAACTCTCGAATTCTTGCTCCTCTCTTAAGGACGAGAAGGAAATCTATCAAAGGTTTCTTGAGCGAAGCAGTCGAAGATTCGTACGAGTATTTTGGAAGGCGGGAGGCCGGGCTCGACCTGATCGGACTATCGCGAGTGGCCGGAGACAGACCTATTCCCCGCAGGACAACAGCAGAGCATAGGCGCCTCCAGAACAGGATTAGGCTCGCAGGCTGCGCGGTGCACATACGCCCTGCGGGCAGACGCAATTCTATAGCACTGCGCGGGCAAGTCAAAACGGAATGTGGATGGTACAATGCGTAGTTTCGACGTGAGCGTTTGAAAAGTCTCGTGCGGGCCCGATGGGAGTGAATGGCGGAGCGCGCGAAGGAGACCGGTGAGCGGGACGGTGATAGAGACGCAAGTGGATGCGAAGTCCGCGGGCTTTGAGACGAACAGCCGGCAGATGGTGGACCGCCTGACGGAAATCAAGAATGAGGAAGAACGCATCCGGCAAGGCGGTGGGGCGAAAGCGATCGAGTCGCAGCACAAGAAGGGACGGCTGACGGCGCGAGAGCGCATCGCCAAGCTGATCGATCCAAAAACCGAGTTTTTCGAGCTGGGCCTTTACGCCGCATATGAGATGTACGAGGAATGGGGCGGCGCGCCCGCAGCGGGGACGATCGTGGGACTGGGGCGCGTTTCGGGCCGGCAGGTGATGGTCATCGCGAATGACGCGACGGTGAAAGCGGGCGCGTTTTTCCCGATGACAGCGAAAAAAGTGATTCGCGCGCAGAACATCGCGATTGAGAACCGCATCCCGACGATTTACCTGGTGGATTCCGCCGGCGTTTTTCTTCCGCTGCAAGAGGATGTGTTTCCGGACACAGATGATTTCGGGCGCGTGTTCCGGAACAACGCAGTGATGAGCGCGCAAGGGATTCCGCAGATTACGGCGATTATGGGGATGTGCGTGGCGGGCGGAGCGTACCTGCCGGTGATGTGCGATCACATTCTGATGACGGAAGGGAGTGGTCTGTTCCTAGCCGGGCCGGCGCTGGTGCAGGCTGCGATCGGGCAGAAAACTTCCACGGAAGAACTGGGCGGGGCAAAAATGCACGCGCAGATCAGCGGCACGGTGGATTTCCGCGAGCCGGACGATGAGGCGTGCATCCAGAGAATTCGCGCCCTCGCGGACAAGATCGGGCATCGCGCGAAGGCGCCCTTCGATCACAAAGCGGCGCGGCCGCCCGCGCGTCCGGGCGATGAGATTTATGGAATATTTTCGTCGAATCGCGGAAAGCAATACGATATGCGCGAAATCATCGCGCGAATTGTGGACGGCAGCGAGTTCGAGGAGTATCGCGCCGAGTACGGGCAGACCGTGTTGTGCGGATTTGCGCGCATTGGCGGCTGGGCCGTGGGCATCGTGGCGAATCAGAAGAAGCACGTGACGGTCTCCGCCCCGGGGACGGGGGAAACGCGCGTCGAATTTGGCGGCGTGATTTATACCGAGGCGGCGGACAAAGCGGCGCGGTTCATTCTGGATTGCAACCAGAATCTGATTCCGCTGATTTTTCTGCACGACGTGAATGGGTTTATGGTCGGCAAAGAAGCGGAATGGAGCGGCATCATTCGCGCGGGCGCGAAGATGGTGAATGCTGTGGCGAACAGCGTGGTTCCAAAGGTTGCGGTGATTTGCGGAGGGAGTTTCGGAGCCGGGCACTATGCGATGTGCGGAAAGGCGTACGATCCGCGCTTCATTTTCGCGTGGCCCACGGCTCGTTATGCGGTGATGGGCGGGGATTCGGCGGCCGGTACGCTGGTGGAGATCAAGATCAAGCAGCTCGAGCGCGAAGGCAAGAAACTGAACGGCAAGGAAAAGAAAGAACTATACGAATCGGTGCGGGCGACTTACGAACACCAGACCGACCCGCGCTATGCCGCTGCGCGGCTGTGGGTGGATGCGATTATTGACCCAGCGCACACGAGAGAAGCGTTGATCGAGGCTTTGGAGGCTGCGTCGCTTAACCCGCATGTGGCGGAGTTCAAGACCGGCGTGCTGCAAATGTAAGGAGCGCCATTGGGAATTCAGGCCGATAAAAATACGGCAGACGAACAGATTACGATCGTCGAATGCCCGCGGGATGCCTGGCAGGGTTTGCGGCAGATTATTCCGACCAAAGACAAAATAAAATATCTCAGCAGCCTGGTGGCGCTCGGATTCCGGCATATTGACGCGGTGAGTTTTGTTTCGCCGAAGCATGTGCCGCAGATGGCCGATAGCGAAGCGGTGATGAAAGAGTTGAGCCGCGTGAAAACGCCCTCGGGCGAGGCGCCAGAGATTATCGGCATCATCGTGAATGCGCAAGGACTGGAACGCGCGCTTTCGACGCAGGGCGTGACTACGATCGGATATCCGTATTCGATTTCAGCGTATTTCCGGCGTGCCAATGCGAATATGTCGCGGGCCGAATCACGGGATCTGGTGCAGAAGATTCAGAAGGATACGAAAGCGGCCGGGAAAAAGCTAGTGGTTTACGTTTCGATGGCGTTCGGGAATCCGTACGACGAGCCTTGGGGGCCAGAGATCGTTGAGGAGACCGTGCTCTGGCTGAAAGATACCGGCGTGCGTACGATTTCGCTGGCGGATACGGTGGGCACGGCTTCGCCGCATGACGTGGCCGTTGTTTACAACGCCGCGAGAGCTGGCGTCGCCGGGGTCGAGATTGGCGTGCACCTCCACAGCCGGCCGGACCGCGCGGCGGAGAAAGTGCAGGCGGCTTACGAAGCGGGATGCCGAAGATTTGACGGGGCGCTGACGGGACTGGGCGGCTGTCCTTTTGCAGGCGACGAGCTTGTGGGCAATATTCCAACAGAGGCGATACTGACGACGCTCGCGGCGCGCGACGTCGCCACCGGGATCGACACCAAATCGCTTGCGATTGCGTGCGCGATGACCGGCGACCTGCGCGAGAAGTACACGCACACGGAACCGGCGGCAAAGCCGAACTAGCGCAGAGAATCAAGAAAGTTCTGCGATGACATACAGCACACTCAAACTCGAGCAAGCGAATCAAATCGCGACGATCACACTGACGCGGCCTGAGAAACGGAACGCGATTTCGTCGCAAATGATCCAGGATCTGATGGCGGCGCTGGATGAGGCAGAAAACGGCCCCGCGCGCGTGGTGATCATCACCGGATCGGGAAAGGCGTTCTGCGCGGGAATGGATCTCGACGGCTTACGGACGATTGCCAGCCAATCGCTCGACGAAAACATGGCTGATTCACGGGCGATGGCGCGGATGTTTTACCGCATCTACGAATTTCCCAACCCGGTGATCGCCACGGTAAAAGGCGCGGCAATTGCGGGCGGTTGCGGGATCGCGACGCTGGCGGATTTCACACTCGCGGCGCCGGAAGCGAAGCTGGGATATTCGGAAGTGCGGATCGGGTTCATCCCGGCGCTGGTTTCAGTTTTTTTGAGACGGCAGATTGGTGAAAAGCGCGCGACGGAATTGCTGCTGACCGGACGCATCGTGGATGCGGCCGAGGCGCTGCGAATCGGGTTGATTACTGAGGTGGTGCCGGGGGAGAAGCTCTTGGAGCGGGCTCACGAGATTGCGGCGCAGCTGATTACCGCGAGTCCGACTAGTATTTTTAGAACGAAGCGGCTTCTGCGGCGTTTCAACGAGGCTCAAATTCGAACCGAGATTGAACTGGCCACGCGCGAAAACGCGGAAATCCGCGCGACGGCGGATTTTCGCGAAGGGGTTACCTCGTTTCTCGAGAAACGCGATCCGAAGTGGACCGGCCGGTGAGCAAGGGCGCGAACGAGAATCGAGCTGGTTCGAGTGCGGACGCGGCGCCGAAAGAATTTGCCGATACGACGATCCGGGTGCGTTACGCGGAGACGGATCAGATGGGCGTGGTGTACTACGGAAATTATTTCACCTGGTTTGAAATTGGACGCGTCGAGCTTTGGCGCCAGATTGGATTCGAATACAAGAAGATGGAAATCGAGGACGATAGTTTTCTGGTGGTGGCGGAGGCGAATTGCCGGTACAAGCGCCCGGCGCGGTTTGACGATCTGCACAATCCGCACGCGGGTGACGGCTGCGCAGCGGCGGACGGTGCGATTCGCGTACGAAATCATTCAGCAAGAAACGGGCGAGACGATTGCGACGGGCGAAACGACGCACGTGGTTTGCAATCGCGCCGGGCAGACCAAGTCCCTGCCGGAAAAATACCGCAAGTATCTGCCGCTACCGATCGAGAGCCATCGCGCGTGAACGACCAGGCCCAACTGGTGAAAATGCCTCGCTGTGTGGCGGCCGAGACCTTTATCAGCACGGGGAATGTGAATGGATAAGATTCAAATCGACGGCGAACATCTGACGCTGGCGGAGCTGTATGCCGCCGTCTTCGATGGCGCGCAGGTGGAGCTAGCGGCTGGCGCGCGCGAAAAGATGAATGCGTCGCGCGCGGTGATTGAGCGACTGGTGGAATCGAATGCGGCCGTTTACGGAGTGAACACCGGATTCGGGAAGATGGCGTCGGTGCGAATTTCGCGCGGCCAGATACGTCAACTGCAGGTGAATCTGGTTCGCAGCCATGCATGCGCAGTGGGTGCGCCGCTCTCGGAAGAAGAGACGCGGGCGATGCTCGTGCTGCGGGCGAATGCAATTGCCAAGGGGCTTTCGGGCGTGCGGCCGATTGTGGCAGAGACGCTTTGCGCGATGCTGAACCGCAAAGTGCATCCGGTGATTCCGTGCCAGGGGTCGGTGGGAGCGTCGGGCGACCTGGCTCCGCTGGCGCACCTGGCAGAGGTGGCGATTGGAGAAGGCGCGGCTGTTTTTCAGGGGCGAATTATTGCGGGTGAGAATGCAATGCGAGAGGCAAAGATCGCGCCGCTTGCGCTCGAAGCGAAAGAGGGCCTGGCTCTATTGAATGGAACGCAGGGAATGCTGACGCTACTGGCGCTGGGCCTGCGCGATACGGAAACCGCCGTGGACACTGCGGACGTGGCAACGGCGCTTTCGCTGGACGCGCTGCGCGGGAGCCCTGCGCCGTATGACGAGAGGATCGCGCGCGCGCGTCCCTATTCCGGGCATCTAATTACGGCGCGGAATCTGGAGATGCTGACGCGCGGGAGCGAAATTCGCGAATCGCATCGGTCGCCGGAACGCGATCCGCGCGTGCAGGATCCTTACAGTCTTCGCTGCGTGCCGCAGGTGCATGGAGCGGTTCGCGACGCGCTGGCGCAGATTCGAGCGACGATTGTGATCGAATTGAACAGCGCGACGGATAATCCGCTAGTGTTTGCCGGCGGCGGAGGAGCCGGTGAAGTGATCAGCGGCGGAAACTTTCACGGGCAGCCGCTGGCGATGGCGGCGGACCAGCTGGCGGTGGCGCTGGCAACATTGGCGGGGATATCAGAGCGGCGCACGGAACAATTGACGAATCCGCAGGGCAGCGAGCTCCCTGCGTTTTTGGTGCGCGAGGCAGGGTTGAATTCAGGGTTTATGATTCTGCAGGTGACGGCGGCGGCACTTGCCGCGGAAATGAAAGCGCTTGCAACTCCGCATTCAATTGGGTCGATTCCGACTTCCGCGAATCAAGAGGATTACGTCTCGATGGGGATGGCAGCGGCGCGGCGAATTCAACCTATGCTTGCGAACCTACGCAACGTGCTCGCGATCGAAATGCTGGCCGGCTGCCAGGGTCTGGATTTGCTTGCGCCGCTTCGCACCGGACCTGAGACGCAGAAGGCATACGAAATGCTGCGCGCTACGTCGAAGAAGGTAGACGCCGACCGATCGCTTTCGAGAGATATTGAAGCGGTTGCTGCGCGGATTGCAGCGGGTGAATTCAGCAAGCTACTCAGCTAGGCAAGCGGTTCGATTTCACGGCAATTCGTTCTTATCTAGCTTTCGCCGGATTCTGATTCGCTCGAGCCTTCGGCGCTCTTCGATGCGGCCTGGGTCCGACTGGCGGCTGCGCCGGACTTGCTGATCGAGACTGTGTCTTGAGGTATGACGTGCTACTTAGGAAGGGAGTTTGGGCTGGCGTCGCGAACTGGGCCTTGCTGGGCGATGTGTGCGGATTGCAGAGAGCTGGAGACGGAGCCGACAGGGTTTGCCACGGAAGTACGTCCAGCATCCTAATCGGCAACGACGAAGCAAACTTTAGTCAACTTCGAAGATTTTTTCAGTCACATGCGGAATTACGATGCGAGAGATTGAAACAGAAATGTACCGAAGCGGAACCCAGCCAGCCATTTGAATGGCGCGACTCCCATCGAATAGTGACCGCAGGGCAAGGACAACCTCTCGACTTCGACGCCACCTCGCGGTGCCTCGTCAAAGAACGCGTCGGTGAATTCGGGCCAGAAGGTGGGATCGTAGCGGCCGGTGATGGCGAGAATCTTCTTGCCCGTGCCGAGAAGCTTGAGGATGTAAGGAAACGGGCTGATTGGCGACCAGTAGCGGCGGATGTCATCCTGCGAGAGCTTTGACTGCAGCGCCTCCCAAACATTCATGGTGGTAAGACCGTTCGCGACGACATCGCCGCAGTATGTGGCGACGTGCAGGAACGCGCCGGCACGAATTGCGGGCTCGTGGCACATGGTGACGAATGCGATGGAAGAGCCGATGCTAGTGCCGAGGACTCCGAGGCGGTCGTAGCCTTGTTGTTCGAGCCAGCGTAGAGTGCGGCGGGCATCGAGAACGGCCTGGCGATTTGCCTGAAGGGTCAGGCCGACATTGGGGCCGACGAGATGATCGGCGCGAGGATGACCCGGGACGGCGCGCCGGTCGTGATAAGGCAGGCTCATCTTCACAGCGGTGATCCCAAGTTTGTTGAGCCAGCGGCAGACGTCCGTCTGCTCCTCCCAGCGTGAATTCCATTGCGCGAGAACTACGACGGCGGGGCCGGAGTGGCGAGCCTCGAAAAATTGGACGTGGACGCGATTGTTTTCGGGCCAGGGTGATTCAAGGGCGCTGGTGAAAGTGAGCACGCCGTCGTCGAGCGAGTAATCGGTTGCTGGGCCGGTGGCGTACCAGTCGTCGCTGTGGGCTACGGTGTCGTCGACGAAATGATCGAGGAATCCGCGCGGATCGGGCTGATTCGCAGAGCCGCCGATGTGCTCGAGTCCCCAGGCAAAGGGCAGCGTGCGGCGGTTGGGCTCCTGGGCCCAACGCATATGCTCGTAGCGGCGTATTTTTCTTTCTAAGAGGGCCATGGTTGCGGTTGATTCAATTCAGCTTACCAGAGGCGCCAATCGGATGGCGAACCGGGAAAACGGGCGATTGAATGAGCCGACTGCGTTATGTGTGACACGTGCGTTAGCAGTCGGGCACGGTCCTGTGGAGGCGGCTTGAGTGACTTCGAGGTATATGGCAAATTCGATTTGTGGCTTCCGGGATGCTCATTGCAGGTCTTGTGTTTGTTTTCGGCCTGATCATAGGCAGCTTCCTGAACGTTTGTATCGTGAGGATTCCAGGCGGAAAATCGATCGTTCTTCCCGCTTCGGCGTGCACCAAATGCGGCGCTGCGATTCGTCCTTACGACAATATTCCCGTCGTCAGTTATCTCCTGCTAGGCGGTAAGTGCCGCAAGTGCAAGAACCCGTTCTCGGCGATGTATCCGGTGGTGGAGCTTTTGACGGGACTGCTTTTCCTGGGCTGCTATGAGGTGTTTGGTCTTTCGGTGGAAGCGCTAAAATGGGCTGTGTTTTCGGCGATTATGATCGTGCTGGTGTTTACAGACTTGCGCGAACGAATTCTTCCCGACGTGGTGAACTTCACAGGGTTGGGGCTGGGCCTTTTGCTCAGCTTCTTCACCACACCCGTCGATGGAACAGCCCTTGCCCTTACAAAGCGTATTTTTGAGTCTACTTCGCCTGCTCCGGTTCTCTCATTCGTGGACGCGCTCTTGGGCGCAGCGGCCGGCGGCGGTCTGCTCTGGATCGTGTCCGAGGTCTATTTCCGCCTGCGCGGGCGGGAAGGCATGGGAATGGGCGACGTGAAAATGATGCTGATGGCAGGCGCCTTCCTTGGGCTGAAGCGGACGTTGCTGACAATTTTCACCGGCTCCGTGCTGGGAAGCATCCTCGGAATCATCGTCATCGTAGCGCGGCGTAAAGACTCCGATTACGAACTGCCTTTTGGTACCTTCCTCGGGATGGCGGCTCTGCTGGTGGTGTTTTTCGGAACGCCGATTGTATATTGGTATCAGGGACTGCTGGTGGTGCGCTGATGGCTAGAACGCATCGAGTAGAAGAAGGCGTGTGATGGTTCCGCAGCTCCCCACGCGAATCAGCGGCGTTCAACCCTTCGACCTGGGCTTTGTGGCGGGGGGACTGCTTGTTCTATTCCTTGTTTTGATCCTCTTCGCGTTTGTGGTGCGCAAATTCCTGCGCAGAAGCGAAATGTCTGCCGAAGGACAATTTGCAGCCCCTGTCCCCGACCCTGACAACGCCTCCGCTTTTATGGCCGCCTCGATGCAGGGCGTCATTGAAAAGCTGCGGACACAGGAAAAGGAGCTTGCGCGCCTTCACCTTGTGGCCCAAGAACGCGCGCAAGAATCTGAGCGCCTCACCGAAGAAGTAACCCGGAATATGCCGACGGGATTGCTTCTGGTGAATGCTACGGGCGCAATCAGCAGCACCAATCCCGCTGCAGAAGAAGCTCTCGGTATCCGGACCTTGCGCTATCGTTCGTACAAGGAAATTCTAGGCGCCGATACGGAATTGACGCGCATGCTGACGGCTTGCCTGCGCGAGGGGCGAACGTTTCATCGTGGCGAAGTGGAGCACGTGACAGCGGAAGGTGAAATGCGTCACCTCGGGGTGACGATTTCGCCGATTTTCCGCGCCGTCCGCAATCCTCCACGCCCTGGGACTGAATTTCCCGGAGTGCCGCCGGAGATGAAGGTGAGCGGCGCGCTGTGCCTGATGAGCGACCTGACCGAACTCACCGCGCTGCAAAAACAGATTCGCTGGAAAGAAAATCTCGCGGCACTCGGAGAAATGTCTGCAGGTATCGCGCACGAATTCAAGAACGCGCTGGCCACGATTTCCGGCTACGCGCAAATGATTCGCAGTGAAGTGCGACTTGACTCCGGCGACATTCGAGAATCGGCCGAGCGCATTCTGGACCAGACGCGCGCGCTCACGCACGTCGTCACAGAATTTCTCCGCTTCGCCAAGCCGCTCGAAATCTGCTACGAGACAGTGCCGATGAAGACTCTAGTCGAGCGCGTCACGGAAGAACTTCGGGAATCGAACCCCGGTTGTGTGGTTGAATGTGAAGGAGCTTTCGAGGATGTCCCAGGCGATGAAGCGCTGCTTCGCCAGGCGCTGGTGAATTTGACGCGGAATGGAGCGGAAGCCGCCCGCGACACTGGTGGCAGTGCCCGCCTGACCGTTTCGGGGACGATCGAAGAGCTGGGCGGGCGAAAGTGGCAGCGCATCTGTATCGCCGACAACGGGCCAGGCATTCCGCAGGCAGACCTGCCCAAAATCTTCCTCCCGTTCTACACCACGAAAGCGGAGGGCACGGGCCTGGGACTCGCGGTGGTTCAAAAGGTGGCCCTGCAGCACGGGGGCAGCATCGAGGCCCGGAACCGCACCGGCGGAGGCGCGGAGTTTCTGCTGTGGTTACCTTTGCGGCAGGAGCCCTCGCCGTTGCTATTCCCTTCCGAAGCCGCCCGCATCTAAACTGTATCTAGGGCCTATCCCATAGGTGCCTCTCGGGAGGCGTAGGTATGCGCAGAGCACTGTGGTTGACGGCAATTGCCGCGATTGTGGCGTTTCCGCCGAGCAGCCATTGCCAGCAGCAGGACAAGACAGCACCTCCATCACAGGACTTAGCTGGACCAGAGAACGGTGCGCAGGCGGCGCAGGCGCAAGCAGCTACCGGCCGGCAGGAATCGCTGGCGGAAGCAGCCCGGCGCGCTCGCGAACAGAAAAAAGATACTCCCAAGCAGGCCAAAGTCATCACCAACGACAATATTCCCAAGGAAGGCGGAATATCAGCGGTGGGCGCTGAACCACCAGCTCGGGGCGATGCCGAGAATCCTCCTGCTGACGGCGCGAAGTCCGACAAGACTGCGGGAAGCAGCGAGAAGAAATGGCGGGAGCGATTCGACAAACTACAGCACAAACTCGAACAGGATCAGGCTGACCTCGACGTGATGCAGCGCGAACTCGGCGTTCTTGATCTCCAGTATTACAACGATCCCATGAAAGGCATGCAGCAGGGATTGACCCGCAGCGACATCAATGAAAAGACTGCCAAGATCGCGGCCAAGCAAAAGGAAATCGAAGGGGACAAGCAAGCCATCTCCGACGCCGAAGATGACCTGCGCCAGGCGGGCGGCGATCCCGGATGGGCCCGCTAGCCTCGCTCCATGGAGCCAATTCTCCTTGTCGAAGATAAGCCTGAACTCCGGGCGATGCTGCGCAAGGCGCTCGAGCGCGCGGACTATGCGGTGGAGGAAGCGCCGGACGGCATTGCCGCAATTGACAAAATACGCGCGCGCCGGTACCTGCTCGTTCTCACCGATTTAAAGCTGCCGGGAAGTTCGGGATTGGACGTCCTTCGAGAAGCTCGCCGAGTGGAGCCTACGCTGCCTGTTATTCTTGTTACGGCTTATGGTTCGGTAGAAGAAGCCGTGACGGCGATGAAAGAAGGTGCGTTTGATTTCATTCAGAAGCCGGTCGATCTGGATCATCTGAAGCTGCTCCTCGACCGCGCTACGAAGCAGCAGGAACTTCTGAGAGAAAATCTGCTCCTGCGCGAAGAATACGCGGCGCATTATGGTTTTCCTCGCATCGTCGCCGAACACCCCACGATGAAAGATGCGAGCCAGATGACTCAGCGCGTGGCGGCGACCGATTCAACCGTGCTGCTTCTGGGGGAAAGCGGCACGGGAAAAGAGCTTTTCGCGCGCGCGATTCATCACTTGAGCCCGCGCGCCGGGCGTTCCTTTGTGGCGCTGAATTGCGCGGCGATTCCCGAAGGGCTGGTGGAAAATGAACTCTTCGGACACGAGCGCGGCGCCTTTACCGGCGCAGGGGCGCGAAAAATCGGAAAACTCGAACTCGCGCACCGCGGGACGTTGTTCCTGGACGAGATTGGCGAACTGCCGCTTGGAGTGCAGAGCAAGCTCTTGCGTGTGCTGGAGGAAAAGCGATTCGAGCGCGTTGGCGGCACGCAGGAAATCGAAGTGAACGTACGAATCCTCACCGCGACAAATAAAGACCTGCGCGCTGCGGTGGCCGACAAGACGTTTCGCGGGGACCTCTACTTCCGAATTTCCGCGGTACCCATCACGATTCCGCCGCTGCGCGAGCGAGGTGACGACGTACTGCTGCTGGCCGAGCATTTTCTCGAGCGCTTCAAGCGCGAATTTCGCAAACCGACGCTGGCCCTGACGGTGGACGCACGCGAACGGTTGCTGACCCACCCTTGGCCCGGCAATGTGCGGGAACTTCAAAACGCGATCGAGCGCGCGGCAATCCTCGCGAATGGTTCTGACATCGACGTGGCTGGTTTACAACTGCCTTCCGCGCGCCCCACCCCCGAGCAGTTGCCCGAACATATGGTCGAGGATGAATTTCTTTGGGAAGGTCCGCTGGAGGAAGTTTCGCAGCGCGCTGTGGCGCATGTGGAGCGATTTAAAATCCGGAACGCGCTGTGTGAAACGAAGTGGAATAAGACACGCGCCGCGGAAAAATTAGGAGTGTCTTACAAGACGCTGCTTCACAAAATTCGCAACCTCGGCTTGGACAACTAGGTCTTTGCTTCCTTGCAGTCCCCTCTTGGATGTTTCCGGCGTTCCTTCCAAAAACCACGGGCGCGGTCGTTTTCGGTTTCGATCACGACTTTTCCAGGTTCGGGCAGGCGCCCCGTATACAGCACCACGCTTCCAAAATTCCACGCTTGATGACGGACTCCCAAGAACCCTGCGTTACTTAGCAATTTCGCAAGCTCTGGTGGAGTGGGAAAGTTCGATACAGAGCTGGGGAGATATGCGTAGGCTGCGATGTTGCCCGAAATCATTCCGCCAATGACTGGCAGGATCCGCTTGAAGTAGAAACGGTACATCGTCGCCATCGCACTGTTAGTTGGCTCGGAAAATTCCAGGATTGCGATTCGACCACCCGGCTTTAAGACGCGCGCTATTTCGCGGAGCCCGCGCTCGTAGTTGGCAAGATTCCGAAATCCGAATGCGGTGGCTACCAGGTCAAAGCTC
This sequence comes from Candidatus Acidiferrales bacterium, assembly GCA_035262725.1. Taxonomy (GTDB): domain Bacteria; phylum Acidobacteriota; class Terriglobia; order Acidiferrales; family UBA7541; genus Palsa-295. The sequence goes on along the minus strand of DATFSH010000063.1, from coordinate 20,679 downwards.
TGGTCGGGAAAAGGCATGTTCAGGGCGTCGCCATTGATAAATTCGGCGGTATGCGAGTCAGAACGCGCCTTTTTCCGCGCGCGTTCGAGCATGGGGTAGGCGAAATCACAACCCATGATTGGGATGCGATGCGCCGTTGGATCCCGGATCACGTCCACACGTTCAACCTCAAGAGCGAATGCCAGGTCTCCCGTGCCACAACACAAATCGAGGACGCGGGCATCGGTGCGGCGCAAGATTCGGCGGAATTTTTCCGCTGTGAGGCGGCGCCACTTGTTATCCATGGAGAACGACAGCAGGTGATTCAACAGGTCGTAGCGAGGCGCAATGGCGCTGAACATATCGCGCACGCGCCGCGCGGAATCGCGTTCGTCACGAGCGCCTTTCGGCCGCGACCCCAAAACCGGCGTAGACGATGTCTCGAAGATTTTCATACTGTGTGCAACTCAGACCTCGTTCCGCTGCGCTGCCACTCGCGAAGCAATCCGGGCAGCGCGCGGAGACTCGTCTTAACCACACGCCACGGGACTGCCGCTCCCCATTTCGCTTTTCCAATGGCGGAAGGGAGCACCCAGCCGATTTCGCCCGCTTGAACCTTCTTGTCGCTGAGCAGCAGCGATCTCAACTCCGAGTTCGAGAGCCGCGGAATCAGCGGCACCGGCCCGACCGATAGAATCAAGCCAATAGTTCGCGCTGCATCTTTCACGCCGATCCGGTCAATCGCGAGGGCAAGAAGCGTCGCGAAAATCATGCCGTGGCCCACCGCCTCGCCGTGAAGAAACTTCCTGTAGCTAGTGGCGGTCTCAAGCGCATGGCCTAGCGTGTGACCAAAATTTAGGATCTGGCGCAGGCCGCTCTCGCGCTCATCTTTGCCCACAACCATCGCCTTGATCCGAATGCACCGCGGAATCACGTACTCAAGCGCCGCGCGATCGCGTCGAAGAAGCGCAAGCATGTATCGTTCCAGATAGCGGAACAACGGCGCATCGGCGATCACGCCATATTTAATTATCTCGTACAGCCCGGCGCGATACTGACGGTGAGGCAGCGTGCTGAGAACATCCGGGTCGGCAATGACCAGCTCCGGCGGGTAAAATGCGCCGACGAGATTCTTCCCTTCGGGAAGATTTACGCCGGTCTTTCCGCCGATCGCGCTATCCACCTGCGCTACGAGCGTGGTCGGAACGTGAATGAGGCGCACGCCTCGCAAGTACGAGGCTGCCACGAATCCCGCCACATCGCCTACCACGCCGCCACCGACAGCCACCAACGTGGCGTCGCGATCCGCACCGAGGCTGACCAACGCACGCGCGATCTTTTCTACGGTTGCAAGCCGTTTGGCCAGCTCGCTATCGTCAAACAGAATTGTCGCGCTGCGTTGCCCGCGGGATTTCGCCGTTAACTTCCTGCCCCAATAATTCCACACCCGGGGCGAAGATAGAAAGAAAATTTCTCCGCGCCGGCTTTGCTCGCGCGCCAGTTCCGATACCCGCGAAACCGCTCCGCGCGAACAGACAACGGGATATGTTCCGCGGGTGCCATCAATGGCAATTTTGGCCATACTGGAGCCCCAGAATGTATCACAGTTGAATGCGGGGTAAATTCAGGGAGTTTTAGCGTATTTTGGATTGGCCACCGCCGAGGCAACGTACAATTCCAGATTTGCCCCCCGGGGGTCAAGTGTGACAGATGATGCGGCCGCTCCGAACTCTAGCCGAAAATATCCTTTACCTTATCGAAGAAATTTGACGCTCGCTCGATGGGCTTGTTTTCCACCTTCATGGTCTGCCCGAGTTGTTCGAGCAACCGTCGCTGTTCGCGCGTCACCTTGGCAGGTATTTCCACGCGAACACTCACGTATAAATCGCCCCGTCCGCCATGCGGGTTCGGCAGCCCTTTGGATTTTTTGCGAAAGATCTGGCCTGATTGCGTTCCCTCGGGTATCTCGAGATCTTCTTCGCCAGAAAGTGTTGGGACCTTGATCGAAGTGCCCAGCGTCGCCTGCGGCAAGCTAACCGGAATCGTGCAGTAGAGGTCTGCGCCGCGGCGTTCGAAGAACGCGTGCTCCTTTACTTCGAGAAAAATGTACAGATCGCCGGGCTGCCCGCCATTCGTGCCTGGTTCGCCGTGACCCGCCATCCGCAATCGCGTCCCTGAATCGACGCCGGCAGGGACGCCGACTTCGAGCGTTCGTTCGCGCTCGATGCGGCCCTGGCCGCGGCACGCAGCACAAGCATCGCGAATCACCTGGCCCACGCCTTGGCATGCGGGGCACGTGCGAGTGATGGAGAAAAATCCCTGGCTATAGGAGACCTGGCCGCGCCCGCCGCACGTCTTGCACGTCGACATGCCGGTGCCGGGCTTTGCTCCGGTTCCGTGACAGGCCTCACAAGCTTCATGGCGCGAGACGTGAATTTTGGTGCTCACGCCCGTGGCAGCTTCTTCAAAGGTGAGAGTCATGTCGTAGCGCAGATCTGCTCCGCGCTGGCCGCGCTGCCCACGCCCTCCGCGACGCCGCCCGCCGCCGAAAATATCCTCGAAGCCGAAAAGGTCGCCAAGAATATCCTGAAAATCTTCGAAGATCGACGCGTTGAATCCGCCGGTTTCAAATCCGCGGCTGCCCAGTCCTGCGTGGCCAAAGCGATCGTAGATCGAGCGTTTCTGCGGGTCGGACAGCACGCTGTAAGCTTCTGCCGCTGCGCGAAAATTGAGTTCCGCCTCGTGCTTGTTCTCCGGATTGCGGTCCGGATGCCATTTCATGGCCGCTTTGCGGTACGCGGATTTGATCTGTTCCGCCGACGCGTCGCGCGTTACGTCTAAGACTGCGTAGAAATCCTGTTTGCTGGGTGCCATCTCTTTTTCGTTACTCCTTTTTTCTTACGGTGAAATATAAATTTGAATCATCACGCTCGGAAAAAGTTCACCGCTGACGAGATTACCTGAGGCCCTCAATTCTTACGGCCGCTCGCCACACGCACCATCGCAGGGCGCAGAATGCGATGATGAAACGTGTAACCCGGCTGGAACTCATCAATCACGGTGCCGTCCGGATAGTCATTCGTCGGTACGTGTTCAACGGCGTGGTGAACGTTTGGATCGAATTCTTTGCCGACCGATTCGATCCGGTGCACTCCCTGCTTCGCGAGCAAATCCCAGAGCTGTTTTCGAATCAGTTCGAATCCCTTGCGGTAATCTTCGTACGCGGGATCGTCGTGTGCGGCGAGAGCCCGATCGAAACCGTCCAGGACAGGAAGAAGCTGTTCGACTAGATGCTCGACTCCCCTATGCCGCGCCTGGTCGCGCTCTTTATCGGTTCGCTTGCGGTAATTGTCGAAATCCGCTTGCAGACGCAGCAGCGTGTTCGTTAAATCTTGTTTCTCAGCCGCGAGTTTCTGGACTTGATCCTGCTGCTCTGCTTCCGGCGCAGGCGCTGTCGCAGAACTTGCTTCCGCAGCCGCGACCGCCGGCTTTGGTTGCTCGTCTTCCTTCTGGATCTTCTGCGCTGCCAAGTTCTAACTCCCCTCTTTTTCTTCGGAAAAAAATTGCGACATGAACGCTACCGCCGTAATCACGCGCTCATAATGCATTCGCATCGGCGCGACGATCCCGAGGGCGCCCTGAACTTCCCCTTCCGACGAATAAGACGCGGACACGACGGCGAGATGCTTGCCTGCATTCGAAATTTGATCCACTCCCAATTCCACATGCACGGGTTCGGGCGCCTCTATGCATCCGCTCAAAATCGCGATCAACCGGTCTTTCTCCTCGATCGTCTCGAGCAATTCGCGCAATTGATCCTGATTCGTAAATTCCGGCGACGCCACCATTTGCGCGGCGCCTTCCACGTAAATCTTGCGCTCGTCGATATCACCCAGCACGCTGGGATCGCACAACATCAAAGCATCACCAGCCAGCCGGCTGTAGCGTTCACGATCGCGCGCCAATTGCGCCCGCAAATCGGCGCGCATCGCTTCAATCGTCCAACCGATGTAGTGATGATTCAAATAGGCAGCGATGTGATCCAAATCTTCCTGGCGGAACTGCCTCTCCGGTCGAATCAATTTGTCCCGCGTCTGGCCGCCGGCGGCAACCAGCACCACCAGCACCCGATTATCCGGCAGCAGCAAAAAGCGAAGATGCTCTACCACGCTGCGCGCCAGCGGCGGTGCGATGAAAATTCCCAGCCCGCGCGAAACAGCCGCCAGCACGTGGCTTGCGCGCTCCATTACCGCTTCCGGAGTGTTCGCGGCTTCGAGCTCACGGCGAATCCACAGCCTATCTTCGGGATTCGCAGTCGCCTGCGCCGTCACTTGCTCGACAAAAAACCGATATGCCGCGGCCGTCGGCACCCTGCCAGCTGAAGTGTGCGGATGGTACAGAAAGCCGCCATCTTCCAGATCTGCCATGACGTTACGTACGGTCGCAGGGCTCAGCGGGTCGACGTGCCTGCGCGCCACGCTGCGCGACGAGACAGGTTCGCCCGTCTCAATGTATTCGCGCACTACGTCCGTCAGAATCTGCTGATGGCGCCTGTGCAGTAACACCGGGGAAACCATGAACTTACTGGCTCCTGAGTCTTTCTCGGAAAAAAAAGAACGAGAAGTACGCCCAGATAATTAGAGTTTAGTCGTGTCACCAGGACGCGTCAACTTCGCTGCTCTCGTGCGTCACTTGGAACGCAACCTCTCAGCTCGAATGCGGGCGTGGGCCCTAAGATTCCGCTGAGCCCGCTTGCCACGTTGCGCCGCGTATCATATTCTTTCCGCACGCTTTAGGTGGCATTGCAGTCGCAGCTACCGCATGGGAGGCAGATGCGCTTTGGAATCGTTCTAGGGCTCGCTCTCACCTGCATCGCACAACCTTCGGGCTCAGGCCAAGCCAGCGCCACCCGCCAGGCTGAGCCGCCAGCATCCGTTACGGCAGCAACTTCGGCAATGCAGCAAAGCTTATCCACGCGCGTCGTCGCATATCAAATCGATGCGCGCCTGGACACCGCGAGGCATACGATCGCGGCAACCGAGACCCTGCGCTACAAGAATCTCACTGGCCAGCCTCAGAAAACGTTTCCATTTCACCTGTATCTAAACGCCTTCGAACCCCAATCCACTTTTATGACGGAAGAGAATCGAGACAATCCCGGCCTCGATTGGAAACCGGAACATTTTGGCGCAATCAATATCTCGCATCTCGAAGTCACCGGTATGGGCGATCTGACGACCCAGATGCGCTTCATCCAGCCAGACGACCACAATGCAGCCGATCACACGGTGATGCAGATCGAACTTCCCAGAGCCGTGCCTGCGGGCGCCGAGGTGGAATTCAAGTTCGTTTTCGACGATCAGCTACCCGAAGTCGTTGCGCGAACCGGATACATGCGCGATTTTTACATAATCGGCCAGTGGTTTCCGAAAGTCGGCGTGTGGTGGAAAAGCGCGTGGAATTGCCATCAGTTTCACAACACCACAGAATTCTTCGCTGATTTCGGGACGTTCGACGTGAATGTCACGCTTCCTCAAAATGAGATCGTAGGTGCAGGCGGCGACCTCGTGGTGTCTACGAACAATTCCGACGGAACGAAAACGCTGAGCTTTCACTCCGAAGATGTTCACGACTTTTCCTGGAGCGCAAGCCCGAGTTTCACAGACGTCGAAGATTCCTGGACCGGCAGCGCTGGGACCGTGAAGCTTCATGTTTTGATGTCGCCGGGAAACCTGGCGTCCGCCCAGCGCTACATTCAAGTCTCGAAGGGCACGCTCGGTCTCTACGATCAGTGGATTGGCCCCTACCCCTATGACCGGCTCACCATAATCGACCCGCCGCACGGCGGCTACCAGGCCGGCGGCATGGAATATCCAACATTGATCACTGCGGACACCAATTGGTTCATGCCGAAAGGCGCGCTGCTTCCCGAGCTCGTCACGCAGCACGAATTCGGCCACCAATACTGGTATGGCATGGTGGCGACGAACGAATTCGAAGAAGCCTGGCTCGACGAGGGCATCAACAGCTACATGGAAGCAAAAGGTATGGACGCGCTCTACGGTAAGTACACTTCAGTCTTCAATTTCCCGTTCGCCCAAATGGGAAGTAATGACGAGCAGCGCATCTCATATCTCTCCAGACCCGATACCGATCCAATCAACCGTTTTGCCTGGCTTTTTTACGATGGCAACGCCTACGGAGCTATAACGTACGGCAAAACAGCTACCGTCCTTCTCACACTCGAGAAAATCATCGGCGAAGAAACGCTGCGGCGCGCATTGCACACGTATTTCATGCGCTTTCGCTTTACCCATCCCATAGGCGAAGATTTCATTAAGACCGTCGAGGAAGTGGCTGGCAAAGACCTGCATTGGTATTTCGATCAGGCGATTTCCGGCACCCAGATGTTGGACTACAAAATCCTGGATGCGCATTCCGACCCGCTAAATTGGTACGAGCCGGAAAACGTGGCCGCTAAAAACAGAGAATCGCTCTATCGCACCTATGTAACCGTGCAACGCAAAGGCGACTTTGTATTTCCGGTCGACGTGAAGATTACTTTCGATGACAAACAGTCGCTGACTGAGCGTTGGGATGGCCGCGATCGCTGGGTGCGTTACGTCTACGATCGAAAATCTCAGATCGTGTCCGCCGAAATCGACGCGGACCATCAGGTCTGGCTGGATCGGGACCTTTTCAACAACAGCTACATTCTGAAAGCTGATCGTCGCGCCACAAAGAAGCTGTCGAACATATGGGGATTTGTCAGCGAGTGGATGGCGCAGTTGCTCGCATGGATTGCATAACCAGCATGCCCAAGCGGTGGAATTGGTAATGGCAGACGCAACGCCGAAGACGTTTATTTCCGGTGTTGCGCTCGTATGGAGCTGCCAAAGCGTTCTCTGGCTAGTCTATGCCGTCAATTTTGTGCTGGCCTATTTCGCCACTCACGGGACCAACGAACGCATCGGCGCAATTCTGGACCACAGCATCGCCGCCGATCAGCTTGTGCACGGATTCAACCTGGGAGCATCCGCTTCGCTCGCGATGAATCCCGAATCTCCATTTGGTGGATCGATTTCGGCTTCCTTGTTGGGTGCTTTTCTCTTCACCACCTTCATGATCTTTGCCACGGGCGGCATTCTGGCTACTTACTATTCCGAACAGAGGCTTCGCGCTGGCGGGTTTTTCGAAGCCTGCGGACACAATTTCTGGCGTTTCGTTCGTTCGGCAATTTATCTTTTGCTCGTGCTGATTCCGGTTCTCATCCTGGGCGGAATTGCCCATCACATCTACGATCGCGTTGAGAAGCAATCGATCTCACCCATGACTGCAGTTCATTTCTCAGTAGTCGCCGCCCTCATCTTTCTGCTGCTGCTGATCTGCATTCGAGTCTGGTTTGATATGGCTCAAGTGATCGCCGTCGCCGAAGACGAGCATCGCATGCACAAAGCTCTCCGCCGTGCCGCTTCACTGCTGCGGGACAATTTCTTCTCGCTCTATTGGCTATATCTGAGGGTTAGCCTGATCGCGTGGATCGTCTTTGCCGCGGGCCTTCACATCTGGATGACGCATCTTCATCCAGAATCCATCCTCGCGCCGTTTCTACTCTCTCAATTCCTCATCATCTTCTGGCAAGCCTGCCGTCTATGGCAGCGCGCGAGCGAATGCATCTGGTACCGCAAGCATCAGCGTGCCATCGCGGTCGCCACTCCGACCTACGAACCGCCTCCAGCCATTTCTTCGGAGCCACTGGCTGCGCCAGTGAGCTAAATCACCAAATTCTGCACCGCTCCGCCGCGGGTCGCACCATCTTCGAGTCTGCACCGCAATCAAATACCTTTGCAAACGCCGGCATATTCGATACCGGCGCGTTCACCCGGTAACTATCCAAAGGATGCGGATTCGTATGGACGATCATCCGCTCATACTCCGGCCTCATATTGCTCGCCCACACCTGCGCCCAGCCCAGGAAAAACCTTTGATCGGGCGTGAAGCCGTCAATCGGCGCTGGCGCAGACTTGCCTTCCAGCGTCTCTTGCAGCGCGGCATATGCGATCGTCAGCCCGCCAAGATCAGCAATGCTCTCGCCTTCCACGAGTTTTCCGTTTTCGTGCAGCCCAGGCTCCACTTCAAAGCTGTCAAACTGTTTCACGATGCATTCGCCGCGCGCCTGGAAATTCTTAAAATCCTCCGGTGTCCACCAGTTCTTCAGATTCCCCATCGCATCAAATTTGCTGCCCTGATCGTCAAAGCCGTGCGTCAATTCATGCCCTATCACCGAGCCCATCCCGCCATAGTTCATCGCGTCATCCCGGTTCGGATTGTAAAACGGAGGCTGCAAAATGCCCGCTGGAAACACGATTTCGTTGCGTGTCGAGTTGTAATAGGCATTCACGGTCGGCGGCGTCATATTCCAGACGCCCCGGTCCACCGGCTTGCCGATTTTTGCCAAGTCGTATGCGGCCTCGAATTCGTTGCCGCGGATAAAATTCTCGACGTACGGCCCGCGATCCACTTTGTAGCCGGAATAATCGCGCCATTTATCCGGATAACCGATCTTCAACTTGATCGCGCTCAGCTTTGCGATGGCTTGCTCGCGGGTTGCAGGGCTCATCCAGTCAAGTGTCGAAAGATCGGCGCGTAACGCGTCAATCAGATTGTGAACCATCTCCATCGCTTTGGCTTTTGCTTCCGGTGGAAACGCCCTCTGCACGTAAAACCGGCCCAAATCCTCGCCGAGCTTTTGGTCAGTGGCTCGCACGCAGCGACGCCAGCGCGGCAAGATTTCTGTGGTGCCGGTCAACTTCTTCGAATAGAAGTCGAAGTTTTCGTCCACAAACTTGTTTGGCAGCGCCGTCGCCTCCGCGTGGACGAATTGCCATCGCAGGTAGACCTTCCAATCGGCGAACGGCACCGAAGTCCAGGCGGCGCTGACTTCCTTCATGAAGTCTGGCTGGAAAACATTGATCTGCGACACCGGCGGCGCGCCAATTTCCTTAAAATACCCTTCCCAGTCCACGTTTGGCGCGAGCGCCTGAAACTGCGCAACCGGCATCTTGTGGTAGACCTTGTCGGGATCGCGCAAGTCGACGCGCGGCATGGATACTTTCGCCAAACGCGTCTCGATCTCCATCACAGTTTTCGCTTCCGCCGCAGCCGTTGTGTCGTCGTCATCGAGCAGCTTGAACATGTTCGTCACATGCTGCACATATTCGTCGCGCAGCTGCTTGGATTTCTCGTCTTCCCGCGTGTAGTAATCCCGGTCCGGCAAACCCAGCCCGCCCTGCCCGATGCCTGCGAGCATGCTGTTGCTGTCTTTAAAATCAGTCTGCGAACCGAAATTGAAAATCGCGTCCACTCCTTCGTTCTGCAAGCGCGCCACTTCCGCCTGCAGGCTCGCAGCATCCTTGATCTGCGCAATTCTCTTGAATTCGGGTGCGAGCGGCTTTACTCCCACCGATTCGATGGCGCTCTCATCCATGCAGGTGGCATAGAAATCGCCGATTTTCTGCCAATTTGATCCCGGCTGCGCGGATTTGTCTTTCGCCGCATCTTCAAGAATCGTCCGCAGCACGTCCTGGTTGTGTTCTTGCAGAATTGTGAACGAACCCCACCTCGGATACGCCGCCGGTATCGGATTGTTTTTCATCCATCCGCCATTGGCGAACTGGTAGAAATCAGCGCACGGCGATACGGATCGATCCAGATTCGCGAGGTCGAATCCACCGTTCTTTTTTGTATCGTCCGACACCGCTCGCGTCGACGAGCCAGTTCCACCCGCGACCGCGCATTCGGGCAGCAGAGCCCCAGTCATCGCAGCCTTTCCGGCTCCTTCGCCAGCCATCCGCCCAGTCTGGGCGCGCACGCCCGCGCCACTCGCCACAATCAAAATCGCCGATGCGAAAATTCGCATCCAACGGATTCTCATATTTCCTCGCTTGGATTCGGGGCACAGGTTTCCCGATGGAATCCTCAACAAATCAGAGCCTTGCCCCAGGCAGGAACCACTCAAACGGCCACCCGCCGCGCCGCAAATATTCTGCTAGGCGCGGCGGGGAGTGTCAACCGCAGCACCCTCTCGCAGAAGGCTTCGCCATCCGACGCTATCGTTCGCTGGCAGTTGAGCGCAATAACATGCCACAATTCCCTTGCTCTACGACACGACCTTATTTCATGCGGTTACTGGCGAGACAAAGATCCGCGTCGTAAAAATTCGCGAATAAAGTGTCGAGCACTCAGAACATCTGGTTCGCCGTTCAAGATGCCGGCGAAGTGTCGGCAATCTTCTTGCAGCCGCAGAGCGCCCAATGCCTGCTTGTGCTGGCCCACGGCGCGGGCGCCGGAATGAATCATCCGTTCATGACGGCCGTCGTCCACGAGCTTGCAGCCGTTGGAGTCGCCTCATTTCGATTCCAGTTTCCCTACATGGAGCAACGACGGCGAGTCCCCGACCGCCCGCCGGTCCTCACCGCGACTATCCAGGCGGCGGTGCAGGCTGCCTCTAAAGCGGCTCCGGATCTGCCGCTATTTGCGGGAGGAAAATCTCTCGGAGGCCGAATGACTTCGCTCGCAGCTTCCGAAGGGCGCTTGGATAGCGTTCGAGGTTTGGTCTTTTTCGGATTCCCGCTGCACCCACCCAATCGACCAGGAATTAAGCGCGCAGAGCACCTGCGCGAAGTAAAATTGCCGATGCTTTTCCTTCAAGGGACGCGCGACGCTTTAGCTGATCTCAAGCTCTTGAGGCCCATCTTGGACAAAGTCGGAACTCAAGCCACGCTGCGCGTATTCGAAGGCGCCGATCATTCCTTGCACGTCCTGAAAAGTTCAGGCAAAACCGATAAAGAAGTCCTGAAAGAATTGGCTCAATCGGCCAGCGATTGGATGAAGAAGCGGGTACTCGGATAGGTCAGCGTCCCCACCTTAATTCTGGTGAGGAATCCCCAATTCGCGACGCGTCGTCGTCGAAGGTTCCGGCCACCTGATGTATCTCGAGAAACCGGAAGAATTCATGCGCCTGGTAATCGCATTCGTCAAGGCCAATCGAGACTGATCGCCCCGATCCCCCGTCGCCTCCAACACACCGGGAGAATGTAGGGCGAGTCTCCTCGCAGGCTTCGGTTGAGCAGGAAGTCCGGGCCTTGCATTCTTAGGCTACCGGTGGTCACGGCCAACACGCAGATCACTTCGGAGCGTAGAAAAGATAATCTGCGGAATACGGCACGCGGACTTCCGCGCCGGAATGCGAACTGTCGCACCCGGCGGCAGGCGCTTTGCCGCCTTTCGTATTCAGGCGCTGTATCGTCATAACGCGTGACAGTATGCCGTTGTTGATGTTCAGGTGCTCGGCCGGTTTGTCCTGCGTTAACCCCACTTTGTTCCCGTGGCTCACAACGCTGACCAGAAGCCACGGAATCGAATCCGCATCCGGTGAAGGAGCGTTTGCAACAGCCTTCCCAGTCACACGGCTACCGTCGTTTGCTTCCCATGACGGTCCAGCAAAATGTTTACCGAAAGACTTGCCGTCCTGATCGAAAAGTTGGGCGTCAGGCGCCTTCAGCATCCAGCCGAATTGCCCCGCCTCACGCTGGCAGACGTACACTTGATCGCCCTTTGCGCGCACCCGAAAAAGAAGTTGTTCGTTGGCCGGAGGCCAAAGTTTTTCCGGAACCTCTTGCTCGCCCGCGGGGCAGCCAAGAACAGCACTCGCAACCGCGAGCACAGCAACACAACTGAATCCGCCAATGGGATGGAGCATGGGACGACTCCTTCTGAATTCCTCCTGAACTGCTTCGCAACCTAGCCTTTCGCGTCTGAAGCCTTAGGCTGCCACAATTCAATCGGATTTCCCTCAGGGTCATGCAGGCGCGCGAACCTGCCGTTGGGATAAGACTCCGGATCGATCTTCACCGTGATTCCCGCGGCTTGCAACTGAGCCGCCATCTTGTCAAGGTCCCGCACTCGAAAGTTCAGCATCCAAACCTTCTGCGGATCGCCGAAGTAGTCGCTCGTCTCCTTGAATGGGGCGAATGCGGTGGGCCCCGCATCTTGCTGCCAACCAGTTGCCCCGTAGCTCGTTGGTATCGGCAAAACTCCCAAATGTTGCTCGTACCAAAGCCCCAGCGCTTTCGGATCTTTGGCTCGAAAGAAGAATCCTCCGATGCCGGTCACTTTTTCCATTTCGGTTCCTCCGGTGACTCCATCACGAACAGCGGTCACCGCGGGCGCAGCGGAGACCTTCGGTAGTATCGCTGTCGGCGCAGCGATGCCAAGTTGGTTCCAATTCCAGATAAAGCTCGACCCGAAACCACATGACAGGGTTCGAAGCAGTTGGCGTCTTTCAAAACGCATCCCATCCTCCTTTTGAGAGGAGCGCGAGCCGCCCTACTGTAGCTGTGCAAACGGGTTCTGGAAAGCGTAAAGAATCAGGTTCCTGACGCACTACCGCCTGCTCGCTGGAAAACCATTCGTTCGATTGTCCAACCTTAAATGTCGAGGTGGCCGCCCTCAGAATGCCACCAGTCCAAGGGTCACGTCGTCATTGGCGGTTCCCGTTCCGCTCACTGAACGCCGGAGTCGGAGATCCCGCCTACCACTCGGGCAGTTGTCTTCGAATTTTAGCTTTAGTTCTTGCGGGTGCCCTACTCTTCGCCGGGTCTGCGAAGCGTGGGAAGGTTTCACTTGCTTCGGGAATGCTCCGACAGTTCTACTTCTTGTCCTTTTCGGAATCTTGATGTTTCTCGCGCTTTTCCTCTTTCGGTACCACCGCTTCAGCCGAGGCTTCCACGGTTACCTGCACTTCGGCCCCTGGCTTGAGCGCCACTTCTTCACCATTTTCATCTTGCAGGACGTTCTCGATGCGAATCTCCTTGTAAAGATGGTCGGCGCCTTCAACGGAGACTTGCGCCCTTTCAGGAAGAGCGATGGCAGGAACGGCAGGAATGATCTTTTCGACTTTCCCCGGCAGAGTAACGGACGGCTTTTCGGGGTCTGATGGCGGATCCGGTTTCCGTTTGGGAGTCACAGTCGCGCTCCGTTGCCAAGTTGTCGTCGTCACGTAGTCTCGCTCAAGGCCCAGGAACAGTCAAGCAGCCCCCAACCCAGCCGCGATTTGCATTCTCTCGGTGTAAACCGCGGCGAATCCTCCAGCCGTAAGAATCTTTTTCGCAACTCAGGTCACGCGCCCAAATTTTTCCGCAGCTCAGGTCCCGTTCCGGCGCTCTTCAGCCGGAATTGACCTGACCCCTTCGATCGCACTGAACTCTGCGATCTTCCTCTCCGCCGCCCGTTCCTCCGCGCCGACTCCACCAGGCTCTCCGCCGCCATCAGGCAAGTCTGGCGAAGCTCTCGCACAACGCTATCCCGCACACCGGAAATCAGTAACTGCGTCGCCGTTCCGTTCGAGAGAGCTGCAATCGCCAGCGTCAATCGCCGGTGATCCTCGGGCTTTCCGCCTAAGCAATCCGCCAGCCGGCGCTGCAGCAACTCGAATGACGGCCGCGGCTCGTCCCGGTGCAGCCGTGCCGACCAGTCAGCATGAATCAACTCATATTCGTGCTTGTGGCTCGCTGCAAAGTCCAGATAGCGCCGGCAAAATTCGGCCACCGCTCGCGACTTTTTCACCGCAGCAAAGAGTTGCAGTCGCATTGCCTCCAGGATCTCGCGCTTGTCTCGAAATCGCTGGTAGACCGTCGGTGTGGTCGTCCCCGCTTCGCTCGCCACCGCCCGCATCGTCAGACCGTGTTCGCCCTTGTTTCGCCACAAGCGGTACGCTGCATCCAGAACGTGCCCTTCCACTTCCAAATCCGGATGACGCGGCATCTCGGAATTCCCCCCTGGCGCTGCTCGCGCCTTTTCGCTGGATTGTAATATATTTGACATCGTTAAACGAACGTGTATAAGCAATGGCCCCGATTGTTACCTGTTTCGCAAACCGCGGAGAGGAAGGTCAAGGAGGAATAGTTGGTGAAGTTGCTGAGCGATTCGCATTTGTTCCAATACACGGTAATTACCAAGGCTAGCCCGGAAGTCGCCTGGAGCATCTTCTCCGATTGGACTCGCTGGCCCTCTTTCGCGAATGTCTACGGCAAGCTAGGCTGGCACGAGGGCAGGCCGTGGCAAGTCGGCAGCCGCCTTTTTATCGAGTTGCTGCGTCCCGTGGAAACCGTGATCGAACACGTGATCATCACCTGCACGCCGATGAAGCAGATCGGCTGGATCGATAGCGCCATGGGCGTCACGATCATTCAGTGGGTTGAGTTCGAACAGCAGGGCGAAGGCCGCACCGTGATTCATACCTGGGGAGAAATTGCCGGGTCCACATTCGAGGTCGCAGGGCGCACCGTTCCGCAGCTCGTCAACACTTTCACCGAAACCTGGTACGAAAATTTTCGTTCCGCCTGCGACGAAGCCGCCGAAATCGGCGATCTAGTCGCCGATTCCGTCTAAAGAAACGTGCCACTCGCGGCGCCTGCACAAATCCTCGCTGAGCACCTTTCTCAAATCAACAAATCTATTTGCACTGGATCACAGCGGACTTCGGGAAAAACGAGTTCCGGAGCTGCGCGCTTGCCCAGGATCTGGCGCAGCCCCGGAACCCGAGGAGGAACCGGTGAGGATTTAGTTCGCGGACGACGAAGCGCCAACCGCTTCGTACTCTTCCACTGACGAGCCCTTCGAGCGATCGATCTCGATGCGGCCCTTGAAGTACGCGCCGTCTTCGATGCTGATCCGCGAAGTCGTGATGTCACCTGTCACCGAACCGTCCTTCTTAATCTCGACGCGGTCGCTGGCGCGCAGGTTGCCCTGCACCTTGCCATAGACGACCACTTCGCGCGCGTGCACTTCGGAATTCAACTGACCGCTGCGTCCCACCGTGAGACGCTGCCCCTGCAGCGCGATCGAGCCTTCCACTTTGCCGTCAATTTGCAGATCCTCTTCGCCGGAAATCTTGCCCTTGATTTCGAGGCTCGCCCCGAGGCACGAAAGCCCTCGCGCGGTGGGCGCACTCGGAGTCGTCGCCGGCGCGTTGAAACGCGTCGCGCTTGCGGCGCTATTGAAATTTGACGCTGGTGTATTCGCCTGCCCCGATGCCGGCGCGTAGCCGGGCGCTTCGGGTTGAGTCTTGGTCCACATGGTGCCTCCTCGTTCGAATCGAAAGGGTCGTCAGGATGGCTGACGTAGGACAACTTTATTCGCACGCGGCAAACCGAGGCAATCCAGAAAAGGTTCAGGTATGCGCGCGCGGAAACCTGTACGAATGGACAGGTGGCCACGTTTCGTGTGATGGAATTTTTAACGCGCCAAGAATCAGCGGCTGAAAAACGCGCTGCGCTCAAAATGACAACGCGGGCGCGTGACGATTGCTCGTGGCTCAAGCGGGCACGGCCCTGCGAACACGTGCGGGATCTTCGACATGCCGTGCCCCTACTGAAAACAAATCGAGCCGTTCAGTCGGCGTTGTCGATTTGGGCGCGCTGCAGGCGATCGGAATAATCGATGTAGAGCGTCTTCCACTCGGAGTAGAAATCGAGAGCGGCCATGCCGGATTCACGATGACCATTGCCGGTGTTCTTGATTCCGCCGAAGGGCAAGTGCGTTTCCGCGCCGATGGTCGGCGCGTTCACGTAGACGATTCCGGTTTCGAGATCGCGTTGTGCGCGGAACGCGTCGTTGACGTTGCGCGTGTAGATGGAGGACGAAAGGCCGTACTTCACGTCGTTGGCGATGGCAAGCGCGTCATCGAACGTCTCGAACGGAATCACGGAGACGAGTGGGCCGAAGATTTCTTCCTGGCAGATGCGCATCTTCGGATCGCAGTCGATGAAAACGGTAGGCTCGTGGAACCAGCCGTTCGCGTAAGCGCCGCCTTCAAGTCGCTTGCCGCCCGCGGCCAGCTTGGCGCTTTCGTCCTTGCCGATCTGAACGTACTTCATGACGGTTTGCAGCTGCTCTTCGTTGATGCAAGGGCCCATTTCGGTGGCGGGATTCAGGCCGTCGCCTACTCTGAGGGTTTGGGCGCGTGCGACAAATTTTTCGACGAACTGACCGTAGACTTTCTTGTGCACTGCGACGCGGCTCGCCGCGGTGCAGCGCTGGCCGGTGGTGCCGAAGCCGCCCCAGATCGCGCCGTCCACGGCGAGGTCGATGTTAGCATCGTCCATCACGATGATGATGTTCTTGCCGCCCATCTCGAGGGTGCATTTTTTGAAAGTTGGCGCGCAAGCATTGCTCACGATGCGGCCGACTTCGGTGGAACCGGTGAAGCTGACGAGATTGACATCCGGATGCGCGAGTATCGGAGCGCCGGCATCAGGACCGTCGCCGAAGACGACGTTCATCACGCCGCGCGGCAATCCGGCTTCGGTGAGAATCTGCATCAGGTTGTAAGTTGAGAGCGGCGTATCTTCGGCCGGCTTGATGACGACCGTGTTGCCGCAGACGAGCGCGGGAATCGCTTTCCACGACGGAATCGCCATCGGGAAATTCCACGGCGTGATGAGGCCCGCCACGCCGATCGGAGAACGCACGCACATCGCAAATTTGTTGGGCAGCTCGGACGGAGTGGTCTGGCCGAATTGGCGGCGGCCTTCGCCGGCCATCAAATAGGTCATGTCAATGGCTTCCTGGATGTCGCCGCGGGTTTCGGTGAGGACTTTGCCCATTTCGCGCGTCATGTCGATCGCGAAATCTTCTTTGCGCTGGGTGAGAATTTCGGCGGCGCGGTAGAGAATTTCTGCGCGCTTAGGCGCGGGAGTAAGGCGCCAGCTCTTGAAGGCTTGCTTCGCGGCGTCAACGGCCTGGTTGACGTCCTCGGCGCTCGACGCCGGGAACATGCCGACGAGCTCGGTCGTGTTGGCGGGGTTGCGGTCTTCAATGGCTTTGCCGCTGCGCGCGGGAACCCATTCTCCGTTGATAGAATTCTTAAAGACTTTCGGTGCTGGGGTAGTGGCCATGCGATCTCTCCGTTGAAAATGGTGAGCGAAATTGTACCCGAAAGGGCGGCGGAAAAGGGGCGAGTCGCGAGCTGTTCCGGATACGGGGATTAGATGGGTTGGGAAGCGGAACTATGCAGGTCGGGCGGCGGGAGACACAAGATGTTGTGGCCTGGAATCGTGGCCACAAGCACGGCCCTGTTGGCGGTTTACCTGCCGATTAGAAATTCGCATCTTGTTATGAATAGGGCGGTTACGAGGGGTTGAAGGCGAGGGAAATTTCAAATGAGGAAAAGACAACGACGACGTTGGCTCTTCGTTCCTCAGGGTAAACCGGAGGCCAGCGGTACCAACGGCGGATGCGGCGCTGGTTGATTGCTTTCCTCGCATTGCAACTCGGAGTTCGTTGGTGCTTGGGGCACAGGCAGGAATGCCTGTGCTACTTGAAGGCGAGACGGGATTTCAAATTTAAAATTTCAGATTTCAAATAAGAGAAAACGGCAGGCAATACCGAAGGCAGAGACCACCGCGGTAGGGTCATGTACTGATTGTTCTGGGGCTTGGCGGGCGGTATGCTCGCGCGAGCGGCGTGGGGTTCGCACTGCTGATGGCTGTAACCACGATCGAGAGCGCGCGGAGGAATGCTATGGCGACTTCTGTGTGGCGGGGGATGATCTCGTTTGGGTTGGTGTCGATACCGATCCGGTTGTATGCGGCGGCACGGGAGAAGCGGATCAACCTGCACCAGATTCATAGCGTTTGTAAGACGCGGTTGAAGCAGCCGCTGTATTGTCCGCACTGCAAGCGGTTTGTGGATCGCAAGGAAGTGATAAAGGGCTACGAGTACGAGAAGGGGCAGTACGTGTATATCGAGCTGGAGGAGATCAAGAAGATCACGCCGGAATCGGGGAGACAGATGGAGATACTGGCGTTCCTTGAGGAGTCGGAGGTGGATCCGATTTATTTTGATTCGTCATTTTTGGCGTTGCCGGATGAGAAGGCGGACAAGCCGTACGTGCTGTTGCTGAAGGCGCTCGAAGGAACGAACAAGATGGGCGTGGCGAAAGTGACCATGCACCAGCGGGAGTACACGGTATTTATCCGGGCGCGGAATCACGGGCTGACGCTGCATACGATGTACTACCAGAATGAAATCGCGAGCGTGGCTGGTTACGGGAAAAATTACGATATTAAATTGCGGGCGGAAGAGGTAAAGCTGGCCGAGCAGTTGGTGGAGAGTTTGACGTCGCGATTCAAGCCCGAGGCTTACAAGGACGAATTCCAGGCACGGCTGAAGGAATTGATTGACGCGAAGCTCGAGGGCAAGACGGTGGCTCCGACTCCGAAACGCGAGAAGGCGCCGGTGATCGACATGATGGAGGCGTTGAAGAGGAGCTTGGGCGAGAGGCGTCGCGCGGCGGGGGCCGCGAAGGCGCGGCCGGCGAGAGCTGCGTTGAGCGGGCGGCAGCTTCGCAAGGCGAGTTGAAGGGCGTCGAGTTGCAGCGTAGGAACGGCAAAGGCAACGGCGCACAGACCCTTCGTATCTCTGGGTAAACAGGAGTGTCTATGCCACTGAACGGCGGGCACCGGCACGAGCTCATAGCTGTTTTCATTTCTCTTTTTGATTTTCTTCCGGATCTGATTTTTTCCTGTCCATCCACTTCCGCAAACTGGTGCAAGTGACTGGGCATGTCTTATGACGCGCGCTATTGCCGCGATGCGTGCGGTTGCTTGACAGAATGGAGCGGCGGCGAATATAAGAAACGGTTTCGAGCGATGGGTTGTTCGACGAAGACATTCTTTGGGACGGAATCTTCGACAAGGAGAATTCTCAACAATTATGGGCCACGAACGAAGGGGCGAATCGCGGCGGGCGCAGGAGCAGGGTGAAGGGAAAGGGCGGCCGAACCGGAGGGAATTTTTGACGGGGTCGGTGGGTGCGTTGGCGGCGGCGCGAATGAACAAAAGATTCGGAGGGTTCAGTTCCTTTCCGCGCGAGAGCGCGGCGATCGAGAAAGCGCCTACGGCAGCGGCGCCGCTTCGTTTGATCCTTGATACCGATCCGGGGGTGGATGACGCGATGGCGATCTTGCTGGCGCTGCGCTCGCCGGAATTGCAGGTGGAGGCGATTACGCCGGTGGCCGGGAATGTGCCGCTGGAATTCACGCTGCCGAACGCGTTGAAGCTGGTGGAGATTGCGGGGAGGACGGATGTGCCGGTGGCAGGCGGGGCGCGTCATCCGCTGGTGAGAAAGCTGGTTACGGGAGAGCACGTCCACGGGAATAATGGACTCGCGGGCGTGGAATTTCCGGAGCCGAAGATCAAGCCGGTGGCAGAATCGGCGCCGGAGATGATCCGCAGGATCGTGAAGGCGAATCCCGGCGAAATTACGGTGGTGGCGGTGGGGCCGTTGACGAATGTGGCGCTGGCACTGCGGGATGATCCGGGGCTGGCGGAGAAAATCAAGAGCATCGTGATTATGGGCGGGTCGCTTTCGGGCGGGAACGTGACGCCGGCGGCGGAGTTCAATTTGTATGTCGATCCGGAGGCGGCGCGGATCGTGTTTGACGCGGGAGTGCCGTTGACGATGGTGGGGTTGGACGTGACGCGCAAGGTGCTGTTTACCGACCAGCGACTGAAGGCGCTGGAGACGGCGAAGAATCCGTCGGGGATCGCGGCCGCGAAGATTATGGCGGCGACGCTCGAGCATTTGAATCGTGGGCCGCACCCGATGATCGAGGCGATGCACGATCCGTTGACGGTGGCGAATCTGATCGATCCGGGAATTCTGACGCTGAAGGATTATTACGTGGAAGTGGAGACGGAGGGCGAGTTCACGGCGGGAGAAACGATTGGATGGGCGTACGGGCCAGCGAGAGGTTCGGCGCCAATGGCGCTTGCGGATAAGCATGACGGGTCGCCTGTGGTGGTGACGGAAGAGAGCTTCAAGGCAAATGCGCGAGTGGCCGTGGAGGTGGATGCGGAGCGATTTTTCCGGCTGCTGCTGGGACGGCTTACCGCCTAAGATTCGAGCGGCGGGGTGTTGTTGCCGGCTTCGATCACCGGAATCAGGTCAGTAGGAATTTGAATTTTCGCGACGTAGCCGCGGGCGCCAGCATCAGCAGCTGCTCGAGCTATTTCGAGAGAATGATGCTGCGTGACGAAATAGATGTTGGCGCCCGGCAGATCTTTGCGAATCAGCTGGGCGGCTTGCAAGCCGTTGAGATTCGGCATCGAGACGTCTAACAGGATTACGTCGGGAGCGAGGGCGCGGGCTTTTTCCACAGCGTCCTTACCGTCCGTAGCTTCCCCGCAGACACTCCAGCCCTTGTGCATTTCGAGAAGCATTTTCAGACCCGCCCGAACCATGGGCACGTCGTCGGCGATAAGTATTCGTAGCATTGCGTTACCTCCCTCATGGCACTGACAGCAGCGGGCGAGATCAGGAGAAGGAACGCGGAGCCGGCGGATGAACTCGTTTTCTGTTATTTAAGATAAGGCGAGGGTTAGGACCTACGAATAGGGTGATTGCTGTATTCGATGGCGTTTCGCGTGACTTTATGGACACATAGTCACAGCGGTTTTCCTCAAAACTGTGAAAAACCCCTGAACAAAGGACTTGCGCCCGGATCAGGAAGGTGCAACCAGAAGTGCTCGCTAACGGCGAACATTTGGTAGACTGCGCCTCCCATAGGAGAAACTATGCTACGGATGGCGATTGGGAACATGCTGTTGTGTTCGATCTTTGCGCTTGGCTCGGCGA
>DATFSH010000062.1:0-50315 GCA_035262725.1 Candidatus Acidiferrales bacterium | reverse complement strand
CAGGAGGAAGGCCGAAGGAAACATTGGAAATTCCAAGAACGGTGCGGACGTGCGGAATGCCTTTCTTGATGAGGCGAATGCCTTCCATCGTTTCGACGGCGCCCCCAATGTAATTCTCGTCGCCCGTGGCGCATGGGAAGACCAACGGATCGAAAATTATGTTTTCCGGGCGAATGCCATATTTTCCGGTGAGAAGCTCGTAGGAGCGTTCGGCGATTTCGAGTTTCCGCTGGCGCGTAAACGCCTGGGCCTGATTGGGGTCTTCGTCGATGCACCCGACGATGATCGCTGCGCCGTAAGAGCGCGCAAGCGGGCAGACGCGCTCGAACTTTTCTTCACCGTCTTCGAGGTTGATGGAATTGATGATACTTTTCCCCTGGCAATAGGTGAGCGCAAGTTCGATCGCGGCCGAGTCCGTGGTATCGATCATAAGCGGGGCTTTGATTTTGCGGATGAGCTGATCGTAGAAAGGGGGAATATCCTTGATCTCGTCGCGATCGGTGCTCTGCAGGCAGACGTCAACGATGTGGGCGCCGCTTTTTACCTGGCGGCGCGCAATTTCCGTGGCTTCCTCCCACTGTTCGGCAGCGACCAGATTCTTGAAGGCGCGCGAACCGATCACGTTGGTGCGTTCGCCAACAATCAGGGGGCGCGTGCTTTCTTCTGCTTCGATCATCTCGATGCCGGAGTATATGGCGCGATGTTTTTGTTCGGCTGGGCGGCGCGGTGCTTTTTGCTCTGCCATATGCGCGATGGCGCGGATATGTTCCTCACTCGTTCCGCAACAGCCGCCCACAATATTGAGCCAGCCTCGGTCCACGAAACGCTCAAGCTGTTCCGCGAGCGAGCCAGGCGTTTCACCATAGCGGCCTTCTTCGTTGGGCAATCCCGCATTCGGGTAGCAGGAGACGTACCGGCTGGTAAGGGACTGCAAGGTACGGATGTGATCGGTCATGAATTCGGGGCCGGTAGCGCAGTTCAAGCCGAGCGAAAGCAATTCGACATGATCGAGTGACGCCCACAGCGCTTCGATTCCCTGGCCCGCAAGCATCGTGCCCATGGCTTCGATCGTTGCGGAAATCATCAGCGGCACGGGCGCGCCGATTTCACGGCTGAGATCTTGAATCGCGAGAATGCCGGCTTTGATGTTGCGCGTGTCCTGGCAAGTTTCGAGCAGAAGCACGTCGGCGCCGCCTTCGATAAGACCGCGAGCTTGTTCGAGGTAACTCTTGTGCAGTTGCGAGAATGTCACGCCGCCGGTGACGCTGATCGCTTTCGTCGTGGGCCCCATCGAGCCTGCCACGAAGCACGGCTTTGAGCCTTTTGAGAATTGGCTCAACGCTTGCGATGCCAGCTCGGCTCCGCGGCGGCTGATTTCCCGGGCGCGATCGCCGAGACCATATTCGGCGAGAACGAGAGGCGTGCTGCCGAACGTGTTTGTTTCGATGATGTCGGCCCCGGCTTTCAGGTATTTGCGGTGAATCCCCAGCACCACGTCGGGCCGCGTGATGTTGAGGTTTTCGTTGCAGCCTTCGAGGTGCGCGCCTCCAAAGTCCGCAGCCGCCAGATTCTCTTGTTGCAGCATGGTGCCCATCGCGCCATCCAGCACCAGGATGCGCTCGCGCAGAATTTCCCGAAGGGCAAGGCCCTGTTGAATCAGGTTCTTCATGTTGCTAACTCAATCTTCTCACGGGTGCAGCGGAACAGGGGCGTGGTCTGAGGCAGCGAAGTTCGGAGGTTAATCTCCGGTGACGCGCGGCGCAGAATCTTATGCGGCGTCGGAAAGGAATTCCACCTTGAAGGACGACGGCACCAGGCCGATGGCTTTGCCTCTATCCAGAAGTTCGCGAACCGCCCGGCGCCCTTCTTCGCCATAGTCGAGCGTCCAGCGGTTCACGTACATGCCAATAAATCTATCGGCGAGGACAGGATCCATGTCGCGCGCGAACTGCATCGCGTAGTTGAGTGCCGCATCGCGGTGCTCCAGGGCGTATGAGACGCTGTCACGAATCACGTGCGCCACCTGCAGTCCGAGCTCCGTTCCGAGCGAGCGGCGAATCGCATTGGCGCCCAGGGGCAGGGGCAGTTGCGTGGTTTCCTGCCACCACTGGCCTAGATCCACCACGCGATGCAAGCCAATTTGCGAAAAAAGCAATTGGCCTTCGTGAATCAGCAGGCCCGCCTCCACCTCTTTGGCGTGCACGGCATCAAGGATCTTGTCGAATGGCATCGTGACGACTTCCACGTTGGGTTCGAATAGCTTCAGAGCCAAATAGGAAGTTGTCAGCGCTCCGGGAATCGCGATTTTGCGTCCGGCAAGTTCAGTCTTCTTGATCGGGTGTGATGAGACGACGATTGGACCATAACCTTCGCCAAAACTCGCGCCGCAATCCATCAAAACGTACTTGTCGGCGACAAACGTATAGCCGTAGAAACTCACCGCTGTAATGTCGTAGGTTTCCTTGCTCGCAGCCTGATTCAGCGATTCGATATCGGACAGAATATGCGTAAATTTCACGCCGGGAAGGCGCACTTTCCCTGTGGCGAGCGCATAAAACATGAAAGCATCGTCGCTATCGGGTGAATGGGCGAGGCGAAGCTCAGCAGTTTTGGGCAAAGCTGCCGATGTGGCAATCATGGGATCCGTCCTGGCGCTTTCGCGAGACGCTCCTCACCACGCAGGGTTGAGATGCTAGTTGCGATCCTCGGAGTAGCGCTGCGTCTATTGAGGCAGTAGCTTATCACATGGACGAAAAGTCGTACAGCGGGTTAACCCGCGGTGAATAACAAATATTGAACAACTATTGAACTGTCGGGCTAACGGGCGCCGGGAGCGGAGAAGCGTGATGGGCAACCAGGAGCCAGTCGCTGTCGGTTCGCACAAAAATATTCGTTGCCTGGATCACAGCTTCGTCGAAACCATCGGTGAAAGCGGTTGTCACATGCTCGGTACAGGCAACCCAGCCAACGTCGCCCTCCACTCGGATCCAAATTGAGCTGAGCGCAATGCGCACACGCTTCGTATTTGCAAAAATACGCGCCCAGCTGCCGCGTACTTCGTCCCAACCAAGCAGCAATTCGCCGCCCGGCTGCACGCATTCGACGTTGTCGTCGTGCGCCCAGGCAGCTTCCATCTCCGCCATGTCGAGCGATTCGAAAGCGGCGTAAAAGCGCTGGTTAGCTGAGCGGATGCGTTCTTCGGGGGTCTGTTTTGGTGGTGTAGTGTGTGTAGCCATGGGTTTGAAAATGGAAAACGAGAGCTATAAAATCCTACTGCACATGGTCGTTCGACTCAAACTCAATAGGCTCGCTCGCCAGCCGCACTACGCGCGTTTCCACGTCGCTTCGACGCCCAGCACAACCGCCAATATCAGCGCCATCTTGATAATCTCGCCCGGTATGAAGGGAAGCACTCCCACGTAGAGTGCTTCATTCCAGCCTAATCTTATTCCGAGAGCCAGCCACGCGCAGCCACCGGCAAAAATGATCGCTTCACCGGAAATAAGAGCGCCCGGTCAGCTGAACAGTTACAAAACGCGAGACGCGACGAGCCGCAATGTGCTCGACGAGCCAGCCCGTGACAAAGGCAGCCGACGGATAGGCAAGCAAATAACCTGCGGTAGGTCCGGCGAGCCGGAGATGCCCCGGGGCGCCGAGCGGTTGAAAAACGGGAAGGCCAGCCATGCCCTCGAGCAGGTAGAGGACGCAAGTCAGCATTCCGCGCCTCGAACCAAGAAGGACGGCGATGAGCAATACACCGAACGTCTGACCGGTGACAGGGACTGGCGTGCAAGGCAACGGGATCGCAACGTGAGCGCATAGAAAAAGCAGAATATTTGCGGCGGCGACGCGAAGAAAGTCGATCGCAACGCCTTCGCCGCGAAGAATCCGATCTGCGATCGATTTCGCGGGACTCGCCGACTGTGGTGCTGTCGCCTGAGACATTCGTGATCCTTCGAAGGATATTTCTCAGTGCGCTTGTTCAACGAGTGAAAAGCATTATACCTGAGGGCCTTGCAGCGTCACTCCGCCTTTTCGCCGGCGATGAGGGGATCTTCGAGCGTGGCTACAACGCCGTGTTTGTCGTCGCCGTGGACTCTTCCGTCGCTGTCGAGAAAAAAAGAGCGGTGCCCGTTCGGGCCATATTTCTCGGGCATGGCTGCCAGTTCGAATTTGGTGTCGTTGCCGTTCTTGTCGGGATTGATTCTATATCGGTAGATGTAGCCGTCTTGCTTTCCGGTCGCAAGTTCGGCGCTGACCAAGGCAGCTTGTTCGGATGAGATCTGTCCGGGGGGAGCCGGTCCAAGGTCGGAGAGCGATTCGGGCAATTTGCCCCAGGCGCGATTGTAGGTCTGTATCGCGCCGGCGAGGTCGCGCAGCGTCTGCACGGCAGCCTCTTCGCGCGCCGCCAGGTCGGATGCTTCCCACTGTCTCGCCAGCTGAGGAATATCGAGAAGCACAAGACCGAGCGAGATGAGCCGCCATGCTCCATTCTCACGCACGAGTCCGATCTCGGTGTTTTCCAAATTGGGCACGGTCACGGGAATGAAGGCGAGATTCTCGTGGACTCGTGCATCCCCGAAGCGATACTCCACCGTGCCTTTCTTTGCTTCGCAGCGAAGCACGGTGTGGCCCCGAGAGTCCGTCGAAGCGAGCGGCTTGCCCGGATCGTCGGTAAGCGCGAAGCGCCTTACCAATGCGGTGCGCTGCGTTTCTGGAAGGGCGTGGAAAGCTGCGGCATTGTCGGCCGTCAGATAGTTTACGAACTGAGTTTCATTCGCGCGGCAGGCCGCCGAAAGCGCAGCGGAGAGGGCGGCGGCCGCGTCGGATGCGGCGTTATTTTGAGCGCTGACGGTTGCAGGCGAGAGAAAAACAGCAGCGCTCATCAGCGTTATCGCCGCGATCGCCTGTGAGACTGAGCGAAAATTCATGACGTCTGGGATTTCGAGCGCGCAAGGATGGTTGCCAGGTTTTGTGTGAATAGTGAACGAGGGATCACTTCCTGGCAGCCCGCTGCGCGGGCCTTCGCGGCGAGATCGGTTTGAACATGCGAAAGAAACGCGACCACAGGAATCTCTCGAGCAGCGGCCGGAAGGCGTTCAACGGCCTCCAGCGGCTGTGAGCGCGCGTTCAAATCCACGACGATAAGGCCGGGAGGGTGCTCCCCGATTTCGGCGAGAAACGCATCGGGGGTTCCGCAGATGCGGAGGTTGATACCAAGCTGTTTTGCGGTTTCGATCACCTTGGCTTGAAAAAAGAGATCGTCGATAAGAGCCACAACATCCGCCATCGCGTCTAAGACCTCGCATTCCGGTTTATCATGCGTGTGATTTTCAAGCAAGCATCTGCGCAGGCGAAGCAAAAGCGCTTCGACGCGCGCGCACTATTACGGTATAAAATGGCTTCGTAAGTAGTGGAGACCAGGGAGGGTCTTGATGGCTGCTTCACCAAGTCCAGATGCGCTGCCGGGGCTGGCGGTTCTTGAGCAAACGCCCATCATAATCGAAAAAATAATCTGGGCCGCGAACGAGGATCAACTGCACTGGAAGCCGGCGATGGACCGCTGGTCGATCAGCGAGGTGTTGGCGCATCTGGCGGACGTGGAAGTGGTGGGATTTCGCGAGCGGGTTCAGAAAATGCTCGACGAAAAAAATCCGCCCCTTCATAACTACGATCAGAATGCCGCGTACAATGCGGGGAAATACGCCGGCAAAGCGCGCGAGCATCTAAAGCAATTCTGTCACGAACGGGATCGCACACTTTCCTGGCTTCGCTATCTCCCAGCCGGTGCCGTGGGGCGGACGGGTGAGCATAAAGAGGCGGGAAGGGTGACCATAGGGCAATTTCTGAACGAATGGGCGTGCCACGACCTCGGCCATATTCGTCAGATTGCGGAGCTTTACCGGGCGCGGGCGTTTTACCCTTTCATTGGCACTTTCCAGCGCTACTACAGCCTAAAACCATAAGAGGTTAAGCTGCGCACCAGCTTGCGAATGGACGCCATCGAACACCGCGTGCTCTCACTTTACGACCAACTGGAGCGCGATTCGCTCGACTTGCACACAATTTTCGAGTTCGTAGGTGGAAACGCCCCTAAACAAAGGGAGGCGGTTCTGGATGCGGTGTCCACGCTGGTGAAAAGCGGATTACTTCACGAGGGAGAAAGCGATTTCTATGCCCGCACGGAAGATGGACGGCTGGCGATAGTTAACCCTCGCGAAATTACGCTGTACACGCGGCAAGGCTGCACGCTGTGCGAGGAAGCGCGCGTTGCCCTCACGCCACTTGCGCGAGAATTTAGCGCGGCCTTGCGGGAAGTGGACATTGATGACGATCCGATTCTGCATGATCGGTACACGAACGACGTTCCCGTTGTTTTTCTGGGCTCGCGATTGGTTGCGCAACATCGAGTGAACATGGCACAGCTGCGGCGCCAGCTCGAACAGCTCCCCAAGTAGCCTTATCCTCGCCGATTTTCATTTCAGGTATCCCCCGCATCCGAAAATTGGAATTTTCCTAATTCTTATCAGGAAAGTTGGGTTGCTCGAAAAACCTTTTCTTGTCTCGCGAATCAAAGTGTTTACCAGCGCGGACCAACCCAAATTGAGGAAATGCGATGCGAATAGCAGGAAGACTGACTCACTACCGAAGCGTAGTGTTGGAAATGCTCCGCGGAGCGAATACGCATCCGACGGCGGCGGAAGTGTTTCGAACCGTAAGGAAGCGCCGGCCGGGCGTGGCATACGCGACGATTTACAATTCGCTGAACTGGCTCGAGCGAAAGGGAATGATCGCAAGAGTCGACTTTGCCGATGAGGCGGCCCGCTACGACCCGATAATCGAACGCCACGACCATTTGATTTGCAACCGTTGCGGCGCCCTGCGGGATGTAACGATCAAGCTCCCGGCGCACATCGTCGGGCACTTCGCGCGCGTCGGCTTTCGGGTTGAGCGCTATCGCACCGAGTTCTTCGGTTTGTGCGGGAAGTGCGCGCGAACGAATGGCGCGAAGCCGCGTAATGGGAATGGGCATTCACAAGCAGGACGCTTCGCAGCTACAGCGTGATCGGTGCAGGTGCGCTGCGGAAAGGTGAGCGGTTGCTTGCCGGCTCGACTTCTTCTTGCGCGCCGACAGTTTCGTCGGCATTGTCGCCGGGGCGGCCTTTCACGCGGTCGTAAACGCTGATCTGGCAGGTTGAGCCGATCGCTTCGTTGTAATAGGTGGGCACGCCGAGTGCCGTGCGCAGTTCTTCATTGAATCTGCGCAGATTCGCGAGCTGCTGCACGAGCACCGGATACTTTTTCCCCTCATTGGAAAGCAGAAATTTCTGATAGCCGGCATCCCAGAGACGCGTGAACTGGCCGCACATCATGATCGTGGGTATCACGGTCATCTGATAACGGTCTTCCGGCGTCTTTCGCAATTCCGCGCCGCAATCGTATTTCTCGATACGCACCACGCCGCCGGAGCTGCGAACCAAAAAGCCTCTCGCGGAAAGGGATTCTACCTGTGCCTGGTCGAAGAGATTGTTTACGTACCACATGGTCTGTCAGAATAAGAATTCGCCTCACCACTGTAAAGCCCAAATACGTGCTCCTTCCCGGCGCCATGTGCATCAAACCGGCATGGTAAACGAGTTGGCGATGGGTGGTAGATTAGAGCGGGCGTCCGCTAAACTCTTCAAAATTAGCGGAATACAGCCACGGGTCTGGCGTTCTTGGCGCTCGAAATGAGCCTCGAATGGCGCACCAATTGGGAGGCAGCTCTGTCGTGAGCGTGGCCAAAAAATCGGCGGCTTTATCCCCATCCCGCGCGGAGTCAGTGGCAGGGATAGGCGAGCATCTGCTCGACCAAATCGGCCACACTCCCTTGCTACGGATCGATCGTTTAGCTGCTGAGTTCCCGCCTCGGGTTCAGATTGTGGCCAAAGCGGAATGGTTTAATCCCGGCGGCTCGGTGAAGGATCGCGCGGCGCTCTCGATGATTCGCGAGGGCGAACGCAAAGGCGATCTACACCGCGGCAAGATAATTCTCGACGCGACGAGCGGCAACACCGGCATCGCTTACGCGATGGTGGGCGCGGCGCGCGGATATAAAGTGAAGCTGTGCTTGCCGTCGAGCGCTTCGCCCGAAAGGATCAAAATCCTGCAAGCGTACGGCGTCGAGCTGGTGATGACTCCGGGCGACGAAGGAACGGACGGCGCGATCCGTCGAGTTCGCGAAATTTACAAAGCGGCGCCGGATAAATATTTCTATCCTGACCAGTACAGCAACGCATCAAACCCTGCCGCGCATTATAACGGGACGGCGGCTGAAATCTGGGAACAGACGCGCGGCGAGATCACGCATTTTGTCGCGGGGCTGGGCACCAGCGGCACATTCGTCGGCACAACGCGCCGGCTGAAGGAGTTGAACCCGAAGATTCGCTGCATCAGCATGCAGCCTGACTCGGGTTTTCATGGGCTCGAGGGCTTGAAGCACATGGCAACGGCGATTGTCCCGAAGATTTATGACCCGGAGCTCGCGGATGAAGATCTGGCCGTCCGCACAGAAGACGCCCAACAAATGGTGAAGCGGCTGGCGCACGAGGAAGGCATTCTGGCCGGAGTCAGTTCGGGTGGCGCTTTGTGCGCTTGTTTTGATGTGGCGCGCAGATTACCCGTGGAAGAGAGGGCGGTGATCGTCACCGTGTTCCCCGATTCGGGCGAGAAATACTTGAGCGAAAGATTTTGGAGCGAGGACTAGATTTGCCGTGAGTAACGCGCCGCCGCTGAAAATTCGAGAGGCTTTGCTGCGGAAGATTCACGCGCATGGCGTCGAAACGTATCCGCACGAGTGTTGTGGCGCTTTGCTCGGCAGCGACGGCGAAGGCTCGCGCGAGGTGGTGGATCTGCTGCCGCTCGCCAACCGGCGCAATGATTCGCCGCGCAATCGCTTTGAATTGACCCCGGACGATGTGCGGCTGGCGGAGAAGAAAGCGGCCGAGAAACAGCTCGAGTTGATCGGCTGGTATCATTCGCATCCCGACGCGCTGGCGCAACCGAGTGCATTCGACCGCGATCACGCGTGGCCGTGGTATAGCTATATCATCGTGAGCGTCGAGAAGGGTGAGCCGCGCGATACCACGTCGTGGCGGCTGCGCGACGATCGCTCCGGCTACGATGCCGAGGCGATTGAATCGGAAGCGCGCTCGGCGTCATCTTAAGACCATAGAAACACGTGGAGGAAACGGAATGGCAGTGAAGGTGATAATCCCCACTCCGCTGCGCAGCTATGCGGGAAAGCAAGCGAGCGTTGAGCTTCAGGCTGCAACCGTAGCCGAAGCTCTCTCGGCGCTCACTGCAAAATTCGGCGACCTCAAGAAACATCTCTATTCCGACGACGGATGCCTGCGCAGCTTTGTCAATGTCTACGTAAACGACGAGGACATTCGCTACCTGCAGAAGGATCAAACTCGCTTGAATGAAGGCGACACGGTGAGCATTGTTCCCTCCATCGCGGGTGGATCACGCCGCTAAGGCGCAGAGCGGAATTAAAGCAACGGAGTTTCTGATGGCATCCAAAACCGATATTGCAGCGCCGAAACCGGCTACAACCGCGCAGCCTCCCCTATCGCTCTCGAAAGAAGAAGTGCTGCGCTATAGCCGCCACTTGATCATGCCCGAAGTCGGCATGGACGGTCAGCTCAAGCTCAAGGCTGCAAAGGTGCTGTGCATCGGCACTGGCGGACTTGGCGCGCCGCTTGGACAATATCTCGCCGCGGCGGGAGTTGGCCGAATCGGGCTCGTTGATTTCGATAAAGTTGACCTCACCAACCTTCAGCGCCAGATTCTTTTCAGCACAAACGACGTAAACCGGCCCAAAATCCAGGCGGCCGCCGAGCGGCTGTGCGGCCTGAACCCCGACATCCAAATCGACACGTTCGAGACGATGCTCACGAGCGCAAATGCGCTCGACATCCTGAAAGACTACGACATCGTGGTCGACGGCACGGACAACTTCGCCACGCGCTATCTCGTCAACGACGCTTGCGTGCTGCTCGGCAAGCCCAACGTCTACGGCTCGATTTTCCGATTTGAAGGCCAAGCCAGCGTTTTCGGATACTCAAACGGCCCGTGCTATCGCTGCTTGTATCCCGAGCCACCTCCGCCCGGCCTCGTGCCTTCATGCGCTGAGGGAGGCGTTCTCGGAGTCCTGCCGGGAATCGTGGGTTCGATTCAGGCGGCCGAAACGCTGAAGCTGATCATCGGCAAAGGTGAGCCGCTGGTGGGCAGGCTACTGCTGTTCGACGCGCTTTCAATGAAATTCCGAGAGTTGAAGCTGCGAAAGAATCCCGATTGCCCCGTGTGCGGCGCTCGTCCCACAGTTACAAAGTTAATCGACTACGCCGAATTCTGTGGCGTGCGTGGCGAAGAAACTTCGGCGCCCGCATCCACGGTTCCGGAAATCACTCCGCGCGAATTGAAAGCGCGCCTCGATCGCGGCGACAATCTCTTCATTCTCGACGTGCGCGAGCCGCACGAATATCAAATCTGCAACATCGGCGGCTATCTGATTCCGCTCGGCGATCTTTCGAAGCGCGTCAGCGAGCTCGATAGCTCCCGCGAAATTGTGGCGCACTGCCGCAGCGGCAAGCGGTCTGCGGAAGCCTCGGAATTTTTGCGGCAGTCCGGCTTTCGCAAGGTTTTGAACCTGAAGGGTGGTATTCTCGCCTGGTCGGATGAAGTGGACCCGTCGGTCCCCAAATATTGAGCGGCTCTCACATGCGCGACACGGAGAAAATATGGCTCAGGTGAAAATCACGATTCGTCCGAATGGCCCCTATCGAGTGGAAGCCCCGGAAGGGACGATCGAGCTCGTAGAGGCCGCGGGAAATAAGTTCGATCTTACCGGCAAGCCAGCGTTCTCTCTATGCCGTTGCGGCGGAAGCTTGAACAAGCCCTTCTGCGATGGCCAGCATTCCAAGATCGGTTTCATCGGCGCCGAATCCGCCGTGAAAAAATCAGAAGAAGGTCAGCCTCCGCAAGGCTGAGTTTCGCGGCAGCTCCTTTGGAGTGCGGTGGCTTGCCACCGCTTCAGGAGCCCGCTAGCATTCCGGTCCCCTCCGAACCTCAAGTGGATGTTTCCTTCCGGTGCCAAAGGCTGGGTAACCAAGGTGCCGGCCTGTAACGATTCTACTCATCCTTCCGCAATAGATCCGCTGAGAATCCGAGATCTTGCAGTTTTCACAGAAGAACAAGATTCCTTGAATCAATCTCTTAGCTAGTACTAAAACCGTGCTGCCAATCGGCACGAGAGTTGCTCGCTTCTTAATGGGCACGTGTGGGGCGACTTGGGGGATTTGTGGCTTTCTCGGGCGATATTTGGGGCGTAATTCATCGTTTTCGACTCGTCCTTCTTTGGGCGATCGCAATCACGGGTTACTTGATCTTTGTCTGGATCCTCCGCAACTCTCCGTACATGGCGGATCCGCTTCTCGATACCTATCTCGAGATGTCAGGAAGCCTGATTGCCTTCACCTTCGCCGCTAATGCCCTGGTCCGCTTCCGAGGCACCCACGATCGCATCTCGCTGATTCTCGCTTTCGGTTTCGTACTGGCCGGACTGATCGAAGCCGGCACGAGCATGACCTTTTATCGCGGCATGCTGATCTCGAGATATGAGGGAACGCACATCTCTCTCGGCTGGTTGGCCGGCCGCACCCTGCTGGGTTTGCTTCTGGTGGCCGCGCTCGCTGTGGAAAGAAGGATTCCCCTCGCGCGCGATCCCGCGAAGGAGTTGGCGGGCGCCACCTTGATAGTAGGCGTAAGCGCCTACCTCACCAGCGTTTTCTACTTCATGTTGCCGAATCCGCCTGCGATGCATCCAGGCGCACTCATTCCGCGGCCCTGGGATCTGGTGCCGGCCACAATATTTATAGTCGCCACGGTTGGATACTGGCTGCGTTTGCGCCGGGTCGACGCGTCGCTCGACCGGGCTCTCTTCGTTGCAGCGTTGCTCAACGTCTTCTGCCACGTCACCATGAGCCAATCGCAGCACGTTCTCGATGCCTCTGCCACGACGGCCCATGTGCTGATGGTGCTGAGCTATGTGGTTGTGCTGGGCGGCACTCTTCTGGACAACGCGCAGCTTTTCGATCAGGTAAGCCGCCTTGCTGCGTCGGATTCGCTCACCGGGCTTGCGAACCACCGGCGATTGCTCGAAGTGCTCGAGAATGAAATTCAGCGTTCGCGGCGCACGGGTCGCAGTTTCGCAGTCCTTCTTTTCGATCTGGATGGACTGAAAAAAAT
Organism: Candidatus Acidiferrales bacterium; assembly: GCA_035262725.1. Lineage (GTDB taxonomy): Bacteria > Acidobacteriota > Terriglobia > Acidiferrales > UBA7541 > Palsa-295. The sequence goes on along the minus strand of DATFSH010000062.1, from coordinate 38,024 downwards.
CAATGATAAATATGGCCACCTGACGGGAAGTCGCGCGATCAAGCGCCTCGGCGTGGCCTTGCGCAACAGCAGCCGGACGATTGATACGCCGGCTCGGTACGGCGGCGATGAATTCGCTCTGATTTTGCCGGAATCGGGCGAACAGGAAGCCAAGCAGGCCGCTCAGCGGATTTGCGAGGAATTGTTGAATGATGGACAAACGCCCATGGTGTCCGCGAGCGTGGGAGTCTCTGTGTATCCCGCGGACGGCACCTCGATCGAGAAATTGTTGGGGGCGGCCGATCGGGCGCTCTATGGTATGAAAGGCCGCAGCGACAAGAAATTTCGGTTTCGTAATGTCGCCGCCTGTCTTTAAACAAGAGAGAGGACAAATGGCCTTTGGGCTGGGGGGCCCTAAGACGTTTACTGCCGCACGCCGGGAGTCCAGGACTCCTATGGAAGTGGGAGTGCAAATTATCGGTCATCCTGAACTCCCCGGGACGGAAACCACTTTCACGGAAAATGTGAGCCCCAGGGGAGCGAGAGTATTGAGCGCGCGCCGCTGGAAGCAGAATGACCGGCTGACAATTGCAACCTTGACGGGTTCATTCCGTGCGCTCGCGCGAGTAGCCTACTGTCAACTGGTTCCGGAAGAAGGTTTTGCGGTTGGCTTGGAGTTTCTCGAGCCCAACGGCCAATGGGTAATTGCGGACTCGACCGTTTCCTAAATTGGTTTCCTGAAATTTCCCGAACTAGTTTCCCGCACTACTGAATAAATCCCACCTTCGGATCCGCATTGGGAGCGGGGTCTTCCGGCAGCACTCCGAACTGTGCCTCGTAACGCGAAACATTTTCTTCCAGCGCCCGCATCAACCGTTTTGCGTGCCTTGGATTCACGATCATGCTGGCGATGAGCTTTCCTTGTGGCGCTGTGGGGAACATATAGACGAAGTTCAGTGTGAATTCCTCTTGATTGTGATGGACAACAACGAGATTTGAATATTGGCCCAACAGCTCTTTTTCGTCCGCTTTGATTTGCACTTGCTGTTGCTGCGCTTGTGGTTTTGGGGTTTCGGCCATTCCTGCGCTCCTTACGATTCTGATTCAACTATAACAAAGAGGGAATCCGTCTCGAAGATTTTTGCGCCGCGCAGGAAACGCCAGCAGGAAATTATTGACGCGTTCTGATGTTAAGCGTAGTTTATATCGATAGTTCAGCATGGTTAATATGAGCGACTCCTCGATTCCCGTCGATGTTCCCGCCACTCCCGGCCAGGCGTCCGCCGCTGTGTCCAATGGCATCGCGATAGACGGGGCGCCCTCAGCAGCCAAAGCATTCGCATCGCGCCGGGAGGCCTGGTGGTATCTGGGCCCGGCGTTTGTGGCCTCCGTGGCCTATATGGACCCGGGAAACTTCGCCACCAATATCGAAGGTGGTGCCCGCTTTGGTTACGAGCTCTTATGGGTGCTGCTGTGGTCAAACGCGATGGCAATTCTCGTTCAGTATCTGGCGGCGAAGCTCGGTATTTCCACAGGCAAGACGCTTCCGGAAAATTGCCGGGCCGAGTTCTCGCGGCCGGTCACGCTTTGCTTATGGTTGGCGGCCGAAATTTCGGCGATGGCAACTGACCTCGCCGAATTCTTGGGCGCGGCGCTGGGCTTCTACCTGTTGTTTGGAATCCCCATGTTGCCAGCGGCGATTTTGACGGGCATTTGCGTGATGCTGATTCTTGCCATCGAACAGCTTGGGTTTCAATGGCTCGAGCGGGTGATCATGGCCTTTGTTGGCGTCATCGGCATCGCCTACGCGTTCGAAATGTTCTTAAGCAAACCTGCGTGGCAGCCGATACTGAAACACGTCGTGGTTCCCGAAATTCACTCTTCTTCCATCTATATTGCCGTCTCGATGCTCGGAGCAACGGTGATGCCTCATGTGATTTATCTTCATTCCGCGCTCGTCTTGCCGCGGCGCGAGATTCACGACCGGACCGAGCATCATCATCGTAAGATGGAACTGTTGGACGTCTTGCTGGCAATGAATGGAGCCTGGTTGATCAACTCCGCGATGGTGGTCATGGCGGCGGCCGTTTTTTTTGGAAGCGGCACCCACGTTTATTCAATTGAAGCGGCGCATCATACCCTCACGCCATTGCTGGGAAGCTTCGCCAGCGTTGCATTTGCCGTCGCGTTGCTGGCTTCGGGGTTGTCTTCGTCCACCGTGGGCACGATGGCCGGGCAAGTGATCTTGCAGGGATTCTTAAATCTGCGAATCAGCATCTTCCTGCGTCGCATCGTGACGATGATTCCCGCGATCGTCGTTATTGCAGTCGGTCTTGATCCTCTCAAGACGCTGGTGCTGAGCCAGGCAGTTCTCAGCTTCTGCCTTCCGTTTGCCATGATTCCCCTGCTGATTTTGACTCAACGAAATGAATTGATGGGTACCCACTCGAATCGGCCGATCACCAACTATCTGGCTGTGATGGCTACGGCCGTCATTCTGGGAATGAATGCTTGGCTCCTCTTTGCGATGTTCACCGGCAAATCCTGACCTTGGCGTGCGAGAATTCCATGGGCAACTCGCGCAACGTTAAGGATCCCGACGAATGGCAGATAAGACTCCGCGACCGGAGAATCGGCGAAAATTTCTGGCGCCGGTTCTCGTAACATTTGTAATCGTCGCCATCGCGAGTGCAATCGTGTTGTATTCGTTCACCGGCTTCGGAGCGCGCGCTCGCGTCAGAAGGTTGCAAAATCCATTTCCGCCGACGCCAGAAGGCATCGCGGCTGCGCGGCTCATTTACGAGAGCCGCTGCGCGAATTGTCATGGAACAAGCGGCGATGGCAAGGGAACGAAGGCCGAGGAACTGTCCGTTGCGCCTGCGGATTTTCGCAATGCCCGCCCTATGGCAGCCATCACAGATGGAGAGCTTTACTGGCAAATCACCAAGGGCGCCCGTCCAATGCCGAGCTTTGAATCCCTCAGCGAGCAGGAGCGCTGGGAACTCGTGGACTACATCCGGACTTTTGCGCCGCCATCGCCGCGATAGCGCAAATTCCGAGGGACGCCTCGGCTTATTTCACTTTTGCAAGGGCGTCGGCAACTTCCTTTAAATCGGGAACCACCGGAATATCGTAGTTCTTGAACCACGCAATATTGCCGGTGCGATCGACAATCACAATGGCGCGGCCTGTGATGCCTTTCTCGGCCAGGAAAACGCCGAATTTGTCGCCCACCGCTCCGCGCGGCTGAAAATCTGCAAGCAACGGATACTGGATCCCCATTTTTTCAGCATAGGCTTTGTGTGACCAGGCGCTATCGACGCTGATGCCCATCACCTGAGCATCGAGTTGCTCGAATTTCTTCATGTCGTTTACGAAGCAAGCGTGCTCGTTCGTGCAGGTCGGGCTCCAATCCAGGGGATAGAATACGAGGACGACATTCTTTTTGCCCTTGAAGTCAGACAGCTTTACTTCTTTCTGGCTCTGATCCTTCAATGTGAAATCCGGCGCCGCCGCTCCCACCGAAATTGCCATTTTTCCTCCGTCGTCCTTCAAGCGATTTTTGGACGCTAAAATTGCGTACCCATTCGAACTGAGGCGTTCATCATATCCGAATGCCGCGGAGCAAACAAACAAGCTCGGGCAAAATTCCGTTTCTTGTTCTGTTACCATACGCGTGCAAAGTGACGGAGCGTAGCGAACAAATTGGCGCAAGTCCCCTACGAAACGGCTTATCCGCAAGTTGAAATCCTTCCCAGCAGCCGCAATTGGTGGGCGAAGCTCAAAGGAACGGCGCCCGAATGCATTCACACCAGCGACGATTGCACATGGATTGCAGCGCTTCTGCCGGACACGCTTTACCTCCGAGGCAAGCGAGCGCCGCGCCGGGACCCGGTCCGCCCGGAGATTTCGCTTTGCCGTGAATGCCTGCTCGATACCATCCTTGATGAACTGGAAGGGTTCAGCGGCCGCGTGGTTGCCTTCGAGCCAAACCCGGAAATCTTCACCCAATTCTTTTTTGTCGCCACACCGGACTTCGAGGCGGCCGGAGTGGCGCCCGAAACTGCATCTGCGATCGAGCAACGCCTCGCGCAAACAAGAGAGACCTGCGCAGAATGCTCGCGGCCTGGCACTTGGCTGTGGATGTCGCGGGAACAGGTGGCGAGTCTCGATGAAACAGATAAGATACGCGAAGAGCGAGGCGAATGGTTTTGCTCCACGCATGGGGCGCGAAAACTGGCGAACGCGTTCGAGAGAATTGCTGAGGCCAATGTGTTCTACATGAATCTACCGTACGGCGAAGCGGGCGCGTACCTTTGGATCTGACTGACTAGCGAGCTCAGATTCCGGTGTTCTGGAAATAGACGATGGCGTTGAATGAATTGGTAAAGAAATATCTGGCGATTTCGGGCGGGTACGGGAAATTCATGGCCATTTCGTCGTTGGGTCTGGCGCGCGCCGAGGCTGAGAAAGCCTTCGACATCCTCGACGAGGATTATCACATCAGCCGGTTTTTTCAGTTCCGCAAAGAGAGTGGCGAAGCGTACGAAATCAACGGATTTCCGCAGACACATTTCGCGATTGATGCTGAAATTGAGTCGATTCTTTAGGGATGGAATGGCGCCAGGAAATCGCGATTTACCCCCGATTAGAAACACTCAAGTTAATTATTTTCTGATAGTTACGATAGCTTTTAATCGCGGAACCGTAGATTAAAAGCACCCGCCACCGACGCAACTCTTGTTATTGTATCACTTTGTCGGTCTGGACAACCTTCGTCTGAAAATTCGATTCAGAGTGAAAATTAAACGAAAGTAGGCTCCGCCCTCGCGAGCGATTTTTTTCGAGGGGTTGTTGAGTTGGCGGAACGTTCGATGTATAAACGAATCGAGATGAATTGGGCCTGCCAGACGCGTCACCGTTTCTGCCTCGCCTTGGTTGTCTCCGTGTTGTTCTGCGGCCTCTCCTCGAGCGAGATACCCGAACTCACCCGCCTCACCGACGACACCTCAAACGATTTCACTGTGCTTGTGGTAGCGAAGGCGTCAATCTCCGTTGCCACGAACGTGAATCCGATTTCCATGGTGAGCGCGATTCAGCAGAACGACGACCGACTCGAATACCAGTTACCCTCTTCCGATTCAGTTCTTATCGCGCAATCTACCGCCAGCTATTTGCCACTGCTGTGTGTTCATAGAACGTAGCCTCCCCTTCCCAGCCTAATCGCGCTCGTCCATCTTCCCACAACGAGACGAGGTGCCGAAGTTCCCGCAAACGGATTGTCCAATCCCCCGGCGCCATTGACGGCAAGGAGTTGAGGAGATGAAAAGCATATGCAAGCGGACCTGCGGAGTAGAAAGGCTCTGGAGGCGTTTCTTCAGGACTTGATCTGTGTAGTATCAAGCCCGGAAGAAGTAGGCGCACTCGTTGAGGTTCTGATGGCGTCGCAGCTTCCTGCACCGCCGGAAACGCCGGCCATCGGGACGAATGTTGCCCGAGCTTAGATCGAGCCAGCATAAAAAGGGGGCGTTATGAACTGCAGCTTCGATGTGCACGAAACGTACGATATTTTCAAGAAGCTCCCCGACGAGGGCACCGTTTGGGTTGGTGCCGTAAAAGGAGGAGATCGCGTGCGTCAGGTGCTGGTGAGCCTTAAGTTGAGTTCCGGGCAGGCATTCTTTGCATTTAATGCCAGCGAAGGAACTGTCGTAGAGCTCTTAATTAACTAAACCTATATTCGGAACAAAACGACTCACTTCGGAGCGACGGAAACGCGCCGCAGTCGCTCCGCAAGTGAGTTGTGTTCCCTTCGAATTTCCTGGGGCAGGCGCTTGCCGAATTTTTCGAAGAACTTTCCAGTCGCTTCCAGTTCCTCGGCCCAATCGTTCGAATCAACCTTCAGCAGTTCATCAATTGCGGCGCGAGAAATATTTAAACCGTCGAGAGTCAGCGAATCCGCCGTCGGTACGTAGCCAATCGGCGTGTCGTTCGCTGCGGCCCGGCCTTCGATTCGATCGAGAATCCATTTGAGCACCCGGACGTTGTCGCCGTATCCGGGCCACAAGAATTTCCCCTCCGAGTCTTTCCGGAACCAGTTCACGTGAAAAATTCCTGGCGGATGCTTGAGCTTCGGGCCCATATCAAGCCAGTGACGGAAATAGTCGGCCATGTTGTAGCCGCAGAAGGGAAGCATAGCCATCGGGTCGCGGCGAGTGACGCCCACGGCTCCCGTGATAGCGGCTGTAGTCTCCGATGCCATCGTGGCGCCCATAAACACGCCATGCTGCCAGTTGCGCCCCTGGTACACGAGCGGAGCGACGTGGGCTCGGCGGCCACCGAAGATCAGTGCTGAGATTGGCACGCCTTGCGGATCTTCCCAATGGTCCGAAATCGAGGGTGACTGCCTGGCTGCTACGGTGTACCGCGAATTGGGTTGAGCGGCAGCGCCCTTGCTGGGCGTCCATCTCTCGCCTTTCCAATCCACGAGCCCCTGCGGTGGCGCGCCATCCATGCCTTCCCACCACGGTTCGCCGGCCGCCGTCATCGCCGTGTTCGTAAAGATCGAATCGTGATGCACGGCCTCGATCACGTTTGGATTCGTCTCTTGATTCGTGCCCGGCGCGACGCCGAAGAATCCCGCTTCCGGATTGATGGCGCGCAAAGTGCCGTCGGCGCCCACGTGCATCCAGGCAATATCGTCACCCACTGTCCAAACCCGGTAACCCTTGTTCGCAAGGGCCGAAACCATCATGGCGAGATTGGTCTTGCCACAGGCGCTGGGAAACGCCGCGGCCATGTACATCACTTTGCCGCTGGGATCTTCGAGCCCGAGAATCAACATATGCTCAGCCATCCAACCCTGCTCGCGCGCCATCCAGCTCGCAATTCGCAGCGCAAAACATTTCTTGCCCAGCAGCGCGTTGCCGCCATAGCCGGACCCGATGCTCCAAATTAGCTTCTCCTCCGGGAAATGGAGAACAAAACGGCGCTCCGGATTCAGATCGCCGAGCGAATGGAGTCCGGGAACAAAATCGGATGAGTTACCCAGCCGGTCGAGCGCCGCCTTGCCGATGCGCGACATGATTCGCATGCTGGCGACGACGTAGGCAGAGTCGGTAAGCTCGACGCCTACCTTGCTGTAAGGCGACGTCTCAGGCCCCAAAATATAGGGCACGACGTACATCGTGCGGCCCTTCATCGCGCCGTCAAAGAGAGGCCGGACTTTGTTCTTGGCCTCGTCGGGAGCCATCCAGTTGTTGGTGGGTCCTGCATCTTCTTTCTTTCGGGTGCAGATAAACGTGATGCTTTCAGTGCGGGCTACGTCGTTGGGATTGCTGCGATGAAGGTAGCTGCCGGGATAGGTTTTCTGGTTCAGCTCTATAAACGTGCCATCCTGCAGCATCTCGACCGTCAAGCGATCGATTTCACCCTGTGAACCGTCGCACCAGACAATTCTGGCCGGCTTCGTAAGGCGAGCAGATTCTTCCACCCAGCTTTCTAATGGCGTTGACACCGAACCTCCATGATATTTGCGCGGGGGACGCCGCCCGACCGGGCTCGAATTTCAGAGGGTCTGGCGGAACAGGGGCGCTTTTCACCAAAAATTGTAGGGCACGGCTACCTCAAAATGCAACCGGACAGCCCCTGAGGGAGGACGATTTGTGCGCGATGTTATACTTCCGCCGAAATGTATGCCCAAAAGTTGCAAGCGGAGGTGATGATCGGCGGCAAGCGCGAACCGATGCCGCTCGAGTGGCTGGATAGTTTTTGCATGCGAAATTTCACGGGTTCCGGCGAGTTTGACGATACGTTGCCGACGGGCGAAGGGCGTCTGGAAGCCGGTTCCAATATAAACATAGAGCGTTTGGCAGCGGCGATGAGCGAGTGGCTTACGAAGCGAGGCAAAGGAAACGGGCAGGCAGTAACGGTGGAAATCCGCGAAGCCTAATCACGAAGATGGGCAACAAGGAACGGGGATCGGGAACAAAGAGAAGGGCCAAACTCACCCTGCGTATGACTGGGGCGTTGCAGCGGTCATCGCAGAGCGGGTTCGGCCCCTCACTTCTAATTCGACGCGAGTGGCCTGTGATAGTTAGCAGCGTTCTGCCGAAGAAAAAATCACAATTCTTCCGGGGTGGAGCGGCTCAATCGGGCGCGAAGAAGACGCTCGCCGGCACGAGCCAGCAAGTGTTTAATTTTGGGAAGCGCACCGTAGCAAGCGTCCGCTCCCGCCGCAATCAGCTGCGGCGTCTTCACGAACTCATCCCAGAGCACGTGATGGACATCCGGTTCTATCAGCACGTCGGTTAGGCCCCGCCAGGGTTGATTGGCCACGGTTTGAATAATTGAGAACGAACGGCTGATCACTTCGATCGTATTGCGCGGTTTCGAATCGAGAAGCCCGGGTTCCAAATGGACGGAAATCACCAGTCCAGCCCCGAGTTCGCGCACGGCCGGCGCGGGAACCTGTTCGGTGAGAAAGCCGTCCACCAGGAAATGACCCTGGTGCTGAACCGGAAGAAACAATCCAGGGTAGGCGCAAGAGGCGCGCAGGGCCGGGCTGATTTCACCTTGTGTGAAATGAACCGATTGGCCGCTAATCAAATCGGTGGCGACAATACTCAGCGGAATTTTCATCTGGCTGAAATTGTTCGCGGTCGTGAACCGGTGCAGAAAATCATCGAGCGGCGCATTGGAGGCCATTCCCATGCGCGAGAGTGTCCACCGGCCAAAATCGCGAAAGCGAGTGGCGCTGCCTTGCTCGGCCATGGCATCGAGTGTAGTTCCGCTCGCATAAGCCGCGGCAACCAGCGCCCCCACGCTGGTGCCGGCAATAAAATCAACCGGGATATCGTTCTCTTCGAGGACGCGTAAGACGCCGATATGCGCGATACCGCGTGCGAAGCCGCCGCCGAGAGCAACGCCCACCTTGGGACGTGGTCCGTCAGCACCGTACGCGAAGGTACGCAATCCCTGTAGCGCGGTGCCCAGCCATTTGGTGACGGGACTCATCTTCTTGCTGCAAAACCTCTTACCACTTTACCGCAAGTTGGGGATTTGCCGTGTTTCCGGTTGACCGCTGGTTACTCGTTTTGTAACCTCGATGGTCATCTTTCGTCTTCCCGTGAAACCGGCTGCATGAAACGCGTTCGATGAAAAAGAGAATCGAGAAGGTTGCTGTTCTGGGTGCCGGCACGATGGGTGCGCGCATCGCGGCGCATCTGGCGAACGCTGGTATCCCGGTGTTCCTGCTCGATATCGTGCCCACCGAGCTCACTCCTGACGAAAAGCGAAAGGGGCTTACGCTCGAAAGCCCCGCGGTAAGGAACCGGATCGTATGGGCCGGGCTGGAAGCGGCCAAGAAATCGCGCCCGGCGGCGTTTTTAACTCCCGAAACGGCGCATGTCGTGACACCCGGAAATCTGGAAGACAATCTCGCATGGTGCGGGCAGGCCGATTGGATTATCGAAGCGGTCGCTGAGAATCTCGAGATTAAGCGCAAATTGTTCGAGCGGGTCGAAAGCGTGCGCAAGCCGGAAACCATAATTACCTCGAATACGTCCGGGCTGCCGATTCATTTGATCGCCGAGGGACGCTCGGAAGATTTTCAAAAGCACTGGGCGGGGACGCATTTCTTCAATCCTCCGCGCTACATGAAGCTAGTGGAATTGATTCCCGGGCCGAAGACTCTTCCAGCCGTGCTGGCGACGCTGGATGAAATGTGCGATGTGCGGCTGGGCAAGGGAGTGGTGATCGCGAAGGATACGCCGAACTTCCTCGCCAACCGGATTGGCACGTACGCGATGCTGAACGTCCTGAAGCAAATGCAAGCGCTGGATATGACGGTCGAAGAAGTGGACGCTTGCACAGGCCCGGCGATAGGGCAGCCGAAGTCGGCCACGTTTCGCACGGCCGATATCGTGGGCTTGGATGTCCTCGTTCACGTGGTGCGCAACATTTACGACAACATTCCCAACGACGAATCGCGCGAGATGTGGCGCGTGCCCGCTTTCGTCGAGGAAATGATGAAGCGCGGTTGGTTGGGCGATAAAACGGGAGGCGGATTCTACAAGCGAGTGAAGAAAGGCGGCGATTCGGAAATTCTTACGATCGATTGGCAGAAGATGGAGTATCGCCCGCGGATCAAAGCGAAATTCGGCTCTATCGAAGCAGGGAAGCAGATCGAAGAGACGCGCGAGCGGGTTCGCGCGCTGGCCGGGCCGGGAATGGACGGGAAAGGCGACAAAGCGAACCGTTTTTTGTGGTCCTGCTTGAGCGAAAACTGTTTGTACGCGGCGCGCCGCGCACCGGAGATTGCGAATAGCGTGGTGGACGTGGACCGCGCGATGCGCTGGGGTTTTGCCTGGGAGCTGGGACCGTTCGAAATATGGGACGCGATTGGCGTCGCGCGTATGGCTGAAGCGCTGGGTCGCGAAGTGAAACAGGTTCCGTCCATTGTTAACGACCTGCTCGCATCGCCGAAGAAATCGTTCTACGAGACGGAGAAGGGCAGCACCAGGTATTTCGATTTCGGCGCGAAGTCTATGAAGCCGGTTCCCGAACCCGCTGGAATCATCATTCTCAAGGCTCTGAAAGACCGCAGCGGCGTGGTGCAGACGAATCCCGGTGCGAGTCTGATCGATCTGGCCGATGGAGTGATTTGCTGCGAATTCCATTCCAAGATGAATTCCATCGGCGGCGAGATTGGCGCGATGATTCACGCGGGTGTCAAGAGACTCGGTTCGGAATTCGATGCTATGGTGATTGCAAATCAGGCGCCGAATTTCTCCGTGGGCGCCAATCTGATGCTGCTGCTGGTGACGGCGCAAGAAGGCGAGTGGGACGATATTCATTTGGCTGTGCGCCAGTTTCAGGTCGTGAACATGGCAATCAAGTACGCGCCCGGGCCGGTGGTGGCGGCGCCGCAAGGGATGGCGCTGGGCGGAGGCTGCGAAATCAGTCTGAGCTCGGCGCGAATTCACGCGGCGGCCGAAGCGTACATGGGGCTGGTGGAAACGGGCGTGGGACTGATCCCCGGCGGTGGCGGAGTGAAAGAGATGTTGATTCGTGCCAACGAGCATGCGGGAGGAGGCGAGGATCTCGATCTATTTCACGCGCTCAAGCCGATTTTTGAAACGATCGCGATGGCGAAGGTCTCCACCAGTGGCGAAGAGGCGCGATCGCTCGGATTTTTGCGGCGTTCGGATTTGATTGCGATGAACCGCGACCGGCAGGTGGCGGATGCGAAAGCGACGGCGCTGGCGCTCGTCCGCGAGGGCTATCATCCGCCGGCGCCGGCCCAGATCCGCGTGCTGGGAGAGGAATTCCTGGCCGGAGCGAAACTGGCAATCCATATGCTCGTTCGCGGCGAATTCGCCAGTGACCACGACGCGGTGGTCGCAAGAAAACTGGCATACATACTGGCGGGCGGCGGCATTACGGCGCCACAGTCTGTTTCTGAGCAGTACATTCTCGATTTGGAGCGCGAAGCTTTCGTTAGCTTGTGCGGAGAGCGAAAAACGCAGGAACGAATTGCCCACACGCTCAAAACCGGAAAGCCTCTGCGAAATTAAACGAATACCGGTTCGTATAAACAGTTCGGGACCCGGCGCCGCTTTTCGATCCCTGCGTGTAACTTCGAGCGGGGGTTTGTGCATCTAAGTAGCCGGTTGACGGTCCAAGTGGGCCGTTTGCCTAAAACGCTTAGAACTGTTTGAGATTTTTGGGGAACTTTGGGAACTTGTGTGAGTAAGGTTAAGCATGCCGGTGTGTTTAAGGAGAACGGAATGACCAGCTATGCCGTCCGAAAATTAATATTGAGCTGCAGCCTTGCAGTGATTCTTTCGCCATTCATCACGAACGCGCAATCTAGTATCGGCAGTCCCGCGATGGCTTCTCCCGCTTACGACCTGAATAAGGAAATCAAGATTGACGGAACGATCGACAAGATCGAGACGAATACGAGCGGCGGCCCGATCGGAACGCACTTGCTCGTGATTTCGGCGCAGGGCGTCGTGGATGTGCACCTGGGAGCGAGCATGGCCGTGACAGCGAAAAATCTCGGCCTGTTGGTGGGCGAGAGCATTCACGTGACGGGGATGATGGCGAACGTCAGCGGGAATTCCGTGCTTCTCGCGCGCATTCTCACCACTTCGAATCACATCTACGTGCTGAGAAACGAGCACGGTGCGCCGATCCGTTCGCTGATGCCGCGAGGGGCGGCTTCGTCTGCGTATTCGGAGAAAGGAGCGCTCTGATGAAACAGCGGGCTCTTGCGTTCCTTGTGTTAGGCGTTGCTGTTGCGCTCGGTGTCGTGGGCTGCGGTGGAAGCGGCGGCGGTTCGAATCCCAATACGACGATTTCCGTGGTGATTTATCCGGGGAGCGCTTCGATTCCTGTGAGTGGCGTGATTAATTTCACCGCGGTTGTCTACAATTTCACGTCGAACAGCTCGGTGAACTGGACTTCGAGCGCCGGCACCTTCAGCGGCAGCGTCTTTACGGCGCCGAGCACGACGGGAACCGTTACGGTTACCGCTGCGTCGCAGGAGGACAAATCGAAATCCGCTACCGTGACGGTAACCGTGGGCGCGGCTCAGCCCATCACGGTCTCTCCGGCTGCGGTTTCGATTCCGACGCAGGGTACCCAGACGTTTACGGCATCGGGAACTGGGCCGTTTAATTGGACGGTAACCGCCACCCCTGGATCGGACCCTGGAACGATCGATCAATCTGGAAATTACAGCGCTCCGCGCACCCCTCCGCCGGGTGGCACAGTCACAGTTTCGGCGCTCTCTGCAGCTGGTTCGGGCACGGCCACGGTCACGATCGTTTTCTCAGCCGCAACTTTGTCCGGTCAATACACTTTTTCCTACACAGGCGAAGATGCCGGCGGCTTTCTCGCTGTGGCTGGCAACTTCACCGTGAACGGATCGGGCGTTATTACCAGCGGAGTGGAGGATGTAAACAGCGCGAGTGGGATCCTGGAAAATCCGATCAACGGAGGAAGCTTTTCGGTCGGACCTGACGGCCGGGCGATTGTGACGGTCACCACCGGGCTCGGCACCGTCACGTGGCAGGTGACGCTGATATCTGAAACGCACGCTTTGCTCGTGCGGTTTGACAGCAATGCCACCGGCAGCGGAACGATCGATAAAGCCAATCCTGCGGATTTCTCGGTGAGCGCGATCGCAAATAATTATTCGTTCGGAATCAGCGGAATCGATTCGAGCGGCTCGCCGATGGCGATTGCCGGCAGGTTTTTATCGGACGGCGCCGGAACATTTCCGGTAAATTTTGCGATTCAGGATGTAAACGACGCCGGCACCATTACGCAAGCCGACGTGTCGCTGCACGGAAACATTTTTTCAATCGACGGCGCCACCGGTCGCGGAACGCTGGAACTGATCAGCACGGTTCCGGGCACCGGCACCCTGACGTTCGCTTTCTACATCATTGACAGCACGCATTTCAAACTCGTGGAAATTGATAACGGCAGCATGCCCGCTCTTGCAGGAGACGCGTTCAGAGCGCCCAACTCCATCACACTCGCCAACCTGAATGGAAACTATGCCTTCACAGTGGCGGGAGCGGAGTCGGGCGGGCCCTATGCAGCGGGTGGCGTCTTTACTGCCTCCGGCACCGGAACGATTTCCGGTGGTGTTCAGGACGTTAACGAGCAGGCCACCAATCTTCACCTCGCGGAGAAAATCGCATCATCGGGTTCCACATACACGCTCAGTCCTGCCACCACGTCGAATCGCATTCTCCTGACGCTCGCCGCCGGGGGCATCAACTTCATGTACGCGGTCTACCCCACCTCGACCAATTCTTTCGAAATGGTGGAAGTAGACAAGGTGGTGCCGGTCAGCAGCGGCATGGGATTTCTACAATCTTCCACCAGCGCTCCTTCCGGAACCTACGGAATCAACACCACGGGGCAAACGACCAGCGGTGAGCAGGATATCAACGGATCCATCTCATCGGCTGGAACCACCGGCCTTACCGGCTACCTCGACGTCAATGAGACAGGAAGCATTCTCAGCAACGTTCCTCTCTTCAACAGCACAATCGCCGCCCCATCCAGTTTCGGACGGGCGACGCTCACTCTCGCCACGGCCAAACCGACCTCGGCGTCGTTCACGTTCGCCTACTACGTGGTCGACAACTCAACCGTTCTCGTGATCGAGATGGACAAAGTGGCGGTAACGCTCGGCGTTATGGATAAACAGTTCTAAGAGCCGGACAACGCCTGTGCCAATTCCCGAGAGCTCACGTAAATGGGCTCTCGGGAGAAATTTTCTCCAACCGGTCCTACTTCCAGGCGTATCCCGATAGTCTCTTCCTTGCTCTTTTCCATGCTGGTACTTCGCCACCAGGGCCGCCGCTTTCGCCTTATGTTTTCTTTGGCTTGGCCGATTAAGCAAATGTTCTGAGGCAGTACCAACGTACTATTGCCGCACTTTGTCACCCGCGCCGAAAATCGGCTTATATCAGCGAAAACCATCTGCAGCCACATCCTTGAGGGAGACGGCCTAATTGCCGGATAGAACGATGGCGCCACTTATAAAAGATTCGGTCGAAGCTACAAGTCCCGTCGCCAGCACGCCGGCAGCCCCAACGGGAACGCAAAGCAAGCCCACCTCTTCATTTCGGGCCGATGCTGTTTCGCTTGAGGTTGCCGTCAAGGTGCATGGTTCTCGCGTGATCGAAGTCGCGCGCGGTACCGCCCCGCGGACTGAACCCTTTGAAGAGCAGACCGTCACCATGATCGTTTTTCCGCATGGTGCCGTCCTGAGAATGGCGACGGTCGTAAACGTCAGCCAAATGCTCGTCCTCACCAATATCAAAACGAAACAGGACTCCATTTGTCGCGTTTTGAAAGTTCGCCCAAATGCCAATCAGGGCAGCTACGTCGAAGTGGAATTCACCCACCGCCAGCCCGGATATTGGGGCGTGCAATTTCCGTCCGAAGGGCCGGTCGCAACAAATTTGGCCGCGCAGCCGCAAGTGAATTTGGAGTCGCAGAAAATTTCACCGGCTTCGCCGACGCCGGCCACCAGACCAGTGGTCACCACCACTCCTCGCGAATCGAAGCCGGCCTCTGTTGCGCCCCCCGCTCCGTTCGTGCCGCCCGCGAAGCCCGAATCGTCCTTCATCTCGTTTGGTTCACAGGAAAAGGTTCAGGAAGCCGCGTCCGCCACCGCAATCACGAAGCCGCTCTCTCCAGTCGAGATGAGGCTCGAAGGCCTCACGGATCCTTTTGCCAAGACTATTTCAGCTGCTGATCATTTGCCCGCGGCGCCCACCGCTCCTACTCCCGTCTCGATGGATGATCTCAGGGGAGACAGTGACTCTGGTTTCGCATCTCCCGCGTCAACGGAGACCGAAGAGCATTCCACTTCTGCCGCGTTGTCGGCCTCTCATGATGTGGCGGCAATTCTTGGCGATGCCGGATCGGATGCCTCGCAAACTTCTGCGCCGGAAGCGTTCGGTGCGCGGCTCGATTCAAGTTTCGGCAGCTCCGTGGCTCAGAGTTCCGGCTCCAATCAAAACTGGATGTTGATCGCGGCATGCGTCGCGGTGCTCGTCGCCGGCTTAGGAGGCGGGATAGCATATTTTCGACAGCATGCGGGAAACCCAAGCGCGTCGCGGACGGCACCTGCCGCTGCGAGCGCTTCCAGCACGCCTGAGCCTGCCGCAAACGATGCGAATCAACTGCCTGCAATTACTCCCGCAGGACAGTCGTACACGGCTACCGGTGCTGACCTAAACGCAGCCGCCCGGCCCGCAGGCAGTGCGCCTCCGGCTGCATCCGCAGTATCGAGTGTGAATAGCGCAACAAAAGCGCCGGCACCATCCGCGAACCACTCACCCGCGCTTGCGAAACAAGCGACTCCAGGCGTGACGTCGGACATGATGTCCACGGCCCTCACCTCACGTCCTACCACTTGGACGCGCGGGAGCGAAGGCCAAACCGATCAAGCTCCCGTTCTCGACGCGGGCTCAGCTTCCGGGACGAATGCGCTGCCGGAAATCACAGGAACAAACGCAGCGGCCCTACCGATGCCCCCGGCCCAGCCCGAAGGCCCCGCCAAAATCGGCGGTAACGTGAAAGAACCGAAGTTGATTGCTTCGGTTCCCCCGGCCTACCCGCTCACCGCCCGATCCAGCGGCGTTCAGGGCGATGTTGTGATCGAGACCACGATCGACAAAACTGGGAGCGTAGTTCGGACGCATGTCATCTCCGGGCCCGCGATGCTTCGCCCCTCCGCCCTGGAAGCGCTTAAACATTGGAAATACGAGCCTTCGAGATTAGATGGTGAACCGGTCGAAGTGCAGATGCAGGTGACCATCCGGTTCCGGCTGTAACAGACGAACCGTCCGCCAACCCTGCAAGTTCTTAACAGCGCGGGCGTTCTCCCGCGCTGTTGCTTTTTTATCCTTCCTGGCATCCAATAGTTGAACCCTAACGAAGCGCTTTTACGCTCTCCGGCGAGGTGAGAAATGCGAGAAGCAGTGATAGTCAGCGCGGTCCGCACCGCGGTGGGCAAAGCGACAAAAGGCGCGCTCCGCACAACGCGCCCCGATGACCTCGGCGCTGTGGTAATCAAAGAAGCCATTGCTCGCCCCGGCGGCCTCGACCCCAAAGAAATCGACGACGTGATTCTCGGCTGCGCGATGCCCGAGGCGGAACAAGGAATGAACGTTGCCCGCATTTCCTCGCTTCGCGCGGGCCTGCCCGTGGAATCCTCCGCGATGACCATTAACCGCTTCTGCTCATCCGGCCTGCAGTCCATTGCTATCGCCGCCCAGCGCATCATGGCGGGACAAGGAGAGGCGGCCGTCGCCGGCGGCACAGAATCAATGACCATGGTGCCCATGGGTGGCAACAAAGTCGCTCCCAATCCCTGGCTCATGGATAACTACCCGGACGCATACCTCGGAATGGGCCTCACCGCCGAAAATCTCGCCAGGAAATATGGCATCACGCGCGAGCAGGCGGATACCTTCTCCTATGAAAGCCACCAAAAAGCGATCGCTGCGATAGCTGCTGGAAAATTCAAGGACGAGATCGTTCCCGTGGATGTGAGTTATAACGTTCAGGAAGCCGCGGCCAATGGTCCGCCCAATGGCTCGCGTCCCAAAACGGTCAAAGCGAAGTTCGATGTAGACGAAGGGCCGCGCTCGGACACTTCCGTGGAAGTGCTCGGAAAGCTGAAGCCCGTATTCCATGCGCGAGGTGTCGTCACGGCGGGAAACAGTTCGCAGATGAGCGACGGCGCTGCCGCCGCGGTCGTGATGAGCGCCGAAAAGGCGCGCTCTCTCTTCTTGAAACCGCTCGCGCGGTTCCTGGCCTTCGCCACCGCGGGATGCCCGCCTGAAGAAATGGGCATCGGCCCCGTGTTTGCGATTCCCAAGGCGCTGAAGATTGCGGGATTGACGCTCGACCAGATTGACGTGATCGAACTGAACGAAGCTTTTGCTACGCAAGCCCTGAGCGTGATCAAACTGGCGGGAATCGATCCCGCGAAGGTGAATCCCAATGGCGGCGCCATCGCCCTCGGTCATCCGCTCGGCTGCACAGGTGCGAAACTCACTGCTTCCATTCTGCGTGAACTCGCACGCCGTAACGCGCGCTATGGAATGGTGACCATGTGCGTAGGGGGAGGCATGGGCGCCGCGGGGATTTTCGAGAGATTGGCTTGAACACAGCAGTTCACATTCCGGTGCTGCATCACCAGGCGCCCAGAAGCTCGCATCCAGTTCTCGCAAAAGCTGCCGTTCCGTAAAACGCCGGCTTGCCCTGAGGAACGAAGGGCGTCCCGCCGGCTCTTTTCGGTTTTTGTCCGTATGCGCCGGGAAGAAGATTCGCCGATCCCGTCCGCACCTCATTCGCTCCCTGAGCAGGACAACTGCAATTTAGGTGTAAAATTCTAAGAGTGCCGTATTATCGCTCTCTTTAGGCCGTAGGGGACAGGACGACGAATGGCGGAGCGCTTCTTCAAGAAAGAAGTCCAGAAACTTTACCTCGGCCAGGGCCAGGAATTTCGTGGCGAAGGCATCCTTGCCGTCACCAAAGCCCTTCTGCAATCCGGCGTTTCCTACGTGGCAGGCTATCAGGGCGCTCCGATTTCTCACCTGATGGACGTGCTTACCGACGCGAACGATATTCTTGAAGAGCTCGGTGTCCATTTCGAGCACAGCGCTTCCGAAGCCACTGCCGCCGCCACCCTTGCTGCCTCGGTCAATTATCCGCTCCGCGGCGCCGTGACCTTCAAATCCACCGTGGGCACCAACGTCGCATCCGATGCTCTCGCGAATCTGGCCTCGGGCGGTGTCACGGGTGGCGCGCTCATCATCGTCGGTGAGGATTATGGCGACGGTTCCAGCATCATGCAGGAACGCTCGCACGCTTTCGCCATGAAGTCGCAGATGTGGCTCCTTGATCCGCGGCCGAATCTGCCGTCTATCGTTCGCGCCGTCGAACAGGGATTCGAGCTATCCGAAGCAACGCGCACTCCCGTCATGCTCGAATTGCGCATCCGCGCCTGCCATGTCCACGGCCGCTTCATCGCCAAAGACAACGTCCGGCCCAGGTTCACTCTGAAAGATGCAATGGAAAAACCGATTCGCGACGTGAGCCGCATCGTCCTGCCCCCAGCCAGCTTCCAGCACGAACAGGAGAAAATCCACCAGCGCTGGCCCGCCGCGCAGAAATACATTCACGAAAAGGGACTGAACGAAATCTTCGCTGAAGGCTCGCAGGATTTCGGGATCATCTTGCAGGGCGGCATGTACAACACCACCATCCGCTGCCTCGAGTTGCTGGGTCTATCCAACGCGTTCGGCGACAGCAAAATCCCGCAATACGTCTTAAACGTCACCTACCCGCTGATCGAAGAAGAGGTCAAGAACTTCTGCTTGGGCAAGCGCGCGGTACTGGTTATCGAGGAAGGCCAGCCCGATTTCATCGAGCAGAATATCAATTCGATTTTGCGCAAGATCTATATCCAGACAAAAGTTCACGGCAAAGACCTTCTTCCCATGGCAGGCGAATACACTGCGGCAGCCGTTACCAGGGGCGTGCTGAAATTTGTCGAGACGTACGCGCCGAACTCAATCGACCGCGAACATCTCCCCGCCGTGGCTCGCTCCGCGGACGAAAAACCGCAAGCCATAAGAATCGTCGACAACGAAATTCATCCGCGCCCGCCTTCCTTCTGCACCGGCTGTCCCGAGCGCCCGATTTTTTCCGCGCTGAAATTGGCCGAACGCAAGCTCGGCCCTCATCACGTCAGCGCCGACATCGGCTGCCATCTCTTTTCTATCCTGCCGCCGTTCAATATCGGCGCCACCACGATGGGTTACGGGCTCGGCTGGGCAGGTGCCGCTGCATTCAACACCAAGGAAACCAACAAACGCACGATCAGCTTCATGGGTGACGGCGGTTTCTGGCACAACGGCCTCACTAGCGGCGTCGGCAACGCCGTATTCAATCAAAGCGATAGCTTGCTCGTCGTGGTGGACAACAGTTATACGGCTGCAACCGGCGGCCAGGATATTTTGTCTTCTTCCGCAAGCAATCCGATTCGAAAGACGAAGCTTTCCATCGCGGACGCGGTGCGAGGTGTTGGCGTGAAGTGGGTGCGCACGATTACCCGCACCTACGACGTTGCCAAAATGCGCGACACGTTCATCGAAGCGCTCACCACCAAAGAGCACGGTCCCAAAGTGATCGTCGCGCAAAGCGAATGCACTTTGAACAAACAGCGCCGCGTAAAGCCTCTGATGGCCAAGATGGCGAAAGAAGGGAAGCGCGTAGTCCGTGAAAGGTTCGGCGTTGACGCCGACACCTGCACGGGCGATCATTCCTGCATCCGTTTGTCCGGCTGCCCGTCGCTGACCATCAAGCCCAATCAGGATCCATTGCGAAAAGATCCGGTTGCAACGGTTCTCGATAGTTGTTCGGGATGCGGCTTGTGCGGCGAAGTTTCCCACGCGGCAGTTCTGTGCCCGTCATTTTTCCGGGCGGAAGTAATCACCAATCCGAACGCGTGGGATCGTGCGAAATCAAAAGTTCGCCGCGCCGTGATCGGATTTTTGCAGGGTCGCATTGACCGCCGTCTCGCGGATATCCATGCCTGACGTGGGCGCGAGGTTTTGATGGCGAAAGGCGCGGCCGCTCCGCCTGTGTCGCTCCGTACGCGAACTCCCAAAGCGATTACAATCGCCATCCTCGCGATGGGAGGTGAAGGCGGCGGTGTTCTCGCGGATTGGATCGTAGATCTTGCCGAACACTCCCGCCATCGCGCGCAGACCACGTCCGTGCCCGGAGTAGCCCAGCGCACCGGTTCGACAATCTACTATCTGGAAATTTTTCCGGAGGATGAAGTCCAGGCGGCCTGCAAAGAACCCATCCTGGCGCTGATGCCGGTACCCGGAGAAGTGGATATTGTGCTCGCATCGGAACTAATGGAAGCAGGTCGCGCCATCCAGCGCGGCCTCGTCACTCCCGATCGAACCACCTTGATTGCCTCGACAAACCGCGTCTATTCCATGACCGAAAAGACCGCCATTACCGACGGCCGCGTGGATTCCGCAAAAGTGATCGAAGCGAGCGGCGCGGCGGCGAAGACATTCGTCCACGCTGACTTCGCCCGGATCGCGGAAGACGCGCGCAGCGTCATCAGCGCTTCGCTTTTCGGCGCACTCGCTGCCACCGGAGCATTGCCATTCCGCCGCGAACAATTTGAGGATGCGATTCGCAAGGGCGGCGTGGGCGTGGAAAGCAGCTTGGCAGCCTTCGATGCTGGATTTCGCGCGGCAGCAGATCGAGCCGCAAGCGCGATCGGCAGAACGGAGCCAACCAAAGCTAAAGTCGGGCCACGTCTTCAAGCGCTTGCCGTGGAAATCGAAAGTGAGTTTCCGGCGGCAAGCCGTGAAATTCTGCTGGCAGGAGTCGAGCGTCTCGCAGATTATGAGGACGTCGCATATGCCAGCGACTATCTCAAGTGGCTTGAGCCGATTCGAGATCTGGATGCAAAGTTCGGTCACAACGATTCGGCGTTGCTCGGCGAGACTGCCCGTTACCTGGCTCTCTGGATGTCCTATGAAGACGCGCCGCGCGTGGCGGATTTGAAAATCCGGCGCACGCGCTTCGATCGTGTGCACCAAGACGCCCGCGTCGAACCTGCACAGATGCTTCAAATCAAGGAATTCCTGCATCCGCGCGTGCAGGAAATTGCGGACATGGCTCCTGCGCCCCTCGGCCGGCTGCTTCTCCGCTCCGCTCTGATGCGCCGCCTAACCGAAGCGATAACGGGGAAGGGAAAAATCGTCGAGACCACCTCGCTCCGTGGATACTTGCAACTCTATATGGTCGCGTGCATGCGCCGGTGGCGCCGAGTGTCGCTGCGCTTCGGAAAAGAACAGAAAGCCATCGCCGGCTGGCTTGCCCTGATCGCGCGCGTTGCCCCGGAAGATTACGCACTCGCGCTCGAAATTGCCGAATGCCCGCGTATGGTAAAGGGCTACGGCGACACGCACGCGCAAGGCGAAAAAAATTACGAAGCCATCATGGCCGCGTTGCCGATGTTGCGCCCGAAACGCAACGCCGCGCAGCGCCTAAGAAACCTCCGTGAGGCGGCGCTGGCCGACGACACGGGAGAAAAGCTCGCCAAGGCATTGGCCGATGAGGCAACAAATTGATTGGGCGGTCGACTGGTCAATGGCCCGGTACGATAGGCCAACTGATGCGATTAGATTTTCGAGTTCTAATCGCAACATTTGATTTACAGATTTCGCCTCTGTGGTTTAAAAGCAGCAAGATGCAAATTTATAACCGCAACAAAAACGGCTTTTTCGGTGCATTTGAGTTTCGTAGCACCAGAGGAATTGGCGCCGTAAGAGTTCGTGATTTGCTCGGATTTGGAAGACAAGCAAACGCATTGGGAGACAAGGAATGAGGATCGTTTGCCTCGGAGGCGGCCCCGCCGGCCTCTACTTTTCAATTCTCGCCAAGAAAGCCAATCCTTCCTGGGACATCACTGTCGTGGAACGCAATCGCCCCGACGACACTTTCGGCTGGGGCGTCGTTTTCTCCGACAAAACGATGGATGGATTCAAAGACGTGGACCCGGAAACGCACTCTGAAATTACTCGCGCATTCCGCCACTGGGACGACATCGACGTTTTTTTCAAAGGGCAGAAGGTAACATCCGGCGGCCACGGATTTTGCGGAATCGGCCGAATCAAGCTGCTGCAAATTCTTCAGAAGCGCGCCGCGGGCCTCGGCGCGAAATTGGTTTTCCAGACCGAGATCACAGATCCCGACGCGTACGCCTCCGATTACGATCTCGTGATCGCGTCCGACGGCGCTTCGTCCGTCACGCGGCGCAAATACGAAAGCATTTTCAAGCCTAATATTCAGCCGCGCCAGAATCGTTTCATCTGGCTCGGAAGCAAAAAGAAACTCGACGCGTTTACTTTCGATTTTGCGAACACGGAAGGGGGCTGGTTCAATCTGCATGCCTACCGCTTCGATGCGGATTGGTCCACTTTCATCGTCGAGACGCCGGAGAAAAACTGGCTGAAAGCCGGCATCGACAAAATGGAGCAGGAAGAATCGATCGCGCTCTGCGAAAAGCTGTTTGCCGATCGCCTCGACGGCAACGCGCTGATCTCGAACGCGAAACACTTGAAGGGTTCGGCCGTGTGGCTGAAATTCAATCGCGTGCTGTGCGAAAAATGGTTCCACAAGAATATCGTGTTGATCGGCGATGCGGCGCACACCGCGCATTTCAGCATCGGCTCAGGAACAAAACTGGCGATGGAAGACGCCATCGCGCTCACGCGGGTGCTTTCGCATCACGATGGCGACGTGACGAGCGCGCTGCAGAAATATCAGGAAGAGCGCGAGATCGAAGCGCTGAAATTACAAAGTGCGGCGCGCAACCGGATGGAATGGTTCGAGCAGGTGGAGCGCTACGTTCATCTCGATCCGGAGCAGTTCACCTACAGCCTACTGACTGGAAGCCAGCGCATTGGGCACGAGAATTTGAAGCTGCGCGATTCCGGCTACGTTGAGAAGGTCGAGAACTGGTTCGCAGCGCGCACCGGCGTGGATCACGCCGTACCGCCGATGTTCACTCCGTTCAAAGTTCGCGGATTGTCGCTGAAAAATCGCGTGATCGTTTCGCCGATGGCGGTGTACATGGCGGAGGACGGCGTGCCGAACGACTTTCACCTCGTTCACATGGGCTCGCGGGCGATGGGCGGCGCGGCAATGGTCTTCACGGAGATGACCTGCGTTTCACCCGACGCGCGAATCACGCCGGCGTGCCTAGGAATCTGGAACGACGCGCAAAGCGACGCCTGGAAGCGCATCGTGAATTACGTTCACACCTATTCGGATGCGAAGATCGCACTGCAACTCGGGCATTCGGGGCGCAAGGGTTCGACGCGCCGCGGTTGGGAGGGAATCGACCAGCCGCTGGCTTCTGACAACTGGCCACTCGTTTCCGCCTCTCCGCTGCAATACATCACCGGCGTGTCGCAATTTCCCCGCGAAGCGACTCGCGCGGACATGGACCGAATTAAGGCCGATTTCGTCTCGGCCGCTGAGCGCGGCGCCGCTGCGGGATTTGACTGGCTCGAATTTCACTGCGCGCACGGCTATTTGATGTCGAGCTTCATTTCGCCGCTCACGAATTTGCGCAAAGATGAATACGGCGGATCGCTCGAAAATCGCTGCCGCTACCCGCTCGAAGTTTTCAAGGCGATGCGCGCCGTGTGGCCCCAGGAGAAGCCGATGAGCGTCCGCATCTCGGCGCACGATTGGGTACCCGGCGGAATTACACCGGAGGATTCGGCGGTGGTGGCCCAGCTTTTCAAATGCGCCGGAGCGGACATGATTGACTGCTCATCAGGACAAGTGAGCAAGGAAGAGCGGCCTGTGTACGGGCGCATGTTCCAGGTTCCATTTTCAGATCGCATCCGCAACGAAGTGGGAATCCCGACGATCGCGGTGGGAAATATTTTCGAAGGCGATCACGTCAACACGATCATCGCCGCCGGCCGCGCCGATCTTTGCGCAGTGGCGCGTCCGCATCTCGCCGATCCCGCGTGGACTCTGCACGAAGCAGCGAAGCAGGGATATCGGGACATGTGGTGGCCCGATCCGTATTTGAACGGCAAAGAGCAGCTGGAGCGCAATCTTGCTCGCGCGGCGCTTTTGAGGCTACAGGTGTGAGTGGCGCTTCGCGCGGCGCAAATTCGCAGTTCCTCTCGGGAAAGCATGCGCTCGTCACGGGCGGCTCGCGCGGCATCGGTGCAGCCGTGGTGGAGATATTACTCGCGCACGGCGCGCGCGTGACGAGCGTGAGCCGCGCTGGCACGCCGTCGAGCCAAGCTGTGGTTTCGGGTTCGCGCGACGTACTTCACCACGCGAGTGCAGACGTTACCGATGCGGAATCCGTAAAGAAAGCGTTTGAATCGGCGCGCGGACACTTTGGCGAAATCGCGATTCTGGTGAACAATGCCGGGCAGGCCGCATCGGCTCCGTTTTTGAAAACGGATCCAGCGCTCTGGCAAAAAATGATGGCCGTCAATCTGGACGGAACATTTCATTGCACGCAGGCCGCCCTCGCAGGCATGCTTGCCGCTGGCTGGGGGCGAATCGTCAATATCGCGAGCACGGCGGGATTGACCGGCTACGGATATGTGGCGGCATACTGCGCGGCGAAGCATGGCGTGGTCGGGTTAACGCGCGCGCTCGCAATCGAGGTTGCCACAAAGGGTGTAACGGTGAACGCGGTGTGTCCCGGGTTTACGGATACAGACATCGTAAAAGAAGCGGTCGGGAATATCGTCGCGAAGACAGGCCGCACAGCGGGGCAAGCGGGGGCGGAGCTGGCGTCGCGAAACCCGCAAAAAAGATTGGTGCGGCCCGAAGAAGTGGCAAATACGGTGGCGTGGCTGTGCCTGCCAGGAAGCGAAGCGATCACGGGGCAGGCGATTGCGGTGGCTGGCGGCGAGGTGATGTAGCCGTGGTAACGAACGAGAGTTGGAGAGAATGATGCGACATCTGCGGGGTGAGCCACACACGCTGCCGGGAAACCGGACAAGCCTTGCGAAATATGCGGCGCGCAATTTTCAGTTTGAAGTTTCGCGCGCTGTGGCCACGATTACGCTGAACCGGCTAGAGCGAAAAAATCCGCTGACGTTTGAATCGTACGCGGAATTGCGCGACCTTTTTCGCACCATGACGCAGGCGGACGACGTGAAGGTGGTGGTGCTGAACGGAGCGGGAGAAAATTTCTGCTCGGGCGGCGACGTACATGAAATTATCGGGCCGCTCACGAAGCTGGACATGCCGGGACTGCTGGCGTTCACGCAAATGACAGGCGATCTGGTGAAGGCGATGCGGGCCTGCCCGCAGCCGATCGTAGCGGCGATTGACGGAATCTGTGTGGGAGCCGGAGCGATTCTGGCGCTCGCTTCCGATATTCGCTTCGGCACGGCGCGCAGCAAGACTGCATTTCTATTTACTCGGGTCGGTTTGGCCGGATGCGACATGGGAGCCTGTGCGATGCTGCCGCGAGTGGTGGGGCAAGGGCGGGCTTCCGAACTTCTTTATACGGGGCGCAATTTGTCTGGCGAGGAAGCCGAGCGCTGGGGATTTTTCAACCGTCTGTGCGCGCCGGAAAGCCTGTTGAAGGAAGCGCAGGCCTTGGCAGCGGAGCTGGCGGCTGGTCCTACGTTCGCGCACGGCATGACAAAAAAAATGCTGCATCAGGAATGGGACATGGGCGTGGATGAAGCGATCGATGCCGAGGCGCAGGCACAAGCGATCTGCATGGCCACGAACGATTTTCACCGCGCGTATCACGCGTTTGTGGCCAAGCAGAAGCCCGAGTTCAAGGGAGATTGAGAATGGTAGACAGCAGCTTTCTCAATTGGCCCTTTTTCGAGGAGCGCCACCGAAAGCTGGCGAGGGACTTGGAAGCGTGGGCTTCAGCGCACCTGTCTGCGAGCCATGACGGGAATATTGACGAGGCTTGCCGGAAACTGGTGCGCGAACTGGGCAGCGCGGGCTGGTTGAAGTATGCGATTGGCGGAACGGCATATGGCGCTGCCGCAGAGACGATCGATACGCGCGCGCTTTGCATTATTCGGGAGACGCTCGCGCGGCATTCCGGACTGGCTGATTTTGCATTCGCGATGCAGGGTTTAGGCTCAGGCGCAATCACACTCTTCGGGACCGAAGCTCAGAAGCAAAAATATCTGCCGCGTGTGGCGAGCGGAGAGTACATTTCGGCGTTTGCGCTCTCGGAACCGGAAGCGGGATCGGATGCGGCGGCGATGCAGTGCGAAGCGACGCGAAGCGGGGACTCCTACGAGCTGAATGGCGAAAAGACCTTCATTTCGAACGGAGGAATCGCGGATTTCTACGTGGTGTTCGCACGCACGACGGAATCGGGCGGGTCGCGAGGAATCACAGCATTTATTGTGGACGCGAAAACGCAGGGATTGGATATCGCGGAAAGAATTCAGGTGATGGCGCCGCATCCGTTGGCGCGTTTGCAATTCACGAATTGCGGGATTCCAGATTCGCAGCGGCTGGGCGAGGTGGATCAGGGGTTCAAAGTGGCCATGGCGACTCTGGACGTGTTTCGGACGTCCGTGGCTGCCGCAGCGACTGGATTCGCCCGACGCGCGCTCGAGGAAGCCTTGCGGCGCGCCTTTTCGCGCAAGATGTTTGGGCAAACGCTGGCGGATTTTCAGCTGACGCAAGCCAAGCTGGCGGAAATGGCGACAGGAATTGACGCCGCGGCGTTGCTTACTTACCGGGCCGCATGGCAGCGCGACCAAGGGCAGAACGTGACGGTGGCGGCGGCGATGGCAAAAATGACGGCGACGGAGACTGCGCAGAAAGTGATTGATGCTGCGGTGCAAATGTTTGGCGGCCAGGGTGTGGTGAGCGAAGAGCCGGTGGAGCGTCTCTATCGTGAAATCCGGCCACTGCGTATTTATGAAGGCGCGACAGAGGTGCAGCAATTGATCATCGCGCGCGGGATCATCAAGCGGTTTCAAGAGAGCGAGCTTTCGCAAGGACAGGTGAAAGGCGCCGAAGCGACCCATCTTGCGGGAGGGCGCAAAGCATGAAGATTCTGCAGCCGCCGTCGTGGGCACGCCCGAGAGGCTTCTCCAATGGAGTAGCGGCGAGAGGCAAAATCATTTTTGTGAGCGGGACGGTTGGCTGGGACAGAGAAGGGAAGTTTGTTTCGAATGAGTTTGTGGGACAAGCGCAGCAGGCTCTAAAAAATATCGTTGAGATTCTGGTCGAAGCGAAAGCGAAGCCGGAACACATCACGCGAATGACCTGGTACGTGACCGACAAGAAGGAATATCTCGCAGCCTCAAAAGAACTGGGCGCCGCATATCGCGAAATCATCGGCGCGCACTACCCGGCGATGACGGCCGTGCAGGTGACGGCATTGATAGAAGACCAGGCAAAGGTTGAGATCGAAGTGACGGCTGTGGTTCCGGATTGAGTTAAATTCCAACCGTCCGATTTCCTTTGCGATTCCCCGGTTACAAGTCGTGTAAGTCCCTATTGCAACGGAGTTTGCGCTGAGGCTTCGAATGTCGTATGGTAGCGCCACAGTTTGGGGGCGGCCTGTTAACCGGGTACAGCGGGTCTAATTTTTGGGGGGTAGCTATGAATTTGTTCCGAGTGTCTGTCTGCTTCGCCCTGTTGGTGTGCTTATTTTCGCTTGCGACGCCTGCGCACGGGCAAGCGGTGACCGCATCATTACAAGGGCAAGTGCTGGACGCGAGCGGTGGCGGCGTTCCGAAGGCAAAAGTATCGGCGGTGAACACGGAAACCGCGTTCTCGCGCTCGACGGAAAGCGATTCGAGCGGGGAATACAGCCTTCCGGCCATGCCTGCCGGCCGCTACACGGTTTCCGCGCAACTGCCAGGCTTCAAGACAGACACCGGTGAAATCACCCTCCAAGTGGGACAAGTGGCGACGCTTAATTTCAAGCTCGCCGTGGGTGAGGTGAGCGAGAAGGTGGAAGTGCAGGCGCAGTCGGAGGTGACCGAGCCCACGCGAACGCAAATCAGCAACGTGATTACGCAGAACCAGATTCGCGATCTGCCGGTGAACGGACGCGAATTCATCGATTTCGCGCTGCTATCGCCCGGAGTGCAGATCGGCGATACGACTTCCGGAAGCACCGACGTAATCGTGGAACCGGTGACGAAGATTTCTTTCGCCGGGCAGAACATTCACTTCAATTTCATCGCCGTGGATGGAGCGGACGATATTTCGACGGCGTCTGGAATTCAGCGTGGCACGCCACCGCAGGATTCCGTGCAGGAATTTCGCGTGATCAACACGGACTACAGTACCGAATATGGCCGCGCGACGGCGGGCATCGTGAACATCATTACGAGGAGCGGAACGAACGACTGGCACGGGACGCTGTACGAGTATTTCCGCAACAACAATCTGGATGCAAAGAGCGTTCTTTCCGTGCCCGGGTTCAACGTGTTGCGGCAAAACCAGTTTGGCGCCGCGATTGGCGGACCGATTCAGAAGGACAAGACTTTTATCTATGCGAATTATGAAGGGCAGCGGCGAGCCGAATCACCAACGTACAATTCGGTGGTTCTGAACAACATCGATGCGATCAATGCGGTGAAGACGGAAGTGTATGGACTTCCGGCTGAGAATCTGTTTGTGCTGCGGGACTCGAACACGGATAACGGATTTGTGCGGATCGACCACAACTTCAACACCAAGAACTATCTCTTCGCGCGGTATTTCATCAACGACGACCGGCTTACGAACCAATCGCCTCTGAACAACGGCTTCGATCTGCCCTCGGCGTTCAAGAATAACTACATTCGCGATCAATCGCTGGCCGGCGGTTTGACTTCGACGCTTTCTCCTTCGTGGATCAATGAACTGCGGATGCAGTACGCGCACCGAAATTTTGATTTTCCGGTGGTCTCCACGCAGCCGCACCTCGAGGTGGCCAATACGTTTGCGGTGGGCGTGAATCGCGGCAACCCGGACATTTATACGGAGAGCCGCTTCGAGATCGTGGACAACGTGACGCATAACTTCGGGAATCACACGCTGAGTTTTGGCGGAAATTACGATCACGTGAACACGTACGAATCGTTCCCTTTGTTTTATCCCTTTGAAGCTGATTTTGCGAACCTGCCGGCTTTTCTGGGGACGGATGGTGTCGTACACGCTGTCAACAAAAACCTTTGTGCGCCTCCCGCGATTTGTCCCGATCCGTTCGTCGTCTTTTTCGAAAGATTCAGCACCACGACCGATCCGCTATTCAACGAAGGCGCACTGGTGGGAGGCACGGCTATTTATCAGGGCGGGCCGATCTCGCAATCTGTGAGGCGGCAGGCGTCGGCTACGCTTACCCACACTTACAACGGGCTCTTTATTCAGGATAAGTGGCGCGTGACTCCCCGGCTGACAGTGAACGGGGGATTGCGCTGGGAATTTGAGACCTGGCCATCGGGCGTGCTTAACACGCAATGGAACAACTTTGACCCGCGATTGGGTGTCGCCTACAACCTGGGGACCTCTCGAAACGTGGTGTTTCGCGCAGGGTTTGGGTTGTTTCACGGGATTATTCCGTCGCCACTGCTGATGTGCCAGGCGCCATCGTGCGGAGGACTTTCGACGTTTCCCGGGCGCGATTTTGAAAACCAGTTGAATGCGAGAACCGGATTGTTCAGCTTCGCGAGCAGTCCTGATATCAATTTTCTGGCGCTCAATGCGCTGCTGACGCAAGGGACGTATCCAAACGGAACTCCCGAAGCATTTTGCCCCGGTGGGACGCTAGCTGGCTGCGGGTTTCTGCAGGACGCTACCATCGTGCGATTCGATAAGGGCTCGGAAAATCCCTATGGAATTCAGGCCAGTGCGTCGATCGAATTTCAACCGTTCAGAGACTCGGTGCTGAGCATTTCGGGGATTCATTTGCGCGGCGTGCATCTGGGGAGCTTCTACAACGTGAATCAACCGGACCCGAGCGGAACGGTTCAGGTGTTCGACTCAAATGGAACGCCTGGCTGCAAGAACGTCTACTTTAATTTTGAATTTACAATGACGCCGCCGACGACATGTCCAGACCGTTATCCTGCGGGATTCGTGATTCCTGGAACTCCGCACATCAATGCGATTCCCGGGTTCCGCGATCCGCAGTTCAGCGTATTTTTTGAGGCGCGCTCGTCGTGGGATTCGGTGTACGACGGGTTGCTGGTGAATTTTACGAGGCGCTTGTCGCATCACTTCTCGGTGGAAGCGAGCTATACGTACGCGCATTCGATTGACGACGGGCCGAATCCGAGCTTCGTGCTGATTCCGCAGGACAGCAATGCCGGAAATTTCCGGGCGGAGCGCGCGAACTCGGCGGACGACATCCGGCACCGGTTTGTATCGAATGCGATCTTCACCAGCCCGGCAGAAAATAAATTTTTGCGCGATTTTACATTCAGCACGATTCTTACGTTCCAATCGCCGCCTTGGTTTACGAAGTATGCGGGCTTTGACGCCAATGGAGACGTCTTCGGAAATAACGATCGGGTGGGCTCCGAGCCGAGGAATACGTTCCGAGGAGACAGTCTGCAGACAATTGATATTCGTCTGGAGCGCACTTTTCCGATTCACGAGCGGTTCAAGCTGCAGCTGATGTTTGAGGCATTCAACCTCTTCAATACGGTGAACGTGAAGTACTTCAACACGAGCTACGGTGCGGCAGATTTTTGCCCGTTCGATGCGGGAGCGCCGGGATGCGCGGGCGTGAATCAGTTCTTCAAGGAAGGATCGCCGAATCCGTCGTACGGGACGCCAAGCGCGGTGTTTAATCCACGGCAGCTGCAACTTGCTGCGCGGATTAATTTCTAGACTGGAGGCGGGCTTCGGCGAGACGCCCCGGGGCTGATACAAGACGGAGCTGGGCGAAGTGTGAGTTAGGCGCGTCGTGGCTCTTGAAATTTCCGGCTGTTCTGCTTAGGCAATATGCTTCAGGAAATCAGAATCTTTCAGGGTAGAATTTTTCTACGGAGTACAGACAATGCGGTTCGGTATTTATGCGGAAATGCAGACGCCACCCGGCAAATCGCATTCGGCGATGACCTGGGAAATTCTTCGGCAGATCGAGCATGCGGATCAAGTTGGGTTTGATGTGTACTCGGTGATTGACCATCACTTTTTTCAGAAATTTTCCATTTCCGCAAACCCGCTGGCACTTTTTGCCGCCGCCGCGCAACACACCGAACGGATTCGCTTCCGCGTGGCGCTGTTTACGCTGCCGCTTGAAAATCCGATGAGGCTTGCGGGGCAGATCGCCGAGGCCGATATTTTGACGCGCGGCCGGCTGGAGTGCGGGCTGGGGCGCGGGCATGCGTGGCTCTTTGCGCCGTCGGCGATGCCGCTGGAGGAGAGCCGTCCGCGGTACCAGGAAGCGATTGAGATTCTCGAGCGCGCGTGGACAAAAGATCGGTTTTCGTACGATGGAAAGTTTTACAACGTGAAGGATGTGACCGTAGTGCCGAAGCCGGTGCAGAAGCCGCATCCTCCGCTTTACACCGGCGGAACGAGCGACATCACCTACCAGATGGCTGGCGAACGAGGGTGGGGAATTTTCGTGCCGCCGCTTTTGCCGTGGGGAGTGCTGGAGAAGCCACTGGGGATCTACAAGAAGGCCTGTGCGGAACATGGGCACAAGCCGAATATCGTTTACATCCGGCCCGTCTATTTGGATGACGACGAAAGACAGATTCGAAAAGAGGTGGAAGCGGCGCTGCACAATTTTCTCGCGTTCAACGCCTCGCCGGTGGAATCCTTGCAGGAAGAATCGAAGAAGGCCGAGCTACGCGCGAAGGGCTATGGTTTTTATGCGAGCGGGGCGCTGGAATCTTTGACCAAGCTGAGCTACGACGAGATCGTGGAGCAGGAAATCGGATTTATCGGCACGCCGAAAAAAGTGGTCCGCCAGGTGCAGAATCTTCAGGACAAGGGCGGAATTGGCGAACTGGCGATTGTTTCCAATTTTGGCGGGATCGAACATTGGAAGTCGATCAAGACGCAGCAGCTTTTTGCTGACCGCGTGATTCCGGCGTTTCGGCCGAGTTCCATGGACGCTCACACTTCTGCTTAGAAGCCTGCGATGCCAGAGGTCGTAATTACAAAGCCGAAAATGCTATGAGTATTCGCGCCGGTGCTTCCGCGGCACAAACGGCAGAACGGTTTGCGCCGTTCAGCGCGCGCCGAATTTTTGTGATTGGCGGGATCGCTCTCATCCTCTGTGGAATGATCGCCGGCGATATCTTTGCGGCTTTTATCCTGCATCCCAATGCGAATCGAATCGGAGAAAATCTGCTGAACGCCACGCGGGCGGTGGCTTCGCATAACCCTCAGGCTGCGGGCGCTGCTTTTCAGACTATTGGCGGGTTGCTCGAGAATCGCGGCACGAAAGTAGACGCGCATTCACACATGATTGGGTTTGGTTACATTGCGTTACTCGTCGCGTTGCTTCAGCCGTATTTGGCGTTTGCCGAATCGGTGAAGAAATTCCTGGCGAAGCTGTTTGTTTTCGGCGCGATATTGCTGCCCGTGGGTGTGTTTCTGATTCATTATGTTGGATTGGCTGGAAGCCCGTTTGCGGCGATTGGCTGGGCCAGCGTATTTGCCGATTTTGGCGGATTCCTTGTCTGGGTCGTGTGCCTCTGCGAATTGGCGGGCATGGCGACATACTTTCGCGCGCGGCCGGCGATTCGAGCCTCCGATGAACTTCTCGGCGATTACAGCTGGGCGGCCCGCGCATTGCTGAGCGGCGGGACGTTGCTGGTTCTGATCGGTTTTCTTCACGGAAGCTATTACGCGGGCGCGCATCTTTTCCGCTATGAGGCGGAAGACAGCGAATTGCTTTCGGCGATGACGACGCGGGCTGCAGCCGGCGATCGAGCAGCGGCGCTTCAGGCGGTCGCCGACTATGGGCAATTGCAGGGCGCGAAGGCCGTCAACGTCGCGGCACACGCACACGTGATTGAGTTTGGGGTTCTCGCGATTCTTCTCGCTTTCTTTCAGCCGTACGTGTTTCTTAGCGAGAGGTGGCGGCGTACTTGGGCGGTGGTGTTGCTGGCAGGTTCGCTGACGCTGCCGGTGTTTGTTCTACTTGAGCTGCAGTGGGGCTTGCTGGCCGGAGGATTGGCGGACGCCGGTGGCCTGCTTGTGATCATCGCGCTTTCTGCGATGCTCGTTGGAATTTGGCGATATACAGGGAAACTTGACTCGGCGGCCGGTGGGTCATGACGACCTCGCGAAAGCTTTTAATATTTGGAGGGCTCCTGCTGGCGGTCTGGGGGATGGGTTACGGCATCTGGTACGCCGTTTTTATCGAGCATCAAACGCTTGATGGACTGGGATCGGCGCTCGCAACTGGTTTTATGCGCGCAGCGGAAAATCGAATGGCGGAATCGCAAGCAGCTCTAGCGGACGCAGCGGCGCGAAGCTTCGTATACGTCCGACAGGTGGACGCGCATGGGCACTGGATTGGATTGGGCTTACTGCTTTTGATCTTGGGGATCGCGTTTGACCGAGTCGGTTTCGCCGAGCGCGTCCGCACGTATATTGCGATGGCGCTCCTCGCCGGAGCGATTGCCTTTCCGTTTGGAGTTTTGCTTGAAACGTGGAATCGAGGCGGGGTTCCGCAGGCGATTGCGGTGATTGGATCGGTGCTAGTAATACTCGGCTTATCGGGAACAGCTTGGGGATTTGCCCGCAGCGATTCCTAGTGATTTTTTCAATGCCCGCCAATGGAATCGCGCACTTTGCCGTACTGCGCGCCCCACGAGTCTGTCATCTGATGCCGGATATCCCAGAGCTCGGGGAAAAATCGAACGCGCAGTCCTTCGTTCAGCAGCTCCACGGAACGACCCTTCAAGGACTTCGAGCCCATGCCGATGGTTCGCTGAATCAATTGCAAGTGTACGAATCGAAAGCGCTGGAAAAGCTCGTCAAATTCCGCGAGCACCTCGGCGACGACGTAGGCATCGGAGTGGGCGTAATTTGAGTTGTAGATCTGCTCCACCGTTAGATTGTGCTTGTCGAGGTAGTGCTCTTTGAACGACTGCCAGATGTGCGGATGCATTTTCAGCAGGGTGCGAAAGCCGGGCGATTCCTGGCCGCTGCCGTTCCCGAGCTGCAGCCGGATTTCCTGGTATTCCTTCGGCGACATGGTTTCGAGCAGGGCAAGTTGCTCGATCAAGAGGCGCATGGCGATATGAACGCGCTTGAATAGCGTGACTACCCGATTGGTGTTTTCCTGTTGCAAGTAGTCATCCACATCGAGGAGCGTATAGCCGATCAGCTTCATCCAGAGCTCTTCGATCTGGTGGACTAATTGGAACTGCAATTCGTCCGCGTTGCAAAAATCCTTGAAGTCCTTCTGGCAGGAAAGGAGCGCCTTGGTGTTCAAGTAGATTTCGTAATCGAGCGTCCCTTCACCATTCATGATGGAATAAAAATGCTCGCGATCCATCCTATTCCTCTCTTTCAGTGATGCTTCCCAGCAACGGCGGATTGAGCTCGCCTCTAGAGCGTCGAAATTTCCTGGCGGCGCAACCTATGATACTCATCAAGCTTCGCATTGGCGGAGGCAATCGTCTCGAGTTCATCCGCAACGCGCTCCAGATCATTCCCCGGCACCACCGAGTACAGTTCGCCATCCGCCAGATCCGTGTAGACTCGATTGCCCATGCACCCGGAACTGGTGACGGCTCCTCTCGCCATCGCAGCCGGGATGGCCATGCAAGTGGGACGCCCAAGCATCGGAAATTGCGGCGTGCGCCCCGCGCGATGAGCCGCCTCCTGGAGCAACATGATCTGCGCTGCCGGGCCGGCAAAAATCACAACGTCGGGATCGACCGGCGTTTCACCGAGCGGCGAATAGACCACCGCGCCGGGTGTCTGGGCGAGTTGCAGGATGCCGGGGACTTCTTCGATCTTGATGTAGCCGATATCCGTCATAAAAGAAAGCGTTTGTTCGAGTTCTTTGACGCGCTCCTGCAGCAGGGGAATATTGTGAGTGTGGCTTCCGACGGCACAGTTGTAGTGGTCGGCGGGCACGGTGTAGAACGTCTTTCCGGCGGCTGTAATTCGCCAAAAACTGCAACCGGAAGGCTCGGCCCCTTCAAATTTCGCGACACCCTTGGGTGGATTTTGCAGAAATTTCACCGCGACCGGACGTTTCTTCAAGCTCAGTGATTTTGAAATCTTCGTCTCCACACTGCTGTACTGACTCATTGCGGCTCCAATCGGCATCGGTGGTTGCAGCTTTTATCCTAACCTGAATTCGAAAAAGGCGAGATCGAATACGCGGAAAATCTTTGGAGAACGGTCTAGTGCAGAAGATGGAATTCGATGCTGATGTCTTCATCCGTTTCGATGGGCTCTCCATTTCGGAGGGCGGGCACGTAGCGCCAGTATTGAGCGGCGCTAAGGGCAGCCGACGTGAGGGATGCCGGGCCGTTGATGACCCTGAGGTTCTTGACTCTCCCGTCCTGTCCTACCGTAGCGTGGATTTTTACCGTGCCTTCCACGCGCTGCTGCAACGCTTCCTTGGGGTAGAAAGGCTCCACGCGATAAATCAAATGCGCCGCCACGAGACGATCCGCAGGAGGTTGCGTTCGAGGCGGTACACTCGAGCTCGGACTGACGGTGGCACGCATTGATGGTGCAGCGGCACTGGGAGGCGCAACGGACATTCCGGTTCCACCTGGATTCGCAGCAGGAGATGTTTCCGAGCTAGTTTGTACAGCGGGTAGATTCACCTGTGCGCTATCCGGCGGGTTATCGCTGCCGTTTTCTGACGAATCCATATTTTCGCCGCGAGATTGATCGGCGCGAAGCTTTTGGTGGGACGCTACAGCGAGCGGCGAGGACTGCGCGTGGGCCAACTTCTGGTAGCGGTTCTGGCCCTGCTTCTGACCAGGCGCTGTCGCTGCACTGGGAACCGGCTGATCCGCCGGTGTGGATTGTGCTGCGGCGTCATTGGCGGAATCCGTGTTGTTCGGGGAATGCATCGCCACACTTCGGCCCACAACAATGCCTAGGCCAAGACACCCGGCGGACAGCAACAGGCATAGTGCCAACAGCCCTACAAAACTGCGCAGATTCCAACTGCGCTCTGACGGCGAAGCCTTGAGCTCGTCTTTCGGCGCTTCCAATCGTGCAATTGGAGCCCGGGACGATGTGACAGGCCGGGCCACGTTTGAAATGGATGTTTCGGAAGGCAACGCTGCAGACGCAACCAAGCCGGACATAGGAGCTGTCGCTATTGAATGATCGTTCAGATTGTCTTGGGCGCGCCAAGCTGATGCCGTTGCGGCTGAATTCAAAATTGAGCCGGCGCCGTCTTTAGAGCGCGGCCTGGTTCCCGGGAGGCTCTTGGGGCCCAGCAGTTCGCGGGTTTTTCTGGCGAAATCTTCGCCATGGGCAGCGCTTGCGCCAGAGTCGAGCCGGTTTCGAGATCCGTTCGCGTTCTCAGTCTTGTTATCCCTCTGAACGACCACGTCCGAACGCTGCATGGAATTGAGCAGCTTGTCGCTGGGCAAACCAAGCTGAGGATCGCGTCTACGATATAGCAGGTCGCCGTTTTCAGGAGAATTGGGAGAAAGAGGGCGCTCCATCGGGCGCGCGGCGATCGAACTGGACTCCAAACCCAAACCAGACTGTTTACATTCGGTCTGCAGCACCTCTCTGTTTCCAAGATCCGTGCCGGGTACATTTGTGGTTGGTTCGTCGCCCGCCAAGATTGCAGCCAAATCCGCAGGTGCAACCGCTTCCTTGACAGGCGCGGATTCCATCGCCGTTCCTGGACGGGCGGCAGCCCGCGGGCTCTCTCCCGCGCGATCGATCCCTGCGGGAATTGACGCCCACTCTGAGACCAAGTTCGTCCATTTGTCCGGGCGAGCTTTCGCTCGCGTCGCAGGCGGTTCGGGGGCCGCGGGTTGAGCCTGAAGACGCTGGTTCTCCCGAGCGACATAAAGCGGTTCGAGGTTTTCCAATGCGAGCCATTCTTTGATTTCCAGCCGGACTTCCTCGGGCAGGTCAACAAATTCGATGCCAGCTTCTTTCTTCGTATCGCTCATCCAAGCAACTTTGGCTCGGGTTTCAAGTCGCTTGCATGATTTGTGCAGCTGGAGCCGCAGGTCAACGATGGGGTCGGGCGGCAGGACGGTCACCGCATGCACGGCGAGACCGCTCTCGCTGATGTTCAGAACGATTCCGCCATTATCGGCGCCGATATCCAGGTAGGCTAGCGACTTGACCTGGTGGCGCACACACCGGCGCCTCTCGAGTCCGTCAAGCGAACTTCCTGTCTGTGTCGGCGTCATGGTTTGCACGTGCTGTGAGCCGGGCTTCCCTAATCCTGCCGAATGTTGCCTGATTCTACGACTTTAGTGTCCCCACGTCACGAGCCGTTTCGAGTAAAAGTAGATTTTAGCTATGTATTTCATTCCCTGGCGCGGGACAGTTTTTTGCGCAACAGCGGATTGGCCCACCGCGCGCTCGAACCTTAGAGCAAACGAGCGTCCAGTTGCGACAAATTTTGGCGGGTTACCCTAAGCGTCAGTCGAAAAAGGATTTAAAGAGCCTAACGGTCTGGCGCAGCGACGATTGCCTGCTGGTAGCGTCTCTAAACGGAGACAGATTCAACGCCTGTGGAATCAGCGAGGATACACTTTTGCGTTCAGTTTTGTTGAAATGGTGACGGAGAAGTCCCAGGGACACTTACACCCTCAGACCGCCAAAATGAAGTGGCGCGCCCGGCCCGATTCGAACGGGCGACCCTCTGCTTAGAAGGCAGATGCTCTATCCAACTGAGCTACGGGCGCGTATCCTACCTGGATTTTAGACTATTTGTCGCAAAGGCGAGCACGATTTCGTGGGGAATTTGTCTTTCCAGGATGGTAACCGTTCAGATGGGCAATTCGGTA
>DATFSH010000061.1:0-55719 GCA_035262725.1 Candidatus Acidiferrales bacterium | reverse complement strand
TGGCACTTTGGGGAGAGAGTGGATTTCAACGCCGGATACGGTTTTTTCGCTCCTACGGGTCGATTCACTCAGGGAGCTAGCAACAACGTGGGTTCCGGGTACTGGGGTAACGCTATAACGAGCGGTACCACGCTCTATATCACCAAGAACAAAGCAACCACTGCAAACTTGACGACCGTTTGGGAAATCCACGGGGAAAAAAGCGGCACCAACATAACGCCAGGTCAGGCCGTCACGGATGAGTGGGGATTGGGGCAAGTACTTCCACTAAAGAAAGACTTTAGCAGATTGCTCCAACTCGGCTTTGTCGGGTACGACCAATGGCAGGTTTCGCATAGCACCGGAACATTACCACCAGTCATTCCTGGCAATCCTGGAATCCCTGCGTCCTCGATTCCTTTCTATTCAGTGCATGCGATGGGTGTGCAATCCGCATTCCTTCTACCGCCCAAAAATTTCATCGCCTTTTTTAAATATTTGGATGAATATCGTGCACTGGCTCGTCCGCAAGGCCGGACCATCGTATTCGGTTTTTCGTGGACGTGGCGAATTCCGAAGCCGGAGCCTGCAAAGCCCTGAAGGGACGTTCGTGAAGTTATGCTATTGTTGGCCGTAGCCAGAAATTCCAGATGGTGGGGTAATGAAGGACCGCAATGAATGTGCCGGGCAGGTCGGCTAGCTTGCCACACTTATTTTGCAGCATCTGGTTGCGCGTTCTAGAGACGATTCACCCAAGGGAGAGGGCGATGAAGCATTTTGTGGGTATCGCAATTCTGTGCCTGTTTTCCTCTTCGCTGTCCGCCCAGTCCCCATCCACAGCGGCTTCTGCTCAATCCCAGCCCACAGCTCCCGCGTGGTCGCCATCGAAGGATATCGGTGTATTCGTCTTCGGCAGAAACAACCAGACACCCGATCAACAATTAAAAGACGAGTCCGAGTGCTACGGAGCTGCGAGGCAACAAACCGGAATTGATCCGAAAGCGCCTCCTCCAGCCGGAAAAACTGCCGAACAAAAACAGGCCGAGCAAAAAGCCGCTGCAGATAACGCGAATACTCCGAGTGGCGGCCGTGCTAGAGGTGCCGCGCGCGGCGCAGCTGGTGGCGCAGCCATTGGGGCCATCGCGGGGGACGCAGGCAAAGGCGCGGCCGCAGGAGCTGTGGCAGGCACCATGCGCGGTGGTGCTAAACAACGCGAGGCCAGCACTGCGGCCAAGAAGGAAGCAGCCGCCAAAACCGCCGCTGAGCAGAAAGCCCAAGAAGATCGCGTCAAACTAGCCCATGCCGAAGGGCTCGATACCTTTCAGCGCGCTTTCGGTGCCTGCATGGACGCTCGCAATTACTCTGTAAAGTAGTGATCGCTACTAGGATTCAGAGAGCGAACGCAGCCATTTTTCCCGAAGACGAAAACGCCGATGTCCTTCGAGGGGGACCATGCGGGTACGGATTGCGCGGAAGCTGACGTCGGTGCCGTTTGGTCAACAATAGCGCGGAAGGCCTCAAGATGCTCTCCTTCTGCGGCCCACTGATGTGCACGAGAACTGAATCCAGTCGTATAATTATATCTCCGTTGCGCGCATTGCCAGCCCCGTGTCCCAGAAGCAGCTTTGCCCAAAATGCGTAGCCTTCCCAGGGCTCAGAAATCACGCTTTCATCTGGGTCGCGTGATCAGGCCACGAGCGCCGAATCCCAGGCCCGCACCGTTGCGCGCTGCTCTCGCCCATCTTGGCCAGTGATCACCGGTCGCCTGACAATCGTGCACTTTGCGCATCGCGCCGAATTTCTGAGAAGCCAGTCACGCAACGGCGAAGCGGAGATCCCGAGCGCAAAGTCTCGGCCACTCAGGCAAGATAATTTTACTTCCGCGACTGGTATTTGGCGGACCAATGGTGGATCATCCGCGCTCCGATCCGTCTGTCACAAAGTGAATCGAGCGAACGGTGCCGCACCCGCGCATTTCTCTAGTTCGGTATGCTCCTCTCGCATGCTTGGCAGCCCTTCTGTGTTCTGGCGCGCACGCCCAGCAGACCCAGACTCAACAGCTGCCGGAGATAGACACCTACGTGCAGTTAACTCCTCGATACCGACTGATGTTCTTGGCCTCCCGTTCGAACGACGGTAGCACCGTGAATTCCGCACAGATTGGCTCGAATCTCGACATCAATTTTCGCCCGCTCCGACGGAGGCCATTGCGCACCAACGATTCCTCCAAATCGAATTTGCTCACTTTTCGCATCGGCTACCAATATCTCAAGAACTCTGGCAAGCCGAATGAGAACCGCGTTCAGATGGCGCTGACCTCACGCGTCCACCTGCCCTGGAGAATGGAATTGGCGGAGCGAAACCGCTTCGACCTGCGCGTCATTGGTGATCAGTTTTCCTGGCGCTATCGGAATCGGCTGACTCTGGAAAGGTTTTTCGCGATCAGGTCTTTTTCTTTTTCGCCCTACGCACGGGGAGAAATCTATTACGACAGCAAGTCCGGCACATGGAGCAAGAACACCTATTCGTTTGGAGCGGTATTTCCGATTCGCAAGCGCCTGGATCTCGAAGGCTACTATGAGCGGGAGAACACGACTGGTGGCGATCCCCCACATGTAAATGGAATTGGAATGACCCTGTCCATCTACTTCCGCCGGAGGCCGGCTTAGCGAGGCACCGTAGCGATTCGTTCTTAGTGGCCTCTGATCCGGTCATCAGCAGATTAGGCCAGCAATCTGAGGCTCGAAACTGGTTTTCCGCGACTTGGAAGGAAACGAGCTGGAAATGTGCCAGGATCACACGGCTCAAGTCCTGATGCGTTAACAGGTTCCGATAACTGTCGAGAAATCCGCTTATCACCAGCAATCGGTGAAGGCGTTTAGTGCATCCAATCCTGAAATTCCACGCATAGGCTCTTGAGGTGGTGAGGCATGGCGACGGCCATCACCTACTATGTTCACGAAAGTTGGCGAGACGGCCTCTTCACGGCATGCCTTCACCGTGGTGATTGTATCCATTGCGACGAGGGTCGAGGTCAAGTCATTTTCCAACGCTCCGTGCCCAGCACGACCACTTTTGCGTTCTCGCCGACGAGAGCGTGCTGCCAGACCTCGACGAGCGTTCCGCAAGGCTCGTGGCTTCGACGACGGGGAGCGTGGCGCTTTCGATTCGGTTTTTCAGCGTTTCTTGACAACGGCACAACCCAGCGAGTCATCGATATCTGAACTTGTCCTCCGAGCTAGGACAAGTCGTCAGGGGCCGGAGGTCGTAGGTTCAAATCCACCCCCCCCAACTAACCTTTTTCTTCCGCAACGCTCGTCCGCTTATCCGAAGAAATCTACTGCCACGCGAAGATCCCGCGTGCTGATATCTTTTTCGACCTTTGTCAGGCGCGATACTCGCTAGGTGGGCTCTGAACGTCTAAACTTGTTTGGAGCTAGAACTTTGAAGATACAGGGGAAAGTGTCCATTTCCCCAAAGGTGGCTCGGCACTTTGATTGACGTCCTCAAGAATCTTTTTCAACAACGGTTCCAGGTAGCGGTTGAGAAGGTACAGCCGCTGCAGGGAGAATTGGGCGCGTCGGGGCGGAAGATCATTCGGCTGAGTGGCGGGAAGTTCAGCGCAATCGGCATTCTGTACAACGTGCGCGAAGAGAACGTGGCTTTTTTTGAGTTTTCCAGACATTTTCGCGCGCATGGCCTGCCCGTGCCGGAAATCTACGGCGAGGATTTGAGCCGCGGCGCCTACCTGGAAGAGGATTTCGGCGATACGACGCTTTTTGAATTCCTGTCGGCAAATCGCGCGGGCAGCAAAATTTCTCTACGCACAATCGAAGCGTATCGAAAAGTAGTAACACTGCTTCCGCGATTTCAGATCGACGCGGGACGCGGCCTGAATTACAAGGCCTGCTACCCGCGCGCGGAGTTTGACGAGCAATCGATCGCTTGGGACCTGAACTATTTCAAATATTATTTCCTCAAGCTGGCGGGCATTCCATTCAACGAGCAGTTGCTGGAAGATGATTTCAAGCGGCTCACTGCCTTCCTGCTGAGCGCGCGCTCCGATTTCTTTCTCTATCGCGATTTTCAATCGCGCAACATCATGCTGCGCGACGGCCAGCCGTTCTTTCTCGATTACCAGGGCGGGCGCAAAGGCGCGCTCCAGTACGACATCGCTTCACTCTTATTCGACTCAAAAGCCGATTTGCCGGCGGCGTTGCGCCAGGAATTACTCGATCTCTACATTCATCGTGCCGGTGATTTCGTTCCGCTCGAGCATTCTGTGTTTATGCACCACTACTACGCATACGTGTATGTCCGCATGATGCAGGCATTGGGGGCTTACGGATTTCGTGGATTCTATGAGCGCAAGAGTCATTTTTTGCAGAGTGTCCCTTACGCGCTGAAGAACTTGGAGTGGTTGCTTCAGAATGTGGAACTGCCGATCGCGATTCCCACGCTGATGGACGCTTTCAAAAGAATGCAAGATTCCGAGAAGCTGCGAGAGGTCGCTTCCAAGGAAGTTCCGGCATTGGGCGCGGTTGCTTCCGCAGATTCGCGAGTCGTTCCAGGTAAAAAAGACCGACTGACCGTGCGAGTGTTCAGCTTTTCTTATCGCCGCGGCATCCCGAAGGATGAGACCGGCCACGGCGGCGGATTCATCTTCGACGCGCGCAGCGTGCCGAATCCGGGGCGCGACGAAAGGTTCAAGCCTTTGACGGGAAAAGACGCGCCGGTGATCGAATATCTGGATCAGCAGGAGAGCGCGCATCAATTTCTCGGCAGCGTCGTGTCGCTGGTTGACGCAAGTGTAAGGACTTATCAGAAGCGTGGTTTTACGAGCTTGACCGTCTCATTCGGATGCACCGGCGGGCAGCATCGCTCGGTCTATTTCGCCGAGCAATTGGCAAAGCGTTTGAACGGCAGGAGCGGTGTGGAAGTTGTCGTTCGGCATCTTGAGCTGGAGAATCGGCACAAGTGAGAGCGATGATTCTGGCTGCCGGCCTCGGGACGCGTCTGCGTCCCCTCACCGACGA
This sequence comes from Candidatus Acidiferrales bacterium, assembly GCA_035262725.1. Classification (GTDB taxonomy): domain Bacteria; phylum Acidobacteriota; class Terriglobia; order Acidiferrales; family UBA7541; genus Palsa-295. The sequence goes on along the minus strand of DATFSH010000061.1, from coordinate 50,704 downwards.
TCGGCCCAAAGCGCTGGTGGGTGTGGGCGGCCGTACCATGCTGGAAATCACGCTAGCGCGGCTGCGTGCGTTTGGCATTCGCGAGGTGATCATCAATGTCCACTACTTCGCTGAGATGATCGTCGATTACCTGAAAAAAAATGACAACTTCGGTATGAACATCGAGGTTTCGCGCGAAGATGTGTTGCTCGATACCGGCGGCGGCTTGAAGAAGGTGGCCGATTTCTTCCTCAAAGATCAGCGAGATCGCGAAACGCCCTTCATACTTCACAACGTGGACGTTGTGAGCACGATCGATTTAGGCCTCATGGCACGATTTCATCGCGAAAATCGGGCTCTTGCAACTCTTGCGGTACAAGATCGTGAGACGTCCCGCTACCTGCTCTTCGATGAGCGTCATTGGCTGTGTGGCCATCGAATCGGCCGAGATCAGGAAGACGAACTGGTGGGGTCAGCGAAGCAAGCAGAGGCGCTGGCTTTCTCCGGCATCCATATTATTTCTCCGCGCCTCTTCGAGCTGATGCGGGAGACCGGTGCCTTTTCTATCGTTACTGCCTATCTGCAGCTGGCCGCGCAAGGAGAAAAAATTCTGGCGTTCCGGGCGGACGATTACTACTGGCGTGATTTGGGCAGGCCGGGCGACGTGATCCAGGCGGCACAAGACCTGAAGCAGCAAACCCTATCATGATCTCGGCTCTGCAGTGCGGCGCTGAGTGTTGTCGTCATCTAGCCTCGAATCAGCGGCCGGGTAGTGAGGCATGGGCCTTCGGACAATCGGATTCTTGACGCGTTCCCAGCGGCGGAAGTCGGGTGGCCTCAGCGAGGAATGCTTCGCAACGCGGCGAGGATGCAAGGGCCGTCTTGGACGCATGCCGCGAAGCGTCCTTCTAAACGGCACATCGCTGCCTGAAATCTCGTCACAGGCGCCCGCAATTCCAAAGTATGTGACGAACAGCCCGCCGTTCGCGAGAACACGACCGTCCTGGTCCGTATTGCTCAGCAGGAATGCCACCACGTTGCCCGCGTTGTCCGATGCAAAAGCCTACAGAACATCACCACTGGCCATGCTTGGGCCGTATGCCTTTGCCGTCAAAGAAGCGATCGTCATCGTCGAAAAGCATACGTTTGCTCCTGCGATCGGCGCCAACGTCCCGGTGACGTTAAAAATTCACTGAAAACTGCAGTGGTAGAGTTACTTGCTTGCATAACGGTTTGCGCCGAGGAAATGCAACGAGACGTAGGGGACATCGCCGACCACCCAACTATCGTGCCCGGGAGGGCCGGGCGGAATGTAGAAGAGTGTGCCGGCACGAAGTTCGTGGATGGTGCCGTCTTCCATAGCGGCAGTGGCGCATCCGGAGAGCACCAGGCCAACGTGCTCCACATTGCATCGCGAGGCGCCTACGGTCGGTCCGACATGAACGGACCACTTCCATTCTGGCTGATAGGTAGCGCGACCGATAGTCAGGCCCCCGATGTGGACAAGCTCAAATTTTCCTTTTTCGAATGTGCGTACTTCGTCGGGTTCTTCAAAGCGCTTCAAAACAGCATCAAGCATGGAGATAACTCCGTTGTGAGCCAGGCCGGAGGAAGTGAAACAATCATACCAGTTCGAGCCGCCTAGACTTCGTGCCGTCCCAACGTCGCGCTCGAATCACGCCTTCATTCCGTGCGCAGGGCGCGCATCGGATCGAGAGTGGCCGCGCGACGCGCCGGTATTACGGCGGCGAGAAACGCGGCAAACGCCAGCGCTGCGGTGGTAAGAAGCAGGATTCTAGGATCGTAGGGTTTCACGCCAAAAAGCTGTGTAGCCATGGCGTGGCCCGCGGCAATCGTCACCGGAATCCCGATGACGAGGGCGATTCCCATCTGCAGCAAGGCTCCCTGAAGCACCAGCTTCAATACGCTAAGCCTTCCGGCTCCCAGCGCCATTCGAACTCCGATTTCGTTCGTGCGGCGTTCCACCGAGTAGGCCGTCACTCCGTAGAGTCCTACCGATGCGAGGACGAGCGCGAGCAGTCCAAAGAGGGAAGTGAGTTTCGCAATCATCTTCTGCTTCGAAAAATTATTGTCCACTTGTTCGCCAAAGCTCTTGAAGTCGATCACCGCAAGATCGGGATTCACGTCCGCGAGCACGTGACGCACTTGCGCCTCGAGGTAGGGCACTTTCCCGAGCGTTCTTAGCTCAATGGCGTTCAGGACATGATTCCGCTCTTCAAAGGCGGTGAAACGAGGATTGTTGAACGCCATGCCCTGCGTTTCAGACAAGAAAAACATGGGCGGGATTTTTCGTGTCGGCTCCCGATATTGTGTGTCTTCTGTTACGCCCACGATTTCATATGAATCCGCGTGTTGCATGTCGATATATCCGAAATGGTGCCCGAGCGGGTTCTCATCTTTGAAGAATTTCTTGGCGAAGGCTTCGTTTATGACAGCGACGCGCTGTGAGCTCGGTGTGTCTTGATCGCTGTTAGAGCGGCCTTGAATGATTTTGGTGCCCAGGGTCTCAAAGTATCCGGCGCTCACACGCAGCCAGGAAGCGTTATTCTCATTGGAATCGGGCGGCGGAGGCGCCTGCCCTTCGATATAGACCGTTTCGCCCCAATTGTCTCCTTCCATCGGAGTGTAAAGAGAAAAGCTCGCCTGGCCCACGCCCGGTATCGCCGCGAGCGAATCGTGAAGCTGGCGAAAAAGCGCTTCCATCTGCGCGGGCTTGTATCCCGCCATTTGCGGATCAATGTGGGCGATGTAGCGATTGGGTGTTTCGAAACCAAAATGCTGGCCCTGCATATTGCGCAGGCTTTGAATCAGCAGGCCTGCGGCGGAAAGAAGCACGAGTGAGAGCGCGGCCTGCGCGATAACAAGCGATTTCTGCGTCCAGCCACCACTGCCGGCGCTGGAGCGCCCGGCGCCACGCAGAGCGTCGGCTGGGGCGGCGTTGGCGGTGATCCATGCGGGGCCTACACCGAAGAGGACCCCAGTCAGCAGAGACAGCGCGAATGTAAAAGCGAGCACCGGCAGCGATGGCGAGGCATGAATCGCCACATCGGTGACCGGGAATGCGAGCCGAAGGATGAGGTGTGTTCCGATGAAGGCTATGGCCACACCCGCAATTCCCCCGAGGACCGCCAGCACAACGCTTTCGGTGAGCACTTGGCGGATTTGCCGCGAGGGCGAGGCGCCGAGCGCCGCGCGTATGGAAGTTTGCAGCTTTCGCGTGGTGGCTCGGACGAGCATCAGGTTCGCGACGTTCGCACACGCGATGGTCAAAACAAGCGCGGAAATCCACATCAGAAGATGCAGGCTGGAAAGATATTCATCGCGCAGGTGCTGAACGCCGGCCCCACCTGGGGCAAGGCGCAGGGTCTGCTTGGCCACGGCATCGCGCTCTCCGAGCTGAAGCTGTGCGACGGGACTCAGAAGCCACTGCTGCAACTCCACCTGCATGTGCGCGCCGATCTGTTTTGGATCCGCACCCGGCGTGATGCGTCCGATGATGTCGAGCCAATCCTGCTGAGGAAAATCGACGATCGCTCCGGGTCCGTCAATGAGCGGCTCGTCGGCAATTGGAATCCAGAAAGCAGCCGGATCAGTGAGGCGATCGCCAAAGAAAGCGGCCGGCGCAATGCCAACCACGGTGAAAGGCTGGCCGTTCAAAGTTAACGAGGCCCCGACAATCGAGGGATCGCCGCCGAACTGCTGTTGCCACGCGCGATAACTGATCACAGTTGCCGGAGGCGCGCCTTTGCGGTCGTCGTCGGGAGTGATCACCCGCCCGGCGTACGGACCAATGCCAAACATGGCGAAGTAGTTTCCGGAAACAAATTCGCTTCGCATCGACCGTGCTGCTTCGCTCGAACCGGAGCGGCGCACGCCGATCAGATCGTGCCCTGCCTGGAAAGCGGCGAGTTCAGCGAAGCCGGGCGTATTGTCGCGAAACGTCTTGTACTTGTCGTAGGAGAAGAGCGACCAGTTGTCCTGAAGACCGCCATTCACGCAGCAATTTTCAACGTCGCCGACACGATAGAGTTCACTCGGTTTGGCCACCGGGAGGGAATTGAGAAGCACAGCATGTACCAGCGTAAAAATCGCCGTGGTCGCGCCGATTCCAAGTGCGAGCGTCAAGACTGCGGTAACTGTAAAAACCGGTGCATTTGCAAATTGCCGCAGCGCGTAACGGATATCCTTCATCGGTTTCGACTCCCTCCTCTAGCTCATACGAAGAGGCGCCGCAGTTTGTTCAATCCTTTTTGTGACAGAAGATCGTGTCCTGCCCCAGCTGGAAATGGAGAAGGCATTCACCCGTTTAGATAGAGGGGAGCGAACGCATGACGTTGCTCGGCGGCGGAAACTTTCTCGAACGGCTCGCATCCTAAAATATAGGGTTGCTGGTTGTTCTCAGAAAGGAGCACTTTGTGCGTAATGATATTCCGCTGATCCTGGCGGCTCTCATAGCTGTGGGGATCATTGTTATCGGTTGCTTCTATCTTGCATCTCCTGAACGAATCTCAGGATCATTTGGTCTGAAGCCGCCTGCATCCGACGCCGACACTCGTGCCTGGCTGCGTCTTAAGGGAATTCGAGACGTGGCAGCTGGATTGGTGGTGCTGGCAATGATGCTGGCCGCGGACACGCGGTCGGTAGGCATAGCTCTACTCGTTGAAGCCGTCATTCCTTTCGGCGACATGTCAATCATTCTGGGGTCAAGCGGGTCGAGGTCGCGAGCGTTCTCCGTTCATGGCGTCACCTGCGCGGTGATGCTTGTCGCCGGCCTCTTGTTGATCCATGCCAGTTGAGAGAAATGCCCTGATTTGCGCTCGTGGTTTCGTGGCGCGGATTGCATGCCGCCAAGCCGAATTAGGATTTGTGGCTGGGAATTCCGGTCATCTCGGTGTTTGGCGCATGACTGGTGAGCTCGGTGCCCGTAATAATCGCGTTTCGGATCTGGCCGAAGAGGTCCGTGAGCGTGTTCGGCGTATGAGGAATCAGAATCGCATTGCTATGATCGTTGGCCGCGATGTCCTTCAGTGTGTCGAAATACTGCGTCATCAGAACAAGCTGCATCACATCCTGGGGAGTGGAACCTGGAACTGTTTTCGCGAAATCCTCCACCGAATCTTTCAGTCCCGTAATGATCGCTTACCTCTGATTGGCAATTCCTTCTCCCTGCAGCCTTTTTGATTCCGCCTCCGCTTCCGCCTGCTTCACTAGAAGCAGCTTGTTTGTCTCCGCGCGTGAGACCGTGGCCTCCCTCTCCCGTTGTGCCGCATTGATGTCATTCATCGCGGCCTTCACCTTTTGGTCGGGAACAATGTCGGAAATCAGGACCTTGACGATCGAGTAGCCGTATTCCTTCATCGAGGCATCCAGATTATCCCTCAAATCCCCGGCAATATCGGCCTGGTTGAGGAAGGTGTCGTCTAACTTCATTTTCGGCACGTGGCCGAGCACCACGTTGTAGACCATGGACTCGATCTGTTTCACGGGGTCGGATAACTTGTAGAATGCCGCCTCGACCGCGTCGGGTATCACCTTGTACTGGATCGAGACAGGGATCTGAACGAACACGTTGTCCTGAGTTTTTGTCTCCACCTGCACGTCGAACTGTTGCACCTTCATACTCAAGCGGTAAACCACCGTTTCGAGGTACGGCGTCTTCCAGTTCAGGCCGGGGCCGGCAACGCGGGCAAACTTTCCCAGCCTCTGAACGATGGCCACCTGGGCTGTTTCAACCGTGAAAAACGAACCTAGCAATACGCTCAAGGCAAAGAGAACAATCAGACCGATTAGAAACAAAAGAGCAGAGGCCACGTTACTCCTCCTATGTTTTCGCTAACGCCGATCTCTGCCGCCCACCCCTTCCGAAGGCGCGGTATTCGAGTTTCTCGAAAATTGTGTAGTGGGAAATGATCTGGATCGGCAAACTCTGTGTGTGTGTCCGGCATGTTGCGGGATGATAGGCGACGCCCCAAGCCAAGTCAACGAGCCAAGTCCACGCGCACGTACTGCTTTGTTCCTAGATTGCCCGCACCGTAGACGTAGCCCAATTCTAAAAAAAGACACCTTCGCCGCCTCCGAAACCGTCGCCAAGAATCTAAGCCATCCCGTTTCAGTAAATTACCAGCTTGCAAGGCGCGGACTTCGGGACTACAGTTCCGGTCAGGAGCGCTGCCAGAATTCTGAATCACTTGCGCAGCGTTCGCACTCCAATAACAATGACAATCCAGATGCTTGCATTCCCGCGAAGCAGGATTTTCTGAGGAGAAGAAAACGATGATTAACAGAATTGCGCCCATTCTTCTGGTGGCGGGCGTTGCGGCCGCGTTTGCTGGACGGCCGGCTCCGCCCAACGGCTCCTGGAAGGTTGACAATGGTCATTCCGATGCCCGCTTCACCGTGGATGGCACAACGAATTTCGGCAAGACTGTGACTACCTTCACAGTCGGTTTCACCAGAGCGATAGGAACCGTTCGTCTCGATAAAGACGATTCCGCCAAATCCGTGGTCGATTTCAAGCTCTATCCCGCCGGTTCCATGATGCCTCCCATTGACGAAGACGGAAAAGTGAAGACGAGTTACCTTGTCACCATGGCGAATCAAACTCTCATCTGCTTCCATTCCAAGAGCGTTACCACTGACTCGGACGGCAGAATAAAAGCCGCCGGAACTCTCACCGTGACTCGTGTGGATCGCAACGTGGAATTGACGCCCAACGAGGCCTATGCGGGCCCGGTGTATGGTCCGCCCGTAATTCACCGCACTTCGCGCGATGCTACTTTCGTCTTTCACGCGCCAAAGACCGGCGAAGCAAGCGACGCGTTTCTCCTGAAGGGATCAACCAACGTGGTTCGCGAGGATTTCCCGCAACTGGTGGCCTCCGTGATCAACACGTATTGGCCGCCCGTCGTGGAGGACAAGAAGTGTGAAGCATCCTCCAGTACCAGCGCGGAAGATTACGCCGGCGCTCAATGCTCGGGGAAACTTGTGGATGACGGATCGTCCCTTCCGCGAGCTCCGACAGGAGCCAGCCAGGAAGATTATCCGGGAGCCCCGAACTTCAATGCCGTTGTCGGCCAGCATCTCAACATTCACGTTCATCTGAAACTCGTGCCGGCCGGCACCGCTGTTGCCCAAGAAACGGGCCAGTAAGAGGAAAAAACTCGAATGCGCCGGACGGAACCTCGTAATTCTCGGCTTCGGAGTGACGGCTCGCCAAAATAGAGCAACTCCCGGTCAGGTCTCACTGCGCAGGTTCCGTGCGGTCTTCGATTGCAAATCTTTATGCTGCCGGGCAAACTGCTGCGTACCGGCTTCTTTTCGCGTCTCGTTCGCCTCACTGGATAGCCTGCCTGCTGGGCTGCAGCCACGCAACCACAAGCTACGTAGAAGGCGGCGACGCCGCCGAGCGAATGGCGAACCTTTCGAAATTATAAGGCGCTCATTCGCGAGCTTGACCGTCATCGAGCTCGTGTGCTTTCATGCCTCGGCCTTCAGACCGGCCACAGGAGAAACCACGATGATCGAGGGATTAATCTCCGCCAGTCCTCGCCGCGCTTCCACACGCCGCCAAATGATCGCCGGTGTAGCAGCCGCGCTCGGCGGGCTTGCTGCCGGCAGGAATGTTTGGGCTCGCGGGGGGCAGCAGCAAAACGCTAAAGAAGCTCCCAGCGCCTCCGCAAATCAGGCTCGCACCTCGCTTCACCAGGAAATCGAATTGAAGGCCGCTCCTCAGCGCATCTACGAAATTCTCCTCGATTCGAAGCAGTTCGCAGCCTTCACCGGTATGCCGGCCACAATCGATCCCCCGGCTGGCGGCGCTTTTTCGATGTTTGGCGAAATGATCGTAGGGAGAAACGTCGAACTCATCCCCGGCCAGCGAATCGTCCAGGCCTGGCGCCCCACGCACTGGGATCCCGGCGTCTATTCAGTCGTGAAATTTGAATTGAAACCGCAGGGCAGCGGCACGCTGCTGATCCTCGACCACACCGGTTTTCCGGAAGGGGAGTACGATTCGCTCTTCAAGGGTTGGGGCAGCCACTATTGGGACCCGCTGAAAAAATATCTGGGATAAAGCGAGCGAAACCCTGCTTGTGGCGCGGAAGAAGTTACCAGGTGCTGTAAGGTGTGTTCTCGAAGGGTGAAACTTTGTCCGATGCGGAATGAACCGAGCAAATTCCCGTCGTAGTTTGGTCAGGGTCCATCAACGTGTCGCAATTCACCGTGACCCAATCCTTCGTGCTCGTCATCGGGTCGTCCGGTATTGCGCCCAGATATTGCCCGGAAACGAGATCGTCCAGCGATTGCGGCGCGGCTTCCTTGTCCCTCGTGTAGTAATTGATCGCATCGTTCATCACCTTGAGATCGGTCTTCAGCACTGCTTCGCGCGAGCGAAGCACCGCATTCCGGTAATGCACGCTGGCGATTGTCGCGAGCACCAGGATAATCGCCATCACGATCATCAGTTCGATCAACGTAAACCCGCGCTGAATCGATTCGCGCCACCTGCGAGACGATTTATGCTGAGAAAGTTTCATCGCATCCGGGAAAATAACGGCTTGGCTACCAGTCCGAATATTTCGTTCCGTCCAGCGCCGTTCCTATGGACTTCGAGTAAACGTCAAATACATCCTGCCCGCCCCAGGAGGTCGAATCCGTGTCGTCCTGAACCGAACGCAGTCCCCAATCAGCCGTGCCAGTCATCGGGTCCTTCGGAATTTCCCGCAGGAAACGCACGTGCTGGCTCTTCGCGCCGGTTAGTTGAACGCCTTTCACCAAGGTATCGAGGTCGGGAGGGTAGCCCTCGGTTCCCGCCTTCACCTGAATCAAGTTCTTGTCCGCCGCATCCTTGTAACGGTCAATCGCTGTGCGCATTTCGCGAAGATCGTAGCGTAGGTCGGCTTCTTTTCTGCGTTTCACCGCCACGCGCGCCAGCGGCACTGCCACCGCCGCCAGCACGAAAAGAATCGAGCACGCCAGGATTAACTCGATCAACGTGAAACCCTTGGCGAGCATCCGGATTCTTCGGTCGCTGCAGCGTCCATGCGCCGGCCTTAAAGCGAAGGCGCGAGAGCCCAGAAAACGCGAGGCCATATTGCGATTTGCGCCGCTCATAGTGCCTCACTGCACCTGGATGGCGGCTTCTCCGGAAACCATGGGAATATTTCGCTGTTGAGAATCATGCGCGTTGACCTGAAGAATTTGCAGCACCGTGTTTCCCGGCGCCACCGCGCGCACAACGATTCCGAGCAGTGTTCCAGTTCCATTCACGCCCGGAGTATTCGGCTGGCGCGTCGCGGAAATAATCACTTCGCCGCGCTGCTCGTCAATTCGTTGCACGATCGCAATTTCTTGCGTGCCGCCTGATAAAAACCCTCCATTGCGTACTTCTTCCACCTGCACCACGGCCGGGTTGTAGTGAATCAGCAAGGGAATCGAGTAGAGATCGGTCACGTTGGAGACGCTCAGCCCCAGTGTCATCTTGTCGCCCGGCTTCATCGCTACACTGGGCGGATCGAAACGAAGTTGAGACGCGGGAGTCGTTCCGCCTTGCAGGTTGCCTGCTGCGACGCCTTGCACAGGTGCAGCAGGCGCCGGATTCGCGGCGGAGGGTCCTGCTTTCGAGCCCGCATCAACATCGGCGTCGCCCCGGTACACTCGCACGTTCGAATCGGTTCCTGCTGCTATCGTACGAAGGTTTGCGGCGCTGATCGAGGGCAGCCGAACGATGTGCGGCGTCAGCACGATCAGCACCTCCTGATCCACAACGTCGGTGCTATTGTCAGAAAATAGATATTTCGCCAGCGGCACGGCCACCAAACCCGGAATCCCGTTCTGACTCTTCGTCTCGGAATGTTGAATCAAGCCGCCCAGCACGCTGACCTCGCCTTCTTTCAGCCGAACATCGTGCTCGATTTTGTTCTGCGAAATAACCGGTTGTTGGATCCCGCCGATATTTGTAAACGAAGCGATTGAGGAAATGTCTACGGTCAGCTTCATGCTCACTTCGTTGTCCGGATGTACTCTCGGTGTCACGTCCACGTTCACGCCCACATCGAGATACTGGAATTGTGTGTTCACCAGGGGGTTCACAACGCCGGCACCGCCGCCCACGCCCACTCCTACGCCCGCCTGGAAGCTGCCTGTCGCCACCGGAACACGCTGGCCGATTTTCAGCGATGCCTTCTGGCCGTCCGTAATTCGGATTTCGGGGTCCTGAATGATCTTTGTTTTGCTGTCCGTCGCGATTGCGTTTGCGGTTGCGCCTGGAAGCGTGATGCTGTAATCAGCCGTCGAAAGATGCTGCAAATTGTTCAACGTGATTTGCGGAATCGTCGTCCCGGTGCTCGTCGTCGAAGTGGTCGACGTAGTCGAGGTGGTTGACGTTGTGCTGGTCGTACTCGTCGTGCTGTTCGGCTGCACCGACGCTCGCGGGGTGAAGGCCAGCGAAACACTTTGGCCGGGCAGTATGCCCAAATCCCTTAACCGGGAGATGTTTGCTGACATCACCTGAACGTGTATCAACACTTCCGGCTTCGATTTATCAATGTCTCGAATAATTTTGCCCGCCAGCACCAGCTTGTCCGGCGTATCGCGGATCACGATCGCGTTTTGAGAGTTCACTTGTTGAATGCGCCGCAGATCCAGAAGCTGTCGAAGTCCGGTCACGATTTCCGTCAAATCCTGCGGCGTCAAAGTGTTGGAGACGTAAAACGTCTTCACCACTTCGTCTTCCACGTCTTTGCGCTTCTGCGGATTATCGGGCGCCACGAATATCACGCTGGGCGTAATCGGCTTCCAAAAAGATTTGCTTTCGAGCGCCACCGCATCCAGCGCTTGCTCGAGCGTCACGTTGGGCAGTTCGGCCGTGATTCGTCTCGACGTAAAATCCGGATCGAATATCACGCTCAGCCCCGCGAGTTTGGCGATCGTCTCGTACACCACGCGAGTGTCGTTCGTCATCTTCAAGTTGATGGGTTCGCGCGAAAGAGGCTTCAGTTCGGGAGGTTCCGAGAGCATCCCGTCATCTTGCGGATTATAGTTCATCGCCTTGGGAGCTTCGGATGCGTTCTGCGCCGCGATCTTCTCAAGCGTCCGCTTCACTTCCTGATCCGCAATCGAACTCGAAGGATCCACGGCCTGCGCCTTTTCAAACTCGGTCAGCGCCCGCTGCAGGTCGCCCTTTTGCTCAGCCGCTCGGCCCTGCCGGATGTGGAATTGGCCGTCCTCGAACCGCATTTGCGAGGCGCGCAGCTTGTACTCCGCGTTCGTCGGGTCTTCGCGCAGGGCCCGCTCGTAGTAGACGAGCGCGGTGTCATAGTCCTGCACCGCTTCGGCCTTCTTGGCAGTCTGGAAGTCCGAGTTGGACTTCGGGCACCCCACGAGCAGCGCCGCAATAAGCGCCAGGGATGACCCTAAAGTGAGGATTCGAAAGGGAGTTCTGGGATGTTTGGCGTTCCCGTGAATGGAACGCTCCGCGCGCACTGAAGATATTAGACCGTTTCTACAAAGCAAACACGCCCTCCGAAATCGGCTGTCTCAGAACTTTCGCTGTCTTAAGACCAGGCTGTCTCAGGACCTGAAAAGTCTAGCACCCGCTCAGTGATGCGGCAACAAATCCCCGCGTTGCCGTACTTAGAAACTAATACCCCCCGCCGCGGCCCTTTGAGGCCGATAGATGAACGATCGAGGCTGTTTGGAACTCGGGGCGAATCCGTGACTTGCGAGACGTCTCGCTCGGCGGCTATCATGTTTGGTTCATGAAATCGGCGGCGAAGAAGCAGCACTATGAAGGCCTGAAGATCGTCGCGCAGAATCGCACGGCTTCGTACAACTACACCCTTGGCGATAAGTTCGAAGCGGGCCTCGTGCTTGTCGGCACCGAAGTGAAAACGCTTCGCGAGGGCAAAGCCGCGTTGCGGGACGCCTTCGCCGAGATTCGCGGCACTGAGGCCTGGCTGGTGAACTCTCATATTCCGGAGTATTTGCCGGGCGGTTCGCGGAACCACGACCCGCTGCGCAAGCGCAAACTTCTCCTGAACCGGCGCGAGATCGATAAGCTCCAGGTTCAGATTCAGCAGAAAGGCATGACCATTGTCCCGCTGAAGTTTTACTTCCGCGACGGGATGGCCAAGTGCGAACTCGCGGTCGGCAAAGGCAAGAAGTTCCACGACCGCCGCGAATCCGAAAAACAAAAAGAAGCAAAACGGGAAGCCAGCGAAGCGATCAGCCGCTCTCACCGCCGATAAAATCGAAAGATTCGATCGGCGATAAATCGAAAGGAAAACATGCAGATCCAGGTTGACTCTCAGCCGTACTTTTCAATTCAAAGCGATGCGCTCGTAACGTATGTTTTTGACGAAGACAACAAAATCGAGGGCCTTCTAGCCGATATCGACCGCCGCATGACGGGCGGGCTCGCCACGCTGGTCTCGAGTGGTGAGCTCACGGGAAAAGCTCTCGAAACCGTGCTGCTGCATTTTCCCGAGGGCATGGACGCGAAGCGCTTGCTCCTCGTCGGGGCAGGTAAGCCCGGAAAATTCGCGGTCGGCGATCTGCGAAAAATCGCCGGCGCGGCACTGCGCTATTTGAAATCGCGCGGCGTGAAGAATTTCGCATTTCTTACGCGCGAGGGCGAACGAAGCCCGGCCGCCGCGCAAGCTATCACGGAAGGCCTGCTGCTTGCCGATTTCGAGTCCGACAAGTACCGCTCGGAGAAAAAGAACAACAAAGAGATTCAATCCGTCTCGCTCGCAGGATTCGAAAACGGTTCGTCCTCCGGGGTCAACGAGGCCATCGAGCGCGGGCGCGTGATCGCCGAATCGCAGAATTTCGCGCGTGACCTGATCAACGAGCCTTCCAACCGCCTGACGCCGCGCATGCTGGCAGCCAAGGCCGAGGCGATGGCCAAGGCAGTTGGCCTGGGCGTCGAAATTCTCGACGACCGCAAAATCACCGAGCTGAAAATGGGAGCATTGCTGGGAGTGGCGCGGGGAAGCGTGGAGCCGCCGCGCGTAATCGTGTTGCGCTACGAACCGCAAACGCCGCGCCCGGGCGCGCCGGTGCTCGGGCTTGTCGGCAAAGGGGTGACGTTTGACACGGGCGGCATTTCCATCAAGCCCGCCGACAACATGGAAAAGATGAAGTACGACATGGGCGGCGCCGCCACGATGATCGGCGCGATGCGCGCTTTGGCTTTCCTGAAGCCATCGATTTCGGTAATCGCCGTGATGCCCGCAACAGAGAACATGCCAGGCGGGCGCGCGCAGAAGCCGGGCGACGTGCAGGTCGCCATGTCCGGGAAAACGATCGAGGTGATCAACACGGACGCCGAAGGCCGCATGGTACTGGCCGACGGACTCACTTACGCGAAGAAACTCGGAGTGACGCACATCATTGACGCAGCCACGCTCACCGGCGCGATTCAGGTGGCGCTGGCGAATGTTCACGTGGGCGCGTTCGGCACGCCGCGCGAATATCTCGATGAGTTCCTCGAGAGCGCAAGAGCCGCGGGCGAAAAGATGTGGCCGATGCCTATTGACGACGAATACCAGGAAATGATCAAGAGCAACATCGCGGACATTCGCAACACAGGCACCGGCAAGGGCGGCGGCGCGATCACAGGAGCGTGGTTCATCAAGGAGTTTGCGGAAGACACTCCGTGGATTCACCTGGACATTGCGGCGACGTGCTGGGTGGATGAAGGCCGCCCGTGGCTGGCCAAAGGCCCGACGGGCGTTGCGATTCGTTCGATCGTGGATTTCGCGATGAACCTGAAGTAGCCGCCGCCCGCGGACGGAGTTTCGTCGCCTGATCCAGTCGAACCCTGCGGATTTGAGCATCGGGTCACATTTTTTCCGGGGCTGTAATTCCCATCAATGCGAGCGCTGCTTCGAGCTGGTCATGTACGATCCCAGTCAAGCGGAGTAAGAATGATTTTCGTTCCGGGTTTTCTTCGCTCAGGATCGGATGCTTGTGGTAGAAATTGTTGAACGCCTGCGCTAATTCAAATGCATATCGCGCGACGAAAGCTGGCTCCTGCGCCGATACGGCTTGATGTACTCGCCCTTCGAGCGAACCAGCCAGCAGCAGAAGCTCCCACAGGTCATCACCAGTGGGTGCGCTGAGGAATTGCCCGGAATCGAAGCTCCCGCGTTCCATGCGAACGTAGTTATCGATGTCAGGTTTTTTAGCGGCATTCTCGAGCGCATGCCATTTCCGACCAATGCCGTTGATGCGGACGACGGCGTATTGGACGTAGGGGCCGGTTTCGCCTTCGAAGCTGAGGGCGTCTTTGAAATCGAAGGCGATGACCGTTGAGCGCGTGAAGCGCAGCAGGAAGTAGCGAAGCGCGCCGACGGCTACCGCGTGCCCGATTGCTTGGCGGTCGGCTTCGGGCTCCTCGGGATGGCGGGCGTCCACTTCGGCTTGGGCGCTTTCTTCGAGTCGGTCGAGCAGGTCGTCGGCTTTCACGCCCTGGCCTTTACGGCCGCTTACTTCGACGTACGGTTTCTTGGCGTCTTCTTCGGGAATCTCGTAGCCCATTTCGCGAGCGCAGCGCGGCGTGAGAGCGACGACGTTGTAGGCGAAATGTTTTAAGTGGTCCGCTTGCTCGGTGTAGCCGAGGGCGCGGAGGCCCGTTGCGACTACTTGCTGCGGATACGCCTGGCGCGAATCCACCACGTTGAAAACTTCCTTTGCATGGCCGAAATGAGGCGCGCCCACATCGCTGCGGTCGCTCGCTGTGACCCAGGCTTCGTGTCCATCGGGATGCGTGTGGAAACGCTGGTAGTGAAAATCGCGGTTGAGGAGGCCGAACTTCCAGAGGTGGTAGGCGATGTCTTTTCCGACGTAGGTGACGGTGCCGTTGGAGCGGACGATGATTTTCGCTTCGTTCACCTCGGTGTTTTCTTCCTCGGCTTCGGCCGGCTCGGCGCTATCTTTGTTCTCTTGTTTGTTTTGTTCTTTGTCCTGATCTTTGTCCCGTTCCTTGTCCTTCGGAAGCTGCATGACCCAGCAGCCGGCGTTTTTTCCTGTGGTTGCGAGCTGAATTGCGCCGCTCTTTTTTAGCATGTCGAAGGCGGCGTCCCAGAATTTGAGGTGCAGGATTTCGCTTTCCTGCGTGAGGAGGTCGTAATCGATTCCGAGGCGGTCGAGCGTTTCGAGATGGCGATGAACGATGGCGGTGGCCACCGGAGCGGCCATGCGCGCGGCTTCGCCATGGCCTTCCTCGATTTCTTTCAAGGTGCGCGCGCGCAGCTCGAGACGGGACTTGTCTTCGGCGAGAAATTGCGTGACGCGCGTGTAGAGGTCCCAGCAAACGTAGTCGAAGCGCGGCTGAAGGGTGAGGACGCGAACCTCGTCGATTGATTTTTTCTCGAGGTGGAGAAATCCGAGAACTACGTCGGCGACCTGGACGCCGGTATTGTCGACGTAATTCTGAATCTCGACATTGCGCCCGGCATGGCGCAGCAGTCGCACAAAGGTGTCGCCGAGGACGGCATTGCGAAGGTGGCCTATGTGCGCGGCTTTGTTGGGGTTGATCGCGGTGTGCTCGACGATTGTCTTGGGCGCATCGGGGCCGGCGGCCGCGGATTTCTGGGCCGACTCCTTGAATGCGCCTTTGAAAAATTCCGTGCGGTCGAAGAAAAAATTCAGGTAGCCGGCGCCGGCCACGTCGACGCGCGCGACGCCGTCAATGGGGGCGAGCGAATTGGCGATTTCCTGAGCGAGAGCGCGGGGCGGCTTTTTGAGGCGCTTCGCCAGCTCGAAACAGACCGGCGAGGCCGCTTCACCCATGGCGAGCTTCGGGGGGCGCTCGGTGGCGATGGGCACGTCGGTCTTGTAACGCTCGTGGATATGGTGGCGCAGCGCTTTGCGGATGCGGTCTTCGACGACTTTGTACACAAGCCTCCTACGGACGCGCTGAAAGAATC
Organism: Candidatus Acidiferrales bacterium; assembly: GCA_035262725.1. Lineage (GTDB taxonomy): Bacteria > Acidobacteriota > Terriglobia > Acidiferrales > UBA7541 > Palsa-295. The sequence continues at coordinate 34,772 of DATFSH010000061.1, read as the reverse complement.
CGCGATTATAGGGAATGCGGCGAGGGGCGTCAAAGCGGGAGGGGAGCCAAGGAGGCCGTGTGGATAGGACGGCAAAAGCGCAAACCGAAAAGGCGGTTTTGTTACGATTAGAAATTGCGGGGAGCAAGTGTTTTCTATGAGTTACGGGAAATTCTAATCGCGGCGTTACGATTAGAATCTTGAGGCGTTTTGGGGGTCTTATCTCGCCCACGCTCCGGAGAGCGTGGCTGAGAGGATCGCGGGAGGTCTTGATCCTCGTTCATCGCGGCTCAGCTACTTTCTGGCCGCAATTACTTGCAGCCCATCGAAAAACGGCACGTATTAACTCTTAAGTAAATATCAATCAATCCAATTAAGCTAGCTGGCCAATGAGGTGACGACAGACGCTTCCAACTTGATTTGTGGCGGGCGGGTCTGAGACCCGCCTCTACTGAGCAAATTATCATTTTTTCCAATGCCATAGTCAGGATGAGGAGGGAGCCACGCGCACGCCTGCGTAGAAGCCGGATTTGACAGGACTTAGAGGGCAGACTAACATCATTTTTTCGGACTTGCCGCGAGGACTCCGGCAGTGCACTCATGAAAAGTTTGCGGATCGCGTACTTCGACTGTTTTTCGGGCATCAGCGGGGACATGGTGCTGGGCGCGCTGGTGGACGCGGGTGTGGAGCTGCGCGAGATCGAAGCCGGCCTGCGAGGGCTCGGGCTCGAGAATTGGAGCATCGCGGCCTCGAAGGTGCAGCGCGGAGCGATTTCCGCGACGCAAGTGAGAGTCGAGGCGCGGGAGGAGCACCATCATCGCGGGCTTGCGGTGATTTTGAAGCGGATCGAGCAGGCTCATCTGGCGCCGCGGGCGGCTGCGCGCGCGAAGAAAATTTTCGAGAGGTTGGCGGCGGCCGAAGCGAAGGTGCACAACATGGAAGTGGAAAAGGTGCATTTCCATGAAGTGGGGGCGGCGGATTCGATTGTGGATATTGTGGGGTCGGCGATCGGATTCGACCTGTTGGGGATTGATGAGTTCGCGTGTTCGCGATTCGACGTAGGCGGAGGGCAGGTAAGAACCGCGCACGGAGTGCTTCCCGTGCCGGCGCCGGCGACTGCGGAGTTGCTGCGGGGCGCGCCAGCGTATTCGAGCGGAATCGAGAGGGAGCTGGTGACGCCGACGGGAGCGGCGATTGCGACGACGCTGGCGACGCGCTATGAAGAAATTCCGCCGATGACGCTGCGAACGATTGGTTATGGGGCGGGGTCGGCCGATCTGAAAGAGAAGGCCAACGTGCTGCGGCTGTTGATTGGCGATGCGGATTCGACGGACGCCGCAGTATCGAAAGCGGACGGGCGCTGGGATTCGCCGGTTACGGTGATCGAGACGAATGTGGACGACATGAGTCCGCAGATATACGGCTACTTTGCCGAACGGGCGCTGGCGGCAGGAGCGCTGGACGTGTTTTCGACGCCGGCGCAGATGAAGAAGAACCGGCCCGGGCAGCTTGTGACGCTATTGAGCGATCCGAAGAATGTGGCGCGGTTGATGGATTTGATTTTTGCGGAGACGACGACGATTGGCGTTCGCACGTATGATGTACGCCGGAAAACGCTGCAGCGCGAGTTTGTGCCGGTGGAAACGCCGCTGGGTTCGGTGCGGATGAAGGTTTCACGCATGAATGGGACGATCTTGAATGTGACGCCGGAGTACGAGGATTGCTTGAAGATCGCGGCTGAGCGCGGCGTGCCGCTGAAGCAGGTGATGGCGGCGGCGAGCTTTGAATTTGAGGCAAAGAGGCAGGGAAGCAAGAGGTAAGGAGGCAAAGAGGCAAGGAAACAAGAAAGCAAGGAAGCAGCGAAACGCAAGCGAGCCGGTAATTTATGGAAAATCCGACCATTGTTGATAGCAGGACGAAGTACTACCTTACGACGCCGATTTACTATGCGAATTCGCGGCCGCACGTGGGGTCTGCGTATACGACGATCGTGTGCGACGTGATCGCGCGGCACAGACGGATGACGGGCTTTGATGTGGCGTACCTGACCGGCACGGATGAGCACGGCGTGAATATTGAACGTGCGGCGGAGAAGGCGCGGATCTCGCCTGCAGAGCTGGTGGATCGGAACCAGCAGATATTTGTCGAGCTTTGGAAGCTGCTGGGGATCAGTTATACGCGTTTCGTCCGCACGACTTCGATGCACCATGCGCGGTCGGTTCAGACTCTTGTCCGGCGCACGCTGCGACGTTCACCGAATGCGATTTACAAAGCGAAATATGAAGGCCGCTACTGCATTTACGACAATCTGTACATCAGCGATACGCCGGAGCCGGCGGATTGTCCTACCTGCGGGAGGCCGGGAGAGCTGATTTCCGAGGAAAATTATTTCTTCCGGCTTTCGGCATATGCGGACCGTTTGCTGGGGCTTTACAAAAGCTGTCCCGAGTTTGTTCAACCCGCTTTCCGGCTGAATGAAGTGAGGAGCTTCGTGGAGAGCGGGCTGAAAGATATTTCCATCAGCCGCAAATCGATCAAATGGGGAATTCCCTGGCCGGATGATCCGGAGCACGTGTTTTACGTGTGGTACGACGCCTTGACGAGCTACATGACCGGGATCGGATTTGGAGAGGGCGACGAAGGCAGCGAAGAATTCCGGAGATACTGGCCGGCGAATCTGCACATGGTCGGGAAGGAAATTATTCGTTTCCACGCGGTGTACTGGCCGGCATTCCTGATGGCAGCGGAGTTGCCGCTGCCGCGTCACGTGTTCGCGCACGGGTGGCTGCTTTTCGAACAGGAAAAAATGAGCAAGTCGAAAGGGAACGTGGCGTACCCCGAACCGATTGTAAAGGTGCTGGGGAATGACGCGTTGCGCTATTACCTGTTGCGCGAAGTGGTTTTCGGGCAGGACGGAAATTTTTCGCGCGATGCACTGATTACGCGTTACAACGCCGATCTCGCCAATGGCCTTGGCAATCTGGTGAGCCGCATTCTGACCATGGTGGAGAAGTACCGCGAGGGGAAGATTCCCGATCCGCCGTTTCCACCATCGAGCGATCAGGTGATTTCGGTGAAGTGTGCGGGGGTGAGGGGCGAGGCGCGGGCGCTGATAGACGGGCATAATTTCAGCGGGGCGCTCGAGAAGATATGGTCATTGATCTCGACGATCGACAAGTTCGTGACCGACAACAAGCCGTGGGATCTGGCGGCCGACGAGCAGCACAGAAAACGGCTGGATGGAATTCTTTACGATTCCTGCGCGGGGCTGCGGATTGTGACTTTGCTGTTGTATCCGTTTCTGCCCAATGCGACGGAGAAAATCTGGTCGGCGCTGGGGCAGTCGGGGAAACTCGAGAAGCAGTTAATTGACGAAACGCCGTGGGGAAGCCTGATGCCGGGGACTCAGATCGGCAGACTCGAGCCGATTTATCTGCGAGTGGAGAAAAAGGAAACTTCAGAGAGGATCGAAGCCATGGAACAGGAAATTCGGAATCCGGGCAGAGCGGCGCCAGCGGGAACGAGTGCTACGCCAGCAGCAAACACGACATCAGCCGGAGCCGGGGCTGCGGGAGCGGCGACGGCACCTGCACCGGGCGCGAAAATCACGATTGACGATTTCGCGAAGGTGGAGCTACGCGTGGGCGTGGTGAAGTCTGCCGAGAAAGTGCAAGGAGCTGACAAGCTGTTGAAAGTGATGGTGGACATCGGCGATGAAGTTAGGCAGGTGCTGGCGGGAATCGCGCTGGCGTATGCGCCGGAGCAGCTGGTGGGACGCAAAGTGGTGGTGGTGACGAATCTTGCCCCGCGGAAGATGAGAGGGCAGGAGTCGAACGGGATGCTGCTGGCCGCGTCGGACGGGGCGGATGGGAAGCCCGTGCTGGTGACGTTTGCGGAAGATATTCCTGCCGGGGCGAAGGTGAAATAACCAATTATGGGCACTGGTGAGCCCGATTCATACGAGATACTGTCGTCGCATTACGACAGTGGCTATTGCTCCAAGCAAGATTTGGTCGACGCGCCGTTCTACGTTGATGTTGCCCGGAAATGCGGTGGGCCGGTGCTGGAGATTGCGTGCGGAACTGGGCGCGTCTTGCTGCCCATTGCCCGAGAGGGAATCGAAATCGAGGGTGTGGACAATTCTGGGGCGATGTTGCGCATTCTCCGCCGCAATCTGGAACGGGAGCCGCGCGAAGTACGCGAGCGAGTGACGATTCACGACGGTGACATGCGCGCCTTCCGCCTGGAAAGAAAATTTCAGCTGGTGACCATTCCGTTTCGTCCGCTTCAGCATATGTACAACGTGCAGGATCAAGTGGCCGCCTTGACGACTGCGGCGTTTCACGCGGGGGAAGGCGGTAGAGTAGTGTTCGATGTTTTCTTTCCGAACTTCGAGGGAATTCCTACGAACATCGGAAAAGAGATCTTAGATCTGGAGTGGACAATTGATGCGAAGCCGCCGAAGGTGGTGCGGCGATACTTTCGCAAGAAGTCGTACGACAAAATTCAGCAAACACTTAGCGGTGAATTTGTCTTCAGGACCTATGAAGGAGACAAACTGATTCTCGAGGAAACCGGCCCCCTGAAAATGTCTTACTACACATACCAGCAAATGCGCGCGCTTTTTCTGCTGGCGGGGCTGGAACCGGAAGAAGAATACGGTTCCTTTAGGCGGGAGCCTCTTGATAATGCGTCGCAGGAGATGATTTTTGTTCTGAAGAAGCTTGATCCGTGCAAGCCTCACACCTCAGGTGTGAGAGGAAATTAGTCTTGCGAATTATTGACTCACACGCCCACCTGGAGTTTCCGGAGTTTGACGAGGACCGCGACGCAATCCTGGAGCGCGCTCGGGCAGCGGGCGTCGAGACGTTGCTGGCGATCGGGAGCGGGACGGGACCTGAGCGGCTGAACGCGGCGATTCCGTTTGCCGAGCACCACGAGTGGATTTATGCGACAGTGGGGATTCATCCGCACGAAGCGAAGCTTGCGACCGAAGAACATTTCGCGAAGCTTGACGAACTGGGGAAACATCCGCGCGTGATTGCGTGGGGTGAGATAGGCCTCGACTACTATTACGATCATTCGCCGCGGGAGGTGCAGCAGCAGGTGTTTCGACGGCAACTGAGACAGGCGCGGGCGGCGAAGTTGCCGATCGTGATTCACTGCCGCGACGCGTGGGAAGACTGCCTGGGGATGATCGAGCAGGATTGGCGTTCGAGCGGGTTGGGCGGAATTCTGCACTGCTTTACCGGGACGGCGGCGGATGCAAAGCGCGGGCTGGATATGGGGTTCATGGTTTCCTTCGCGGGCAACGTGACTTACAAAAAAATGCAGCCGCTGCGGGACGTCGCGAAGGAAATTCCGCTGGATCGGCTGCTGACGGAGACGGATTCGCCGTTCTTGCCGCCGGAAGGGAAGCGCGGGAAACGGAACGAGCCGGCGAATGTGGTGGAGGTAGCGCGAGCGTTGGGGAATGTGAGAGACTTGCCGGGCGAAGAGGTGGCGGCAGTAACTGCTGCGAATTTTCGGCGTTTTTTCCGTCTTGAGGCGCAGAATCAAGCGACCCGCAAAGGGTAAAATTCGAAGATGGGCTTTGCCGTCCAGACCGTAAAGGAAATTTTCGAGCTGGTTCGCGACGATCTCACGCTGGTGGAGCGGGAGATTGCCGGGCAGAACGCGGCGGCGATCGAGCCGGTGTGCGAGATTTCGAGCTATTTGCGCGAGGGCGGGGGGAAGCGGCTGCGTCCGGCTTTGCTTCTACTGGCGGCTGGGGCTTCGGGTTATCGCGGGCCGAGCGCGATACGGTTGGGCGCGGTGGTGGAGCTGATTCATAACGCGACTTTGATTCACGACGATGTGATTGACGGCGCGAACACGCGTCGGGGGCGTCCGAGCGCGAATGCGCGGTGGGGAAATCACATGAGCGTGCTGGCGGGCGACTGGCTGTACATGCAGTCGTTCGAGATGGCGCTTCGCGAGCGGAATTTTGCGATCCTCGACATTCTGATCGATCTGACGCAGAACATGGTGGAAGGGGAGTTGCTGCAGTTGACGCGGCTCGGGCAGATTGATTTGACGGAGACGGAAGCGACCGAGCTTGCCTATCGCAAGACGGCGTGCCTGTTTAGCGGATGCTCACGGCTGGGGGCGATTCTGGGCCGGCAGCCGAAAAGCGTGGAAGACGCGCTGGGCGAATATGGACGAAATGCGGGGCTGGCGTTTCAGCTCGTGGATGACTTGCTGGATTTCACGGCGTCGCCCGAGCAGCTGGGGAAGCCGGTGCTGAGCGATTTGAAGGAAGGCAAGGTGACGCTGCCGCTGATTTTTGCGCTTCGTTCGGAGGCGGCGCTGGCCGCCGCCAGAAATGGGCATGACGGGAACGCGGCGAGCGGGCGGCGTCTGGTGGCGACTGTGCTCGAAGAACGCGGCTTCGTGAGCGTGCGCCCGGAGCAGATTACGCGCTTGGTGCGTGAGAGCGGATCGCTCGAACGCGCGGCGAAGCTCGCGCACGAATATGTGGCGCGCGCGAAAGATGCTCTGGCTGAATTGCCCGACTCGGAGTACCGGCGGGCGCTGCTTGCGGTTCCCGATTTCATTCTCGCCCGCGAGAACTAAAACCGAAATTCTGATTTGTAAGCGACCGACGGCAGCTACGGCTATTTCGCTGCTGAACTTTTCTCTCCTGAACTACCGGCAGCCGCGGGTGCTTGCTTTCCGAAGCGCACTTCGTGCGCGATCAGATCGCTCCCTACCGGCTTGGCATGAATTACGACGCGGTCGCCCACTTTCAGGTCTTTGAACGTAGCGCTGGCCCCGCTTTTGACGAACGATGTATCGGGCGCGATTTTTAGCACCTGCACTTCCTTGGACTGAGTTTCGACGGTGATCTCGGTGTCCGTAATTTTTGTGACGGTACCGAGAACGTGCTTGTCGGTGCCGTGAGCGAATGCGACGGTAGCGAGCGAAACTATCGCGAGGAGCGCGAGTATTTTGGTTAGCAAGATTCCTCCTTCGAGTGATATTGAAAATTGTTGTGTTTAGCGCCCATTCAAGAAATCTTCTTCCGACTGTTCCTCTTTCATCTCCGCGGGGCTGCGCGGATTGTGATTCTTCATGTCATCGAGATCCTCTTTGGTTAGATGCGGCAACTGCCGGATGAAGAGGACCAGGTGCCAGGTCTCGTGGTCGTTGGGGCCGCCGGCGCCCCAGGCGGGCATGCCGGTAAGGCGGATGCCGTTTTCGATGATGTAGTAGAGTTCGCCGTCGGTGAGGTTCTGGGTTTCTGCCAGACGCAAATCCGGAACGCGCGGGTATAGATTCTGGCCAATCTCGGTCTTTCCGCTGCCGTCGTTTGCATGGCAATTCGCGCAATGATCGGCGAAATGGCGACGCGCTTCGATGAGGGCGTCAGGGCTGGATTCCATCGGGTTTTTCGCGGAGCGCGCCGATCTTGGGATGGAGAGCCTCTGCACCGTTCGACCGAGGAAGGTCTCGAAGGAGGCGGGAGCGATCCGCGCGCTCATCCCGGTAAGAATAAACCATTCGAAGACGACCGCGAAGATGGCAACCAGGATCGTGAGTGGAACGATGATGCGCAAGAATCCGTCTCCTAACCTAACGTGAATCGCCTGAACAATTGTGATCGCTTGCTAGTAATGAAACCTCCAGCGAATGGAGCCGATAAACTGGCGCGGCTCGACGAAGTGAGTTCCGCCGAACGTATTGCTCGTATCCAGCAGATAGCGATTGTCGCTGATATTGATGGCTGTGAATGAAAGAGACAGCCGTTCGCCAAAGTTCTTCGCGATCGACAAATCAAAAGTCGTGTGCGACGGGAGGTGTTGCGGACCGTCGCCGTTCAAAAAGCCCGAGCCGAAATTCAGGTTGCCGCTCGTTGACGTCTTCCAGGGAAGCCGCAAGTCATAACCTGTGCTCAATGTATCGCGCTGGTCATGATCCAGAAAAAAGTATCCCATGCCCGGGGGCGTGAAGTCTGTAAGGCCGCCGGTTACGGCGCCTGCGCCCTGCGCGTATTGACGAGAATATGCCAGGTGAACCCGGGCGCGGTGGGAAATTTCCGGTGAGCGTACAGTGGTTTCCCAGCCCCGGATACGGGCGTGGTCGATGGTGAGCGGAAGAAAGATATTCGAGTTTCCAAGGACGTCGTGGTCAAGAAAATTTCGCGCGGCCGTGTGGAAATAGTCTTCGTCAAACGTCCAGCCGCGGAAGGGAATCGCGATGCCGACTTCCCATTGCTCGTCGCGTTCGCCGTGAAGCGGGAGAAAGCCGAAGCCCGGCTGGAGGAGATTCTGGGAAACGGTATCGAGCGGCGGAGCCTGGTAATAGCGGCCGTAGAACCCGCGCAATATCGCGTTTAACTTGGGGACGCGAATCGCAGCTCCCACCCGCGGGTCGGCGGAGTTTTCGTTCACCAGACCGTCGAAATGCGTGAGGCGAACGCCGCCGTTGAGGGTGAGCCAGGATGCCGGCTTGTACTGGTCTTCCAGGAAGACAGCCTGCAGATTGCCCCAGACGATCTGTCTCTCCGTTTCGAGGGTGCCGCGGCCGTTCTCGTCGTTCGGGGTGACACTGAAAAAAGTGTTGTCGTGCTGTCCGTAGACGTACAGTCCGCCGCGAAAACTGTTCTTGCCTTGGACAACCGAGAGGGAAGCCTGCACACCCACGTAGTTTGATGCCCGGTTGTCAATCGTGATCGTAGGCGTATCGTCAGGACCGGGAGTGAGGCGCGCGCTGTTGTAATGATAAAACGGCGAGACGGTCAAGACAGCGCCGGGGCTGAGTGTCCGCACCCATGAAAAATTCACGAAGGAGTCCGCCTCGTTGTCCGAATCGCGAATCGAACAATTCGGTTCAGGCGGAATCGGTTGCGGGCAAATCGATTGCTGTTCGGGAGTATTCGGCACCCGATAAAAATCGTGACGCGCAGATGCAACGAGCCGCAATTGGTCGCTTGGCGTTACGTTGAAGATGAGCGAGCCGAATCCACCCACTCCGTCGCCGAGATCGTGGATGATCTGCGGCACAGGTGTTTCAAGGCTCGCGTCCGAGCGATTGGCGTCCACGCTGGCATAGTACGCAAAACGCTCCGTGTGACCGCCCAGATTGATCTGGCTATTGGTCTGGTTGTAGCTGCCATAGGTGGCGAGAATATCCATGTCGTTGTTGCGTTCGAAGCCGGTGTGCGGGACGACGTTGAACACACCGAAAGTACGGTCGCCGTAATCCGCCGCATATCCGCCGCGTTGCACTTCGAAATAGTCAACGTCCTTCGGATCGAATTGCGGGCCCACGTTGCTGGCAATGCTCGTATTGGGGACAGGTACCCCGTCAACCAGCCAGCTAACCTGGTGTCCGCCGCGAATGTGAAGCTGATCGTGGACGATGTACGTGCCTGGAACGAAATTCGTAATCATAGCCAGGCTGTTGGTGCGTGTGGCGCCGGGAGATGCAGCGATGTCCGAATGAGTGACTAGCGTTTGTGTGGTCGAAGAGGATGTATCGATTTCCTGCGACTGCGCGTCGGCCGTTACCTGGACAATTTGCGTGGCGCCGTTAATCTTGAGTTCAAAGTGCAGCACTGGCGAACTGCCGGAGGTTACGACCACGCGTTCAGAAACGTCGCGAAATCCTGGCTGGGTGATGTTGATCGTATATTCGCCGACGGCGACAGCGTTGAACTGAAATTGGCCAGTCTGGTCGGTCGCGACCGTTTGTGACCAAGCTGAAGTGCTGGACTTGAGCGTGACCTCGACGCCCGCAATTGGCCGGTGCTGGGCGTCGTGAACTATACCGCGAATATTGCCGAAAATAGTTGCTGCCAGCACTGGAGCAAAGAACAACAGCGCTACCGGAAACAGGAAGGGAGCAAATCTCCAAACAAACGAACGCATACAGACCTCCGCGAGAGTTTGAACAGACGAAGCGGCTGAAATGCGGTCAGCTGCGAGGAGGCTCGAATGGAGCGGAACGAAAGCCCGAATATGCGGCTACATCGCGCCGGGTGATCTTCGCGCGAGCGGGGATAGGTAACACCAAACTCACCGATGATGACAGGGTGGTGGGAGCCAGAGGGGCGAGAAACCCAAAGTCCAGCGGTTGATGGCCAGCCTTCATGGAACAAAACATGGCGTGGCCGACTTGCCCGTGATGGCAATCTATGCTTTCCTGCGATTCCGGCGCATGGCTAGTATGCGATTCATGGCGAAGGCAACACAGGTTGTTGCAGGCGCTACCCAGTCCTGATGACGCGCGTGCGAGAAGCGCAAGCGGAGTGGCGAACAGAACGAGCATTAGGAGGGTGGCCTGAGCGCGTTGCATCTGTGATTAGGTTAGCACAGGTTCCGCATAGGATGTATTCGCTCGAATGATTTGGTCGTGACCGACGGCACACATTTGCGTTTCGAAAAATTAAGCGATAGGCTGGCGGCGTGCTGCCGCTTAAGCTCGTTTACAATGACCGCTACGATCTGAATCTGGGCGCACATGTTTTCCCTTCCCAAAAGTACCGTCTTGTTTATGAAAGGCTCCTGCAAGATGGCATTGCCACGCCAGAAGACTTCCTAAAGCCTACGCCTGCTGACGATAAAGACATTCTGCGAGTTCATTCACAGGATTATGTCTACAAGCTCAAGAGCGGATCACTCACTCGCGCGGAAGTGATGCGCATGGAAGTGCCTTATTCCACGGAGCTGATGGAAGCGTGCTGGCTCGCCGCAGGCGGTTCGATACTAGCCGCGCAACGAGCTCTCGAGGATGGTTTTTCCGCGAACATTGGCGGCGGCTTTCATCATGCGTACCCGGATCATGGCGAAGGGTTCTGCGTGATTCACGATGTGGCAGTTGCTATTCGAAGGATGCAAGCCGACGGAGCGATTGAACGAGCGATCGTGGTGGATGCGGATGTCCATCAAGGGAACGGTACGGCAGCAATTTTCGGCGGTGACGAGACGGTCTTCACAATGTCGATTCATCAGGAACACAACTATCCGTATCCCAAGCCGCCTTCCACAGTGGACGTAAATCTGCCTGACGGGATCGGTGACGCGGATTACCTGGCAATTCTCGAAAAATACCTGCATCGTTCGTTCGAGGAGTTCTCGCCGCAGCTGCTCTTCTACGTGGCGGGTGCGGACCCTTATCGGGAAGATCAGCTGGGCGGGCTTGCATTGACGATGGAGGGGCTGGCGCGGCGTGATGCGCTGGTGATGGGTTACGCGCAACGAAATCAAGTTCCAACGGCGGTGACGCTGGCGGGCGGATATGCGCCGAAAGTCGAAGATACCGTTACGATCCACGTGAATACGATCAAGGCAGCGATAGAAGCGGCACAGCGGCATAGTGAGCGTGCTGTCTCGCCCTCACCATGAGGGCATGTTCCCGGACTTACTTTGTGGGAGCGCTCATCGCGGTCTGAATCGCGGTTGTGAGCTCTTCCGAGAAAGTGTCTGGATTAAAACCACCCACGCGATAAGCGATTTTTCCTTTACGGTCAATGATGATCACCGTCGGCAGACTGTCTACTTTCAGAAATTCGTCCAATCCATCGGCGAAAGCGACTGGAACGGTCCATTTCTCACGGGCAACAAAAGGAGCAACGAGCAATTGGTCATCATCCGTGTTGATGGAGAAGAAGAACAAGTTCGGATCGCCGGAGTAGTTCTTGGCGACTCGATCAAATAACGGCTCAAGGATATGGCATGGCGTGCACCAAGTGGCCCAGAAGCTCATCACAACCGTCTTTCCTCTGTAAGGGGCTACGAACAGGGGACTGTTGTCCAGACGCCGGAGAACAAAAGCATACAGATCCTGCGCGCCGGAATTTCGGGCGGTGGGATTATCACTGGCCGAGCCCGGCCGCAGGTAATCGTAAGTGGAGAGAATCTGCTCGCCTAGGCCTTGCTCGTTGACATGCGTTTGTTTCCATACATTCCCAAGCTTCATGCGGATCTCGGCGCGGTTCACTTTTCCTGCAGGTCCTGATTCAGGCAGCACAAAGGCGAGAGAATATTCCTGAACGGCGCGTCCCAAATCCTTCTGAATTTCCGCGATTTCGCCCAGCGACTCCGCGGCGACGGCGTTCGCCCGGAGGGCATAGCTCATCTGCAAATCTTTAATCGCGGCATCGTACGCGCGCTGAGATTTTCCGATCTGGCCACGCAGAGCGTACAGCTGGCTCAGAATCGTATCGCGGTGATCCTGCCATTCGTTAAGCGACACTCGCTCGGGCCGTTCGTTGGGCGTGGACTTTTGAACTCGATCGAGCACACGAGAAACGTATCCACTGGCGCGAACGAGGCTAGCATCGTCACGCTTCCGCTGGAGAATCGCAACCGCAAGCAGCATCATCTCGGAGTCGTCGGGATGCTCGGCGATGAGTTGTTCGGAATAGTCAAGAGCGCAATCATCATCGCGAAGCTGCTGGCAAGCCTCGACAAGGGCGCGATCGACGGCAGTTCGACGCGGTGCTTCCGGAAATCGCCGCAGATACTCTTTCAGGTTGCGTACGAGCGCAGCGCGGTCATTTCCCGCGGAGTTGAGAGCTTTTTGCAGCTCAGCTTCGGCATCCGCGTCGCGTTTCGCGTCTGAACTAGCTGCAGATTTCGATGCAGCCGGCTTCGATGTTGAAGTCTGCGCGAAATTGGCGGTGGTGCCCGCAAGAAAAGCACAACCACAGGCAATGAGATGGACAGCTCGCATTTCGAGTCATTTTAGCGCGGAAACCATAAAATAGAGTCGTGTCAGGATGGGGAGTAATCAGTGAAGAAGAATTCTGCCTGAGCTTGTCTCGACCTCGACGCGCGCTTTGCCGTCGCCGATTCGTGCACGCAACTCGTGCTTGCCGGTGGTTCCTTCCATGGTAATGGGAATTTGTGTGTCGATGTCGCCGGAACTCGTGCGCGCGTAGAGACGAAGATTGGTGCTGGGCGGAACTCGAAGGGTGACCGTGCCAGACGAGGTGCGAATCTCCCAGTAGGTGTTAGCCTGTGGATTGCCTTCGACGGTGACTTCGCCTGAACTCGTATGCACGCGAAGATCGGCGGTCACCCCGTTCAGCAAGACGCTGCCACTGCCCGTATTCGCTTCGACAGAGTCTGCCGGCTTGGTGATTTTGATTTCTCCCGAGCCCGTCTGAGCGCGAATGTCGCCATGGATTTCAGCGAGCTTGATATCGCCGGACCCGGCAGTGATCTCTACCTGCCCGTGAATTTCAGATAGCTGAACGTCTCCGCTGCCTGCCGTGACGTGCACATCGCCGGCGATGTTGGACGCTCCGATGGCGCCCGAGCCGCCAATCAAGTTGGCCGGTCCTTTGATTCCGTTTACCTGAATGTCACCGGAGCCGGACATCGCATGAATTTCCGTATCGGATGGGACACTAATTGTGTAACTCGCGATGACGCCGCCGGAATGTTCGTTGATCCCACCGATGCGAATAAAATTGCTTTGCTGCAAAATGGGAGGGTTCGCGGCCATTTCATTCAGACGGCGTTCGCCGTCGTGAAAGAGGCGGGATTTGGCGCGAAATTCAGCGTGAATTTGAACTTCGCCTGGGGGACCGGCTGTGACTCGTGACTCTCCCGAGACGTTGGTCAATTCGATTCGCGTGGGGCCGGTAACGACGAATTTGCGGTCGGCGACCACGCTGGGGCCTGACGCACCCGAATCGCGGTCGTGCGTACGACCCACGATGCACCCAACGAGCCCGCTCGCAACGAGCGCGGCCAGGCTGAGCCAAATTCCTGTTAGGCGTCGGTTCATAAATTCCGGAGCATCGCTACCGGCGAGCGACTCTTCCTATCAAACATATACGAGCCTGCGCAACTGGAAGTTCCGCCGGCCAGCGACTCACGCAAAAGCTTTGTTCCGGTTCGAAGCGGCATCAGTCTTTCGGTTTGAGAAGCGAATTGAGAGATCCTTGGCGGTACCCCTCAAGATCGATCGTGACGAAGGCGAATCCCGCGTCTTTTACTCCACGGGCGATTTTTTCCGCCATTTCAGACTGGAGCCCACGGGAGAGTTCGTCCGGCGCCAATTCGATGCGCGCCAACTCACCGTGCGCGCGGACGCGAAATTGGCGGAAGCCAAGTTTACGCAGAGCAGCTTCGGCATGTTCCACTTGCGAAAGGAGAGCAGGTGTGACGGGGATTCCGTAAGGAATTCGCGACGAGAGACACGCTGAGGCAGGCCGGTCCCAGGTGGGAAGTCCGGCTCGCCGCGAAAGCAGACGAATTTCGGCTTTACTAAATGCGGCGTCGAGCAGAGGAGCTAGAATCCGGTGTTCATGAGCAGCCCGATTGCCGGGGCGAAAGTCGTGCGTGTCGTCGGCGTTGATGCCATACGCGATGGCGCTGAAGCCGCGCTCTTGCGCCAGCGATTCCATTCGATCGAAGAGCTCGTCCTTGCAGTGGTAGCAGCGGTCGGCTCCGTTGGCGATATATTCCGGGTTTTCAAACTCGTGGGTTTCGATGAACTCATGCCGGACACCTGCCGCGCGCACGAATTCGGCCGCTTGCTGACGATCGTGTTGAGAAAAGCTCGCGGAAAGCGCGGTAATCGATAGAGCGCGTTCGCCAAGCGCCGAATGCGACGCCCAAGCGAGATACGCTGAATCAGCTCCCCCAGAGAATGCAATCAGCAAGGAATCGAGCGTGCGGAGCGAAGAGAGCAGCGTACGCTGCTTTTCGAGCGCCGCAGCATCGTCCGTTCGAATGCGAGCTGCCGCCGCTGCGATCGGAACCAAATGCTCAGCCATGAGATCAGTATAACCGTTCGGGGTGACTACTGAAAATCGAGCATGACGTCGACTGTTCCTGCTTGAGGATCCGTTTGGAGGAAACGTCCGATCTTTTCGTAATGAAAAGGAAGTCCGCTGAACGCTTCTTTCGTGCCGCGATCAACGAAGTCGTCATAAACCCCTCGATTAAAGACAGCGCCTTTTGGGATTTGCCATGCCGCACGAATCCTCCGCTCTCCCTCGAGTGAAAGCCCGGTAAGAACGAGCTGTCCCATCCGGTACTGGGGCCCCTCTGAAATGGACACCACATAAGAGACACGTGCTGCTTTATCGTCGTAGTGCGGAGTGGGAGTCAGTTTTGCGTCGAGATAGCCTTGGGCGCCATACGCGTCCGTAACCCGGTTCCAGCCAGCTTCCATTTTCCCGCCGTCGGCCACTTCACCCGGATTCAGCTCAACGAATTTATCGAGCTCCGCGGCCGGGATTACTGAGTTTCCGGTCCATTCCACTCCACCCCACGTGAAGGCAGGACCTGGGTCGATCGGCGCAAGCACAAAGACCTTATCCGGCAGCGGTTTGGTAGGGTCGCCTTCAAAACGCGCTGTTGGCGGAGCGAACTTCACGCGCAGGAAAGCGTGCGTCAAATAGATTGGGCGAACCTGCTCAAATTCGAATAGTTCGATAGCGCTGCGTGAGAACGGTTTGCCGATGATTTGCGAAATACTCTGGTGAATTGCCGGGTCGTGTTTCGCAAGGGAATCTGAAAATTCGACGTCGGCGACGCGGAGGACGTCGCCTTCGATTCGGAACTGTTGCACGTGGCCGGTAGGGGCTGTGACCACGGAGTGCGCCACCGTCGCGTGTAGGCCTCGTGTAGCGATTAATTCCTCAACGGCATTCGACATGGTAGCTAAAATCGTGCCAGTCTCCGGAGCAGTCCCGTCGAAAAGCACCACGGCATTCTTGATTGCAGCGGCGAGTTCCTCGTCTGAAAATTTCGGGAAATTGTCGAAAGTCACCGGAACCGTGGGCGCATCGGCGACTTCAAAATCGATGGCTAGGCCATCCGGACTGCTCGAGAACTTATATTGCACATTTGCGAAAATCCCAAGACGCGCTAGGCGATCCGCTACGAGTTGGAGGTCATCCCGCGTAATCGATTTTCCCGCTTGCAGACCCGTGGCTTTGGCGATTTCCTGGCTCTTGTACCGGTGGGATCCAGTGGCAGCGATGGAGGCGAGACGCTCGCTGCTCGATTGTGACGATTGGAATGCGTTTGCGAGCGCGGTGGGTGGGAAGATTACAAGTATCGCAACGATCGCGAATCGGAGTCTGCGGAAATCAGTGGAAAACGATGTTGAGGTCAACACTCGCCTTTTGCTTTTCCGGCTTTGGACTTGCTGTCGCGCTGGTTTTCTCGATGCCCAGTTCTTTCAGTTTGCCAATCGCAACTTTTGAAACGAACGTCTCAGGATACGATGCGTCGTACACGTCTCCGGGTTTGAGCTGCCAACTCTTGATCAGTTCTTTTGACGCAACTTCCGGCAGCCCCTCGAAGTGGACCATGCCTATGTGAAATTGCGCGCCTTCATCAACTGCGACGTTGTATGTCGTCAGCCGCGCAGTGTCGTCGAGAATTTCTTTGGGCTTTACAGCCGCCTCGATGAACCCTCGCGTGTCGTAAGCGCGCTTGATCGCTGTAAGGCCTGCGTCTATTTTCTCTTGGTTGGCCACTTCTTTCGGTTTCATTCCCAAAAGATGATCGAGGTCTTCCGAGGTGAAGACATGATTCCCTATCCACTTGGCCTTCTCCCAATAGAATACGGGGCCTTCCTCCACGGATAGAGTGACTGTGATCGGCTGAACGCTTGCCGTGCTGTTCGGTTGAAGGGGCGCTCCATCCGGTTTCTCAAATCGCGCGCGCAAGTAACCTTGCTTACGATACAGAGGTACGAGGCCAGCGCCAGCAAACTCGCTCACGAAGCTCGCAGAATAGTCGCGACCGAGAATCTGCGAGGAAGCGGCTTGCAGGCTGCTTGCCGCTATCGCGGCATTTCCTGCAAAGCGGATGCTTTGAATCGGCATCGCTACACCCGTCACCGAGTAGACGAAAGCGCGGACAGGCTGACCCAGCCCGGCAATCGACGGGGTTACCGTGACGTCTCGGGTAATTCCGTTTGCGGCCACCATGTCACGCAATGCGACCCGGACCTCTTCCGAAGTGGCGCCTGACTCGGGGACGCCTCCTGCGTAGAAAGAAACGTGGCTGCGCAGGGCCTTGTCCAGCTCAGCATCGGAGAACCAAACTAAATTATCGAAGACACAAGGAAGAAGCCGCGAAGCCTCCACAACCTGAAACTCGACATTCAGCGAATTTCCGGTTGTCGAATAGCGAAATGAGACGTTTTCAAATGCCCCCGATTTCGCAAGTTTTTCGACGGCTGCCACAAGCTGCGCTTGCGTGACCGAATCGCCAGTCTGGAGACCGGTCGCTTTGCCCGCTTGCGCCTCGCCGAAGCGATTCAGGCCGGCGAATCTCATGGTGGCAAGCCGATATGATTGCGAAGTTACGGATTGTGTTAGCGCGGCTGGAGGAAAGCTAAGGATTGTCAGAAGAAGACCAGAAACGAGCGAAGGGGCGAAAGCCTGCCTCGCGATTAAGCTGGGTTTCATAGGGGTATTCTAATGAAATGGGCCTCTCGCGCGAAGTTTATTCCACAGTGACGGATTTCGCGAGGTTGCGAGGCTGATCGACGTCGCAGCCGCGGCGCACGGCGATGTGGTAGGCAAGAAGCTGCAACGGAATGATCTCAAGAATCGGCGAGAGCAATTCCGGCGCGGAGGGGATCTCGATCGCATGATTCGATGAACCGCGAGCTAGCCGGTCGTCTTCGGTGACCACACTGATCACGATCCCATCGCGCGCTTTCACTTCCTGCAGATTGGAAACGGTCTTTTCGTATCGAGTCATCGAGGCGGCATCCGACTCGTCGCGTGTGGCGATCACAACGACGGGAAGATTCTCGTCGATCAGCGCGTTTGGCCCATGCTTCATCTCCCCGGCGGGATAGCCTTCGGCGTGGATATATGAAATTTCCTTCAGCTTCAGCGCGCCTTCCAGCGCGATCGGATAGTGAATTCCGCGCCCCAGGTAGAGGAAGTCGCTATGACGGAAAAACTGCTTCGCCAGCTCTTCAACATCCGAGTCGTGTTGCAGAATCGTCTCAATCTTGTGCGGGATTCGCGTCAGTTCTTGCATCAGAGTTTGGGCGATTGCAGGCGTCAGTTTGCCGCGCACCTGAGCAAGATACAGCGCCGTAAGCATCAATGCCGTGAGTTGCCCGGTGAAGGCTTTTGTGGAAGCCACTCCGATTTCCGGGCCCGCATGCGTATAGATGGTGCCGTTGGCTTCACGAGTGAGCATCGAGCCGACTACATTGCAGATCGCGAGAATCTTTGCTTCTTTCGCTCGAGCTTCGCGTTGAGCAGCCAGCGTATCTGCAGTTTCGCCAGACTGGCTGATGGCAATCACCAGGGTGTTGTTGTTGATGAGCGGGTCGCGATAACGAAATTCGCTGCCGTAATCCACCTCGACGGGAATCTGAGCGAGGCGCTCGATCATGAATTTTCCAGCGAGGGCGGAATGCCAGCTCGTTCCGCATGCAACGATCTTGACCTCACGTAAATTTCGAAATTCCTCCTCAGTAATGTCCATTTCATCGAGAAAGACTTTGCCCGTTTCCTGGGAGATCCGCCCCAGCAACGTATCGCGCACCGCGCGCGGCTGCTCAAAAATCTCCTTCTGCATGAAATGCTTGAAGCCGCCCTTTTCCGCCATGATCGGATCCCATGTGATGTGCTGGACCTTTGGCGTAACCGGGTGATTGTCGAAATTGACGACGCGGACCCCGTGCAAAGTGAGAACCGCGATTTCTCCGTCGCCCATGAAGAAGGCTTCGCGCGTGTGCGAGAGGATCGCGGGAATGTCGCTAGCCACAAAAACTTCATTTTGGCCCAGGCCGATCACCACCGGAGGCCCGAGCCTCGCCGCGACGATCTTGTTTGGATCGCGCGTTGACATTGCCACAAGCGCATACGCACCGCTCAAAAGTTTTACCGTCTTCTGCACGGCGTCTTCGAGCGGCACGGCCTTGGAATATTTCTCGATGAGATGCGCGATGATTTCTGTGTCCGTCTCGGTCTGGAACTTATGTCCTTCCGCGATCAGTTGGTGCTTCAGTTCGAGGTAATTCTCGATGATTCCGTTGTGAACCACGACAATTTCGCCCGTACAGTCGCGGTGCGGATGCGCGTTCTCTTCCGTGGGGCGGCCATGTGTTGCCCAGCGGGTATGTCCGAGGCCATATACACCATCGATCGGCGAT
Source organism: Candidatus Acidiferrales bacterium (assembly GCA_035262725.1). Lineage (GTDB taxonomy): Bacteria > Acidobacteriota > Terriglobia > Acidiferrales > UBA7541 > Palsa-295. The sequence continues at coordinate 15,652 of DATFSH010000061.1, read as the reverse complement.
TTTCCGAGCAGGTGTTCCAGGTTTTTTAGCTTTCCAGAAGCGCGACGGATTTCGAGCTTACAATCCTGCCCCACGACGGCGATACCGGCCGAATCATACCCGCGATATTCGAGCCGGCGCAGGCCGTCTATGACCAGCGGCACCACAGGTTTGGGCCCTATGTATCCGACAATTCCACACACAGTGTTCGCTCCGTGAGCTTGAAGTTAGTTCAATCGTGGGACTCAATCAGGTTAGCACAAAGGCTTGATGAGGCAGGAAATTGCCTCGATTCGTTGCTAGAACTTAAGAAATCGAGAAACGGTAGGGGAGAGACTATTCCAGAATTTCGAAGCGGAATTCTTCTATCACCGGGTTGGTCAGCACATCCTTGGCGATGCGCTCGACCTGCGTTTTTGCTTCCTCGCGTCCCATGCCATCGAGATTCAGGACGAAAAACTTACCCTGCCGGACGTCTTGAACATTGACGAAACCCTGAGAAGCCAACGCCCGTTGGATGGTTTGTCCCTGCGGGTCGAGGACAGTGGATTTCAGCATCACCCATACATGAGCTTTCATCTCCGCGATTATACCAATCCCTGCTCTTTCGCGGCTCCACGAAAATTCTCGAGCAATTCGCGCTTATCCATCGGCGGGAGGAATGCCGCGTTGATGCTGTTTTCCGCGAGCTCAAGCACTCTCTTTCCTGTCAACCCGAGGGATTCGGCGAGCGCATATTCATTCAACAAATCCGTATGAAAAAGAGCGGGGTCATCCGTTGAAAGTGTTACCAGCAAACCCTGCTCGAAAAACTTCGGCAAGGGGTGGTCTTTGAGCGAAGCGTCCGGCTTGCCCGTCTGCTTCGCGAGCGCTCCCGTGCACAAATTGCTCGACGGGCAGTTCTCAAGGACCACGCGTCGAGTAATCAGCGAGTCTGCGAGAGCCGGATCATTCATCACAGCGATTCCGTGCCCGATTCGCTCGGCGCCAAGAATCCCCACCGCCTCGCGCACCGATTCCGGTCCGCCAATCTCGCCCGCATGGCACACAATTCGCAACCCGTCTTGGCGCGCATAATCAAACGCTGGCCGAAAGCTCGTTGTCGGCCCCGCTAGCTCATCTCCGCCCATCCCGAATCCGATGACGCCGGAGGATTGCAGCTTCGAAGCCCAGCGAGCCACTTCCATTGCCGCTTCCGGTCCAAACTGCCGCGCTACATCGAAAATGTATGCGGTGCGCAGGCGCCGGAACGGAACGCTCTGCGCGGTGTCCCGAATCGCCTCAAAATTAGCCGCGACATTCTGCATGCGCCGCAGCATCACACCAACGGAAACCGTTATTTCTGCATATACGACGTTCTGGCGCAGTAGTTCCTCTGCCAGGTGCCGGGTGATGAGCGCGTAATCGTCAGGCGTTCGCAGAAACGAAGTAATCCATTTGAACGTCTCGATGAAGCTTATGAAGTTGGAATAGTTGTAACGAGCCAGTAACGCTTCAGGCGTGAGTTTCGTCCCGTGCCGCGCAGCTAATTCAACCGCCGTATCGGGACGGATCGAGCCTTCCAGGTGCAGATGCAATTCAGCTTTCGGGAGGGATGCGACGATGCTCGCTTGTCGATTCTGTTCAGTCGCCACGTTGCCTACTGTCCAGGCAATTGCGGCCGCCCAGAATTGATCCACGCAGTCATCCAGTAGGAGCCAAGATCTGTTGAGGCGTCGGAGAGCTGGCGAACGAGCACGGCGCCTGATTGCGCGTAAAAGCGATCATAGTACTCATCCGTGTAACCGCTCAATCCTTGATGAGCGCGCATGTCGGATAGCAATATGTTCTCGAGCCATGAATGCGCGCTGAGCACCATTTCAAACGCGTGATCGGTTGGGTCATGAATGAAGACGGCTTCATTTGGTTTCAAGAAGAAGAATTGCTGAAAGCGGTCCACCAGAACTTTCCCGAAACGTTCGTTGACTCCCAATTGATTGGAGAGCTTGCCATCCCAGTTCATCGTAGTATTGAACGGGTCGTGCGATTCGGCCACATAATGGGCCAAAAAGGCCGCGGACATTTTGGCTTCGGCCCAATTATGGTCATGGAAAGCATCGGTTAACTTCTTGCTGTACGTTCCCACCTGCCACGGAAGGACTCCGTTGTTGTACACCGAGCGCCTGCCGAACTTTGATACAGCCGCCGTATAGGTGCGCGGGAGCCGGGCGAAAGGGAACTGCCCGTAATGATCGAGCTTGATGAAATCAAGGTTCTCCAAGGTCGCGTCTCTTTTTTCCGCTTCTTCGGGGTCTACCACGTGCTGAATCAGAAATTGGCGGTTCGCTTCGAAAAACGGGCGAATTTCATCCGGCAGAGTATCGAAGGCTTTACTCGTAATGAGTCGCTGGACGTTGTCGCCCCAGGCAAAAGAGGAGGGCAAGCTCAAGACGAGAATAGCCAGCAGCAAGACAAGTGTGAGGGAGAGCCACAGCCGCATCAGAGCTTTTCTCCGTTGGCCACAAACTCACCGGGTTTTGTAGTCGCCAGCTCGCTGTGACGTCGTCCGTAGAAATAGTAAAGGCACAATCCGATTGTCAGCCAGACGAAGAATCGAATCCAGCTCACGATCGGAAGACCGGCCATCAGCAGGACGCACGTCAATATTGTCGCAACCGGAGCGGTCAAGCCGCCCGGGGCGCGAAAGGCGCGGTGCCGTCCGGGCTGCCTGTAACGCAAAATCAATACGCCGGTTGCGACAAGGCCGAACGCGAAAAGAGTCCCGATGTTTGAAAGGTCTGTCAGGGTCCCAATGTCCAGCAGCCCGGCTGGAATTCCTACAACGAAACCTGCCACCCACGTGGAGAAATCGGGTGTCCTGTATTGCTTATGAACCCGGCTGAAAAGCTTGGGCAGAAGCCCGTCGCGCGACATCGCGAACCACACGCGCGCCTGTCCCAGTTGAAATACCAGCAGCGACGAGATCATTCCCATCAGGGCCCCGATCAACACGACCAACTGAATCGAGCCAAAATTCAGCTTCTTCATCGTGTTTACAACCGGCGCGGCATCATCAAGAAGTGTTTGCCACGGCACAAGACCGGTGAGCACCACAACCACACCTATATAAAGAAGCGTACAAATAATGAGCGTGGCCAGAATTCCGATGGGCAAATCGCGCTGCGGGTTCCTGCATTCCTCGGCTGCCGTCGAAACCGAATCGAAACCGATGTATGTAAAAAATACGATCGAGCCACCCGTAAGGATTCCTGGCCACCCATTGGGAGCAAACGGATGCCAGTTCGCTGGATGAATGAAACGCGAGGCGAACGTAATAAAAACAAGAATGGCGATGATCTTCAGGATCACCATTGCGTTATTCGTTTCAGCCGACTCGCGGATCCCACGAACGAGAATCATCGTCAAAATCATCACGATGATAAAAGCCGGCAGATTGAAGCCGAAGTGCCAGCCAGGTTCGTAAAGCACATTGTTCTGAAGATCCGACAAGCCTGCCGGCAAGTAAGCGGGTGAAATCCAGCGCAAGCTGGAGTGAATCCCGAAATAATCGAGCAAGTTCACCACATGCGCCGAGAATCCGACGCTCACCGCCATGTTTGACACCGCATACTCGAGAATCAAGTCCCAGCCGATAATCCATGCGATGAGTTCGCCCATCGTCGCGTACGTATAGGTATAGGCGCTTCCGGCAATTGGAATCATCGCCGCCAGTTCCGCATAACAAAGCGCCGCAAATCCGCAAGCTATCGCCACCAAAATAAACGACAGCGCAATCGCCGGGCCTGCGCCTGGACGTCCGAACGACGCCGAATGGTAGATGAGATATTCCAGCAGGGGAGCATTCAGAATCGAGCTGAACTGCATTTTCTGGCCCGCGATCGCAGTGCCGATTACGGTGAAAATTCCCGAGCCAATCACAGCGCCGATTCCAAGTGACGTCAGGCTGACCGCCCCCAGCGACTTTTTTAGCCTTTTGTCGGGTTCCTGCGAATCGGAAATCAGCTTATCGATATCTTTGGTGCGGAAGATCTGTGCACCCAATCGGCACCTTCCCGTGTAAGCAAAAAAACTCTATAACGCGCCGCGACTCTGCGCAACCGTGCTGGTACGCCAGCGGCGCCTCATCCTAACAGCAGTCGATGCCAGAATAGCTACTTGATTATTTCTGGTTTCGCAAAATTCCGCACTGCGTGCCCGGCGATGCTCCCGGTAAGAGTGGAGGTCAGGCCAGCTGAAGATTTGCGTAGCGTTCGATCAGCTTTTTCGGCCCGTAATCTTGAAAACTCACGGTGAGTTTGCGCTCCTCACCCTCGCCTTCGACTTCGATAACTGTCCCCAGCCCATACTTCGAGTGCCGGACGCGCGCGCCAATCAGCGGATCACGACTTGACTGTCTCCCGGAAACGCGCGGAGAGGTGCGAGGTGCAGGACTTTTTCCGTATGGCGTACGAGGCCGGCGATAAGAATAACTGTCGGAGAAGTCGGGGTCCGCCTCGTAGCGCCTCGTCAGCCCGGGTTCTGCAAGTGAGCCGGCAGCGGCCTCAATCAGGTCCGCAGGAATTTCGGCGAGAAAACGCGAAGGGGTTGAAGCGCGCAATCTTTCTTCGCCATAACTCCGGCGGTAAGTCGCTCGCGAAATCAACAGTGATTTTTTCGCGCGCGTCATCCCCACGTAGAACAACCGCCGTTCCTCCTCGATCTCTGCAAGGTTGCTGCCCGACCGTGTGTGTGGCAAAAGCCCTTCCTCGAGGCCTGCCAGAAACACCGCATCAAATTCGAGGCCCTTGGCGCTGTGCAACGTCATCAATGAGACCGGAATCGTCGGGTCATATTCATCGGAGTCCGCCACGAGCGCCGCCGCGTCGAGCACGTCTTCGAGCGTCTGCCCCTGCTCGGTGGCTTCAGCCATCGCGTTGGAAAGCTCACGCAAATTTTCGGCGCGCGACGTGTGTTCCAGATTGTCCTGTTGCTCGACGTAGGTAAGATAGCCGGAGCGCTCCAGCACGCGTTCAATCAACTGTGCAGGAGGCAACCCGGCGCATTCTTCCTGTAAGCGTTTGAGGATCTCGCGAAACGAGTTCAAAGCATTGCTCAGCTTTCTCCCCGTTGCGAATTCGCCCGTACGAATCACTTCCCACAGCGACTTGCCACTGTCTCTCGCGTTCGCTTCGAGCATCGAAACTGTCGCTGCGCCGATTCCCCGGGGCGGCACATTCAGCACGCGCAAAAGCGCCACATCATCGTCGGGATGCAATAACAAACGGACATACGCCAGCGCATTCCGCACTTCCGCCCGTTCATAGAAGCTGAAACCTCCCACCACCCGATAACGAATCCCGAGCCGCCTCAAGACTTCTTCAAATGAACGCGATTGCGCCCCGGTGCGGTAGAGAACCGCAACGCGTGCATCGGGATCATTGCGAATCATCGACGAGATTTCGCCGCTGACGAACCCCGCTTCTGCGTACGAATCCTGCGCCTCGAAGAATCGCAGCGCGTCGCCTGAGCCGAGTGTGGCCTGCAGCGTTTTCCCCAGCCGGTCGGAATTATTCCGGACCACTGCCGCCGCAGCATCCAGAATCGTCTGTGTCGACCGGTAATTCTCATCGAGGCGAATGATTTTGGCTCGCGGGAAATCCTGGGTGAAGCGCTTCAGATTGCCCGCGCGCGCCCCGCGCCAGCTGTAGATCGACTGATCCTCATCTCCCACCACGCAGACATTCTTCCGCGTTCCCGCCAACAGGCGCACCAGTTCTTCCTGCGCCGCATTCGTGTCCTGAAACTCGTCCACCATCAAATACTGAAAGCGAGAACTCCACGCCGCGCGCACCGGCGCCTTCTGTTGCAATAGTTCCACCGCGCGCAGCAATAGATCATCGAAGTCGAGCGCACTCGCCTTGCGCAGCATCTCGTTATAGGCGCGAAACACCTTCGCCACTTCCTTGCGCTCTTCATCGTGAGCGATTTCCGCGCTGGCTTCCATTTCTTCCGGTGTAATTCCGTGATTCTTCGCGTGGCTGATCTGTGCTCGCATGCTGCGAGGAGGATAATCGTCGGCCGGAAGATCGAGTTGACTCAAGGTGCGCCTTACTGCGGCCGTCTGATCGTCGTCATCAAAGATCGCAAAGTCGCGCGGGAGGCCCGCGTTCACGGCCTCGTGCCGCAGCAAGCGCGCGCAGAAGGAATGAAAGGTTGACACCCAAACGTCCGATGCATTCAGGCTGCTCGAGCGCAGCAATTCGCCGATGCGCTCCTTCATCACCGCTGCTGCCTTATTCGTGAATGTGACGGTGAGAATTGCGCGCCCCGGCACTCCCTTTTCGATGAGATGTGCCACGCGATACGTAATCACGCGCGTCTTGCCGGTTCCGGCTCCGGCCAGCACGAGTAATGGACCCTCGGTGGCAAGCACAGCTTCACGCTGGCGCTCATTCAATGGGTCGAGAAGTGACGGTGCCTGAGGAGAATTGCTCAAGCGTGAATTCTATCTGACAGGCGCGGAATCAGCAATTTGCGATCGACGCCGCTAAAATCTATCTTTCAACCGCCAAACGCGCCAGTGCGACTCTGCTACAATCGGTCGCTTTATGCGAAGCGCCAGTCGCGTATGAAACAGCCGAAACTGCCTCCATGGCTCCAGCGCTCCTTATCCGCGATGGGCGGCGGCGGCTTGTTCGTCGTCGCGTTTCTCGATTCCTCCGTCCTCTCTTTTCCATTCGTCACGGATGCGCTAGTCTTTCAACTCGCCTATACCAACCCAGCGCGCATGCCGTACTACGTTGCCATGGCGTCCATCGGTTCACTGGCCGGCTGCATCTGGCTCTATCTGCTCGCAAAAAAAGGCGGCGAAGCGTATTTTCATCGCCACGCCGGCGGACGCGCCGGCAAAGTCAAAGATTGGGTCGATAGCCACGCTTTTCTAAGCGTCTTCATCCCGGCAATTCTGCCGCCGCCCTTTCCATTTAAAATTTTCGTGTTGGCGCAAGGAGTGTTTCAAGTTCCGCTGCGGACGTTCGTCTTCTCAATCCTTGTGAGTCGCGGATTGCGCTACCTTGTAGAAGGAATTCTGGCCGTCCGGTACGGCGACACCGCTCTTCGATTCATGATCGCTCACAGCGCGGCATTCGGCATGGGCATCGTGGCTGCAATGCTCCTTCTTTTTCTTGTCAGCCGCCTTTCTCTAAACCATTCGGGAACCCGTCGCTGATCGCTCTCATAAATTTATCTTCGCGAAGCAAACAGAAAGCTCTGCTCCAGAACATGCATGTCCCCGCCGATTCTCACGCGCACCAGAATGTTCCACGGGCTGGCGTCATCCCTAGCGAAACACGCATCGCGCAATTCGAATTGATATCCGTTGCCGGTTCGCACAACGCTCGCCAATGGAAATCGCGCGTATTCCAAGAATCGCCGCGTCGCCGCTGTTTTTTCCCCGGCCTCCAGCACAGGAGAATCGTCAGGTTTATATTGCGTCGCGCTGTGCTCCGGATCAAATTCGCGTCCGAGACCAACCGGCACCGCCAACTCTTCGATTGTGTTGTCGGTGGACACCACTCCGCGCCACTCGAACGGAGAAGTCGAGTTCGGAAATGCTCCCACCGCAAGTGCAACGCGGCCATGATAATCGTGAGATTCAAGCAGTTCGATCGCCCGGTTATGCAGGATGCCACGCCCGCATACGTACACAAGGATCAGTGCCAACGCAGCAACTGCGCTCCCTCGTCCTCTGTTGCGTTTCTCTCGTTCGCCGATCTCTTCGCTCACGAGTCCGGTCAACATCGGCAATAGCAGTCCAACCACAAGAAACATCAGTATCCAAATATCGAATTCCTGCAATAGATCGAACGCGAACCAGCGCGCCTGGAAGGGCCAAAGAAGCCGTACTCCTACGCTGCTCACCAAGTCGAGCAGCAAATGCGCCGCAATTCCGATCGCGCACACAAGAAATGCCAGCCCAAAATTCAGCCTGCGCAGCCTCGAATGTTCTAACCTGGCAGTCTTTCCGTCGCGATGAAGTGCGACGAAGTAAAACGTCGCGGCGAGTGCAATCGCCAGCACGAATGAAGATAGAAGGGAATGGAACAGTGTCCGGTCGTAACGCAGAAACGGCCCCCCGCCGCCAAGGTAGCTCGCGGAGTCAAGGTCGGGAGCAACGCCTGCCACGAACAGCATCGCAGTTCCAAATCGCGGCAAACGTTGTTGCCCAAGGCGCGCAAGCGCCAGAGAAGTCAATGCATGCGTGACCGGTTCCACGCAGGCATCCTAACAGAGTAGCCCGCACAGATTTATCGAACGGTTGCGCGAATGTCCACGAGCAAGAAGAACCTAAGAATCGATCGGAGGCGCTGACTCAGAAAAGCTGCGGCTATCCAGCTTTGCGTACAGGTATCACCAGCGAAAGTGCGTTAGGCACAATCGAAAATTTAATTGGTAGATCTCCAATCGGCTCCCCATCCACCTGTGCCCAAAGAGGCCCGTCGCCGTTCGGTTCACAAATCGCCTCAGCGGATTTCCACGCGTCGATTCCATCCAGGCTGCGGAGCTTTCCCAGCCAGAGTGCCGGCAAAGCCCCCACGTAGCGGAGCCGGCTCTTTGCCGAGTTCGTCAGAAACTCGAAAGAGTCCTCAAACAAATTCGCGCCCGTCGTAATCTTGAAAGGCCCGCCATAATTCACAGTTCGTCCCACCACCACAATCGTCGCTCGCCGTTCCTCGCCGTTCGAGTGCACGCGCATTTCCGGGAACCCATACTTGAAAACCTGGCGCATTCCTTCCAGCCAGTACGCCAGAATTCCCGCCTTCTTCTTCAACTCGGAATCCACGCCGTTCACGATCGCCCCGTCAGGGCCCGCGCCCGCCACACACAGAAAGTAGCGTCCTTCCGCTGGCACTTGCCCCGTGTGTGGTCCCTCGGCGGGGATTGCAACGCCCAGCGCCACTCGCCGGATCGTGCCTCCTGATATGAGCCGCGCCGCTTGGGGAATATCCCACGGGATCCCCAGCTCCTTGGCCAAAATATTCGCGGTTCCAGCCGGCAACACAGCCATCGGAACATTGCTTCCGGCCAGGCCATTCACAATCTCGTTGTTCGTTCCATCTCCGCCGCACGCGATCACCATCCCGCGCCCTTGTTGCACCGCTTGACGGGCGATTCCCATCGCGCTCATCGGCGCAGTCGTTGGCGCGAGTTCGGTGCGAATTCCTGCATCCTTGAGGATGCGCACTGCCTGCTCGATCTCCGCGAAGCGACGGTGTTGCCGCCGCCCGCTCGTCGGGTTGTAAATCAAAAGTGCGTCTTGGATTCCGTCGGGCATGGCCTCGCTATCAAATGCCTCGTCTCGCGCTGCGAAAGCAAACTCACATTGTATAATATTGTGCCGGTTTCGTTTCGCTTCATCCCGCAGAGGTTTCATGTCGAAGAGGCAAGACGCTAAAGAAATCGAAAGCCTGCGCGACCAGATTCGCCATCACGAATACGCCTACTACGTGATGGACGATCCGGAAATCTCCGACGCGGCTTTCGATCGTCTGATGAATGGCCTCAAAGAACTCGAGGCGCAGTACCCCGATCTCGTCACCGCCGATTCGCCCACCGTGCGCGTCGGCGGCGCCCCGCGCGAAGGCTTCCTGAAAGTCCGCCATCAGACGCCGATGGTCAGCCTCGATAACGCTCTCTCGCTCGAAGCGCTCGTCGCCTTCGATCGCCGCGTTCGCGAGACCACCGGCCGCGAGAAAGTTGACTACGTGGCCGAGCATAAGTTCGACGGTCTGAGCCTTTCCCTGATTTACGAAAATGGCTTGCTGGTTCGAGGCGTCACGCGCGGCGATGGAACTACCGGCGAAGACGTCACCCCCAACGTAAAAACCATCCGCTCGATCCCGTTGCGCGTCGATACGGCCCTTGTGAAAAAAGCGGGCATCCCCGACGATTTCGAAGTGCGCGGTGAAGTGATCATGACCCGTGACGCTTTCAAAGAAATGAACCGCCTGCAGGCCGAACAAGGCGGCAAAGTGTTCGCGAACCCTCGCAACGCCGCTGCGGGTTCGGTCCGCATGCTCGATACTCGGATCACCGCGTCACGCCGCCTGAATTTCTTCGCCTATTACATGCTTGTGAACGGCCGCGGGCCAAAGAAGCGCCTTTCAGAAATTCTCGAAACCCTCTCCACTCTCCGCTTCAAAGCCAGTGACGATTGGAGAGTCTGCCATTCACTCGCGGAAGTCGAAAAATATCTCACCGCCTGGGAGTCGAAGCGCGAAAAACTGGAATATGAAATCGATGGCATTGTCGTCAAAGTGGACGAAATCGGTTTGCAGAACGAGCTGGGCTTCACGTCGAAAGCCCCCCGTTGGGCCGTCGCCTACAAGTACGCGGCGCATCAGGAAACCACTCTCCTTCGCGAAATCGCCATCAGCGTCGGCCGCACCGGCGTACTCACTCCCTTTGCCATCCTCGAGCCCGTGCAGATCGGCGGCGTCACCGTTTCAAAATCCACCCTCCACAATATGGACGAAGTCGAGCGCCTCAATATCCACGCCGGCGATACGGTCCTCGTCGAGCGCGCCGGTGAAGTGATTCCGCACGTGCTCAAGGTCGTCAAGCACGGCACCGAAGAAAAGCAGTTTAAAATGCCGGATAAGTGCCCGGTCTGCGGCACCCGTGTGCATCGCACGGAAGGCGAGGCCGCCTATCGCTGCGTCAATGTTTCCTGCCCCGCGCGCAGAAGGGAATCGCTCCTCCACTTTGCGAGCCGCCATGCCATGAACATAGATGGCCTCGGCGAAAAAATAGTGGACCAGCTCCTCGGGAATAATCTGGTTAAAGATTACGCCGATATTTACAGGCTCGATCTCAAAACTCTTTCGAATCTCGAGCGCATGGCAGAAAAATCCGCGCAGAATCTTTTGGATGAAATCATCGCCAGTAAAAAGAATAGTCTCGAGCGCCTCATCTACGGAATCGGCATTCCCTTCGTGGGCGAGCGCACCGCTCAACTCCTCGCCCGGCATTTTGGCTCGATGGAAAAGCTCTCCTCGGCTTCCACAGATGAACTCCTCGAAGTAACCGAAATCGGCCCCAAAATCGCCGAAGGCGTGAAGGAATTTTTCTCCGAGTCGGCCAATCTCAAACTCATCGACAAACTGTGCGCCGTCGGCGTGAACATGAAAGAAGAGCGTCCCGCGCCTAAAGGTACGCAGTTAGCCGGCAAAACATTCGTCTTCACCGGCACCCTCGAACGCCGCTCTCGCGAACAGGCCGAACAACTCGTCGCAGCTTACGGCGGCAAAGCCGGCGGCACAGTCAGCAAGAAGACCAGCTACGTGGTTGTAGGCAGCGACCCCGGCTCAAAATTCGACAAGGCCAAGACGCTCGGCGTCCCCATCCTCGACGAAGCGGCCTTTGAAAAACTCCTCCCCTCGCCGTAGTGCGTCGATTTTTTTCGGAGAGGTCACCCAGGGCTATTTTTTGCACGTATCATCCTGAGCGCAGCGAAGGATCCCTCTTCATCCGCCGCCCGTCCACGCGCTATAATTACCTTGGCGGGTGAGTTGGATGATCGCCGGCTGGCCAAATCCATCGCAAGGTGAAAAGGGCCGGCGGGAGGAAAGTCCGGACTCCGATCGCCGCTACCTCGCAAGAGCCGGCGGCGAAAGGGCAACGCGCCTGGTAACGCCAGGGGGTTGCGTCGCGCGTTCCGCGAAGGCGGCACGCGAAGTCGCGGCCACGGAAAGTGCCACAGAAAATAGACCGCCGGTGTGATTCGCACCCTGCGGCAGGCCCACGGCAAAGCGGGCTCGCCTCCATCGGTCGAGCGCATTTGGCAAGGGTGAAAAGGTGGGGTAAGAGCCCACCGCCCGGGTGGCGACACTCGGGGCACGGAAAACCCCGCGTGGAGCAAGGCCAAATAGGAGGGGAGGGCTGGCCCGGCCCGTATGCTTGCCCTGAGTTCGCCTCGGCGAACGAATGGGCATCGCGTTCGCAAGAGCGCGGGGCTCTGACCCTCGGGTAGGCTGCTTGAGTCCCGGAACGATCCGGGACCTAGAGGAATGATCATCGCGCTGCGCCGCTTTAGTCCCCGGTGCGTTCGCTTTGCGAATGCCCGGGAGCGCCAACCGCAACGCCGCAAGGCGCCACGAGACGCAGCGCACAGAATCCGGCTTACAGACTCACCCGCCAATTTCTATTTTATTTTGTGTTGCTTCAGAGAGCCACGCACGTTGGTGTGACGCCGATGTGACACGTGCGTCGGCACGTCCGCGCTGAGTTTGCAGGTGCTTACGTCGGCTACCAGTCAAATCACATCAATGCGTGTGCGGTTTTGATGGAATTCACCCTAATTCGGCTTCTTCGATGCATTTTGAGGTTCTTCTGAGGGTTGTCGAGCTAGTTTTTCGAGTCCAACGCCTGTTTCAAGGATGCCACGAACACGCTCCCGCAGCTCCTTGACGAAAGGCATGTAGTGTTTCTCAACGGTCTCAATCGTGTCGCCTAGCAGTTTTGCGACATCGTAAGGGCTTGCACCTTTCAGGAGCAAGTCAACGGCAAAAGTGTCGCGGAATCTATGAGGATGGCAACTTGGAACTCCCGCACGACGGCCAAGTGCAACCATGCGGCGATACAATCCCGGACGGGTCAGTGGCTTCCCGGTGTCGGGGTTTAGCAAAACCGGGTCATTCGGGTTTGGCATCTGCCGGTCGTCCCGTTCAACCCCAAGCGCAAATAATAATTCGGTGTGGAGAGGTATCTTGACCCACTTCTTCCTCTTCTTAGTCAGCCGAGTCACCTCTTTGGCTAGCAAATCTATTTCAAGCCATGTAACACGGACAGCATCTGACCCTCGAAATCCCGTCCAGCGAAGTGTTAGGAATGAGAGCATGTCCTTTCCGGCGTGCTCCCGAAGCCGGACTAATTGCTCTGAGTTGAATGGTTCAGCGCCGCGCTGTGGATTGTCTCCTGGTGTTCCTTCAGTTATCACGGGATTACGGAGCATCATTTCTCTTTTCAACGCGAATGCAAAAACTCCGTGCAGAATGGATACGTCGAGAGCAAGTCCGGCTCCATCACGACAGTGCTTGTGCTTCATGATTCTATCGAATCGCCAGACTTTGAAATCCTCAATTTCAGGCACCCGTATGTCACGCAGGAATAACAGCTTTTTCTCAGCCAAAAATAGTTCGAATTCTCGCAGCGTATACTGGTACCTTTCAAGCGTGCTCTCTTCCAATTTTCCTATTTTTATTCGCTGCCTCTTAAACGTCTCGTAGGATTCCTTCAACTGCTTCCAAGTCGGATGCTGTCGCCGTCTCACACCAGTGAAATCGGCGAATCGGGCGAACGTCATCGGCGGTAGCAGGACGCAAAGTTCAGTCCAGAGCGATGATTCAGGCCCTTCCGATAGTGCGATTCCGAGCTTGTGAATCAAGCGATTCGCCGCATCCTGATTGTGCGTTCCGAGCGACCCACGCACCACGTGCGTTGTTCCTCTCATCAGGTCGGCGTGATAGGTCTTTCCGCGTTTTCGGATAGTCAGCAAAACCGTCTAGTCTTTCTTGCCTCAAGTTCGTACACAGCTTGTGCGGGGACAGCCTTCTTGCTTTTCTTACCGGGTGCGCCAAAGTCTAACACTTTTACTCCGTGGGTCCGAAGCCGGTTATAAACCGTACCCCGTGAGCATCGCCAACGCTTTGCCAAATCAATCACTGAGTAATAGTCTTGACTTGCACCGTCACTCTTCAACATTTCATCCCGCATCGTTCATTGGTTGTCAGTGCACTTCGCACTGCCGGATTCTTCAGAGCGACCGGCGCGGATTCGAACCACGCCCCGTTCGATGGTTGTCATATTGTTCTTCCCCAGTAACTTCGGCAGCTTCTGTTTTTGAGTACGGATAATTCACATCGGTTCCTGTGTGAACTGTGAACAAAATCCCAGACTGCTGTTCACCGTTCACTTCGACCCCGACATCTTCGGATAGCGGAGCTGGCGTAAGAAATTTCGCGATGGGTCTGAGATAAGCGTCAACGATTCGCCGAATCCTGAGCACGTCAGAATTAGAAACTCCCAAGTCGCTCAGTCCGACCATCATATTTGTGAATCCCCGAAACAATTTCTTGTGCTCCCGCCGAATCCCCGGGTCGTGGCGGTCTGCACCGGCGAATTTCCTGTCGGCAGTGCGCTCGTCTTTCCGATAGCACTTGAAACAGAGGCCGTTCGCGGACTTCTCCGCAATTAAAACAACCTTCGGTTTTTCGCGACATATCGCAGCTTCCATCCTTTGTTGGTCTGTGGCACCTGCGCAAAGAGCAAGGTGCCACCGAGCGCTAGTCACTGCAAATAAACCTTCTTTTTCAACGGAAGAACGACCCCTTCTTCTGACCAGTCCCAGTGCCAGGTTTCAGAGTGCATTGGATTGGGCAAACCGGCGAACATCGGATTCCTAATCCACCACTCATAGGTAACCCACGCGCCATAAATTGGCGCGATGCAAAGCACCGCGTCATCGTGTTCGAAGCTCTCGCCGATATCTGTGTCACGCAGCACAAACTTCACCGGCAGCGGGAATCTCCGAGTAGAAAATGCCAACCAGTCCGGCGTCGCCGCTTCAACGCTTATCTCATTGCCGTGCTGGTCAAAGCAGGTTGGTTTTTCACCGACGCGCCACTGACACCGGCATAGGAAATCGAACACCCGCTCACGAAGTCTTGGCCACTGGGCCGCGACAGTGTCTTCGTTTCCGCCCATCCAAATGCAATTTGCAAATTGTTTCTCGGTCATCGTTTTTCCCCTCAAGAGTTTGTTCGGTCCAACTTGCTACTGTGCTGTTCCTTCGTCGTACCAAAACCCCGGAGTGAACTGTGCTTCTGCCACTGCTCAGCCCACTGCTTCAATGCAGCGCTAACAACCGCATTTATCCCTGGAAGCGGTGATAGAAGCCGCCGCACATTTGCGAAACGGTACTTGCTACGCAGAAGACAAAGCGTTGACCAGAGACTCTTCTGGCTCTTCCTGACCGTTTTCAATATTTCGGTTCTTGTTTTGTGAGATAGTCGGCTTCGCTGTAAATATTTCTTCAGCTTGTCGTCGTCAATCGCTGCGAAATAAATGTGGTGTTGCGGAAGAATCGTCGCGAGTTTCGCAAAATCAGGAGCGTGATTGATTCCATGCTGCCTGAGAAATCTCGAGTGCAATTGCAGTTCGATGCGAAATGACGAAGCTTCAAATTTCACGTAAGCACGCACAATCTTGGCGCTGCGAGCACTGCCCCACCGCTGGTGAAGTTCAGTTCCGCCTGTTCGCAGCCACGTTTTCCCACAGAGCATGTGTTGTAGAACGAACGACGTATCCAGGATGGATGCGAGCGGAAAATCCAGTGCTATCTCAAGCAAAACTATTTTGAACTGCGGCAGTAATTCAAGGATGTGGCAGAGGTCGCCGTATAGCAGGCCGGTTTCGTCCCGTGGGATGATTGTGGCTCTAGATTTCGGCAACCAGCCCGTATTCGGAGCCGAAAGCACCACGATTTGACGGATGCTGTCCTTGCCGTAAATGCGGGTGACTTGGCGGTACAGCTTGTTCCTGAGCCGCTGCGTTCCGTTGGTTCGATAGCCAGGAATTGCGCTCAGGGCCTGGAGTGGCACTTCGCGCGCTATAAGTTCCATGCGGTCAAGCTTGG
>DATFSH010000060.1:0-4473 GCA_035262725.1 Candidatus Acidiferrales bacterium | reverse complement strand
CGCTTTCGTCTCGATGACGCATTCCATCACGATCTTGCCAGCCGCATTTCTGACCGCGATCGAAATGCTTTCCTTGTGGACATCCATGCCGATATACTTCGTGCTATCCATTGAGGGCGTTCCTTTCTGTAGGGATTGAGGCAACCACCCAAACCCTACTCCGAAAGGGGCGCCCTTTTATATTGCGTCTAATTGAGGGCAGCCCAAAAGATCGGTCTCTTCTGAAAAAGATCATCGGAACTACCGATTAGAGGGTGTTGCAACGACCGATTGAGCTGGCAGCCCTTATCGGACGAGTGAAGTACTACCTAAAATGTCCGGTTGGAACTTATCAGGAGTTGTCGGTTCTGAGTCACTACCCTCTGGGTACGAGGATGTCAACCGAGTTGGCGACCTTGTATACTGGACTCTTCGCCGCGGCAACTGAGGCCTCCGGGAGTGCGCAATCAATCGTGAAGATTGAAGAGTTTGAGCAGAGGCTACGAGATTCTGTGCTGATCGCGGACGGGGCGATGGGATCGTTACTCCACGAAACCCTTGGGCCGCAGCGCTGCATGGACGAATTGAACACCACGCGCGCGGAGGCCATCTTTCGTATCCACATGGCCTACCTCGAAGCCGGCGCTCATATCATCGAGACCAACACGTTTGGAGCAAACCGAAACAAACTGAGCGCATTCGGCCTGGAAGAACGTGTCGCCGAGCTCAATCATCGGGGCGTCAAAGTCGCGCGGGAGGCTCGAGAGGCCGCCAAGCATGAGGTTCTAATTGCGGGCTCGATCGGTCCCTTGGGCGTCATTCGGCAGGTGCGCACAGCGCCGGTCCAACAAGTCCAAGAGATTTTTCGAGAGCAAGCAGAAGCACTCGAAGAACGCGGCGTCGATTTTTTCATTCTGGAAACATTCAGCGATCTCGAAGAGCTCTCGGCGGGGGTCGCGGCCATCCGCTCGTTTTCGCAGCTCCCGATTGTTGCCCAGCTTACCTTCTCGGAAGAAGGAACCACCTTCAGCGGCACGCGGCCGCGGGATGCATGGGCCGGGCTCCACGAGCTAGGGATTCAGGTGATCGGCGCAAATTGCTCGGTCGGCCCGCAGGATCACTTGCGCATTCTGCAGGATTTGGCTGAGGTCGGGGGATCGTTTCCCATGAGTGCGATGCCGAACGTGGGATTTCCGCAACGTGCCGGCGATCGCGTCATCTACCCAAAATCTTCCCCGGAATACTTCGACCTTTTTGCGCGTGAAGCAGTCACTCTAGGTGCGCGAATCCTGGGTGGCTGCTGCGGGACTACGCCACAACACATTCGGGCGATGGCTCGAGCAGTGGAGGGAATTCACGCCGTGAAAGGTATTCGCGTGGCCGCCGCTGTCGAAGCAGCGCCCGAGACGCGGCATGTGGGAACGGGGGAACCAGAAAGCGCCCTTTGGCGAAAAATCACGTCACAGCAATTCGTGGTTTCCGTGGAAATTGATCCGCCGAAGGGTACGTCCATCGAGCGGACCCTCGAACAAGTGGCAAGCGTAATGGCTTCGAAGCGTGTAGACGCGATCGACATCAACAGCGGTCCGCTTGCCCGCGTCGGCATGGACGCTCTCACGCTCGCCGGCGCGCTCGAACGCCGCGGCATTGAGACGATTCCGCACCTGACCACGCGCGACTCCAATATCATCGGTCTGCAGGCGATGCTCCTGGGCGCATGGACGATCGGCGACGTGCGCAATGTGCTCGCCATTACCGGCGACCCGCCATCGCTGGGCAGCTATCCGGAAACTTCGGGTGTGTATGAAGTAGATTCCATCGGTCTGGTGAAAGTGATGTCTCGCTTGAATCAGGGAACCGATTATGCGGGGAAGAATCTTGGTGGCGCCACGAATTTCACCATAGGCGTCGCAGTGAATCCCCTCGCCGAAGATCTGGATGAGGAATTGCGGCGGTTCGATGAGAAAGTGAGAGCGGGCGCTCACTTTGCGATGACGCAGCCCATCTTTGATCCGGAGCACTGGGAAGGCTTCCTGAAACGAATGGGCGGAAAATCGCCGATTCCCATCCTGGTTGGACTTTGGCCCATTACCAGTTACAAGCAGGCCCTTCGGCTGCATAACGAAGTTCCAGGGATTGTGATTCCTGACGAATTATTGAAACAGCTGGAATCCGCGGGAGCCTCCGCGCGCGATCATGGTTTTGCCGTCGCTCGGCGCCTGCTCGACTGGGCGCGCATAGCGCGAGATCTTGGGATTGCCGGTGCGTACCTGATTCCTCCGTTCAAGCGGTATGAGGAAGTCCTCGATCTTTTCACCTAGACTTTGATTAGAACGTCGACCAATGGTTCGGGTTTCCTCATCTAATAATATCAAGACCTGGAAGCGACCTGCGGTGATAGTTCCTCCGGCGGTAAACTACTGTAGAGACATTTGCGGTGCATCGTTTTGAGTATGGCACCTAGGCAGACTGGCTGGCTCCTGCTCCGGCTTGAGATAGGGAGGCTGTCCTTGGATCGAAGAGAAGAGCGAATTGCGGCGTTGAAGGATCTCCTGAAGGAAAGGATCGTCATTTTGGATGGCGCCATGGCCACCATGATCCAGGCGCAACAGCTTGACGAGGCCACTTTTCGAGGTTCCCAGTTCGCGAAGCACCCGAAGGAACTGCGTCAAAACTACGACGTGCTGAATATCACGCAGCCGCACATCGTGCAGGGCGTTCAACGGCAATACCTCGAAGCCGGCGCCGACCTCATCAAGACCAACACGTTTAACTCGAACGCAATATCGATGCTGGATTACGGCCTGGAGAATCACGTTCACGCACTCAACGTGGCCGGCGCGCAAATTACTCGCCAAGTCGTCGAAGAATTCGACGCGGCCAATACCGGCCGTCAACACTTCGTAGCTGGCTCCTTGGGCCCAACGAATCGCACGGCCTCGATGTCGCAGGATGTGAACAGCCCTGCATCGCGAGGCGTCACCTTCGATAAACTGCGCGACGTCTACTACGAGCAAGCGCGCGGGTTGGTGGAGGGCGGCGTCGACATCCTTCTTGTCGAAACTGTTTTCGATACGCTGAATTCGAAGGCGGCCCTATTTGCCATCGACGAATACTTCGAAGCATCCGGGCTGCGCGTCCCGGTCATGGTGTCTGTCACGATCGTGGACAAGAGTGGCCGCACCTTATCCGGGCAAACGATCGAGGCGTTTTGGATTTCCATCTCGCACATGGACTTGCTGAGCGTTGGCCTCAACTGTGCGCTCGGCGCGAAGCAGATGCGCCCTTATATCGAGGAACTCTCGCACTTAGCGCCCATCCACATCAGTTGTCATCCAAATGCCGGTCTTCCTAACGCCTTTGGCGGATTCGACGAGACGCCGGAAACGATGTCCGCCGACTTGTACGCATTCGCCGCCAGTGGCTGGCTGAACATTGCCGGCGGTTGCTGCGGAACTACGCCTGCTCACATTCGCGCCATTGCGGAAGCGGTGCGGGGACTCCCGACTCATGTCCTGTCCAAACCGGAGCGCGCCACGCGATTCAGCGGCCTCGAGCCGCTCGTAATTCGTTCGGACACCCGGTTCGTCAATATCGGCGAACGCACGAACGTTACGGGCTCACCCAGTTTCTCCAAGCTGATTCTCGGCGGCCAATACGAAACGGCGCTGGCAGTTGCTCGCCAGCAGGTCGAAAACGGCGCACAGATTATCGACGTCAATATGGACGAGGCCATGCTCGATTCCGAACAGGCGATGTCTACTTTTCTGCACCACATCGCGGCGGAGCCGGACATCGCGCGTGTGCCGATCATGATCGACAGCTCGAATTGGAAGGTGATCGAAGCCGGCCTGAAGTGCGTTCAAGGCAGAGGCATCGTCAATTCCATCAGCTTGAAAGAAGGCGAAGAAGCTTTCCGCCAGCGGGCGCGTTTGATCCGGCGGTACGGCGCGGCCATGGTGGTCATGGCATTTGATGAAAAAGGTCAGGCGGGATCGCTCGCGCGCAAGATGGAAGTCTGCCAGCGGTCCTACCGGATTCTCACCGAAGAAGCCGGCATCACTCCGGAAGAGATCATTTTTGATCCAAACATTCTGACTGTGGCGACCGGCATCGAAGAACACAACAACTACGCTGTGGATTTCATCGAAGCGGCGCGGCAAATCAAGGCCACGCTGCTTTATGCGAAGGTGAGCGGAGGCGTCAGCAATATTTCGTTTTCCTTCCGCGGACACAAAGTGGTGCGCGAAGCGATGCACTCCGCGTTTCTCTACCGCGCGATCCAGGCCGGCCTGGACATGGGTATCGTGAACGCGGGGCAGCTCGCCATCTATGAAGAAATCCCGAAGGACCTCCTTCACCTTGTCGAGGATGTCTTGCTGAATCGTCGACCGGATGCAACCGAACGACTGCTTGCTTTCACCGAGACGGTGAAGGCGAAGGAAAAAGGGGAAGTGGAAGAACAGTCCTGGCGGAAGGGAGCCCTGGAGGAAC
>DATFSH010000059.1:0-52245 GCA_035262725.1 Candidatus Acidiferrales bacterium | reverse complement strand
AATAGGCTTTGCGGCGCGATTCAGGAAAACGCTTCTCGAGAAATTCATCGAAGGATTTCAAGTTTTCCAATCGCCAATACTGACCGGCACGAACCTCGCAGAGGTATTCACCCAGCTCGACGAAGCGTTCGTCGCCTTCGTGCTCCTTGGCCTGTTCCCAGGACAAGATCTCGTCGATCTTGGCGAGAACGACCAAGGCCCGCCGACGATCGATCTCGGGAGACACGAAGGTTCGCCCGTCAATCCACAAGCTCGTCAAGCCAATCAAGGGCGCTGGCTCCTGGTTTTCGGATCAGGTTCGTGCTGATCAATTCCTGGTTATCCAAACAGAGGCCCAAATGCGGGCAGCTGATGCATCCGTTCTGCGGGAAGCGGATGCCACTGTGAGGAGGGAACTGCCCCGCCTCGATCTGATTGACCGTAGTCTCAACCAGCTGGCCAAACTCCCGGCGCTGCTCTTCGTCGATCGCGGTCTTCAGATACTGAATCTCAGGTGCGTTCTTTCGTACAAATACCACCAGGGCAACCTCAGAAATGCCGGCCATCCAGGAATAACAAACGAGCTGCGGGTCGAGGGCCAAAAGACCATCGGGCTGTTCTGGGTATCGGGATGTGGTCGTTTTCCAGTCGATGATGCATTTTGTTCTATCCACCTCGCCGATCGCATCGACGTACGACACGAAATCACCGCCACAGAGGAGCGAGCGTGTCAGCTTTACTTGAAGATTCTGTTTTGGGTTCCGTATTTGAACGCGATCGTCCTGAGCGAAGCGCTCGAGGAGGTGAATCGCCTGGTGATAGAGCCGGTCCCAGGAGTCATTCTTCGTATAGGCGAGAGGAGTGTCCTGCTGTTGTTGCCACTCCTTGAAGAATGTGGCAGTTGGGTCTTCTCTTCTGAAATAAGCCGCCAGGGCGTTCTCAAAGCAGCGGCCGAAAATCATGGATGCTCGATCTTCCCGCTCGCGCCAGCCGTCGAGATACCGATAGCGATACTGCCGAGGGCAGCGAAGATACTGGCTAATCTGTGTGAAGCTGTAGGTCATGGGAGCCTCCCGCCAAAACCCCTTCACGAGCATCCTTGGAGATGAATTCCCATTCGGACGATGGCGCAAACGCATCGAGGTTGAGGAACATGCGACCCGCGAGTGATTTGCGGCTGGTACGAAGGACACCTGTCAGGCCAAGGAGAGCCTTTTCATCCACTTCATCACGCCCAAGCAAATCGGGGTCATAGCCAAAATCCCGCAGGAACCAGTTCAGTTTCCAGAGGGATTTCTGGGTGCAATACAGCCGGCCCGAAATCTTGCGCGAGGCAAGCTCCTTCGGTTCAATGATCGTGAAACAAAGAACGAAAAAGGGTTTTTGCGGATGCCAACGGTGGTAGGCCCGGTCGACGCGAACCAGGAAGATGCCCTCGAGCGAATCATCGACGCAGTTAGGTTCTGTATGAAGGCCAGGGAAATGTCGCTTCATGGCCGTACCTCCTCAGGCTGGTTGTAGCTGTTCAATTTGCAAACGAGTGCGGCGCGATTGTTTGCGGCTTCCTCAGAAATCGTCGAAACGAAGGCTTCGATCAAATCTCGACTGGCCTCGCGAAGTGTTTCCGTACCACAGAAGTCGACTGCGTAGCGTTTCACTAAAGTAGGATCGAGTTCGTAATTTCGAATCAGCAGGCAGAGCTTGTCGCGGAGTCTTGGCTGACCATTCGAGGAGCCCCTACCATCCGGCGGATCGACCGGCCTTGTCTTTGGAGACTCGACGGAGAAGGGATGTGATCCCAACTCTTCCACCGAGCAGAGACCGATGCCGTACGCTTTGCGCAGAGCTCGGTTGACGGCACGGGTCTCAGCGACCCGTAATTCACAACCGCGTACAAGGGGAGAAGTGTTCGAGGGATCGGCGTCGCCATAGCCAACAAAGTGATTTAGTCCACCTGACGGGCGAACATGAGCCTTAAAGACCCAACGGTTTGCTCCCGGATCGCAAAATTCGCGGACCGCGGAGACTTGGATAGCTGAACACCCATTACGCCGGGCCAAGCGGAGCAAACCTGCATGGGTGACATACCATTTCCCCTCCAAGTAAATGAGGTCACCTAGAGCCATAGAAAATCCAAAATTGGCAGTCAAATCTCGCAAGTTGCACAACGCGGTTATTCCCAGGGGGCCCGCAACAGAGCGTTTCACGAGTTTCACATTCTGTCGAACCAAAGCATCCACGCCATGACTCGGGGTACCGTGTCCTGTATCTTTTTTGGTTGAAGAGTGTGTTGAATTAGCGGAAGCGCCAGACCCGGTTTTCATTGTCTCTTTCTCTCGGTTTCAATATTAACAGCAAGCCTTGCTGTTTGTCAAGTCGGTGACAAACGAACGTTTGGCTCGTCATGAAGGAATTACGCGATGCTTCGGTTTTCGGGGTGCAAACAACTTTTCTTCGAAGGCCTCATGGATTCGAGGTACATACGGGTTGAAGAGCTATGCGTCGCGGATGTTTCTTTGAAAAAAATAATGTCGTTCACAGGAGGGGCTGGATTTTTGCTGTTTGGTCAAAGGAAATCAGGACTTCTTCTTGGGCGGGCGCCCACCCTTAAATTTCTTCCGCATAGCTGCAATCTTTTTGAAATATTCTGCCCCTCTTTCGGCGGTCTTGTTCCCACCGATCTGCCCCGCGCGCCTTACAATCAGGCTATCCGGAACAGGTTTGCCGCAGTGTGGACATTTGAGCACGAATGCAGCCTAGAAATGACTTGCTGTTTTGTCAATCGAGAGTCGATCATCCGTTGCGAAGGCAGTGCTAAGCAGAAATGAGATCTCTGGAAGACTTGCGCGAGACCCACGATATTTCGTGGGCGCAGGCGTTTGCCGTCTCATCGGCGATTGCGCAAAAAATCAGGCGACACGATCGAAAGGCGCACGGTCACTTGACAATACTAGGTCTTGAATCTAATCTAATGCCGAGCAATACGGAACGTTTTCAATGGACGTGGAGCAGTCGGCAATGGGCGCCGACACCACGTCTTTTTTTTTTGCTCGCCCGAGAAAAAGGTTGGCAGAAGGAGCATCAGGATATGGCAGATCCTAAAATATCCGAACGCCAATCGGAAAAACCAATGGTGCGCACCAGCAGCAGGGTTTTTTCCGACGGCTCGATCTTAGAACTGATCCGAATTCCGAATGGCGAACTTAACTTTCTCATCTGGGACGAAAAATCTGCGAATACGGCCGGGCAGTTCGTTTGGCGTGGCGAAACCTTCGTCCCGCCGCGTTTGGATCCTACAATCCTGCCCTGGCTACACCTCCCGAGCAAGACGAAGGAATTCGGATCCACCCGCAAGCTATTCACCGAAATCTACGACTTGATTTCGCGGACCCAGGTGGACGATGGCGTTGCGAAGGCTCTGAGCTTCTTCGTCTTCGCGACTTGGTTAGACGACTACCTCCCAGCAGCGCCTTTCCTTTGGATTGTCGCACAGCCCACAGCCGCGACCCGACCTCTCCTGCAGGTCCTTCATCTGCTTTGCCGCCGCTCTTTGGTCTTGAGCGACATTTCTACGGCTGGATTTCGTTTTCTCCCGGCGGACCTGCGGCCAACACTGATTTTGGAGGTCGACCAGCAATCGCGCCAACTGCTGAACTTCTTGCGCGCATCGAAACGACACGGCGCATTAATCGCAGCCAACGGCAAAGCTGTCGACGGGTTCGGCTCGAAGATTGTGTTTGCGCGTGCACCACTGCGCGACCCCGCAAGTGCAGGTTTCCCACTGGAGCTCGTGCTTCCTCCGACGCGCCAATATATTCCTCTGATGAGCTCGTCGGAGGCTGAGCGCATTGCAGCGGAATATCAGGCTAAGCTGCTACGCTACCGAATTTTGAGTTGGTCCAAAGTACGCACGCCAGCCTTTGATCTTAATCAATTTACTGTGCCCGTGCGCGAAACCGCGCACAGCCTAGCCGGATCGATCGTAGATGATGATCAGCTGCAATCGCAGATCGTGCCCTTGTTGAAGCCGCTGGATGCTCAAATCCGAGTTGATCGCACTTCTCTGTTGCCGGCCATTGTCCTGGAGGTCATTTTTGCTCGATGCCACACCGCTTCAGGGAGGTATTTTCCTGTTGGTGATATGACCAGGGACGTAAACACCGTACTCCTCGGACGCGGAGAGGTGCTCGAAGTTTCTCCCGAAATTATCGGTTGGGTGCTGCGAGGTCTTGGTCTGCATACGGATTTCATGCCCGGCGGCAGGAAGGCACTGATTCTTCTCAACGATGTGCGCAAAAAGGTCCACACTCTAGCAGCAGCATACGGCGTTCGTACACTACGAGAACCTGCGAAAATTGATTGTCCGCTTTGTGCGACGCTCAAGGATGAATGGAACCTACGGCAATCTCCTGGCGCGAGCGTAAAGCCGGAATGAAAGAAACCAGGATTTGTAAGGGTGCGAAGTTAAGAACGAGTTGAGGTTATTGAGGTATTGAGGTTTTAGTCGCTTGGAGGATGTTGATGAGGAACCGGATTTTTACAGCTTCCTATGAGCGGGGCCTGGAGTTGATCGCGGCCGGTTGTCCTCTCGATTACCCGGGCAGCCTTGCCCGCCATTCAGCCGCGCAGCGCAAAACGTTCCGCGCTCAGCAAGTGGAAGGTTATGCCGAGAGTCGCATCTACGCGCTCGGGGCTATGCAAACCGGATACCTGATTTGCCTACGTCTCGTGACTGATTGTCCCGGAGGGACAATCATCTCAGACTGGGGAGTCGTGCCGCCATGGGAGAATCACATCGTGATTTGGGAGTATGGGCCTCTGGACATCATCCCGAACGGACAGCGGGAGGCCTACAGGGATCTTCTCGACTCCCGTCTCATGAGCGTGCTGAATGAGCGTTGCCTACTCAGACGCGGCTACCCCGTCGAAGGCCTGCTGTGCGGTTGTTCAGCTCAGCCGATTACGGAACCAGTCGACCGCTTCGTTTACTCGCAACTCACTTTGGTTGACGATCGTGGAACCAGAGTCACGCTTCGTGTTGCCATGAGGGTTATTTCCCCTGTTGCGGCTCGGCCGGATACATTTCAGAAGCGGGCAGGTCGGCGCCTCCACGAGTTTGCTTCCGAGGTTGATTCGAAGGTTGGCCGAAAATGAGTGGAAGTCGCACGTGAGAGTTCTCGAGCCGATCGAAGTCACGAAGTCGTCGCGGCACATTCGAGTCATACAGAAGTGCGCTGCGGGGAAGGACCTGGCTGAAATTGCGCGCGAAGAAAAATCAAGCCGAGAAACATCTTGAGAATCCTAAGAACGGCTCCCTCCGGACTGCTCGAATGTGCCGGAATCATCGGGCCTACCTAGACCGCTGAGAACCGACACTACCGCAGCGAGTGCTTCACTAAAGACAGTAGCTCGAGCCAACACCGATCAAACGACCTGAACATAGTGAACATCATGAACGTTGCTAAGCACTCAACAACCCCGCAATCAAGGCAGCCCGCGTTCCCAATTCCCTTACCACCACATGCTCCCGCGAACTATGCGCTCCATCCCCCACAGCTCCCAGCCCATCCAGCGTCGGCACACCCAGCGCCGCAGTAAAATTCCCATCCGAGCCCCCGCCAGTAGCAGCCTCGCCCATCGAAAGCCCCATCTCCGCCATCAATCCGCGCGCCACTCGGAACAATCTGCGCACACCAGCACTCCGCTCCAGCGGCGGGCGCATCCCTCCTATCTGCACTTCCACCCGCGCCCCGCGCAAAATCGGACGCAACCCGCGCAGCCCACGCTCGATCCGCGCCGCGTCCTCCAGCCTCGCAAATCGAATATCCACCTCAGCTCGCGCCCGCTCCGGCACCACGTTCGAAGTCGTTCCGCCGGCCACTACTGTCGCCTGCACCGTAATCCCGCGCACCCGGTCGTTCATCTTCACCAACCGCGCAATCTGCAGCGCCAGCTCGTGCACCGCATTCACGCCTTTCTCCGGCTCAATCCCCACATGCGCCGCCCGCCCGGTGACGATAATCTCTGCCCCGCCCACGCCCTTCCTCTCCGTCTTCAGCCGCCCTTCGCGCCCCAGCGACGGCTCGAGGACCAGCACCGCATCGCTCTTTCGCGCTTCGCTCTCAATCACCCGCCGCGAACTCTCGCTCCCAATCTCTTCATCCGAGGTCCACAAGAACACCACGCGCTTCCGCGGCCGCATGCCAACCGCCCGCAGCGCGTCCACCGCGGCAAGCGCCAGCACCAACCCGCCCTTCATATCGAACGTCCCTGGTCCCCATGCCATTCCTCCCTTCACCCGAAATGGCATCTTCGCAATCGTCCCAATCGGATACACCGTATCCAGATGTCCAAGCACAAGAATCCGCCCTTCGCTCTTGCCATCCGCGCGCGGCCATTCGATTCGCAAATGATTTCCGCGCAGGCGCTGCCGCAAGATTTTCACCTTCGCCCCGCGCCGCCTCCACTCCCGTGCCGCCATCGCCCCAAACTGGTCCACCGCCGCCTTGTCGTGGCTGGGCGATTCACAGCGCACAAATCGGCCCAGCAAACGCACCATCTCGCCCTCGCGCTTCCGCGCCTCCCGCAACAAATCCCGCATCGCTAATCTCTGCGTCGTCATCGCGCCGCCATCCTATCAGCCGCTCCGAAATTGCGCCACGCGGTCTGCTGTTATTCCTTCGTTCTACAGAATTATGTCCAGACGCTCTACTGCGGCGAATCTGGCCCGGCTTGATTCTCCACTGAAAGTGCTTCATATAAGTGTGGGGACTTCTATGAAACCTTTGATCTTTAGTCTTTTGTTCCTTGCTCTCTGTTTTGCGGTTGGCGGTGCCAGCGCGCGGCAGTCCGCTTGGCAGCCATCTCCGGGACATACGCAAGTACCGATATGGCCGGCGACGCCGCCTGATGCCCAGCCTGTCGCAGGTCCGGAGCTCGCCAAGACGACAGGGAAGGAGTTCCTAGTTGCCGGGAAGCCGGCGGTGGGCGTGAGCAACGTGTCGCAGCCGACAATGACAGTCTATTCGCCAAATGGAAAGAATACAGGCACTGCCATTGTTGTATTCCCGGGCGGAGGTTACCTGGACCTGGCTATCGATCTGGAAGGCACCGAGGTCTGCGACTGGCTGACGACCAAGGGGATCACCTGCGTGCTCTTGAAGTACCGCGTGCCTGGTAACGAAGGCTATTCCAAATCGGCGCCCTATCCCAAATCAGGTCCGTATCCGGAATCACCAATCGCCTTAGAAGATGCCCAGAGGACGATAGGGCTGGTGCGTTTGCACGCGGTGGACTTGCACATCGATCCGCACAAGATTGGAGTGCTTGGGTTTTCGTCCGGCGGGCATCTCTCGGCAGCGATCAGTACGCACTTTGATAAGCGTTTGTACCCGCCTGTAGATGCCGCCGACAAAGAGAGTTGCCGCCCGGATTTTGCGGTGGCTATTTATCCGGGGCATCTGTCGCTTTCCGCGGCGGAATGGGATGCTGGCCAGGGTGCCAGAAAGTTTGTGATTCGAAAGCCGCCCCATGAGACGGCCGCCGATAAACAATTTGGATTGAACCCCGATATTCCTGTCACCCGCCAGATGCCGCCTACGTTTTTGCTCCAGGCCGAGGATGACCACGTTGACGACGTGAACGACTCGCTGGCTTACTACATTGCGCTGAAGAAGGCTGGCGTCCCCGTGGAGATGCATTTGTACGCGCAGGGCGGCCATGCCTTCGGGCTGCGCCGCACGAAGCTTCCGATAACTGGATGGCCTCAGTTGGTCGAAATGTGGCTGGTGACGATCGGGATGATTTCCGAGTAGGTGCTCGCTGGCGTTCCATGGCACAAACCGGTGGACAGCCGTGGTCGCAATTTTTGGGGCGTTATCATCCTGAGCGCAGCGAAGGATCTCAACCAACAATTCCTGCAACCAATCCGAATCGGACGCCCTCGACACGCCCCACGCCCGCCCCGCCCCGATTCCCACTCCGTCACGTTTCGTATAGAATTATTCGCTTGTTCCTGGGCGCAGCTTCCGAGACAACTATACGGTCAGGTACGCCGAAAGAAAGCAACCGGTGCGCACACCTCACATAAGAGGCCAACAATGATTCTCGACATCAACGCCATCCAAGCCATCCTCCCGCACCGCTACCCGTTTCTCCTCGTCGACGCGATCGAGGAAATGGAACGCTGGAAGCGCATCGTTGGAATCAAGAACGTCACCATCAACGAATATTTCTTCCAGGGACATTTTCCAGGCAAACCCATCATGCCCGGCGTGCTTATCATCGAATCCATGGCTCAGACCGGCGGCCTGCTCCTGCTGCAGGAAGTAAAAGACCGCGAGAAAAAGCTTCTCTACTTCGTCGCCATTGACGCGGCTCGCTTCCGTCGCCCTGTCGTCCCGGGCGATCAGCTGCGCATCGAAGTGGACGTTCTCGCCTGGCGCGGCACTTTCTGCAAGCTGCAGGGAAAAGCTTCCGTAGGAGGCGAACTCGCCGCCCAAGCCACGCTCATGTGCAAAATGGTGGACCTCGACGAAGTTCAACAGCCCGCGCCCGCTTCCGCCGAGGCCCAATGAAGGCGCCATCGAAGCTAAACGCAGCGAGCTCGCCGAATGAGTGATGTCGAATGAGCCAGCCGAATGTCTAAAATCGACTCGCGCGCTTCTGTCGCGCCTACCGCGCGCCTCGGCAACTGCGTCTCCATCGGCGCCTTCGCCGTGATCGGCGACGAGGTCGAGTTAGGCGAAGGCTGCGTCGTCGAATCGCACGCAATGGTGAAGGGCCCGGCGCGACTCGGGCGCCGAAACCACTTCTACCCCTTCAGCGTCGTCGGCGGCGACCCGCAGGATCTCACCTACAAAGGCGAGCGCGTCTCGCTCGAAGCAGGTGATGAAAACGAATTCCACGAATTCTCCACCGTGAATCGCGGCACCGTTAAAGGCGGCGGCACCACCCGCCTCGGCAGGAACAATCTGATCATGTCCTACGCACACATCGGCCACGACTCGCAAATCGGGAGCCACACGATTTTCGTCAATGGCGCCACGCTCGCTGGCCACGTCACCGTCGAGGACTATGCCACCATCGGCGCCTTCTGCCCCGTCCATCAGTTCTGCCGTATTGGCAAATATTCTTATATCGCCGCGCACACCGTCATCACCCAGGACGTTCCGCCTTTCTCCAAAATCGTCACCCCGCGCGACACGAAATGCTACGGCGTGAATTCTGTCGGCCTCCAGCGCAACGGCTTTTCGCCAGACCGCATCGAGTCCATCGAGAAAGCGTACCGGCTGCTCCTCCGCTCCAAGCTCAACACCACCCAGGCGCTCGAACAAATGCGTGGAACCCTTTCCGCATCCGAAGACGTCCAAACCCTTATCCGGTTTATCGAATCGACGGCCGAGCGCGGTCTCACCAAATAGGAATGCCAGCGAACGCAATACCGGAGAATTCTGAGCGTTGGGGACTCATCGCAGGTAACGGCGATTTTCCATTCCTCGTTTTGGAAGGTGCGCGCAGCCGCGGCATCGAGATGGCTGTCATCGCGATTCGCGAAGAAGCGTCGCCCGCGATCGAGCAAGCTGCCGCGCGCGTGCACTGGGTGAGCTTAGGAGACTTGAGCCGGACGATTGAGCTATTGCATCAGGAGGGCGTGAAACACGCCGTGATGGCAGGGCAAGTGAAGCACAATAAAATATTCAGCTCGATCCACCCCGATTGGCGGCTGGCAAAGCTGCTAGTCTCGCTTCCGACGAAAAATACCGATTCGCTGATTGGAGCTGTGGCGCGCGTGCTCGAAGACGAAGGCATCCAGCTCGTGGACTCCACGAAATTTCTCGGCTCGCTTTTGCCGGAGGTAGGAATCCTCACGCGCCGCTCACCGGACGTGTCGGAAGTCGCAGATATCGCCTATGGCCGCGAAGTCGCGCAGAAAATCGCCGCGCTTGATCTCGGCCAGACAATCGTCGTCCGCGATCGCGCTTGCATTGCCGTTGAAGCCATGGAGGGAACGGACGAGGCCATCGAACGCGCCGCCCGCATCGCCGGCGGCCAACGCCTGGTCGTCATCAAAGTCAGCAAGCCCTCGCAGGATATGCGCTTCGATGTTCCCGTCGTAGGCCCCAAGACTATCGAAGTCATGCGCCGCTCGAACGCCACCGCTCTCGCCGTCGACGCCGGGAGGACACTGCTTTTCGACCGCGACCGGCTGATGCAAGCGGCCGACGATTTCAGCATCGCAATTCAGGCCTTCGCTCCAGCGAAAGCCGCCGCAACCGAATTGCCGGTTCTTGAGGCAAAAAGGAAACCTTGAGCGAGAAGTCCATCCGCGTAGCGGTCGTCGGCGCCGGCGATTTCGGGCGCAACCACATTCGCGTCTGGCGCGAAATCGAGGGCGCTGAGCTCGTCGGCATCGTTGATACCAACGCCGAACGCGCGCAAAAAGTCGCTACGGAATTCGGCACCCGCGTTCTTCGTGACCTCGACGCGCTTACGTCCGATGGCATTGACGCCCTCAGTCTCGCCGTCCCCACCAACGAACACGCGCGCATCGGCTCCCGCATCCTCGCCGCCGGAATTGACGTGCTCGTCGAAAAGCCCATCGCTGCATCGCTCGAAGAAGCCGACGTTCTCATCGCCGCCGCGAAGCGTAACCGCGCCATTCTCCAGGTCGGCCACGTCGAGCGCTTCAACCCCGCCGTCGTCGCCGTCGGAAAGATCGTCTCGCGCCCGATGTTTTTCGAAATCCATCGCCTCGGCATCTTTTCGCCGCGCAGCCTCGATATCGACGTCGTTTACGACGTGATGATCCACGACCTCGATATCCTGCTCTCGCTCGTCAACGCGCCCGTCGTTGATCTCAAAGCCGTCGGCATCCCCGTCATCAGCGACAAAGTGGACATCGCCCACGCCCGCGTCGAATTCGAAACCGGCACGGTCGCCAACCTCACCGCCAGCCGCGTCTCTACCGAACGGGTCCGCAAGATGCGCTTCTTCCAGGAACACGAATACGTCTCGCTCGATTTCACGCGCCAGGATGTTCTCCGCGTCCGCGTCGAAGCAAGCAACGCGTCGGCTCCAAGCCAAGAAAATAGCGCCCAGCCAAAAATCGGCTTCGAAAAACTTCCCACCGCGCCCGAAGAACCCCTTCGCGCCGAGCTTCGTTCCTTCCTCGAATCCGTGCGCAAGCGCAAGCAGCCAATCGTCGATGGCGCCGCCGGCCGCCGCGCTCTCGAGCTAGCCGACCGGGTGATGTCGGGCATCCTCGAACACGCCCGGCACGTCCAACTATCCAGCTTCGCTCCACAGGACGCCCGATGATCGCCCGAATATTGGTTCCCAGAGACGTGCGCCCGCTCACCGAGGAGGAAGCGAAGAAGCAAAAGCCGCCCGCGCGCTTCGAAACTTACATGGACGACCGCATGGTCGTCCCCTCCGGCCTGTCCGATGCGCCGCCGCTCAACGGAAAATCCAGCATCCCGAGCCACCTTCCTCTGGGTGTGCTCGTTGATCGCGCCCTGGTCCCGCGCGATATCGCCCCGAAGCCTTTCGACCTGAAACCAATCACCGACTACGTGCCCGTCGCCGTCATGGATCCGCGCGTCGTCGTTCCCGTCTACGTCGAGCCGCCCGACGCGGAAGAAATCGCGCGCTTCGATATTCCGCCCGAGATGACGCCCGAGCTTCGCGAAGTCATCCAGCCCGACATCTTTACCACCGGCGACGCGAACCTCCTCATCGAGCCTCAGGCCAAAAAAGATGCGAAGTGGGACGCCATCACGCGCGCCGCTTCCGTCGCCGTCCACATCGGCTTGATTATTTTCATAATTTTCATCCCCAAAATGTTTCCGCCCCACATACCCACCACGAAGGAAATCGAGCTCGCCAGCAAGAGCCTCGGCATCACCTATATTCCCGTCGACGCAATTCCATCCGCTCCTCCCGGTCCGCCGGGTCCGAAAGTGAAGATCAGCCCCAAAGTGCTGAACAAAGTCGCGCCGCCGCGTCCTGAAACGCACGCGCCCATCGCGCCGCCTTCGATTCCCAAGCCCGAGCTGCCCTCCGCGCCCACGCCGCACACGGCTGTGAATCAGCCGTCCGTCAGCGTCCCCGTACAACCCACGCCGACACCCTCGCAAGTTTTGCCTGTGCCGCCGTCTCAGCCCGGCCATCTGAATTTGAATTTGCCTAACTCCTCGCCCGGCAAACAGCTGCAGAGCCAGATTCAGGATCAGATCCAGCGCGGTGGGGGTGGCACTGTGTACAACCCCGGCGCGGGTGGTGGTGGTGGCGGAGGAGGCGGTGGCGGACGCGGCGGCATGCAAGGCATGCAGCCTGGCGTCTCGATTCTCTCCGACACACAGGGCGTTGACTTCAACAGCTACCTTCAGCGTTTGCTCGCCACCGTCAAGCGCAACTGGTACACCGTGATGCCCGAGTCGGCCCTCATGGGCGATCGGGGCATCGTGATGCTCACCTTCAAAATCAATCGCGACGGCAGCGTCCCGCCGCAGGATCCAAACCTCGAGCGCACCTCCGGCAAGCAGCCGCTCGATACGGCGGCGCTCTCCTCCATCCGCACCTCAAGCCCCTTCGAGCCACTGCCCCCGCAGTTCAAAGGCGACTTCATCGAGCTGCGTTTCATCTACTTCTACAATATCCCGCCGGACTCGGTGCCCACCCGCTAGCTTCTTCTTTTGTACCGCTTCTCGCCGGTGCCGTTGACTTTGTTTTCAGTCTTCTTACGACCGGCGCTCTTGCTCGTGTTTTCCGCCTTTGTACCGCTGGCCTCCGGTTCATCCTGAGGAACGAAGGGCCGGCGTCCT
Organism: Candidatus Acidiferrales bacterium; assembly: GCA_035262725.1. Classification (GTDB taxonomy): domain Bacteria; phylum Acidobacteriota; class Terriglobia; order Acidiferrales; family UBA7541; genus Palsa-295. The sequence goes on along the minus strand of DATFSH010000059.1, from coordinate 39,442 downwards.
TGCCGTTGCCTCTTCCAGTTCTATTTTCCCATTTTCCTCTTCCCGCTCGACTGTGCGACAGTAACCTCGCCGTGAACCTCAACCGCACTCAAATCCTCGGAGCCCTGATCCTCGCCGCCATCGCGCTCGCCATCCTTACTAGTGCGCTGGAGACTCGCGCACTAAGCTGACATGAACGCCGCCACGCCCGCCCGCCTCATCGTCATCCTCGGCCCCACCGCCTCCGGCAAATCCGCGCTCGCCATCGAACTCGCCCGGCGGCTGGGCGGCGAAATCCTCGTCTGCGATTCAACTCAGGTTTATCGTCACTTCGACATCGGTACCGCCAAGGTCCCCCTGCGCGAACAGAGCGGCATCCCGCATCACCTCGTCGACCTCGTCGAGCCGGACGAAATCTTCACCGCCGGCGACTACCGCCGCCAAGCTCTCCTCGCCCTCGATGATCTCCGCCGCCGCTCGACACTCCCCATCCTCGCCGCCGGCACAGGACTCTATCTGCGCGCCCTTCTCGAAGGCCTCGCCGACGCGCCGACCCGCTCGGAAGAACTTCGCGATCGCCTCCGCCGCAGCGCCGAAAAGCGCGGCTCGACGCACCTGCACAAAATCCTCGCCCGCCTCGACCCCGCCTCCGCCGCCCGCATCGCCCCGCGCGACTCGCAAAAAATCATCCGCGCCATCGAGATGCGCATCCTCGCCGGAAAGCCCGTGGCCGAGATTTTCCGCGCCAGCCGCGCCACCTCGCCGGATGACGAGCATCGCGAAGTGCGCATAAACGCCCTCGAAGGCTACGCGATCACGAAGATCGGCCTCGCGCCGCCGCGCCCCGCCCTCTACGCGCGCATCGATGCCCGCGTCAACGAAATGCTCGCCGCCGGCTGGCTCGACGAAGTCCGCACTCTTGTCTCGCGCGGCATTGCTCCTGATGCGAAGCCGTTCCAGTTCATCGGCTACTCCGACCTGCGCGCCCACCTCGAAGGCCGCCTCTCTCTCGACGCTGCTGTCGCGAACATCCAGCAGTCCACGCGCCGCTTCGCCAAGCGCCAGCTCACCTGGTTCCGCCGCGAGCCGCATGTTCACTGGCTCGAATCCTTCGGCGACAACCCCGAAACCGCAGCCGCCGCATTGCGTATCCCAGGTGGGATTCCATCTTTGTAGGCCGCGGTTTCAACTGCGGCAAGACTGCAAAATGGGCTTTAGCCCCTGAAGAGATTCTCACGCGCCCGCCGCCGCAGGCGGAGCAGCCTGCGCGGTCTGCCGTTCAATCACCGCGCACATCGCCGCCAGCGCCTCCACGCTGCCGCTGTGCGCTTCATAAGCCACATAGCCATCCGGCCGCACCAGCGTAATTCCCGGCCTCTGCGACGTCCTCAGTTCCATCACATCCGCGAACGCTTTGCACAATTCGCCCGCAGCTTCCGTGATGGACGAGTCCTTCTCGCCGATCATCAACAGAAACCGGCTGCGAATTCCCTGGCCGCCGCGCATCGAATCATCGAAGTAGCGTTTTCCCGGTCCCTCCACGATCGGGCTTCGCGGGTAGGCGATCCCGAGTTCGGAAAGCCGCTCGACGAAAGCGTGCTGAAATGGCGCCAGATGCGACGCCATCGGAATGATTGTGTTGCGCAACGTCTGCACCAGCTTGTTCGGTGTCCCCAGCACTTTCGTCAGCGTATCGGTGGTTTCGATCACGTTCCTGATCACCGGAATCCGCTCGGCGCTATAGCTGTCGAGCAGCTCCTCGTTGCCATGCCCGCGCAGAAAAAGATCCAGCTTCCAGGCCAGATTCCACACATCCTGCAATCCCGTATTCATACCTTGCCCGCCAAACGGGCTGTGAATGTGCGCGGCATCGCCGGCCACGAAAAAACGTCCCTGCCGCAGCCGCGCCACGTGCCGGTGATGAATGCGAAAATAGGTGCTCCAGTGCAGCGAAAGCGCCTCGATGCCGTTAGGAGCGCGGTCGGCGAGAATCTTCTTCACGAGTTCGAGCGAGGGCGCATCTCCCTCGGGCTGATCGATCGTGGCCACAATGCGCCGCCGCGTCGCGCTCATAGGAAAGATGGCCACCGGCCCGAGTTCGCTGGGGCATAGCTGCAACTCATCGGCGGGCAGCGCGTCATTCGTCTCTACGTCCGCCAGCACGAACGAGTCGGGATATTCCGCTCCCTCAAAAGGAATGTTCAGCAGATGCCGCACCGCGCTGTGCGCGCCATCGCAGCCGATCACGAACGAAGCCGTAAGTTTCGCCGTCTGGCCGCTGCGTTCGAGCGTCACGTCCACGCGATCGTCCAGTGGCTGGCCGGAAACGAATTTCGTGTCGTACTCCACGCTTCCGCCTCTGCACCGCAGCTGCTCAACGAGCAGCTTCTCGGTCACATCCTGCGGAACCATGGCTACGAATTGGTAAGGTGTTTCGTCAGGTTCGAATCTCATGTGCGCCAGCGTGCGTCTATGGGTCACGATTGTTACCGACGTCACGCGATTCGCCGCCGCAAGAAACGGCGCTGCAACGCCCGCCATGTCGAAGATTTCAAGCGTGCGCGGGAAAATTGCCAGCGCCTTGGAATGTTGCGATTGCGAGGAGTTTTCCTCCACCAGCCTCCAGCGCAGCCCGCGCCGCGCGCACTCATTGGCCAGAAAAAGCCCCACAGGCCCGGCTCCCACAATCAAAATATCGGTGTCGATTACGCCGTACCCATAGGGAATTCTCCTGACTTCAAGAATTGTGTCGGGTTGAAAGATGACCGCGCGACTGGAAGCAGTCGTCAGGCTGGGAAAAACATAAGCCGCAAGCGAGAGCGCAGGGCCGCGCCACATAATTGCAGGCTACCATTTCCCGGGGCTATACCGCCGCGGATTAGAAATTTTGCATTATAGGCAGAAGTTAACGTAGCTCACCTCTTCAGAGGTGAGGTTTCTGGTTTTATGAGGTTTTGATGATTCCGAGCAAAAACCTCGGGTCTGAAGACCCGAGCTACATTAGAATCGCGGCGTGTCGCGCCTCCGTCGAATTGAAGTTGCCGGCCGCTATTTCTTCATTACCACAAATCTCCTCCGGCACACTCAACCGCTCCCTCCGCCGGAACGTGACATCTGTCTTGAGCAAATCGACCGCGCTCGTTCCAAGCACAGGTTTGCAATGTTTGCTTATGTTGTGATGCCCAATCACATCCACCTTCTGGTCTGGACTCTGGAGTCGCTGCTGCCAAAGTTGATGCAGCGCTGCGTTCGAAGCACGGGCCCATCTGGCAGGAGCGATATTTTGATTTCATTCTTCGCCGCGCTGGTGATTTCGGCAAGAAACTTGAATACATCCACGCGAATCCAGTGGAAGCAGCCCTTGTGGGTCGACCCGAGGATTGGAAATGGTCCAGCGCCGTGTTCTACATCAAGAAAGAGCGTTCTCGTGCGGCCAGATCTCTTTGCGGTCCCATCGGACCCTAATGAGCCTCTATGGCCCGCGCCGTGGCGTTGAAGAACGAGGTCCGTATCACTACAAAAGTTGGTCCGCCCAGCAACTTTCTCGCGCGCCGGCTGGCCAAAATCCCCTCGACGTCCTGCAAAGTCAATTCGTCTGAGGCGCGACATCGAGGGATTTCAATGTAGCTCGGGTCTTCAGACCCGAGACTTTTGACTCTTGCTCGGCAGTCATTTACCAACAAAAGCATTTTGCCGTCTCTAGCGCAGACCATCCAACGTAGCACCGGCGGATAAGAGCCTCTCTCTAGAGAGGTGAGCTGCATTTCAACTAACACATCACATCTCCCTCGCGTCGACGCGCTTGCCTTCAGACAAGCGGACGAAGCTTTCCAGATGCTTGACGGCGGCTGAGCACAGCTATATCGTCCGGATCAGGCGAACCGTTGGCATCACTTGCACCAATTCGAGCACCGAAGGCTGCGCCGCTCGGGCGCGCTGACTGGGTACGGGCGGCCTTTGCGCGGCTCGCACAGGATGGGATTGATGCGGTGCGCGTCGAAGTGCTGGCGCGCGATTTGCACGTGAGCAAGGGCAGCTTCTACTGGCATTTTCGCGATCGCGATGAGCTGGCGGGGGCGATGCTCGAGCAATGGGATGAGGATGAATCAGCTTGGGTCGAGACGGCGGCGGACGAGCGCAGCGCGGCGGCGCGTTGGGCGGAGCTGGTCAAGCATCTGACCGATGACGCGCACAGTCGGCCCGAGGCGGCATTGCGGGACTGGGCGCGTCGCGATCCGCGGGTGGCCGAGCGGGCGCGCGAGATCGAACGCAAGCGGCGAGGATACGTTGCCGAGGTGCTTGAGGACGTGGGATTTACGGTCCGAGCAGCGGAGGCGTGGTCGGAGATGGGCTTGCTGGTCTGCCTGGGCTGGGTGGACCGGGCGACCCGCGACCCGGAATTCCGCAGCGCACCGAAGCGCGGCCTGGGCGATTTCTTGTCAGAGCTGGTCCTGGCGGCGTCGGCAAGGTCGGGCGGGGGCAGGTAAGTTCAACGCCCAAACATCGTTCCTGATTTCTATCTCGGTTCCTCGGTGCCTCGGTGGCTAAGACTTTCCGATTGCGCGCCAAAACTGCTTTTTGCGGTAACCTCCTTGCTGCACTTACAGCGCCAATTTTTGTCCAATTTGCCCAAAACGTAGAATGTTCGCGAGGGCTTGCTAAGGACGGTATAATAAAAATACGAATGAGAGTGGACACCCCCAGGTTTCGGCCGAGCCAGGATATCGCCTCCGCATGAAAACACCGCAAGAGCTGGACAATCGGGAACGAGTGTTGCTTGTCGGCGTGGGGCTGAAGAAATCGCTGCGCGGGCGCATGGGCGATCCCACGTCTGCTGGCCGCGATTCGCTCGAAGAGCTCACGGAGCTAGCGGAAAGCGCGGGCGCGAAAATCGAAGGTTCGCTGCTGCAAGTGCGCGAAGCGCTCGATCCCGCGACGCTTGTGGGGCGCGGCAAACTCGACGAAATTCGCATGGAAGCGGAGATGCGGCACGTGCCGCTGGTGATTGTGGATCACAATCTCACGCCGGTGCAGCTGCGCAATATGGAGAAGGGGATCGGGCGGCGCGTGATTGACCGCACGCAGTTGATCCTGGATATTTTTGCGACGCATGCGCGGACGCGCGAAGGCCAGCTGCAAGTGGAGCTGGCGCAATTGAATTATCTGCTGCCCCGGCTCACCGGCAAGGGAGCAGAGCTTTCGCGGCTCGGCGGCGGAATCGGGACGCGCGGACCTGGCGAACAAAAACTCGAGACCGACCGGCGGCGTATTCGCGATCGCCTGGGGAAAATCAAAGAAGCGATTGAGACGGTTCGCCGCCAGCGAACCACGCGGCGGCGTGCGCGGCAGGCGGTCCCGCTCGGGATGATCGCGCTCGTGGGCTACACGAACGCGGGCAAGTCGACCCTCTTCAACGCGCTGACGCACGCCGAAGTGCTCACATCGCCGCAGATGTTTGCGACGCTCGACCCTACGATTCGCGCGGTGCGCCTGCCGTCGCGCCGCCGCGTGCTGCTGAGCGACACGGTAGGATTCCTGCGCGATTTGCCGCCGGACTTAATCGCCGCCTTTCGCGCGACGCTCGAAGAAGTGCAGGAGGCGGCACTTATCCTGCATGTTACTGATATTTCCAATCCGCATCACGCCGAGCAGGACGCCGAAGTTGAAAAGGTTCTCGATGATCTGGGCGTAAAGAATTCTCCCCGCGTCCACGTCTTCAACAAAATCGATCAGATTGATCCCGTGCAGCTTGCCAATTTTCAGAGTGCGAATGGGCACAACGAACAGAAAGCGTTTGCGTCCGCAGCGACCGGAGCAGGCCTGAAAGACTTGCTCGCGCGCATTGATACGGTGCTGCCCGGCGATCCTCTGGTTCGCGTGCAACTGAACGTGCCGCTGGCCAATGGCCGCGACTTAGCGATTATCCACGCATGTGGGCGAGTGCTCAATTCTGAGGTGCTGGACGGGCATATGAAGGTCGACGCAGAATTGCCGGAATCCGTCGCACGGCAGTTGCAGGAGCTCGTGGCGGAGCCTGAAAGGCGAGGGGCGTAAAGTCCTATTACTAGTATCCCTTAGCGACTGCAGCCCTGGCGCGAACTGTGGAAATCATTGTGGAAAAGGGCCTGCTGAAAACGCGAAAACCTTTTTAATCGAGAGACTTATACGGATTCGCATATTTCGATATGCTCCGCTAAGTGATTCCATTTCTGCCAGTTAGTGGCGTAGCAGCGCCTGTCTTAGGGGAAATACCCACAGGCGCCGTCCGTTTTTCTTCGCAGACGAATTTGCACAGCGTTGCAGCATCTTGTTCGCTAACAGTCACTAGATACAGGATTTGCTGTATCGGGTCGTGGGCCTCCTCCGGCTTTATTTTCACTTCATATTTTCATTCCGCGACAGCGCTCGCCGTACCGTTGACTCACTTCGCAGCGAAGTTTATAGTGAATCGGAACCCACGGCTGGCGACCTCTTGGCGTCTGCCCAAGTGAGAGAATCTCGTGAGCGCGATGAACCTGCCGAACAGCCTGACCGTGCTCCGGATTTTTTTCGTTCCCCTTCTTGTTGTCGTCCTACTCACCCGCGAACCGAACTTTGATTTTTGGGGTTTGCCGATTCATTTCGAAGTGTGGGGCGTGTTGATTCTGTTGATGGCCGCCGCCACGGACGTGATGGACGGCTACATCGCGCGAAAGCGGCGCGAGATTACGACGCTGGGAATTCTGCTCGATCCAATCGCGGACAAGCTGCTGATTTCGGCCGCGTTTATTTCGCTGGTGGAGATGGGACTGGTTCCGGCCTGGATGGTGGTGATTATCATCGGGCGCGAATTTATTGTGGTGGGGCTGCGCGAGATTGCGTCGGTGGAAGGATTGGTGATTCCCGCGTCGCCGCTGGGCAAGACGAAAATGATTTTGCAGGTACTCGCGGGTTGCGCGGTGATCCTGACGGCGAAGTATACATCGCTGAAATTGCTCGGTACCGTGTTGATGTGGCTCGTGGTGTTGAGCGCGGTGGCCTCGGCGATTCACTACTTCCAGATGTTCTGGAGCCAGATTGATATACGCGTGCAGGAGCGGAGACGCGCGGTAATTCTTGTAAAGCCCGAAGAGAAGCACCAGGATGCTCCCACTCGCTGATTCAGCGAAGCAGGCCCTCCTCGATGTGGCAAGGCGAGCGGTGATTCTCGCCGTCGAACGCCGCGAAATACTGCAAGACCTTCCCGATGATCAAGAGCTGAAGCGGCCTGGGAACGCGTTCGTCACACTGCACAGGATGGGGCGCCTGCGGGGATGCGTCGGGCAGCTTGCGTCGAAGGAGCCGCTGGTTTCGGTGGTTGCCTATTGCGCAATGGCAGCGGCGTTGGATGACCCGCGTTTCGCTCCGATAACCGCAGCGGAAATCGATGGCCTTGCCATTGAGATTTCTGTACTTTCGCCGCTCGTGGAGATTTCCTGCGAACAGGTCGAACCAGGAAAACACGGTTTGATGGTTTCGCGAGGTGCAAGACGCGGGGTTCTACTGCCTCAGGTAGCCCGGCAATTCGGTTGGACAGCAGAGCGCTTTCTGGAAGAGACGTGCCTGAAGGCTGATCTCGAGCGCGACGACTGGAAGCAGCCGGGAACGCGGGTGCAAGGATTTACCGCCGAAATTTTCAGCGAAGCCGGATTCCACGCAGCCCAGCCACGCAACGAACGTGACGAGCGAGCAAAATCAAACTACTCGACTTCGACGTAATCGCCCGCGTAAATCTGATGAAGGCTGAACGTAATTAGCACGCTCGAAGAATTGGGCGCAGCGCGCACCACCACACCCTCGCCGATCACTTCACGAGGCACGTTGTCCCATTGGTATTTGGCGGGAGCGCTTCCGTAGCCGTAAATATCAAAAGCAGCCCGCTTGGTCTGGTACGCCGTTTCGTGCTCGGTTCCCTGATAGCGGAAAATTCGGAAGTAATCGCCGACCTTTACTCCCTGCGAAGTGCCCAGGTTGACGTAGATGACGTCGTTGGTCCCGTCCAGGATCGCAAACTGCTTACCCGAAACCACCATCGCAACGGGTTTGCCGCTGGGCGGTGCGAAGCGGTCAAAATTAGCTTCCGACTTCAGAGGCGGCGCCGGGCGTTCGTTGAAAGGCAGCACGATATCGCCACGCTGGATGTAGTTGCAGGAATTCACGATCTGGGCGATGGAGACGTTCGGCTGCGCCACGACGACGCGCAAGCGGCCCTCGTCTTCCCACATGGTTCCGATTTTCTTGAGGATGGAGAACTGCCACTTGGTCCACTCGATATCGGTGGGATCGGTGACCGCCCGAATCACGGAAAATTCGTCACCCACTTTGACACCCTGGCTGGAGCCTTTATTGATGTAGACGTAGTTGCCTTCCTGGAACGTATTCTTATAGTTCGACTCTTCGCCGGTAATCACGTAGGTTTCGTGGGGGACGGACTCGCTCGTGATGGTTCCCGAGCAATAGATGTCGTCCTGAGTCGTGGAAGCGCCTCTATCCTGCGCGGCAATCGCGCCCCCGGACAGGGCCAAAATGAGACCAGCAAGGAAAATTTTCCCGCGCATAATGCTTGCTCCTTTGGATTACCGTGCGCCGACACATGGCGCCACCCGATAATGCGACCGTAACAAACGGGTATTGGAGCGTCAAGGCAAGGTCTGGTGCGCTTTACACATTCAGTAACGCATGGTAGAAGCCAGAACCCCCTGTACGGACGGACAGGTGATGCGAGGGCCGCGCGTGGACGCCGAACGCGCCTGGATTCAACGATAAACGGACAAAAATTGGCGATGCGGACAGAGCGGAAATGATTGGCGAATCGAAAATTTGCGCTGTGGTGGCGGCGGAGAGCGCTGCGGCGATGTGGCGGCAGCTCCAGCGAGCGCTTTCGCAGACGAAGACGATCGAATTGCGCCTCGATTGGCTGGCGAATGACGCCGAGATCGAGAAGTTTCTCGCCCGACTGGCGGCGAGCCGCCGGAGGCGAGCGGCCCGCGGAAGAGACGTAACAATAATCGTGACTTGCCGGCGACGCGAAGCGGGAGGCCGCTATCGCGGCACGATTGCCAAACAGCTTCGGCATCTCGGCGAGGCACTGAGAGTGGGATGCCAGTGGTTCGACCTTGAAATTGAATCGGCGTCGCGCTGCCCGGCGGAACTTATCGACGTGCTGCTTGGAGAAGGACGGCAAATCTGCTCCGCTCACTTCTTTCAGCGCGCGCCGAGAGATTTCAAGCCGGTCGCGGCCAAGCTGTGGGGTGTGAGGCCGGATGCGATCAAGATTGCTGCGCACTGTGAATCGCTTTCGGAGGCGCGGCGGGTGACGGCGATTGCACGCGGCCGACGGCGCGACGCGATTACAGTGCCGATGGGCGACGTAGCGCTTCCGATGCGCGTTCTCGCATTACGCGAACGGGGGAACTTTGTTTACGCGCCGGTTGAAAACGCCACAGCTCCGGGTCAGGCACCGCTCAACGAGATGATAAATCTCTATCGCGCGAATCGCATTACCGGGCGGACTCGGGTGTTTGGGGTGATCGGGAATCCCATCAGCCATTCGCTCTCGCCCCAGCTTCAAAATGCCGGTTTCGACGCGCGCGGAATCGACGCTTTGTATTTGCCATTCCTCGTTCGCGACTTGAAAGATTTTTGCAATTCGATCGAGACGTTGCGGATGAAAGGATTCAGCGTTACTTTGCCGCATAAGCAGGCGATTCTTCGCTATCTCGATGATTGTGATGAACTCGCCGCCTCGATCGGAGCGGTGAATACGGTTTCCGTGCGGGCCAACGGAAAGCTCTTCGGCTACAACACTGACTACGTGGGCGTGCTGCGAGCCCTCGAACGCCGCATGCCGCTTCGAGGCAGCCGCGTGCTGATACTTGGAGCGGGAGGCGTGGCGCGCGCGGTGGTGTTTGCGCTGTCGCGCGCAGGCGCTTCGGTTGGTATTTGTGCGCGACGGCCTGCGCGGGCTGCCGCACTCGCGCGGGCCGCCGGCGCAGAAACGGTAATGCGGAAGCATCTGGGGTCAGAATTTTTTGACGCCATTGTGAATGCTACTCCGGTGGGCATGTGTCCCGAAATGGGGAGATCGCCTCTGGAAGCAAGCGAGTTGAATTGCCGGCTTGTTTTCGACACGATTTATCGTCCGCGCGTTACGAAGCTGATGCAACTAGCTGCCCGTCGAGGCATCGAAACAGTTTCCGGGGTGGAGATGTTCCTAGCGCAGGGAATCGCGCAGTGGGAACTCTGGACGGGCGAGCGCGCTCCGGAGAAGGCGATGCGCGCGGCTGTGCTCGCGGCACTGGGGCGCGAAGAGAAAAGTCAGCAGGGAAGGCGCTCCACTTGATTGGACGACCTGATGGGCAACTTTGCAGGCGACAATATGGCTCAGCCTGATTTCAAAGCATTCTCAACGCTGGCGCGCCAGGGGAACCTGATCCCCATCTACGAGACATTTACAGCCGATTTGCTGACGCCCGTAGGGGCGTATCTGCGAATCGCAGACGGCGCGAAGTATTCCTTCCTGCTTGAGAGCGTCGAGGGCGGCGAGACCATTGCGCGTTACACCTTCGCGGGCGCGAATCCAGAAGAGGTATTTCGGGCGCGCGGGCGAATCTGCACGCTCGAGACTGCCGGCCGCGAGATTCATTTCGACGATGATCCCATCGAGCAGTTGCGGCGGTTGACGGCACGCTACCATCCCGTCCGGGTGCCGGGACTTCCGCCATTGATCGGCGGTGCGATCGGTTATTTCGCGTACGACATGGTGCGGCTGATCGAAAGAATTCCCGCATCGGGACGCGACGATCTGGCGCTGGACGATTGCGTGATGATGTTTTTTCATGGCGTGATCGCCTTCGACCACGTGCAGCATCGCATCTGGGTGATTCGCAACGTATTCACGGGAGGGAAAGGGAGCCTCCGCGAGAAATACGACGCGGCGCTACGCGAAATCGAAATAGTGCGGCGGAAGCTGGAAGGGCCGCTTCCCAAGCAGCGCCGCAAGTCGCGGGGTGGCAGGCTGCGCCTTCAATCGAACATGACGCGGCCACAATATCTTGCTGCCGTTCGTAAGGCCAAGGCATATATCCGCGCGGGGGATATTTTTCAAGTGGTGCCCAGCCAGCGATTTTCGGCGCGCACGAATGCCAATCCCTTTGAAATTTATCGGGCGGTGCGTGTGGTGAATCCTTCGCCCTACCTATATTTTCTCAAACTGGACGATGTGTCGGTGGTGGGCAGCTCGCCGGAAATGCTGGTGAAGGTGCAGGGCCGCGATGTGTTTTACCGCCCGATTGCGGGGACAGTGCCGCGCGGGTGCGATGAAAAAGAAGACCGCGACCTCGAAGCGAAGCTGCTCGCCGACCCCAAGGAGCGGGCGGAGCACATCATGCTAGTTGATCTGGGCCGCAACGATCTCGGGCGTGTTTGCGGGTACGGAACGGTGAAGCCGGAGAGGCTGATGTTCGTGGAGCGCTACTCGCACGTGATGCATCTGGTGTCGAGTTTGCGCGGGCAGCTGCGCCGGGGTATGGACTGCTTCGACGCACTGATGTCCTGCTTTCCGGCGGGCACCGTTTCCGGCGCGCCAAAAATCCGGGCGATGGAGATCATTGACGAGCTCGAGCCGACGCGCCGCGGCATCTATGCGGGTGCCGTGATGTATCTGGATTTCTCGGGCAACATTGATTCGTGTATCGCGCTGCGCACGCTGGTGGCAAAGAAGGGGCGCGTCCATATCCAGGCGGGTGGCGGCGTGGTGGCAGATTCGATGCCCGAACGCGAGTATCAGGAAACGGTGAACAAGGCGCGCGCGCTGGTGAGGGCGCTCGGGATTGCGCACGGCGAGGGTGCGAAGAAATAAATTGCGGACTGCTGTATTCTTGGATTGCGTCGCTTCGGTTGCAAAAATGCTGCTGCTAATCGACAACTACGATTCCTTTACCTATAACCTGGCGCAGTATCTTGGCGAGATGGGGCAGCAGCTGGAAGTGCGCCGCAACGACCGTATTACGCTGGATGAGATCGAAGAATTGCGGCCTGAGCGCATCGTGGTTTCTCCCGGGCCGTGCACGCCTCAGGAAGCCGGAATCAGCATTCCGTTGATCCAGCGCTTCGCGGGCAAAATTCCAATTCTGGGTGTTTGCCTGGGCCATCAGGCGATCGGGGCGGCGTTTGGCGGCCGTGTGATTCGATCGCGCAAATTGATGCACGGCAAAACGAGCCGTATCGATCACGACGGCAAGACGATTTTTCGCGGCCTGCCTCAGAAATTTCAGGCCACGCGCTACCATTCGCTGATCGTGGAGCGAAAGTCTCTGCCGCGCGAACTCGAAATTTCTGCCGAGACGGATGAAGGCACGATTATGGGCCTGCGGCATCGCAAATTGCGCGTCGAGGGCGTGCAATTTCATCCGGAGTCGGTGCTCACCGAGGCGGGTTTCCGGCTTCTCGAAAATTTCCTCAGCGTCTAGAATGAAATTCGAGTTTTGCGAGATGCTTCATGAATCCGCGTGCATACAACTGTTTTCAGCGCACTGCATTTTTCTGCTGCTCTCTGATTTTGGTGGCGGCGCTGGGATATGCTTCGCCAGCCTCCTACCTCGGCTTTGACGCGAACGACTACCCGGGCGACGCAGCGCTTCAGGCGATGCGGCGCACATTTTCGTTCGCCGGGTACTGGCTGAATAATCCGCCTGGCGCCAATTCGAATGATTGGGTGGGGAAGCGCGCGGCGCTCTTGAACAACGACTTCGGTTTTCTTGTGCTCTTCAATGGGCACACGGTCCGCGAATTGAAATCTCTTGGAAATGCATCCGAAGCCGGGAAGAAGGACGGGCATTCAGCCGCTTCGCTCGCGCAGCGAGAAGGTTTTCATTCCGGCACCGTGATTTTTCTGGATCAGGAAGAGGGCGGGCGGATGACGGACGATCAAGACGCGTACATCTTGGCGTGGGTTGACGCAGTGGTCGCGGGAGGGTTTCGTGCGGGAATTTATTGTTCCGGCATGCCGTCGAAAGAAGAGAGGGGAAAAACGATCGTCACAGCGGACGACATTCGAGCGCATGCGGGGCCGCGAGCGATTTCTTATTTTGTGTACAACGATGCTTGCCCGCCAGCGCCTGGCTGCGTGTATCCGAAAAATCCGCCACTGCCATCCGCCAGCGGTGTGCCGTACGCCACGGTGTGGCAGTTCGCGCAGTCGCCGCGCCGCCATGAATTCACCAAGCGCTGCGCTGCCACTTACAACTCGGACGGCAATTGCTACGCGCCGGGCGCGGGGCGCGGATCAGTCGATCTGGATCTAAGCTCGGCGCTCTCGCCTGATCCATCGAACGGACGCAAATGATCGCGGGCCGCTCGCCGTTTGCTCTCGAAGTGGACAACATCGTGAAAGTCTATCCCGCGCGGCGAAATGGACTTTTCGGGGCGCGCAGCGAGCCGGTGCGGGCAATTGACGGGCTCAGTTTTAACGTTCCGCGCGGCTCGATTTTTGGAATGTTGGGGCCGAACGGTGCGGGCAAGACTACGCTGCTGAAGATTCTTGCCACGCTTCTGCAACCTTCCAGCGGGCATGCGCGCATTGAGAGCTTTGACGTGGTCGAGCGGCCGCTGGAAGTTCGCCGGAGGATGTCGATGGTGCTGCAGGAAACCGCGGGCGAAATGTTTCTATCCGTGCGCGACAATTTACTGACGTACGCGAGGTTTCACGGGCTGGCTGAAGCGGAAGGCGGGGCTGCCGAGAACATGCAGCTTTTCGATCTCACGACCGAGGCCGATCGCAAAGTGCAGGATCTGAGCGGCGGTTTTCGGCGGCGTGTGCAGGTGGCGAAAGTGTTTCTGGTGAAGACGCCGGTGCTATTTCTCGACGAGTTTTCTACCGGCATGGATCCGATTCTGAAACGCGCGGTGATGGACGCGCTGCGGAAGGAATCGGCGCGCGGGCGCACGATCGTTCTAACCACGCAGATTCTGAGCGAAGCGGAAGAATTGTGCGACGACATTTTAATTTTGAATAAGGGCCGGCAAATCGCGCGCGGGGATTTGCACGCTTTGAAGCTGCTATCGCAGGATGTTTACGAAGTGACGATCACGTTTGAGTCGTTGCCCGCTGGAATTGAGCACGAGATGGCCGCGCTGCATCCGGTGCGTTCACGGATAAATGGCAATACGCTCGAATTCTGCGTGAAGGCGCGGGAGGCGGAAGCGCTCGAAATCGTCGCGGCTCTGGCGAAGAAGGGGCGCGTCCTGCGCGTGGAGATTGGCGGGGCGAGCCTGGAAGATATTTTCGTCGAGCTGACGCAGAAGGCCGGCGCGGAAGCGCGGTAGCAGCGTACCAGAATGCTTCGGGAGCGATCGTGTCGTCGATTTCCGCAATGCTGTATCGCGAGACAAAGATTCGAGCGACTAATATTACGTTCGTCTTCTGGGATCTTTTTTATCCGCTCTGCTATCTGCTCGTATTCGGCGTGGGCGTGACGGCTTCTCTAGGCACTCCGCTCTCAGCGCCGGGCGTCACGTACAACTCGTTTTTTCTCGCTGGCGTGCTGGGAATGGCGAGCTTCGGCATTGCGTCGAACAGCTCATGGTCATTTTTCATGGATCGCGACAACGGGATTTTCTACGAGATGCTGACGTATCCGATGAGCCGGTCGGAATATTTGCTGGGGAAGGTGCTATTCAACGTTTTCATTGCGATCATTCAGATGGTGATCACACTCGGCCTGGGCACCTGGCTGCTGGGAATCCGGCTGCGCGCCGATCTTCTGCCGCTGCTTGTGGTGACGGTGATCCTCGGGACCGCCGGCTGGTTTTTCTTCTACACGATTTTCGCATTGAAGATTCGGCGCAACGACATTTTCAACAGCGTTACATCTGTTTTTTATTTTGTATTTTTGTTTGCAAGCTCGATGTTTTATCCGCTCGAACCGCTGCCGCGCTGGTTTCGCGTAATAGGCCTGGCGAATCCGATAACATGGCAGGTAGATGTCTTGCGCTACACATCGATCGGGCTTGGCAATCCGCACCAACTTGGGATGGAGGCAGTGGCTTTCGGGATTTTTGTTCTGGCCTGTTTTGGCTATGCCGTGCGCAGCTTGAAACAGATTTAGTTGAGTTCGAGCCGCTATGATCCGGAAAGCGCCCGCTCGCTATCATTCTGCGTGAAGGCGATAAATCCTTCGAGCTTTTCACGCGCAGCGCCGGAATCGATGGATTCCGCTGCCACGCGCACGCCGTCGATGAAATCCGTGGCGCGCCCTGCAGCAACGAGAGCCGCGGCGGAATTGGCCAGCACAATTTCGCGGTGCGCTCCGTTGGCGTGATGATGCGACGAGGGGCCTAAGATGTGCAGGATAATTTCCGCGTTGCGCCTCGCGTCCCCGCCGCGAATGTCTTCGGCCGGCCAGCGGCGCAAGCCGAAATCTTCAGGAGACACCATAAGATTTCGCACGGATCCATCGCGCAGTTCCGAAATATGCGTTTCACCGGATATCGAAATTTCGTCCAAGCCTTCGGCGCCATGAAAAGCGAAAGCGCGGCGCACGCCCAGTTCGCCGAGCGCTCGCGCAACCAACTCGGTTAGGCTCGGGTCATATACTCCGACGATTTGCACCGACGCTCCAGCAGGATTCGTCAGCGGTCCGAGCAGATTAAATACGGTGCGCATGCGAAGTTCGCGCCGCACCGGCATCGCGTGCCGCGTGGCAGTATGCATCGCCGGAGCAAACATAAATCCGATGCCGATTTCCTCGATGGATCGGGCCACGCGATCCGGCGCAAGATCGATTTTCGCGCACAGCGCTTCCAGCACATCCGCGGAGCCGCATCGCGAACTGACCGAACGATTACCATGTTTCGCGACCGGCACGCCCGCGCCGGCGATTACGAACGAAGCAGCCGTTGAGATATTGAATGTACCGGCCGCGTCGCCACCCGTCCCGGCCGTATCCACGAGGATTTCGGGTTTCGCAGAGCGGCGTCCAGCCGGAAAGATTGGCGTTGCGTGGCGTCGCATTGCCGTGGCGAAACCGACCACTTCATTGACCGTTTCGCCTTTCATGCGCAAAGCCGTGAGCAGCCCTGCGATCAGGGCCTCGCTTGCGCGGCCCGCAAGAATATCCTCCATCGCAGCTTCGGCTTCCGCTCGCGTCAAATCTTTATCGGCAACAACTTTTTCCAGGGCTTCGAGAATCATGAAACTAAGGCATGGCATGCTGCGGGCTTGCACCGCGGCTTTTTTCGCCGATACTTTATTTCAATGGCCACACCGCTCCTTGCTCGTCTTCCACGTTCCAAGTAAACTTAGTAGCTTTTGCAAGGATAAATACTAGCATTATTCAAGGCGAGCCTCCGAAAGCCCATGGAGAATGAATGAAGATCCACGAGTATCAGGCTAAGTCGATCCTCGCGAAGTTCGGCGTGCCGGTGCCGCGAGGCGAGGTGGTTTTCAAGAAGAACGAGGCGCGCGCGGTGGCGCAGCGCCTTGGCACCCCGGTCGTCGTGGTGAAGGCGCAGATCCACGCGGGCGGACGCGGCAAAGCGGGTGGCGTGAAGCTCGCGAAATCAGCCGACGAGGCTGCCGCCCATGCCGAACGCATCCTGGGAATGAATCTCGTCACTCCGCAAACGGGAGCGGAAGGACGCATCGTTCGCCGCCTGCTGATTGAAGAAGGGCTCGACATCAAGCGCGAGCTTTATCTCAGCATTCTCGTGGATCGCACGGCGGGCGCACCCGTGTTTATGGCCAGCACCGCTGGGGGAATGGAAATCGAGGAAGTGGCGAAGGACGATCCCGAAGCGGTTCTGCGCGAGACGATTCATCCGGCCACTGGATTGCTTCCGTTTCAAGCGCGCAAACTTGCCTTCGGACTCGGCCTGGTGCCGGAAGTTGTAAACGCAGCGGTTCCGTTTCTCCAATCGCTCTATCGCGCGTTCGTAGAAACGGACGCGTCGCTTGTGGAAATTAATCCCTGCGTTGTCACCGGCGATGGCCGCTTGATAGCGCTCGATGCCAAAGTCACCTTCGACGACAACGCGCTTTACCGCCATCCGGAATTCAAGGACCTGCGCGATCTCGAAGAAGAAACGCCGCTGGAAGTGGAAGCTTCAAAACACAAACTGAATTACATCAAGCTCGACGGCACCGTCGGTTGCATGGTCAATGGCGCCGGCCTCGCGATGGCCACGATGGACATCATCAAGTTGAGCGGTGGCAGCCCAGCGAATTTCCTTGATGTGGGCGGCGGAGCCTCCGAAGAGCAGGTGACGAACGCTTTCCGCATTCTGCTCAGCGATCCCAATGTGAAATCCGTGTTCGTGAATATTTTCGGCGGCATTCTCCGCTGCGACGTGCTGGCCAGCGGCGTGGTGAATGCAGCGAAAGAACTGAAATTCAAGGTGCCGGTCGTTGTTCGCATGGAAGGCACTAACGTTGAGAAAGGCCAGGAAATCTTGCGCAACTCGGGCTTCAATTTCACCATCGCTGACGGCATGAAAGACGGAGCACAGAAAGTCGTGGCCCTTGCGGAGGGTGCGCGATGAGCGTTCTGATCGACAAGAATACGCGCGTCGTCGTGCAAGGCATCACCGGCCGCGAAGGTAGCTTTCACGCGCAGCAGATGCTCGATTACGACACGAAAGTGGTCGCGGGCGTCACGCCCGGGAAAGGCGGCTCGAAACATCTCGGTGTTCCGGTGTTCAACACGGTTGCGGAAGCGGTCGCAAAAACAGGCGCGAACGCATCCATTATTTTCGTTCCGCCTCCCTTCGCCGCCGATGCGATCCTCGAAGCAGTCAATGCGAATTTGCCGCTCGTGATTTGCATCACCGAAGGCGTGCCGGTGCTCGACATGGTGCGCGTGGCTGCCGCAATGAAAGATTCAAACAGGCGTCTGATAGGGCCGAATTGTCCCGGCGTCATTTCACCCGGAAAATGCAAGATGGGCATCATGCCCGCATCGATTCACAAGCAGGGGAACGTTGGCGTCGTCAGCCGCAGCGGCACGCTCACCTACGAAGCCGTCGGTCAGCTTACGCAGCTGGGCATCGGGCAATCCACCTGTATCGGCATTGGCGGGGATCCGATCATCGGCACCAGCTTTCTTGATGCGATTCGCATGTTCAACGAAGATCCCGAGACGCACGCGATCGTGATGATCGGCGAAATCGGCGGCAACGCCGAAGAAGTTGCGGCGGAATACATCAAAAAGCATGTCAAAAAGCCGGTTGTGGGATTTATCGCCGGTCAGACAGCTCCGCCGGGCCGGCGTATGGGGCACGCCGGCGCGATCATCAGCGGCGGGCACGGAACAGCGATCGAAAAGTACAAAGCGATGCGCGCCGCTGGCATTTACACGATCCAAAGCCCCGCCGATATTGGCGAAACAATTGCGCGCGCAATGCGCGATTCGAAGGCGAAACCAAAATTGAGCGCAAAGCCAAAAACCTCCGTAAAGAAAAAATCATTGAGCAAATCGGCAAAGCGCCGAAAACGTTGAAGTATCAGCCGCAACAAAGCCAAACGGAGGAATGATCTCTTGGGATTACAGCGCACCTTAGCAATCATCAAACCGGATGCCGTCGGCCGCGGAGTTGCCGCAGATATTTTGAGCCGCATTCATACCACGAAATTTCAAATCGTGGCGATCAAGTCCATGCGCCTCACAAAAACGCAAGCCGAAGGATTCTACGCGGTGCATCGCGAGCGGCCATTTTTTAAGGATCTGACGGAATTCATGAGCTCGGGCAAAGTCGTCGTGATGGTTCTGGAAGCCGAAGACGCGATTGCGACATGGCGCAACACGATGGGAGCAACCGATCCCGCAAAGGCCGCGCCGGGCACGATTCGCAAAGAGCTGGGCACAAGCATCCAGAACAATTGCACGCACGGTTCCGACGCGCCCGAAACCGCTGCCTTCGAGATCAGCTACTTCTTCGCGGGGGAAGAACTCGTCTAGTCGTCGCTTTCAGGTTGCGCTTGTTCCTACGGCACGATCCGAGTGCAACCGCAGGTTCCTTCGCAAGAGGGTCCGACGCGCGTACAATGACGCTATCGTTAACGCGATGGACCCGACGCGCGAACTCGGAAAACTTCTCCTCCTGGGTGGAATCGTTCTCGTTGTTATTGGCGCGTTTTTTGTGTTTGGCGGCCGTTTGCCATTTCGCCTGGGTCGTCTGCCCGGCGATATCGCGTATCAGGGCAAAAATACCAGCTTCTATTTTCCGGTGGTCACTTGCATTGTACTGAGTGTCGCTCTAACGCTGATTCTTTGGGTAATAAATTTGTTCCGGCGCTAGAATTCCGGTGCGAACGAAATGAGCCAGGCTTCGCTTTTCAATCTGATGCCCGAGCGGCGTGTGTGGAAAGTGAGCGAACTCACCGACCGCATCCGGGACTTGCTCGAAGGCGCTTTCTTTGACGTCTGGGTCGAGGGCGAAGTCTCCAATTTCCGAGCAGCACAGTCCGGCCATCTCTATTTCACATTAAAGGATGCGCGCGCGCAGATTCGCTGCATCTGTTTCCGCGATCAAGCGCGCGGTCTGAAATTCCGGCCCGAAGACGGCCTGCACATCACGGTGCGCGGCTCGATTAGCGTCTACGATGTACGCGGCGAATACCAGATTTACGTCACGAACATCGAACCGGTGGGCCTGGGCGCTCTCCAGCTTGCATTCGAACAGCTGAAGAAGCGCTTGCAGGAAGAAGGTCTTTTCGACGAATCCCGGAAGAAGCCGCTGCCTGTCCTGCCGCGTTGCATCGGCATCGTTACGTCTCCCACGGGCGCAGCCATCCGCGACATCCTTCGCGTGCTCAAGCGCCGTTTTCCAAACGCGCATGTGCGGCTGTATCCAGTGAAAGTGCAGGGTGATGGTGCCGCGACAGAAATCTCCGCAGCAGTGAATTACTTTACTCGCGCTAGATTTGCCGACGTGCTCATCGTGGCTCGCGGCGGAGGCTCACTCGAAGATCTGTGGGCGTTTAATGAGGAAGTAGTCGCGCGCGCGATTGTTACTTCTGAAATTCCCGTGATCACTGGTATAGGCCACGAAGCCGATTTCACGATCGCCGATTTTGTCGCAGACCTGCGCGCGCCCACCCCTTCCGCCGCCGCGGAACTCGTCGTTCGTTCGCGCCATGAATTCGAGCGGCACATCGCCGAGCACCAGAGGCAGCTGGTGCAGCAGATTCGATACTGGTTTTCCGAGCGCCGCCATCGAGTGCGCGATCTGCAGACTCATCGAGGTTTTCGCGAGCTCGAAATCCTGGTGCGCCGCAGGCGCCAGCAGGTGGATGAACTTTCCTCGTCACTCGTGATCGGCTTGCGCTTGCGCCTTGGAACCAGCCGGCAGCGGCTCACCAGAGCCAGCGCGCAAATCGGGTCGTTTGACCTGCGTGCACGTGCCGTGGTCGTCCGTCGCAGAATCGATCAGCATCGTCTCGCGCTGGTCGCGGCGCTCGAACGAGTGATGACGCGCAAGCGCAGGGCGTACGGCACGGCGCAAGTGCATTTTGCAGCGCTCGATCTGCGCGCTCGGGTGGCGCGCTGGCGCCATGTTGTGGAAAGGCGCGTTGCTGAATTAGAAGATCGCGCTGAGAAGTTACTGGCAGGGAAGCGCCAGCGCTTCGAAGCTGCGAAGTTGCAGCTTGAAGAGCGAAGCCCGTTTCGCATCCTCGAACGCGGCTACGCCATCGGCTACGACGCTTCAGGCAAAGTGCTGCGTTCTGCGGATCAGGTCGCACTCGGCGAAGATATCGCTGTGCGACTAGCGCGCGGCGAACTCGGCGCCACGGTCAAGCGCAAGAAGGACGCCTAGGCCCGTCGGTTTCCTCTGGGAACGGACTACTCTTCGTCGCCGATTCCGCCGGAAACTTTGAGGACGGCGAGGAAAGCCTCCTGCGGAATATCCACGCGGCCCACCCGCTTCATGCGCCGCTTGCCTTCTTTTTGCTTTTCAAGCAGTTTGCGCTTCCGGGAAATATCGCCGCCGTAGCACTTGGCGATCACGTTCTTACGAATCGCGCTGATCGTCTCGCGCGCAATCACCCGGCTGCCGATGGCCGCCTGGATGGGAACTTCGAACATTTGCCGCGGTATAAGTTTTCGCAAACGCGTTACAAGGTCGCGCCCCCGCTCATAGGACTGATCGCGATGGCATATCACCGTCAGCGCGTCCACAGGCTCGCCGCCCACCAGCACGTCGAGCTTCACGAGATCCGATTCGTGATAGCCGGACAAATGATAATCGAGCGACGCGTAGCCTCGCGAAACGCTCTTCAGCCGGTCGTAGAAATCGAGCACGATTTCATTCAGCGGCACCTCGTAGGTCAGCATGATGCGCGTCGGCGAGAGGTATTCGAATTTCTTCTGCACGCCGCGTTTCTCTTCGCACAGCGCCAGCACGCCGCCCACGGATTCTTCCGACGTGATGATCATCGCCGTCAGCATGGGCTCTTCGATTTTCTCGATTGAAGCCGGCGGAGGAAATTTCGTGGGGTTGTCCACTTCCACCACTTCTCCCGCCGTGTTTGTGATGCGGTACTGCACGCTCGGCGCCGTGGTGATCAGTTCGATATCGAATTCGCGTTCCAGCCGCTCTTGCACGATTTCCATGTGCAGAAGCCCGAGAAAGCCGCAGCGGAACCCGAAGCCCAGCGCCACCGAATTTTCCGGCTCGTAGAAAAACGCTGCATCATTTAACTGCAATTTTCCCAGCGCATCACGCAGCACCTCGTAATCGCCCGCGTTCACCGGATACATTCCCGCGAACACCATGGGCTTGATCGCTTCGAACCCGGGCAGCGGCGGCGCCGGACGGTCCGCTTCCACCACCGTGTCGCCCACGCGCGCATCGGCCACGCGCTTGATGTTCGCGATGATGAAGCCCACATCCCCCGCAGAAAGCTCATCGAGCGCGATCGGCTTCGGCGTGAGCACGCCGAGATCTTCCACCTCGTACACTTCGTTATTCGCGCACAGGCGGATTTTCATGTGCTTCGCGATGCGTCCTTCCATTACGCGCACTAGCACCACCGCGCCGCGATAGGAGTCGAACCAGGAATCAAAAATCAGCGCCTGTAGAGGATTCTCTGCCGAGCCTTTCGGCGGCGGCACGTGACGCACAATTTCTTCCAGCACCTCTTCGACCCCGATTCCACTCTTGGCGCTGATCAGCTGCGCGTCGTCCGCCGGAATCGCCAGCACATTTTCGATTTGCTCTTTCACGTGATCGGGACGCGCCGCCGGCAAATCAATTTTGTTGATCACCGGAACGATCGTCAGGTTGTGCCGCGATGCCAAAAACGCATTGGCCACCGTCTGCGCTTCCACGCCTTGGCTCGCATCCACCACCAGCAGCGCGCCTTCGCACGCCGAAAGTGCCCGCGAGACCTCGTAGGAAAAGTCCACGTGACCTGGCGTGTCGATCAAATTCAGCCGGTACTCATGCCCGTTGCGCGCCGTGTAATGCAGGCGAATGCTCTTCGCCTTGATCGTGATGCCCCGCTCGCGCTCCAGATCCATCGAGTCGAGCACCTGCGCGGTCATTTCTCGCTGGCTCAACGCGCCAGTCAGCTCCAGCAACCGGTCGGCGAGCGTCGATTTGCCGTGGTCGATGTGCGCGATGATGCAGAAATTCCGGATGTACCGCGGGTCCATGGTTGGCTTTTTGCGCTTCTATTTTCCCGGGCGCTCTCTGAGGCTTTCGTCCGCCGAAGGGCGTGCCAAAAGACGCGCCTGCAACACACGCGCGTTCGAGCCGCGCCTCTCAAACAATCGAGTGTGCCACAGTTTATAACACGGAGCCAGCGGAGTCAGGCCAGTAGGTTCACGCTCGCGAAGCCGGTAAAACCGCAAACGCGTAATGTGCGAGGCGGATCGTGTCAGGCCATCTTGGTGACAACGCGCCGCGCCGCAAGCGAAAGCATCAGCCGCGTGGTGCCGCTGAAGAGAATGCTCAGCCCCACCAGCGTGCCAATCACCCATTCCGTGCTCGAAGGCCAAGTCCGCCAAACGAGAAAACCGAGGATGAGCGTCACGATTCCGTCCAGCAGAAACCACACCGCGCCTGGCCCTGAGCGATGCTGGAAGAAAAGAATGATTTCCATTACGCCTTCAATCAGCAGGTAATAGGCGAGCACAAGCGTCAGCGTGGCCAGACCGCGCTTCGGATGTTCCAGCAGATAAAATCCGATCACACCGTACAAAATTCCCACCAGCACTTTCCAGATCACGCCTCCCGTGCCGCGCGTGGACCATGCGTACACGAAATGCGCCGCGGCTGCGAATATCAGCATCCAGCCCACAAAGATATTCACCGCGATGCCCGCTTCGAGCGGCAGCAGAATCGCAAGTATCCCGGCCACGATCATCAGCACGCTGATTGCGATCGACCAGCCAGTCACTCTTTTCGCCACATCTCCAACGGTCGCGTCGCTCATGTTTCACCTCAAGGTGAGATTCCGCCTGCGCGGAACAATTGCCTGGGTCGGTGGCCGGAAGTGCTAGGAAAGAAGAAAGAGATATACACTCCACGCCGGTCGCCTGCAATCCTTTTCGTTCTTGATCCCGCTTCGCAGCCTGCACGAGAGAATTTCGCAGCCTTCTCGGGTGCGCTACACTGGCTGTGCAATTAATTGCGCGGGCGATCGGGGAGACACCATGAACTACGATTCACATCAGCGAGCAGCCGAGTTTCACATGCTGGCGGCGCATGCTCATCAAGCCGCTGCCGCGCATCACGACAAAGAGGATCACCTCACAGCCCACGAGCAGTCACGGCAAGCGATGGAATATGCGTCGAAAGCCTTCGAGTTCTCAAAGCAGGCTCATGACCAATCGTCGGTAATTTTCAAGAAACACGACAAGGAGGCTTAACGCAATTCGTGCCGCGGCCCGCCTTGCTGCGCTGCCGCTGCGCCGGCCCATTTCTCGCGCGTCAGCCGGTACAGCACATGTCGACGTAGCGGATCACCGGGGGGTATTGCAGGGTGGTCAAAATTCTCAGTCGCGTCGTGCGTCATGCCCAGCTTGGCCATCACGCGCCGCGAACGCTCATTCCCAATCGCAGTAAACGAGACGACCTCCACCAGCCCAAGTTCTTCGAACGCATAACGCATACTTTCCCTCGCGCCTTCTGTGGCGAGCCCCGCATTCCAATATTCGGCCGCGAGCCTCCAGCCGATTTCGACGCACGGAGTGAACGCCGCCTCGAACGCCGGCACCGCCAGCCCAATGAAACCGATGAACTCGCCGCTTTCCGCGAGCTCCGTGGCGAATAAGCTGAATCCGTGCGCCCGGAAGTGCGCTTCGATTCGATCCGCCAGGTCATCGCTCTGCTCCCGCGACAGCGTCTTACCCAGGAATTCCATCACACGCGGATCGGCGCCCATTCGCGCAAAGGGCTCGCGGTCCGCCTCGTTCCATTGCCTCAAGATCAGCCGCTCGGTCTTCAGTGTCAGCATTTTTTGTTTCCAGAGAATTGTTTAGCGGAGTCAGCTGCGCGGCACAAATAATCGGGTGTCTTCGCTCGGCCCCGGGATGCGGATCATTTTCTCAAATCGCAAGCCGATCTTTTCCAGCACGCGAATGGATTCCTCATTGTCCGGTGAAGTAATGGCCACGATTCGCTTCAAGCCCAGCGCGCTTCGTCCATAGTCCATCACCGCCGCTGCAGATTCGTAACCGAAGCCTTTTCGCCGGAATTTTTCCAGTAGCGCAAAACCGATGTCCACATCCTCGAGCGAATCGCGCTTCAGCAACCCACAGATTCCGATTGCCGCCCCCGTTTCCTTGAGCTCCACCGCATACAATCCAAATCCGAACTTCGCATAACTCGCCACGGGCCCGATTAAAATATAGTCTCGCGCATCGTCCAGCGTCCGCACGCCCTTGTCGCCAATATTCCGGATAAACGCCGGCTCGTTCACAAGCTCGAAGATGAACTCGGCATCCTCCACCGTCATCTTCCGCAATATGAGCCGCTCGGTTTCGAGAATCTTCACGCGCACCGATCCCTGTACCACTTGCCGTTGCGAAGGCATTGTCTCAGATTTTAGGCGCTTCAACGAGAGAGGTCGTTCCTGTCCCAACAGGACATCAGCAGGCCGAAAGAAGTGGCGCTGAAAAAATTACGCGGGTTGCACGGACGGCTGGATCCGTGTCTGCGCCGGCGACAGCCCCCAAAAATCGTCGCGGTCCAGCAGCTCGACGCCGATTTCGCGCCAGCCCTCGGCATTGTAGCGGCAGTAAACCACGCGCGCCTGCACGCGATTCGCGCGATCCCGTCGCGAGAGCACCAGCGCGCCACCCGTCTCCACGGGATGGCGGCACACCAGCGACGCGCCATGCTGGCTCACAGTAATCGTCCAAGTTTCTTCTTCCCATGTGCGTCCGGAATCCTCGCGGCGGAGGAAAATAGGCACGGAAGAATTGAGCCGCGGGCTGCGACGCAGCCGCTGCCCTGACTGCGACACGCGCCGAAGGAATCCCTCGAGGCTGGTCTTCGTCGATCCGTCGGTCACGCCGTCATCCTGAATGAAACGGCTGGCCTGTTCGGCGCACGTCGAGATGAAATTCTTGAATGCCAGGGTGGCCGCCTCGTCGTAGAGGCCGTTCTTCAACCGCTCACCTCGCGATTCGATCTCCTGGATGCACACCGGAATAAAGTGCCGCACGCACAGTGGCCGGCCGCGCAGCACGATAGCTGCGCCCTCGTCGCACGACGCCATTCCGCACGGCGAGCTTTCTTTGATGGAACGAACCTCAGAAGGTGCTTCGATCAGATTTTCCATAGCCACGTCCCAAGAGTGGCCTGCCTGGCCGCCCTATTCTCTCGACAATTTACCGATACCCTTCGCCAGCTCCGAAATCGCGCCGCTCACGAATTCCAAATGCTCGCGGCTTTGCTTCTTCATTTCGCCTGCAAACTGCCGCGATGCTTCCATCGCTTTATCGCCCACTTCTCTCAGGACCGACTCTGAAACTCCGCTCAGTTGCTCGCGAAGCTGCGCCTGCGCGCGCTCCTGATGCTGTTGGGAAGATATGCGCAAATTGTTCAGCGCCAGGTCCGTGGCCGCCATTCCGGCGCGTTCCATCTCCTGTCGCGCTGCTTCGATTCGCGAGCGCAGCACCGTTTCAAACTGCTTATCGAACTTCGCGCACTCCTCTGCCATTCTCGCCTTGGTCGTTTCCACGGATTGCCCGATCAGCTTGTCGATTTCCTCTTTGCGCCGGGTCAGCTCCGCCGCGGCCTTCCGCGCCTCTTCCACCACCGGCCCCACCTGTTCTTTCAGCCGCGCGACGATTCGATCCACTCCGTCTTTCCGCGAGGCTTCGAGAACGCTCTCCACTTTTTGCAGCGAGTTGGCGGCCAGGTTGCGCGAGAGCTCTTCCACTTCCTGCCGCCGCACTTCGATCTGTTGAAGCGAGCTGGCCAGATCCAGTTCCACCTTTTTCATCCACTGCGCGTGCATTCTCTGCGCCGTGTCCTGGCCGGAAACCTTCATTTGCTTCAGAGCCTGTTCGATCCACGGTCCGGCTTCCGACGCGGTCGCTTCGGCGAGAATGTCTTTTGCTTCTTGCCGCAACTTGCCGTGAATATCATTCAACATCGCGGCGGTTTTTTCGCGCACGGCCGCGGTGGCCACTTCACCCAGCATCGCCTCCATTTGCTGCTGGAATTCGCCCATCAACTGGCCCATCGGCCGCGTCGCTGAGGCGATTGCCTGTCGCGCCCCACTTTCGGCCGCACTTGGAGCCCCCGCACCGGCGGACGGCGATTTCTCCCTTACATTTGCAGGCGCAGGCGCAACCGGTTCCGGCCGCGGCACTGCAAATGGCTTCGATTTCGCGGTGTCAATTTCAATCGTGCGCGGACCGCAGAACGGCAACCAGTCCTTCGGCGGCGTGGTGATTCCCCACACATTCCCCGGATCCTCGAGCTCGACGGCCGTCTCAAACATTCCGCCTTGCAAGCCCGCAACCCACTTCACGCGGCCGCGCGCTGATACCGGCTTAGCATCCGGCTTGCCGCCTTTCATCTCGAGGATCACCAGCGCATTCGACAGCACCTGGTGCTTTGAAAAATACTTGCAGCCGTGCGCGCTCACGCTCACCGTGGAAACCTCTTCGCTGTACGGCCCACGGTAAGAGTCGACACCTTCCACACGCATGTGGATAGCATCGCTCAAGCGTGTGCTGCGCCGCGCCGGCCGGTGCGCCGAGCTGACAATCGGACTGTTCGACATAAGTGCCTCGATAGGGCCTTTGGCAGGCCTTGTTATATGGCTGGACCACTACGATAGACCGCCCATCGCCGGGAGCGATGGCCAATTGTCGTCGCATTCCTCAATGAGTTACTACGAAGGTGGGGCGATAACGTCGGCTACGGTTTGAGGATTGTTGCCCAGTCGCAGCGCAGTAGGTGCGCTTTCTGCATATCGACTTCTTTGTCGGGGCGCGGGACATGCCTAGCCCAGGGCCGAAGCCCTGGGAAACCGGTAACAAAGGATTCAGAGCGCCGTAGGTGCGACGCTGGCCTGCGAGGTTGTGGTCGAGGAACTTCCTGCGCCCGCGCGGTTCGAATGCTTCTACTGCTGCTCCTTCAACTTCAGCCTGTTCTTATTCTTTTCCATAAACGCCCGCAAATCCGCCGCCGCATCCAGCAGCCGAATCCACTGCTCGTAATAAAGCGTCACAGGAAACCTTCCCAGCCCATAAACGCTCACTCCGCCCTTCTCGCCCACCTTGAAATCGATCACCCCGCGCTTGCGCGAGCCGGTTTGCTTCTCGAGTTCCGCAATCCGCGCCAACAACTCTTCTTTCGTCGGTTCAGCCATTGCCGCTTCGCCCCCTTGCTCATTTCAGGTAAAGTCTTCCGTGCGTCGATGATACCAGCCATTTCAGTAGTATCACCACCGCGAGCCTCCGGCAAAGTCACGGATTGCCTGTGGCAACCTCTTATCGTAGGCTGTAGCGGATTTGGGCGCGCCGGGCGCGTGACGGTGGGGGCGCCACCATCCTAAAATTTTAAGGTGCGGAAACACGACAAGGGACCGGCTGTGCCTGCGCCGCCTTCTCCTTGAAAGCCATGTTTGAACCGACGCCTCAAGAGCCCACTCAGGTTCCCAAGATTCTTGGCTACGGCCTCGCCATCGCCTGCCTGATCTGGGTCTTGCACGATTTTCATATCATGAAGGCGCTCCGCGACCTCTCGCGAGTGGACTACAAGTGGGTACTGCTGGGAATGGGTTTTGACGTCCTCAGCTATATCGTGCAGGCGGCTCGCTGGAAATTTCTCCTCGCCCCATTCGGCAAAGTTCGGATCACAAAAACCATCCGCGCGGTCTATGCCGGCCTCTTCGCCAACCTGGTTTTTCCGCTGCGTCCTGGTGAACTTCTCCGCAGCTACCTGGTCTCCAACTCCGAGGGCATCAGCATCGGGCGCGTGCTCGGCTCCGTGGGCGTCGAACGCCTGATCGATCTCGTGATTGCGGTAGCTTCGCTGGCGGTGGCCTCGCTCATGGTCGACTTGCAGGCGTTCCGGAAAGTCGTCTACACGCTGGCCATTGTCACGCTCGTCCTGCTCGGCCTGGTCGTGGCCCTCATTTTCTACCTCGAAGTGAAACTGGGCGATAGGCAATCCTTCGAAGGCAGAAAGGCGCGCTTGCCCGGAAAGTTCATGAGCGCTCTGGTGGATCTGCACGCGATGGGCACGTCTCCCAGCTTTTATCCCGCGATTCTCTTTTCCTTGCTGATGCCGGCCTGCCAGGTGGGTGGGATCTGGGCCGTGATGCAGGGTTACAAGTTGCCTCTGCCGTTTTTCGCCGCGGTTGTAGTGCTTCTGGTGATTAACCTCGGCGTTTCGCTTCCTAATGCACCCGCAAATATCGGCGCGTGGCAATTCTTTTGCGTCCTCGGTCTGGGCTGGTTCGACATCGAAAAATCCAGCGCCACCGGCTTCTCCATTTTTGCCTTCCTCGCCCTCAACATCCCCTTCGTCTTCCTCGGATTCGCGGCTCTGGTGCGCAGCGGGCTCTCGTTAAAAGACATGCGCGAACGGGTCAGCCATCTCCCCAGCGAGGTTCATCCATAGAAGCGAATCCCTAGCGCAGGGTGCCAGAGCCGCGCTGCAATCGCTGCTGCTACCCTTGCAACGTTTCCGCGATTTCCCGGTGAGGCTGCCGCATTCTCCGATGTATAGTTAAACTCCACCCGCGCGCCGGGTGAAACCGCGGCGAAAGCCTCGGAGAGCGCGATTGGATGGACTTCCCCGTCCTGATCGCCATACGCGCAATTCCATGTCATTGGCAGACGTCAACAAACATTTCGACAAAGCGCGGCGCCTCCTCGAGAAGAATAAGCTCCGCGAAGCCACCGTCGAATATCAGGCGGTCCTCGACGAAGTTCCCTCCAATCAGGAATCAATTCAGGCGCTCGCCGACATCTATACCCGCCTGGGCGAATCCGCGCTCGCCGCCCAGTATTACGGAACGCAATTCGACCGCTTGGTCGAAACCGGCGACGCCTCGAAGGCCACCGCCATCTTCACCCGTTTCCTGCGCACATTCCCGCAGCCGCCCGACCGGCTGATGCAGTTCGGCACCTTGCTTCAAAAGCAGAACCGCACTGGCGAAGCCATCGAACAATTCGGCGCGGCCGCGCAGCTCTATCAGCAGCAGGCCCGTGATATCGAAGCTCTCGCTTGCTACGAAAGCATCGCGCTGCTCGACCCGGAAAATCCCGGCCGCCACGTCATCCTCGGTGAACTCGCCGAACGCCTCGGCCACCGCGACCTCGCCACGCGCAGCTATCTCCGCGCCGGCCAGCTCACCCAGGCCTCGGGCGGCCTCGATGAGGCCATCGAATATTTTGACCGCGCTCACCAGCTCTCCCCCGACGATCGCACCGGCGCGCTGCTCTTCGCCGAAGCGCGCCTGCGCAAAGGCGACGCCGAAGGCTGCGTTGAGCTCCTCGATCCCATCGCCGCAAATGAAAAGGACACCGCCTTCCTGGCTCTCTTCGGCGAAGCGCTTCTCCGCACCAACCACCTCGACCGCGCCCGAGAAATTTTCGAAGCCTATTACAAGCAGAAGCCGGAAGGATTCTCGAAGCTCTTTGAGCTCGCCGGCGCTTACATCCTCAATGGCGACGAACCCAAAGGCGCCACGCTCCTCGTCCAGACCAAGGACCTGATGCGCTGCCACCGCCGCGAAACCGAACTCGTCGCCCACATGGACCAGATGGCCGCCCTCTATCCCATGTCCCTGCCGGTCGCCGAAGTTGTCGCGCGACTCTACGAAGAGCTCAACCGCGAAACAAAATATTTCGACGCCCTCGTCCGCCTCTTCGACCTCTACCTCGAAGCCGGTCAGATCAAGCCCGCCTGCGATTCGCTCGATCGCCTCGTGGATATCGATCCTTACGACTACCGCAACCACGAACGTATCTCGCGCCTCGAAGGCAAAGCCGATCCGGCCTTTCTCCAGGCCATTCTCGCCCGCGCCGCCAAGGCAGCCACCGTTAACACTCGCACCGACGGCTTCACCGGCGCCGGTTCCGACCATACCACAAGCGCCTTTCCCGTCACCGAAGAAGCTCGCGCCCAACAGGCCCTCGAAGATCTCAGCGTGCAGGTCGAAATCTTCCTTCAGTATTCGCTCCAATCCAAAGCCGTCGAACGTCTCCAGCGCATCGCCGAACTTTTTCCCGGCGAAGAAGAAAAAAACGAGCGCCTCCGTTCTCTCTACGATCGCGCCAACTGGTGGCCCAAAGGCGCGCCTCCCAAACCTGCCCCCAAGCCCGCGCCCGCCGCACCCACGCCGCTGGTGATCCACTTGCCTTCTCCTGCCTCTCATCCTCCAGCCGCGGTCAACCCTTCTGCTCCTGCGGAGACGCACCGCGATCTCGCCGCCATCGCCGAAATCAACCGCCTGATGTACCGCCAGTCCACTCCGCGCGAAGTCCTCACCTCCACCGCCATGGAAACCGGCAAGCATCTTGGCGTCTCGCGCTGCCTGGTCACTATCGGCGGCTCAGCCGAAGCGCATTTGACCGCTGAATACGCAGCCGCAGGTTTTCAAACCGCTGGCGCGCAGAGAATCAACGCCCTCGCAGATCTCATGTCAAAAATCACTCCCGACGCGCTCGGTGGCATCGAGCTCAACGCGTCCACCAGACCGCTGCTCCACGATCTCGGCCTCACCTCCGCGCTCGGCGTTGTGCTCACCGACAAGGAAACCCAGCTTCCCGCCGGCTCTCTCATCGTCGGCGCGGCGCAAGCCCGCCGCTGGAAATCCAACGAAAGCTTCTTCCTGCAGGCCGTCGGCGATCAGCTCGTGCTCTCCGTCAACCACACGCGCCTTCGCTCTCTTGTCCGCTCGCTTGCCGTTGCCGACGAACGCACCGGCCTCCTCAACCGTGGCGCCTATGTGGATTGTTTGCTGATGGAATCGAATCGTGCTCGCTCACAGGGAACTCCGCTTTCGCTCATCGTCCTGCACGTAGACCGCGGCGGCGAGCTCCTCCGCCAGCACGGTGACGCCGCCGTCGATCATTTCATCGAGCAGCTCGCCCGCGCCGTTTCCTCCTCCGTCCGCCAGACCGACGTCGCCGTGAAATACACCGCCTGGTCTCTCGTCTTCATCCTGCCCGACACAAATTTTGAAAACGCCAAAGCCCTCGCCGAAAAACTTCGCCACGTCGCGTCCTCCGTCCACCCTTCCTGGGGCGCGCAGGATCTCACCATCAGCGCCGTCGTCGCCGAATCCACCTCCCGCCCGGGCGATGAAACCGAAGACCGCGTCACCGAATGGATGAATCGCGCAGAAGCCGGCATCGACGAAGCCCGCCAAATCGGCGGCAACACCCTAATCGAACTCGCCACACCCTGAGCCGCCGCAAGAAAACACAAAAGGTGCCATAGTTTTGAATTGAAGCCGCGCGGAAGAAAATACCCTCGCAAAGGAGAAAGCAAATTTCTAATCGCAACAAATTTGGCGTTTCCGCCCGGACGAGGCCGCCCGCTCTTCCAGCTTCCGTGCCTCCCTGCCTCCTTCTTCCTCGCCTCCTTGCCTCCTCGCCTCTGTTCCCTTACCCTACTACGGCGCAATCAGCGCAAGATCCGCAGTTACATCGCGAACAGTTCTCGGAGGCAGCTGCATGGCAATTGAAAAAGCCATCGAAAAAGTAGCGCAGGCATTCCTGCCTGCGCCCCAAACCGCCACAAGCACAGCTCGGCGAGCGCCAGCACAAGCTGCGGAATTCAGTTTCGCAAGATCAAATCGAACTGATTCTCGGAGGCAGTTGCATGGCAATTGAAAAGGTAGGTGTCGTCGGATGCGGCCTGATGGGTTCAGGCATCGCGCAGGTCGCAGCTCAAGCAGGCTGTCAGGTCACGGTGCGCGAAGTCTCGCAGCAGCTTCTCGACAAAGGCCTGCAGGGCATCGATAAAAATCTCGCCCGCCTGGTCGAGAAGGGAACTCTCACCGCCGCCGATCGCGACCAGATCCGCGGCCGTCTGCGCGGCACCACCAATCTCCAAGATCTTAAAGACAGCGACGTGATTATCGAAGCGATTATCGAGCAGTTGCCCGCCAAGCGCGAACTCTGGGGCGCGCTCGACAAAATCTGCTCGAAGCCTACGATTTTCGCGAGCAACACTTCCTCGCTCTCCATCACCGAGATGGCCACTTTCACCCAGCGCCCCGATCGTTTCGTCGGCATGCATTTTTTCAATCCCGTGCCGGTGATGAAACTGGTCGAAGTGATTCGCACTATCGCCACCGATCCCAGAGTCTTCGACGAAATGGTCGCCTTCGGCCAGCGCCTTGGCAAGACGGTCGTGCGCACCTCCGATCGCACCGGCTTCATTGTGAATCGCCTGCTCGTTCCGTATCTTCTCGACGCAGTGCGCGCGCTCGAAGAGGGTGTCGGCTCGGTTGAAGACATCGACAACTCTATGAAAATCGGGTGCGGCTATCCCATGGGACCGTTCACGCTGCTCGATTTCGTGGGCCTCGACACCACCTACTACATCTCGATAATCATGTTCGACGAATTCAAGGAGAAGCGCTTCGCCTCGCCGCCGCTACTGAAGCGGATGGTTCTCGCAGGCTGGAATGGACGCAAAGCCGGCCGCGGCTTTTACGACTACTCGGATCCCGCGAAGCCAAAGCCGATGCAGCTCACCTGAGCGCGGGAAAAAAACGGCGCAAAAAATAAAATGGGCTACGAAAATCTACTCTACGACGTAAAAGACCAGATCGCCCGCGTCACGTTCAATCGCCCGAACGTGCTCAACGCGCTCAATCGCAAAACGGTCGAAGAACTCGACGATTGCCTCGCCGCCATCGAGCGCGATGATTCGGTCCGCGTCACAATTTTTACCGGCGCCGGCGAAAAAGCATTCGTCGCTGGGGCGGACATCAATGAACTGTCCACGCGCACTCCGGTCACGGGCAAGGAATTCTCCGTCTTCGGCAATCGGGTGCTGCATCGCCTCGAAACGATGGGCAAGCCGTCCATCGCCGCCATCAACGGCTTCGCACTCGGCGGCGGCTGCGAATTCGCGCTCGGCTGCACGATGCGCATCGCCAGCAAGAATGCAAAACTCGGCCAGCCGGAAACAAAACTTGGCCTTCTGCCCGGTTTCGGCGGCTCGCAGCGCCTGCCGCGGCTCTGCGGCAAAGGCGTTGCCTACGAATTGATTCTAACCGGCGAAATGATTTCTGCGGATGAAGCGCTGCGAATCGGCCTCGTAAACCGGGTCGTCGAGGTGGCGGAACTTCTTCCCACCGCCGAAGCCATCGCCAGGAAAATCATCGCCAATGCGCCGCTCGCCGTGAAATTCGCCATGGAAGCGATCGAACACGGCATGGACATAACCCTCGAAGAAGGCTTGTTTCTCGAAGCCACTCTCTTTGGCGTCTGCTGCTCCACCCAAGACATGCGCGAAGGCACGCGCGCGTTCCTCGAAAAGCGGCCGGCAAAATTTCAGGGACGCTGACGAAGCGCGGACGAGGCAGAGAACGAAATGACGCTGAAACCTCAAGTCACTCGCGGCCGGCTGAGCGCGGCAGGCCTGCGCATAGGCATTGTCGTCAGCCGGTTCAATAACTTCATCACCGACCGCCTGCTCGCCGGCGCGCTCGAAGCGCTCGAACAAGCCGGCGCCGGTGAGCAGCAGATTGAAATCGTGCGTGTCCCCGGCTCGCTCGAGATCGCGATCGCTGCAAAAAAACTCGCAGCCGCCGGTCGAGTCGATTCGATCATCTGCATCGGCTGCGTCCTGCGCGGCGAAACTTCGCACTACGACTACGTCTGCTCGGAAACCGCCCGCGGAATTCAGATCGCGCAGCTGGACACCGGCGTCCCGATGGCGTTCTCTGTTCTCACCTGCGACACGCTCGAGCAAGCCATCGATCGCGCGGGCCTGAAATCGGGCAACAAAGGCTACGACGCGGGAATGAGCGCCGTCGAGATGGCGCAACTTTCCCGCAAACTGGCGTCTCAGGCTCCGCCGGCGCGCAAACTTTCAGGTCAATCCGGCTCGAAGCCGCGGCGCGGAAAGCGATGACGCTTCGGCACAAGTCTCGCGAATTCGCACTGCAGATGCTCTTCGAGTGGGATATGGCGCACCAAAAACCAAAACAGATCGAACAGCATTTTTGGAAGCAGGCGCGCGCCGCCGATTCCACGCGAAAATTTGCGGACCAACTTTTCGAAGGGGCGGTGGCGCAGGCAGCCGCGAGCGACGCGCTGGTTGAAAAACTTTCAGAGAACTGGAAGTTCGAGCGGCTCGCCGCGGTGGACCGCAACATTCTGCGGCTCGCGATTTACGAATTTAAATCCGGCACCGCTCCCGTGAAGGTTGTGATTGACGAGGCCCTCGAGCTCGCCAAGAAATTTTCCTCAGCAGAAGCCCCCGCGTTCCTGAACGGAATCCTAGACGCAGCGCAGAAAAAACTCGAAGGCTAAGCCGATGCCGAGCGCGGTGTTGAGACAGAGGCCAGGCGCGACGCCGGACCTGAGGCCAAGCCTCGAGTCGGCCAAAACCCAGAGACGAAACTGGGCTCAAAGCTAAGCGCGAAACGAGGCTGGAAGCTAAGTCCCAAATTAAGACCAAGACTAAGCTTCGATGTGGCCTTCGAAAACGCGCACGGCCGAACCGCTCACCTTCGGCACCAGCCGCCCGCGGGCGGAAGTGACTTCGACTTGAATTTCGCTCGGGCGTCCCATCTCGACGCCCTGCAGGATCGTCAACGTTTCGCCTGGCTTCAGCCGCTCGCGCTCGACAAGATAAGCGCCGAGCGATCCGCCTGCGGAACCGGTGGCAGGATCTTCCACGAGGCCCCAGGGCAGCATCCCGCGAGCGAAGGCTCTTCCGCGGCTGCCCAGCGCGAAGCAGTAGGCCATCACGCCGTTGCGCGAAATCAGCTGCGCGAGCTGCCGCATGTTCATGTGAATCTTCGACAGGGTTTTTCTGCTGCGGATGGGAACCATCAAGTTGAAAATTCCAGTGGAAACAAATTCGGGCGGCAGCGTGGGATCGAGATCGGCTGTTTTCAGGCCGAGAGATTCGGCGAGCGCGACGCGATTCAATTTGGCGGCGGAGAACCGCGCCGGTTTTTGCGTCATGGTGACGCGTACCGGGCGCCCGTCGTGAAAACTGAATTCGACCGGCAAAATCCCCGCTCCGGTTTGCTGCATGATTTGCACCTGGCCTTCCGAAGCCGGGACAACGCCCAGCTCGGCCAGCAAGAACCACGTGCCGATCACGGGATGGCCGGCGAGGGGCAGCTCGTGCGTGGTGGTGAAGATGCGGAGACGGGCGAGCGCGCCATTGTTCGTGGGGCGCTGCACAAAAACCGTTTCCGACAGATTCATCTCGCGGGCGATGGCCTGCATTTTCGCCAGCGCCAGGCCGTCGCCGTCAGTGACCACAGCGAGAGGATTTCCGGCGTACTGCCTGGTGGTGAACACGTCCAGCGTGTAGAGACGGCGCTTCATGAACTGAACTCTCCTCAGGCCGAGATGACAGCGTTTCTAGAGCCGCTCCAGTTCTACCACCGTTCGCTCGTTGCGCACATTACCAGTATTGAGGGTGGACTTGGGCTCGAACAGGACAATATGGACTTCGTCTTCGGCTTCGGGCATGTGCTCAACGCCTTTGGGCACGATGATGAATTCACCGGGCGAGACGAGAACGTCGCGATCGCGGAAG
This sequence comes from Candidatus Acidiferrales bacterium, assembly GCA_035262725.1. Lineage (GTDB taxonomy): Bacteria > Acidobacteriota > Terriglobia > Acidiferrales > UBA7541 > Palsa-295. Next base: position 3,229 of record DATFSH010000059.1, on the reverse strand, counting down.
CGCATCTTCATGCGGCCCTTCACCACGAGAAACATTTCGTCTTCATCTTCGTGGTGATGCCAGACGAACGAGCCTTTGAATTTCACCACTTTCACGTAGGACTCATTCACCTCGCCGACGATTTTCGGGTTCCAGTGCTTGGTGACCTTGGAAAGCTTTTCATTCAGATTTACGACTTCCATCAAATTCTCCCTTGGCTGAAGAGGCAGGCGCATCGCGAAAAATCAGGCGCGCACGACAAGGACGCTGCCGAGCAAACCTCGCAGTACGAGAACTCCGCCCGCCAGCGCGAGCAGAAGCGCTTCGTAGCGGAGCGAGACAAGCGGCACGCCCAGCATCATCAATCCGACCAGAATCAGCGAGCCACCTCGAATCGCCGCGTGTTCGTAGGCGGTCTTGGAGGCGGGGCGCATTCCGGTGCGCAGTCCCCAAAAAATCAAAGCGGCTCCAAGGGCGTACCACAGCGCAGGCCGCGAAGGCAGCCCGATTCGGTGCGACGCGGCAAGCAGGATCAGCAGCGCGCCGAGAAGCAGCATGATGAATTCGTTCAGAAGGCGGAAGAGGCTCGCAGGCGTTTGCATCTCGAAATTCCTACTGGAGGCATTATCCCCCACGGAACCGCTGGGCATCAATACTGGGAAGGAGGCGCCGGCTGCCATAGAGGCTCGAGGCACGAAGCAAAGAGGCGGGAGGCAAGGAAACATGAGGCAAGGAGTGTAGGCGTCGACGGCGAGGATGGTGGGTTGAAGTGAGGTGCGGACTGCGCGGGCGCGTCTTAGACGCGCCCCTACTGCGAGTGGTGTTACTGCGCGTCCGGAATATTTGTGTCAGAAGTGAGAGAAGAATAGGATGTAGCGGCCCAAAGCGAATCCACGCCACCGTGGAGAAATGAGGTGAGCGGAATGGTGAACGACGCGGCGATTGCAGCTTTTCGAGCGAGTTTGCGCGGGGAGCTGATCGAACCACGTGACGCGGGTTATGAAGAGGCGCGCAAAGTTTACAACCGGATGATCGAGCGGCGTCCACGCCTGATTGCGCGGTGCGTGGATTTGGCCGACGTGATGGCGGCGGTGAAGTTTGGGCGCGAGCAGAAGCTGCTCGTGGCGATTCGCGGTGGCGGGCACAATGCGGGCGGGTTGGGAGTTTGCGACGACGGTCTGGTGATCGATCTTTCGCGAATGAATTACGTTCGAGTGGACCCGAAGAAGAAAACGGTGCAGGTGGGCGGAGGCGCGCTTTGGCGCGACGTGGATCATGCGACGCACGCGTTCGGTTTGGCGGTGCCGTCGGGAATTATTTCGACGACCGGCGTGGCCGGGCTGACGCTGGGCGGCGGGCTCGGTTATCTGGCGCGACGCTATGGCCTGACGATCGACATTCTGCTGGCCGTAGAGATGGTGCTGGCTGATGGGCGATTCGTTACGGCGAGCGCGAAGGAAAATTCCGATCTGTTCTGGGCGGTGCGCGGAGGAGGCGGAAACTTCGGGGTGGTGACTTCGTTTTTATTCAAGGGGCAGCCGGTGGGCAGCGTGTATGGCGGGCCGATGTTCTGGCCTTTGGAAGATGGGGCGGAGATGATGCGCTGGTATCGCGACTTCATCTTGAAGGCGCCCGATGACGTCTACGGATTTTTCGCTTTCCACACGATTCCGCCCGCGGCGCCTTTCCCAGAACGGTTTCATCTGAAGAAAATGTGCGGGATCGTGTGGTGTTACACCGGGCCGATGAAAAAAGCGGAGAAAGTCTTCAAGACGATCCGGAAATTCAAGCCTGCTGCGCTCGATCTAGCCGGGCCAATTCCGCATCCGGCGCTGCAAAGCATGTTCGACGGCCTCTACCCGCCGGGGATGCAATGGTATTGGAAGGCGGATTTCGTGCGCACGCTGCCCGACTCGGCGATTGCGCAGCACGTGAAATATGCGGCGACGCTGCCGACATTGCAGGCGACGATGCACCTTTATCCGATCAATGGCGCGGCAGGGCGCGTGAAGAGAGGCGCGACGGCGTGGTGGCATCGCGATGCGAATTGGACCGAGGTGATCGTGGGCGTTGATCCGGATCCGGCGAAGAAGGAAGAGATTTCGGCGTGGGCCAAGGAGTATTGGAGCGCGCTGCATCCGTATTCAGCGGGCGGTGCGTACATCAATTTCATGATGGACGAGGGCGAGGAACGCATCCGGGCGACGTACGGGAAGAATTACAAGCGGCTGGCGAAGATCAAGAAGCGGTATGACCCGGAGAATTTCTTTCGCGTGAATCAGAACATCCGGCCGAAATGAGAGAACACCCGGATTCGCCGTATTCCGGCCAGGTGGCGATCGCTGTTGCGCGGCAGTAATCCGACACACCAGGCTTTATTCTCCAATATGACAGCTTCAAAGGCCGCCTGCGTTCGTTGACTTGTCTGGAGACGCATCTTAAGATGAGCGGCAGGCATACCGGAACCTCAGTCGCCGATCGGACGTACCATCTCCCATTATCGCGTCCTCGAAAAATTGGGCGGATCCTCGACATCGGCAGCGGCCGCATCGCGGAAATGGATCGCGGCGGTCTCGACGTCTGCATCCTCTCGCTGACAGCACCCGGAGTCCAAGCAGTTCCCAACATCACGCAAGTCGTGGCCCAAGCGAGGCGAACGAATGATTATCTGGCCGAGAACATTGCATAGAATCCGAAACGTCTGAAGGGTTTTGCGACACTGTCGTTACAGGATCCCCAGGCCGCTGCTCAAGAATTGACGCGCTGTGTGAGAGACTTGGGCTTCTGCTGGGCGTTGGTAAACGGGTTCTCACAGATTGGCGGGGCGGATTCAGTGGTCTTCTACGACTTGCCGCAGCATCGCCCGTTCTGGGCCACGGTCCAAGAACTCGACGTGCCGTTCTACCTTCACCCTCGTCCACCACTTGCTACGCGCCAGCAAGCTTATGAAGGATACCCGTGGCTGGCCGCCTCAGTCTGGGGATTCGCGGTAGAAACTTCGATCCACGCCCTTCGTCTCATGGCCAGCGGGTTGTTCAATGAGTATCCCAAACTCAGGGTGATCCTTGGCCACCTAGGCGAAAAACTGTCGTTCGCAATTTGGAGGGTCGGAGCGGCGTGGAAGTCCAAGCCGAGCTGGTACATCGTCGCCAAAAACGACCGCACCATACAGCCTGACTGCGAGCGCTTTCTGGCTAAGCGCATGGGGGCCACGACTGTGGAGACCGCGAGCAGCCATGTGGTGATGCTG
>DATFSH010000058.1:0-2874 GCA_035262725.1 Candidatus Acidiferrales bacterium | reverse complement strand
CGATGGCCAAACGGTAACGGGTTATCGTGCGGAACCGGGTGTCAACCCCAGTTCGCGCACAGAAACTTTCGTGGCGCTGCGCCTGCTTATCGACAACTGGCGCTGGGCTGGCGTGCCCTTCTACTTGCGCACCGGCAAGCGCATGGCCAAGCGCACCACCGAAATCATGATTCAGTTCCGCAAAGCGCCGCACATCGTGTTCCGTGAACGGGAAGTGCAGCCAAACCGCTTGGTGCTGAATATCCAGCCCGACGAAGGCATCTGCGTCTCCTTTGGCGCGAAGAGGCCCGGTACGGAGATGAGCATCGGCACGGTGGCCATGAACTTCAGTTACCGCGAAGGCTTCGGAGACGGCTCACGCAGCGCGTACGCCACGCTGCTGAACGACTGCCTGCGCGGCGATGCCACGCTGTTTGACCGTGGCGATTCCGTTGAGGCGGCCTGGTCCCTGGTCGATCCCATCCTCGATGTCTGGAGCGCCGCGAAGTCCGTTGGGGTTCCCGAGTATGCCTCGGGAACCTGGGGGCCCAAAGAATCCGAGCAGCTACTCGAAAGAGACGGCCGACAGTGGTATAACCCTTAAATCGGTTTAATATAGACGTTGCGGGGATGGCCCTCGGAGGCCGTCCGTGACGAAGTTACCCGAGGAGGCAAGGTGATTCTCGCGGGCGACGTGGGTGGTACCAAGTGCAATCTGGCCCTGTTTAAGGAAAACGACGGCAAGCTGGAGGTTATCTTTCGCGAGCGCCTGGCGAGCAAGGAATTCGCCCAGTTCGACTACATCATTCGCGAATTCTCCCGCCGCGCCGCTCCTTACCTGATCAACGACAGGATTCGAGCCGCCGGTTTTGGCGTGGCCGGCCCGGTCATCAACAACCGCATTCACACCACCAATCTTCCCTGGGTCGTCGACGCCGATATCCTCGCCAAAGAGCTGAAGACCAGCACGGTGGTTCTGGTCAACGACCTGGGCGCCACCGGCTATAGCCTCGAATATCTTTGCCCCGACGATTTGTGCGTCTTGAATTCCGGCAAACCGGTGGAAGGCGCCTCGCGCGCCCTGCTCGCGGCCGGCACGGGGCTCGGCGAAGGCGTGCTGTTCTGGGATGGCGGCCGCTACAAGGTTGTGCCCAGCGAAGGCGGCCATTCCGATTTCGCCCCGCGCACCGATCAGCAGATCGAACTCCTGAAATTCATGCGCCGCCGCTATCCCCAGGTCAGTTGGGAGCTGATCCTTTCGGGACGTGGGTTCCGCACGCTGCATGAGTTCCTGGCGCCGGACGTGCAGCATCCCGTTTTTGAAGATCCCGATGCCGATCCCGCACCTTTTATCACCAAAAGCGGCCTAGAGAAGAGTTGCCCCATCTGCGCGGAGACCCTGGATTTGTGGACCTCTATCTATGGTGCCGAAGCGGGAAATCTCGCGTTGAAAGCTCTGGCGCTGGGGGGCGTTTATATCGCCGGAGGAATCGCGGTGAAAATTCTTCCGAAGATGAAGGACGGCACATTTTTTGATTCTTTCAAGGACAAATGGATTTACACGAGCATGCTCTCCAATGTTCCTGTGTCCATCGTGCTCAATGAATCGGCCCCGCTGATCGGTGTCGCCTACGAAGCCTACGCGGCAGTGAAATAGCGGCTTTCCGTGCACATCCTTCCCACGCCCCGGTTGCACGCGGCCGTTCGGACAGACATAATTGATTCGAGCAATAGCATTGCGAGGGTCCTCTTGCAGCTTGCACCCCATTGCCAGACTTTCGCATCGCGAAATCTTGATTTCGATCTGATCCTTCACCCTGCGCACTCGTCCGCTTGGCCCGTCCCATGCGCTCCCCGGCTCGGGTACCACAGGCTAAAGGAGCAACATGGGTCTACATGTCGCGGGCATAGAAGTTACTCCGGCCGTCATCGCCCCTCTTGATCGTGAATTTCTTCCCGCAGCGCTCTTCTCGCGAAAATATCGGCAACTCGCGTCCGCATCAAGCGCCGTTCCGCTGCGCCTCGCGGTGGAGCGAGGGGATGGCTCGATTTCCACATACGAAACCGTGCTGATTCCTCCTAAAGCGGCTCATGTCGATGCCACACATTTGTACGTCGAACGCATCGTGAAGATGCTGCTGTGGCAGCGCGGCGGCTGGAAAGTTTATGTCGGCGGCCCAGCGGAAATCGGCAATCACATCCAGCAGGTCTATTCGCCCACCGGCACCCGCAAATTCGACTACGAATTCATGAGCGATGTGTACGAACACAAGTTCGAAGTGGTCGCCACCACTGCCGATAGCGTCCCCCAAATGAAGGAGACCAGCGTACCGCTCGGCAGGCACCTCGACGGCTGTCGCGTGGGATTCGACCTCGGCGCAAGTGACCGCAAGGCCAGCGCCGTAGTCGACGGCCAGGCGGTCTTTAGCGAAGAGGTGGTCTGGGATCCGCGCAACGCCAGCGATCCCGAATATCACTACCAGGGTGTGATGGACTCGATCAAACGCGCGGCGTCACATATGCCCCGGTTGGATGGCGTGGGGGGCAGCGCCGCGGGCGTGTACATCAACAATCGCGTGCGCGTGGCGTCGTTGTATCGTGGCGTGCCCAAGAATCAGTTCGAGAAGATTGCCTCGTTGTTCCTGCGCATTCGCGACGAGTTGGGCGTGCCGCTGGAAGTGGTCAACGATGGGGAAGTCACGGCCCTGGCGGGGTCGATGTCGCTCAACGATAATCCTGTGCTGGGCGTAGCTTTGGGCTCGAGCCAGGCTGCGGGCTACGCGGATCACGAGGGAAATATTACCGGCTGGCTGAATGAACTGGCGTTTGCGCCCATCGACTACCGCGCGAATGCTCCGGCGGATGAATGGTCCGGCGATATCGGCTGCGCCGTGC
>DATFSH010000057.1:0-32966 GCA_035262725.1 Candidatus Acidiferrales bacterium | reverse complement strand
TTTCCAACGGCTGGAACAGCGCGTATTCGGGGCAAATCGATCGACGACGTAGCCATGCACCGCGAAATTGGCTACCTTCCCGAGCAGCCTTACTTCTACGACTATCTGACTGCGCGCGAACTGCTCGATTATTACGCAAGATTTTTTGGCTTCGCTGCCGCCGACCGCCGCGAGCGCGTGACTCGATTTCTCGAGCTCGTCGGCCTCACCGCGGCGGCCGACGTTCAGTTGAGAAAATTCTCCAAAGGTATGCTCCAGCGCGCCGGAATCGCGCAGGCAATCCTGCACGACCCCAAGGTCATCTTCCTCGACGAGCCCATGTCCGGCCTCGATCCCATCGGCCGTCGAGAAGTTCGCGACATTATTCTCGACCTGAAGAACCAGGGCCGCACCGTGTTTTTCTCCACCCACATTCTCTCTGATGCAGAAATGCTGTGCGATCGCGTCGCGGTGCTGGTTGACGGAAAATTGCAGGGCGTGGGCAATCCCGGCGAAATTGTTTCAATGGATGTGGTCGCAATGGATATTCTCTTCAAGCTAAAAGATGGCCGCCCGTTGCCTCAAGCACTTTCAGCCTTCACCACGAAGGCTGGAGCGCACTACCGCGCTGAGGTTCCGGAAGCAGACCTTTACGCGACGCTCGAAAAACTACGGGCCTGCGACGCGCGCATCCTTTCCGTGCAGCCTGTTCGGCCATCGCTCGAAGAATATTTCTTCCGCATGGTGAATCGCGAGAAAGCAGCTTCGCACGCGGTGGAGGTACTCGCTCGATGAGCGCGATACCGGGAGTCGTCGCTGTCAATACGTTTCGCGAAGCGGTTCGCGATCGCGTGCTCTACAACCTGGTGTTTTTTGCGCTGATGATGATCGGCGCGGCGATTCTCGTGGGGCAAATTTCCATTGGGATCGACAGTCTGGTCATCGCAAATCTGGGCCTCTCGGCGATTTCTGCGTTCGGGCTGGTGATGGCGATCTTCATCGGAGTCGGCCTAATTTATAAAGAGATGGAAAAGCGCACGCTCTACAGCCTGCTCGCAAAGCCCATCCGCCGTTGGCAATTCATCGTTGGAAAATACGCAGGTTTGCTGCTCACCCTCTTGGTGAACACCTGCTTCATGACCATCGGCGTGGCCTTGGCGCTGCTTTACGTGAACCGCTCCTTCGCACGCTCCGATGTTTACATACTAGTTGCCGTCTATTTTATCCTGCTGAAATTGGCGATCGTTACGGCCTTGGCGCTCTTTTTCTCCTGCTTCTCCACGCCCATGTTGTCCACGCTCTTCACCATTGGAATCTATCTTGCGGGAATGTTTTCCACGGATTTCCTGAGTATCGGCATGGTGACGCAAAATCCCGCCGTCAAAGCCATCACGCGCGTCCTCTACTACGTGCTGCCCAACTTTCACAATTTCGACGTAATCGGCCAGGCATCCCATGGATTTGCGATTCCGCCCCAACTCATCTTGCAGAATACGGTTTACGCGCTTCTCTACTCGGCGATCCTCCTGGTTGCGGCGGCGGCGGTATTTTCGGGGAAGAATCTGAAGTGAGCGAACACCATCGAAATCCGCTCGCGTGGCTTGCTGCAATCGCCGTGTCCCTGTTGCTCGTTTGCGTTGTAGCCCTTCAACGCGGAATCGATTCTTCGCGGGGTACCCTCGAAAAGCAGGGCGACGAGCTACTCGTTCAATCGGGTCCGCTGCTGAAAAAATTGAGTTTGGGTTACGGTGCGCTGCTCGGGGATATTTACTGGACCCGCGCTGTCCAATATTACGGCGCCAAGCTGCCCACTTCCGATCGCGACTTCCACTTGCTCGCTCCGCTTCTCGACGTGGCCACCACGCTCGACCCGCACCTGATCGCTGCCTATCACTTTGGCGCTTTTTTCCTATCCGAAAATCAGGGCGGCGCCGGCCGGCCCGATCTTGCAGTTGCCCTGGTGAAAAAAGGCATCGCTGCAAACCCGAACAACACCCAAATTTCCGCCGATCTCGGATTTCTTTACTATATGAAGCTCAAAGACTATGACAAGGCTGCCGCGGCTTACCTCGCGACCAGCCAGATTCCCGGCGCCTCCCAGCTCTTCAAAATTTTGGCCGCTCGCATTGCCACGAAAGGCGGCGCACTCGACACTTCGCGCATGATCTGGTCGGAAGTGTACGAGACGACGAAGGACGAGCAAGTTAAAAAGCGCGCGCTCGAAGCACTCAAAGGGCTGAAAGCTCAGTCGGATGAAATGCAACTCGACCAACTCGCCGAGGATTATCGCACGCGCTTTGGCCACTACCCGCAATTCACGCGAGACTTGGTGGAGGCAGGAATGCTTAAGGGAATTCCGGCTGATCCGAACGGCTTTCCCTACGCGTTCGGGTCGGATGGCAAATCTCAGTTAGATCCAAGAAGCACCGTGACGATTGACCGGGGCGCGCCCACTCCTAAATAGCCGCATTACTCTTGAGTTCGACTTCAAATTCGCAGCTTATTCGTAGCGAAGTGCTTCCACCGGATTCAGTTTGGCCGCCTTTGTCGCCGGCCACACGCCAAATATCAGTCCGATGCCCACGGATACGGTGAATCCGACGATCACCGCCCAAAGCGGCACGATTGCTTTCAAAGAACTCACCACCGGAACCAGCATCACGATCGCGCTGCCGGCAATAATTCCAATCAGTCCGCCGGTTCCCGTCAGCGTCATCGCCTCAAATAAGAATTGCCAGGTAATGTCGCGGCTTCGCGCGCCGATCGCCTTTCGCACACCGATCTCGCGCGTGCGCTCTGTCACTGAGACGAGCATGATATTCATCACGCCCATCCCACCAATCAGCAACCCGATCGAACTCAGCACCACAATCACCAGCACCACACCGCCGATGATGTCGTTGAACTGTTTCACCATTTCCACGTTGGTCTGTATCGCGAAATTATCGGGCTTGTCGTACGGAACATTCCGCCGGCGCCGCAGCACTTCGCGAATTTGGTCCACGGCGAGATCAAGCTTTCCCGGATACGCAAGAATTCGCATGGCCAGCTCAAAGCTGGCAGGGTAAATTTTGAAAAACGTGTAATAGGGCATTACCACGCGCCGGTCTTCATCCGCCGTTCCAAAAAGCCCTACGGGCTTTTCCAGCACGCCAATCACGCGGAAATTCACTCCGTCCACGAGCACCTGTTTATCCAATGCCGAGTCCACTTTTCCGAAAAGCGCCGTGGCGATGTTTTCACCAAGCACAACCACGCTGTCGCGGTGCTCGTTTTCAGTTTCGGTGAAAAAACGCCCGGCTTTGATGTTCGCGTTCGAATACACCTCGAGGTATGCCGGAAACGTGCCGCGAAACTCGCCGCCCGCCACCTGGTTGCTCTGGTAGCGCACTGTGTGCGGCTGCGTCCATTCAAAAACGGAAATCGCCGCCTGCTTCACGGCCGGGCACTGCGTCATCACCGCTTGCGCATCCGCAAACGTCAGCGGTTTGCGCTCGCGCTCTTCCTTTGGCCGGCGCCCATTCAGTCCCGGGCCTTGCGTAAAACGCGCCACCCACGCCGTATCCAGGCCCTCCGACGCAATTTCCTCCGAAATTGATGACCGGAACCCCTGTACAAGCCCGACCACAAGAATGATCAGCGCTACACCGATCAAAACGCCCAGCACGGCAAGAAAACTCCGCAGTTTGTGCGTTCGAATCGTATCGAACGCGAGCCCCAGATTTTCGCGAAAATCCTGCCGCACCGGGATCATTTCAGTTCTCCGCTCGCAACGCTTCAATCGGATCCAGCTTCGAAGCGCGCATCGCCGGATAAATTCCAAAAAACAATCCCACTCCCGTCGAGAGCGCCAGCGCTATCGACACTGCGTACAGCGGCGTTGAAATCGGCACCGGACTTGTCACCCGCACAATCGCCGCGATCGCCAGCGCGAAAACCACACCGATGGCGCCTCCCAGCGTCGCCAGCATCGACGATTCCACCATAAACTGCATCACGATCTGGCTGCGGCGCGCTCCCAGGGATTTGCGCAATCCGATTTCTCGCGTCCGCTCCGTCACGCTCGCCAGCATGATGTTCATGATCACAATTCCGCCCACCACCAGAAACACCGAGGTCACCCAGATTGCGATTCCAAATGCATTTCCCGTGATCCGGTTCCAGATTCCCGTAATCGAGTCCGGCATGATCACCGCAAAGTTGTCGTCTTCCTCATACCGCAGGTGCCGGCGCGTCCGGATAATCACGCGCGCCTCGTCCTCCGCTGCGGACATCCACTCCGGTCCCCGCGCTTGCACGAACATCGTCACCGAATCGCCCTTCTGGAGCCACACGGAGCGATATGTTCGCAGCGGAATCATCACAAAGTTATCCTGCGGCTGGCCGAGCACGGTTCCCTTCGGCTTTGCGACGCCGGCGATCTGATACTGTCCTTGGCCGGCGCGAATTTCTTTGCCCAGTGGATCCACCCCCGGCATCAGCTTGTTCACCACATCCATTCCAACCACGCAAACATTCGCTGCATGGTCTTCGTCCGCCTGCGTCAGAAGGCGCCCACCCGCCACTTCGATCTGGCGAATGTCCGCAAAAGCAGGTGTGGTGCCAAGAATCGTCACGTCTTCGCTCAGCCCGTTCCCATAGCGCACATCCGCCACATTGTTCTGCTCCGCCGCCACAACCGATGCCAGCTTCATCCCGTCTCGCAAAGCTTCGTAGTCGGACATATCCAACGGCGGCCGTTTCCGCGCCCGCGTCCATTGATCGAGATTTGTAACGATGCCTATCTTGTCCACCACCAGCGCGTTCGCGCCCAGGTTGGCCACTTTGTCGGAGACGTATACGTTCAGCCCATTCAGCACGGATATCACGGCCACCAGCGTCGTCACCGCCAGGATCACTCCCAGCAATGTGAGAAAAGTCCGCAGCTTATGCGACCTCAACGTATCAAGCGCGATGCGAAAAGTCTCCTGCAGAGCCACGGCGGCTCGCTGGATTTGCGTGAATCGGGAGGGTGCGCTCACTGTATCCATTATAGACGGCTGAGCAGCCGAAAAAGTTCGGCGCCCCGCCAAAAACAATCCTGAAACATCCCTTTCTTCGGCCAGTCCAGGAGCAGAATTGCGGTTACAATAGACTTGCAACTCGGCTGCCAGCCGCGCAATCCAAACGGAATTGGCCTACTCGATGCCCAAGTTCCTTGCCATCGCCGTCTCCGCCGCCGTGCTGGCGCTAACGATCGTTTCGCCGGGTTTTGCTCCGCCTGCTCAACTGCCCCAACCCCCGTCCGACGCTGAACTCCAGGCTCGCGCCGATACGCTCATTGCCAACCAGCACCGGAATGAGGGATTTCTCGACGAGTACGAACGCCTCGAGCGCCAGGTGGACCAGACTGCCGGCATGACGCCCAAAGTTCTCGAAGACCGTACCTACCGCATCGTCCCCACCGGCACAGGAACCATGAAGATCCTGGTCAGCGAGCGCGCAAAATCCACCGACCCTGCCGAGTACCGCAAGGAGCTTCAGCTTTGGGAGCAAACCCTCGAACTCACGCTGAAGCCCAACGATTCACGCACCAAGACCGCCTATGCGAAGTTCGAGAAGAAGAAAAAAGATCGCGCCGAATTGATCAACAGCATGAAAGAGGGCCTGTTGCGCAAATGGGTTGGGCAGGAAACCGTCAACGGCCACTTGTGCGACGTGATTCAGCTCGGCCCCAATCCTGAATTCCATCCTCGCTCCACTCTTCAGGAAGCGATCACGCGTGTGACCGCGAAAATCTGGGTGGATCACAGCGCAAACCAGCTTGTCCGCGCCGAAGCCCACGTGGTTCGCGACATCTCATTCGGCGGGGGCATCCTCGGAAAGCTTTATCGCGGAGGCGTTTTCGCTTTCGATCAATCCGAAGTCGCTCCCGGTGTTTGGCTCCCCACTCGCTATCAATACGATTACACCGCAAGAAAGTTTCTTTTCACCTTTGAACAACACCAGTGGATTGAAGTCTCCCATTACCGTCGCGTTGGCACGCCGAAGGAGGCTCTCGCCCTTGTACAGAGCGAGCTTGCCAGCGGCAAAGCCCTTCCTGCTGACCCGTAAATTTTCCGCGCCAGCCGGGTTCAATCCAATAGCTTCGATTCGCGTCCAAGGCGCCTAATAGTTCTATAGTCTCGCGGCCTCGAAGGAGGCATCATGAACGCACCACGCCTCACTCGATTCTCGTTCGCTACGCTTGCGATCCTGATATTCGCGCTTGCTGCGGCCTCCGCCACTCGCGCGCAAACGACCTCTGCGTCAACTCAGCCGCCCGGCCCAATCGCAGCCGCAAACGCCTCCGAAAAAAGTTTGGACCAACGACAATCTCGTGCACAGCCAGCCGGAGGATTCGTCAACCGCACAATCGGATTCGCATCCAGGCTCCGCTGCGCCGGCAAAACCAAAGCCCAGGAAAGACGCGAAGTGGTATCACGATCAGATCGCAAAACTCCAGGCGCAGATACCTCCTTTCGATAAGACGATTGCCGAATTGCAGACCGTGCTCGATGGCAAGACGCCGAATGAGCCGCTCCACGATGGTGGCAATCGCATCGGCGACTGGAAAGAGCAATTGGAGAAGCTGCAAGCAAAGCGCCAGGACACCCTCGACAAAATTGCCGCCCTCGAAGACGAAGCTCGCCATGACGGCGTGGCCACCAACGCTCTCCCGTAGCTCCGTTAAATTTGCAGGTGGGAAAAAAGCCCCGAGGTCTGAAACAACCTCGGGGCCTTTGCGAACCACTCGACTGAAAAGGGTCAGGCCTTAGTCGCCAGCCGCCTGCGCCTTCCTCTGGCTCATCTGCTGCTGGATTTGGTCCTGGAATTTCCGCATCGCCTCGCCTGATCCCGGTGCCACCTTTTCCCGCCATGTCTCATAGCGCTTGCAGTGCTCTTCGAGGTTGCTGAGGAATTTCGGATTGCTGAACATCGCCCGGAACGCGGGTACCACCGGCTTGATTCTCTCCCACACACCCCACTGCTCGCCGGTGCTCTCGAAGAAGAGCTCTTCGTCCACCAGTCCGCGATTGGCGATGCCCGCCACCATGTCCCAGTAGCTCATCACCATCCTCATGTAGGCGTTTTCCTGCCCGCCGAAGGGCGCGATGCGCATCACGTCCTCGGCGGTCTTGACGAAGAAATTCTGGAAATACCAGTCACGCGCCTCTCGCAACTTCGGCTCTCGGCGCAGATCGTACAACTTCAACATCAGATTCACTTGCTCGTGCGTTGCGTTTCCCATGTTTTCTCCTATGTGCTTTCGTTTTTTACGCCCCTGTAAGACCGTTCGCGCTTCCACCGGTTCCTTAATACCGATCGTGATGCCGGACCCACGCCATCCCGTGCGGCAATCCTTCTTCATTCCGGCCCTTTGGTGTCAGGTCCAGGAAGTTATAGGCCCCAATCAGAATATCCAGTCCTCGTGTATACGTCGAGTAGGTGTGGAAAATTTCACCGCCGGCATTCCTGTAGAACACGCTGGCGCCCGGACGCTCTTCCCCCCCGAACTTCCTCTGCATTTCGAAGTTATAGAACGTGTCGCCCTTCTCCAGCTGTTCCTTGGTGAACGAAACATGATAGTCGAAATTGAAATCGCTCCCCGAAGATGACACCCACTTAAATTCCCATCCCATGCGTTTCTTGAAAACCTCGATCTCCGGTAGCGGCGCCCGCGAAACCGCCACCAGCGTCACGTCGCGCTGTGCCAGATGTACCACCGACGGATTGAAATGATCCGCGAGGAACGAACAGCTCGGGCATCCTTCCTTCCACCCCGGACCCAGCATGAAGTGGTAGACGATCAGCTGGCCTCTTCCGTCAAAAAGGTCAGCTAGTGTCTCTTTTCCTTTTGGCCCTTGGAACGTGTACAGCTTTTCCACCTTCTCCCAGGGCAACTCGCGCCGTTCCCGGCTCAGCTCGTCACGCAACTTCGTGAATTCCTTCTCTTTCTTCAACAGCTTCTTTCGCGCTGCTAGCCACTGATCTTGCGATACGACTTTTGGTGAAACTATCTTTCCGCTCGCTGTGCTAGACATGTGCATCTCTCCTCGCATTCGGATTTCTCGGTTCAGCCGGCTTCCCACGGCCTAGGAACCGCCCTTCGAATTTCCTGCGGCCGCGAAACTTTCCTGCAATCACCGCGAGGCCGCCCGTTGATATCGCCCCGGTTACGATCAGTGCCGCCGTCGCCATGCATGCTGGACACATTTCTCACCTCTTTGAATCTTTACGCCGCGCGGATCATGCTCCTGTCTTCGTCCCCGCCCGATTCTCCGCGTGTTTCCGCACGTTTTCGTTGATGTGCGCCCATCCGATGCTCACTCCCTTGCGGTGATCCTCGGAAATCAATCCCAGCGCCAGATGGTGAAATTGAATCAGCGTCACGCCGCCTTCCTCGCTCAACCGGTACTGCACATTCGATATCGCAGGATACGACATGAAGAGCGGCCCGGTGATCTCCAGCAACGTCGGACGTTTGATCGCCTGCACCACTCCCCAGAAGTGCCCGTCTCCGTTGCCCAGATCGCGAAACCACCGCCCGCCCGGCCGGGCTTCGAGCGTCATCGGCATTGCTGTTCCGTCGCCTCTCTCGTTTCCCGGACCAAGCTGTTCGAGTAGAGCTGCGAATGTGGTGTCCAAAGACGCTCGCACGCGAATCTCTTCGTTGATGCTCAGCGTCAAGTTCTCAATCTGCATTGCCGTAGCCACGATGTTTCCTCCTCAATGTAAAAATAAGATGAATACCGCTCAGTCCTTCTTCGCCGCCTGCTTCTCTTCCGCCCGCTGTTTCACCCGCTGCAACTGGTGCCGCCAGAATCGTTCAAACGTTTGCGTCCACTTAAACAACGGCCGGATTGCTTCCGCATCAAGGCTATAAAGCATGTTCCGCCCCTCCCGCCGCACCCGCACTAGCCCCACATCCCGCAAAACCCGCAGGTGCTTCGATACCGACGGCTGTTCCATCCCCAGCGCAGCGACGATCTCCCCCACCGGCCTTTCCTGCATCGCCAGGTAGTTCAAGATCTCCCTCCGCCGGGGCTCAGCCACCGCATTAAACGCATCCGAAGTAGTAGCAGCTCTGGGCACAAACCAAGATACATTCCCATATAGGAATATGTCAAGCGAAAAAAAAGGCCCCAAAGCCAACCGCAGCCTCAGAGCCTCCATCCACGCCTGCTTCAATCGGCCGGATCGCTGCGGGTTTAAGACCCGCCCGCGTACCACGCAGCCAAGTACCCAAATATCCTAAACAGTGAGCTGCCACGCCGCCTTTTCCCTGCCTCCTTGCCTCCGTGCTTCCGTGTCTCTCTCTCTACCGCGCCGCTGCCGCAACCTCCTTCTCGATTGGCGCGCCGATCAAATTTCCCCACTCCGTCCACGAGCCGTCGTAATTCTTCACCTTGTCGTATCCCAGTAAATACTTCAGCACAAACCACGTGTGCGAGCTTCGCTCTCCAATCCGGCAATACGCGATAATTTCGTTATCGCCATCCACGCCCTTCGCACCGTAGAGCTGCTTCAAGGCATCCACCGACTTAAACGTCCCGTCCTCATTTGCCGCCTGCGCCCACGGAATATTCGCCGCGCCCGGAATATGACCGGCTCGCTGTGCCGTCTCGCTCATTCCCGGCGGCGCAATAATCTTCCCCGTAAACTCATCCACCGACCGCACGTCCACCAGATCAATCTGTTTTTTCTTGTTCACCGACTCAAACACATCTTCCTTGCGCGCCCGAATCGATTCGTCCGGACCTGATGCGCGATAAGTGGTCGCCGCCACCTTCGCGGGATCAGTCGTCAGGGGACGCTTCTCCTCGATCCACTTCTTCCGCCCGCCGTTGATTAACCGCACATCCTTGTGCCCGTAATATTTCAGCTGCCACAGCGCATACGCCGCGAACCAGTTGTTATTGTCGCCGTAGAGCAGAATCGTCGTGTCGTTCCCCACGCCCGACTTCCCCAGCAACCCCTCCAGCGTCACCTTGTCGATCAAATCCCGCCGGACGTTGTCCTGCAGTTGTGTCTGCCAATTCCAACCCACCGCCCCGGGAATGTGCCCCTGGTCGTACGCTGTCGTATCCACATCCACCTCGATCAGCCGCACCTTCGGATCATTCAGCTTCCCCGCCGCCCACTCCGTCGAAACCAGCACTTCCGGATGCTTGTACTCGCTCATGTCCTATTCCTCCTTGAAGTATGAAATTCGATGCCCCTCGCCCCCATCTCTATTCAACAAAATCGGTTCCTCCCAAGCCCAGTAGGGGCGGGTCTAAGACCCGCCCGCGCAGCCCACAGCTCGGTCCCCCGTTCGGCTACGCGCCGCCTCGCCTCCCTGCCCCCCCCCGAAAAAATCCCCGCCCAGGTTTCAGTCGCACAGGCACTCCTGCCTGTGCTCCGACGACCTTTCCCAGTTACTTCAAAGCACAGACCCGCTCGCTGCAACTCTACCATTCAAACCCAATCTTTTCTCCCTGCCTCCGCCATCACACCAAAAAAAAAGCCGCCCAGTTGCATTTGGCGGCGGGCTTAAATCCCTAAGCTGGTTTTACCTCTACCCTCCCAGCCCCCCCGTGCCAGAGCACACCATTCGACAACACGCACAACAACACCTGCTCCTCTGGCAGCAATCCCTCATGCGCAAGAGACTACACCCGTTCCCGCAGCCTTGCAACCCGCGGCCGTACATCGCGCCTAAAGTGACGGCGAAGAATCGCCCAGCATCGCGCGGCGAACGATCGCAATCGGCGGAAAGCCTTGTTTCAGAAACTCGTCGTGGAATTTCTGCAGGGAAAAGTCGCTGCCCTGCTCTTTCCGCACGTCCTCGCGCAACTTGTAAATCTGCAGCTTGCCGAGCGTGTAGTAAAGGTATGTCGGGTTGGAGGTTCCCCTTTTAGCCTCCAGGTCCGCGGACGTTCTTGGCTGATACCCTTCCTTTACAAAGAAATCCACTGCCTGCTCGAAGCTCATGTCCCCCGTGTGCATCCGTATGCCTGCAACGAAACGCGAGTCCCGCAGCAGCGCCTCTTGCAGTTGGCCCAGATGAATCAGCAGCGATTCGCGCTGATCCTTCGCTCCCGTTCCCGGCTGTGCGTAGCCTTCGTCCAGCATCATCTGCTCGCAATAGTGCGCCCACCCTTCTCCATTTGTATTGGCTTCCACCACTTTGCGAAGCGTCGTGGGCGTATAGCGCTCGAAGAGGAACTGCACGAAGTGGCCGGGAAATGCCTCATGCACCGAAATCGGAACGATCGTGCCCGCGTTATACGATTTCATCAGATCGTTGATCTCTTCAGGCGTGTCCTTCGGAGCGGGAAGTGTCACATTGAAATAAGCCTCCTTCGCTACCTTCTCGAAAGGCCCCGGCGCATCCATCGAAGCGAGCGTCGTAGCCCGCTGAAACGGCGGCGTCTCCTGCAGTTGCGGGCGCACTTCCCCCGGGAGCGTGACAATGTGTTTCGTATGAATGAACGCGATCAGCCCGTCGAACGTGTCCCGGAACGTCTGCATCAATTTGTCCGGCGCCGGATGCACAGCCACAACCTCCTGCAGCACTTCGATCGCGCTCTTGTTCGGGTCCAATTGCTTCGCCACCTGCTCGAACTCCGCCTGGTTTTTCCGCAGATCGGCCATCCCGATTTCCAGAAGACGATCGAGCGGCATATCAACCATCTCTTCATAGCTCAGCTTCTTTGCAAATGTCTCCGGGCCAATTCGATAATCTCCGTTCGAACGCGGCAGCAGATCGCTCTTGGCCCACGACTGGTAATCCCGCAGCGCCGCGATCGCCGCTGCATTCGAATGCGCGAAAGCGGACTTCAGCGATGCGTCCGTCGCGTCGGCAAACGCTGCAGGTACGTCTTTTTCGAAGAAGCTAATGATGCCGGGCAGTTGCTCGAGCGCGATTTCCGTGCTGATGTGCGCTGGGTTCTTCAGGTTTTGCCGGGCCGCCGCGAGCAGCGCGGGAATCTGTTTTTCGCGCGCCACCGCTGAGCGCAGCCGCTCGTTCGTCGGCGCGAACCGGCGGATCATCAGCACGTAGATCCCACCGCTTGCCGTGCTCGAATAGCTGTCGGGGTTTTTTTCCCAGGGTTGAATCACCCGCAGTGTCAAAAGCGAGCTTCGCACTGCGCCGAGCAGCATCTCGCGGTCGGCCGCGTCGGTCGGCGATAGCAGCCGCGCGTCAAAGGCCGCCACGCGCTTCTCGAACTCCTCGAGCGCGGCCACCTGCTTCTCGATGTTGGCGCGGCTGTAATCCTCGAGCTGTGCGTCAAACTGGTGAACGCCCGCCTGCGTTCCTGAGCTCGGATTAAACGCGAACAAAATCCGTTCGATATAATCGTCGACCAGCGAATTCCACTGAGCAGCCGCATCTTCTCGCCCCACCGTCGCACCCGGCACGAGAAAAGTCGCCACGGTTGCCGCCACCACCATCATCCGCCATGTCGCCATTACATTCCTTTCTAAAGCAGTTCTTTCACGCGGCGCGGGCCTTCTTTCAGACGAGCCTCGTCAAGAATGGTCGGTCGAATCCAAGCATTTTCTTTTGAATCACAAACGGTAAGCGCCCATCATCACCGCATCAGGATCGCTAAAGAGACGCCATCAACATCTTTGAGTCGACCACCGTCGCAAATTCGTCGTGCAACGTAGCAAGCGAAAATTTGTGAACTTCTTCGGCAGAATAGCGAGTGCCGTCCGGGCCCACAATGTCAAACGCAGCGATCGCGTCGCCCACCAAATACACTTCGAAACCCAAATTCCCCGCCATGCGCGCCGACGTCGAAACGCAATGCGGTGTCGTCAGTCCCACCATCACCACGGTCTGCACCCCCGCTTTTCTCAAAGTCTCTTCCAACCGCGTCCCGATAAACGCGCTGTTCACGCGCTTCTGAAACACAGGCTCTCCCGCAACCGGCCGCACAATCTCCTTGAACTCGCAGCCCGCAAGCTCAGGGCGCAGCGGCGAGTTCTCAAATGTGGATAGATGTTGAACATGAAAAACAGGCCGCTGGCTCTTTCGCCATGCCGCCAGCAACCCCGCGATTCTCTGCTCGGCATCGGGGTTGTTGCGCGGCCCCCACTTTGGATGGTCGAATCCTTTTTGAACATCAATGATCAGCAACCCGGCACTCCGAGAGAGTTCAGTCATCTGAAACCTTTGAGGGATCCGCCGCTTCTGGCCCTTTGGATGCTCGTCCGTTATTTCAGGATGTTCTTGGTAAGAAACGGCACATCGCGGCCGCCCCGCGTTGACTTGCCCTCGCGCCCTAGCCTAACATGTGCGCCCAATCGTTCCCGTCGCATGAACAATCAATGATCGGCCAAACCATCTCCCACTACCGCATCCTCGAAAAACTCGGCGGCGGCGGCATGGGAGTCGTCTACAAGGCCGAAGACACCAAGCTCCGCCGTTTCGTCGCGCTCAAATTTCTCCCCGAAGATCTCGCTCGCGACACGCAAGCCCTCGAACGTTTCCAGCGCGAAGCGCAAGCCGCCTCCGCCCTGAATCACCCCAACATCTGCACCATCTACGAAATTGACGAATTCGAGGGCCGCCACTTCATCGCCTTGGAATTTCTCGACGGCCAGACTCTGAAACACAAAATCGCGGGCCGCCCTCTCGAAATCGAAACTCTCCTCGATTGGAGCATCCAGATTGCTGACGGCCTCGATGCCGCCCACGCCGCGGGCATCATCCATCGCGACGTCAAACCCGCCAATCTCTTCGTCACCGCGCGCGGCCACGCGAAAATCATGGACTTCGGCCTTGCCAAGCTCGCTCCCGCCGGCCAGAAAGTCGCCGAAGGCGCCACCGTCTCCGCCGGTCTGGTCACTTCCGAAAATCTTCTCACCAGTCCCGGCAGCGCCATCGGCACGGTCACCTACATGTCTCCTGAGCAGGTTCGCGGCGCTGACCTCGATCGCCGCACCGATCTCTTTTCTCTCGGCGCCGTTCTCTACGAAATGGCCACCGGCACAATGCCCTTTACCGGCTCCACCTCTGGCGTCATCTTCGAAGCCATACTGAATCGCGCTCCTGTTCCACCGGTTCGCCTGAATCCCGCTGTCCCGGTCGAGCTCGAACGTGTCATCAATAAGTCGCTCGAAAAAGATCGCACCATCCGCTACCAGTCTGCCGCCGACCTGTGCGCGGACCTTCGTCGCGTGAAGCGCGAAACCGACTCCTCATCCACGCGCTTGACGTCCACAGCCGTAGCGCAACCAGAGAATCTGGACGGCTCAAGTCGCTCCCTTACGCGCCCCCGGCATTGGCCGCTCTATGCAGCCCTCGCGGCCCTGCTGCTTCTCGCTATCATCGGCGGCACATTCTGGTTTAAGAAACATTCCGGTGCCCCCGTTGCCGCAAAACCTTCCATCGCCGTCCTGCCTCTCCAGAATCTCAGCTCCGATGCCGATAGTACCTACTTCAGCGACGGCATGACCGACGAAATCACCACCAAGCTTTCCAAAATCTCCGGTGTCGACGTCGCCTCCTACTCCTCCGTCGCCACCATCAAACCCCAATCGCAGGCTCCTGCCGACCTCGGCCGCCAGCTCGGCGTCCGCTACCTCCTGCAAGGCACGATTCGCAAGTCCGGCGATCAGGTTCGCATCAACGTCCACCTGATCGATTCCACCACCGGCTTTCAGGTCTGGGCCGACGACTTCACCGGCCAGATGAAAGATGTCTTTTCGCTTCAGGAACAAGCCGCGATGAAAATCGCGCAGGCTCTCAACCTGCGTCTCACGCCGCAAGAACAAAAAGCCATCGAGCAGCGCTACACCCAGAATCCTGAGGCATATCAGGCTTTTCTCATCGGCCGCGCTCTGCTTCTTGTGGAAACCCCCGAGAAGCTTGAATCCGCACGCAAGAGTTTCCAGCAGGCCCTGATACTCGATCCGAATTACGCCCCTGCTCTTGCCGGCCTGTCGCACGTCGAAGGACTCTACTATCGCGACCTCGATTCGAATCCTTCACACCTCCAGCGCGCGGAGGAATACGCAAAGCGCGCCATCAGCATCGACCCTCAGCTCGCCGAAGCTCACATCGCCTTGGGCCAGTTATATGCGCTGCGCTTCGACTATGCTCGTGGCGCCGACGAGCTGCGTAATGCCACCCGCCTCGAGCCGGACAATTCCCTGGCCTGGGATCTCTTGAGTTGGGCTCTCAGTTATGAGCAACCGCCCAATGCCATCGAATCCGAGAAGGCGGCCCTTGAAGCCATTCGGCTCCAGCCTACTTCCGCTGCCGCCCACTATCACCTCGGCCGGGCGTTTCTTTTTCAGGGAAAATTCCAGGACGCCGCTACAGCGTTTCAGACCGCCCGCGACTTGGGCAGCTCGGATTACGAGGCCCTGGGCATGGCTCAACTGGAATTGGCGCGCGGCAATTACGACCATGCTCTTCAGCACCTCGCGTCGCGTAGTGACTTGCAGAGAACCACGATGGATCAATACTGGACCGCCTCAGTTTATTCCGCAAAAGGCGATAACAATAAGGCCCTAGAAGCTCTCACGCGAGCTTTGCAGACCGGCTTCCGCGATTTCGCCGTCCTCGATGCCAGCCCCTACTTCGCCAACCTCCGCTCAGACCCCCGCTACCAAAAGCTAATCGCCCAATACCGCAAGCAATAGCTCTCGTTCTCTCTCCTACCGCCACCTTCGAATCTCCTCTAGGAGGGCGGGTCTCAGACCCACCCGCGTCGCCTTCACCCAGGGCCATCAGAAACATCTCTGCTTGCCTCATGGGCGACGGCGTCAGCCGTTAAGGGAACGCCCCCGCATCCAGCCACACCGTAGCTCAGGTCCAGCACCCAAACCCAGCGTGACTCGGGCCCCACATGCAAGCCCGTAGCTCAGGTCCCATTGTGGCCGCCAGGCCACAATTGACCTGAGGCCTCACCACGGACGAAGGCTCGCTGCCGCCGCGTTGCCCTCCCTCTGAAATTCGGCGTAACATGCACCGTTAGTGAGCCACTCCTCGCCCATCCTCGGCAGAACAGTCTCCCACTATCGCGTCCTCGAAAAACTCGGTGGTGGCGGCATGGGCGTCGTCTACAAGGCCGAAGACACGGACCTCGGCCGCTTCGTCGCTTTAAAATTTCTCCCCGAGGATGTAGCGCAGGATTCGCAAGCCCTGGAACGATTTCGCCGTGAAGCGCGCGCTGCCTCAGCCCTCAATCATCCGAATATTTGCACGATCTATGAAATTCGACACAAGGACGGTGTCGCCTTCATCGCCATGGAATATCTCGAAGGCTACACGCTGAAACATCATATCGGTGGCAAACCACAGCCGCTCGAGCAGGTGCTCGACTGGGGAATCGAGATTGCCGACGGGCTTGAAGCCGCCCACGCGAAAGGAATCGTCCACCGCGATATCAAGCCTGCCAACCTGTTCATTACGGACCGCGGCCACGCCAAGATTCTCGATTTCGGTTTGGCAAAGCTCACTCCTCTCCCCGAAGGCCGCGCAGTCTCTAGTCTCCCCACCGCTCCCGCGGAAGAATTTCTCACCAGCCCCGGCAGCGCCGTCGGCACGGTCGCTTACATGTCGCCGGAACAAGTGCGCGGCACACAACTCGACGCGCGCACGGACCTCTTTTCATTCGGTGTCGTGCTGTATGAAATGTCAACCGGCACTCTGCCATTTCGCGGAGATACTTCCGGCCTCATTTTTGAAGCCATTTTGAATCGAGACCCCGTTCCACCAGTTCGCCTGAATCCGGATTTACCTGCGAAGATGGAAGAAATCATAAACCGCGCGATCGAGAAAGACCGCAATCTCCGCTACCAGCACGCGTCAGACCTCCGTGCAGAATTGCAGAGGCTGAAGCGCGACAGCAGCTCCGGCCGCTCGCATCCATCCGCCGCAGCGCAAGCGGTGCAGGCCGCGACGGTGCAAGTAACAAAAGACTCGCAACATGCCAGCTCGCCGGATTCAGCGGCGCGGCCCGTACGGAAAGCAGTTTACTGGACGGCGGCCGCAATCGTCGTTTTGGCCGCAGCAACCGCCGCGTTTCTCTATTACCACCGGTCGAGCCGCGCCCCGGCGCCGAGCAGCGAGTGGCAACAGCTCACTTTCTTCACCGATTCCGCCGTGTACCCGGCTCTTTCCCCGGATGGCCGGATGCTAGCTTTCATCCGCGGAAATGATTCCTTCCTTGGGCCCGGCCAGATTTACGTTAAGTTTCTGCCGGATGGCCAGCCCGTCCAGCTCACCCACGACTCTCTAGAGAAGTTAAGTCCGGCCTTTTCGCCGGACGGCACGAATATCGCGTACGGAACCTTTGAGCCCTGGAGTGTCTGGGAGGTGCCTGTTCTCGGCGGCGATCCCCACATCGTGTTGCCTAATGCCACGTCACTCACCTGGATCGAAGGTGGAAAGCGCCTGCTCTTCTCGGAGATTAAAGAAGGACTCCACATGGTCCTTGTCACCACTGACGAGGGCCGCGGACAGAGCCGCGACGTCTACTCTCCCCCCAGCCAGCGGGGCATGGCCCATCATTCCTATCTCTCCCCAGACGGCAAATGGGTGCTTGTCGTTGAAATGGGTAGCCGGGGCGACATGCTGCCCTGCCGCGTTGTCCCCTTCCAGGGTAACGCAGGCGTGCATGTGGTTGGCCCCCCGGCCAGTGCGTGCCTCTCAGGTGCATGGTCTTCCGATGGTAAATGGGTATACCTCACCGCAAATAAGAATGGCCAATATCATATTTGGCGGCAGCGCTTCCCGGATGGAGATCCTGAGCAACTAACATTCGGCCCTACCACGCAAGAGGGTATTGCCATGGCCCCGGATGGCAAATCGTTCATTACTGCCGTCGGATCGCAGGACAGTACCGTTTGGCTCCATGACAACCATGGCGACCATCAGATTTCTTCGGAGGGGAATGCCACAGCACCTTCTCTCTCCGCGGATGGGAAGAGCCTTTTCTACCTGATGGCCAATGGCCAAACGCCAGGTTACGAACTTCGCGTCACGGATTTGACGAGCAATAAAACGGAGAGTCTTCTTCCGGGGTATTTTATTCAGGCAGATTACCTCATCAAAGGCTACTCTGTTTCTCGCGATGGAAAGGAAATCGCTTTCGTAACGAAGGGCCAAAGTGGGCATCCCGGCATTTGGGTTGCTCCCACGAATCGTCGCTCTTCCCCGGTTTGCATCTCCTCCGAAATTGCAATCGAGGATTCCCCGTTCTTCCTGCCCGATGGCGATCTCGTTTTTCGTGCCATCGAAGGTGGCTCTAATTTTCTCTATCGCATGAAAGCCGACGGAACAGATCGCCGCAAAATATCCTCGCAACGCGTTTTCGATGCTTTTTCGGTCTCGCCGGACGGTCGTTGGCTTCTTGCTGTTTCATCGGGCCCCGATCAGGAGCACACCGCTCAGGCCACTGCTTTTGCGGTGGATGGAAGCACATCGGTTCCGCTGTGCCTCGGTTATTGCCACCTCGTTTGGGAGAGCACCGGAAAGCTTGCTTACCTGTACTTCCCAGCGCTGTACGAGGGCACCTACTTGTTACCCGTGGTTCATGACACAGGACTTCCGAAGCTGCCTCCAGCCGGAATCGAGCGAATCGAAGATTTGGCCATCGCGAAAGCAGCTGCCCCGATTCCGGAGACTGTGGAATCAGCTTTCAGTCCATCGGTTTACGCTTACACCCGCCAGAACACCCGCCGCAACCTCTACCTCATCCCCTTGCCATAAATCTCCAATCCTCTCTCACATATCGGCGGAATGCGGCACTCCCAAAACTGTACTTTCGTACAGCTCGTATTTCTCGATCGACGTGAATGCTGTGGAAACTGGTGCTATGGCAGCAGACATTAAAATTGACGAAAGCGGCAATGAAATCGCCGTCTTCGGCCGCCGCGGCGCGCGCCCGTTCACTCGCGCTGAAGCCAGCCGTCTCTATCTGCGCGACAGAAAACCCTGCAGCGTTCTTAACGAACCGCAGAAATAATTGGAATTTAAAGCTCGAGTGCAGTCACAGCGGCAGCCGAACGCCCGCGCCACGCAAGTCTACAATCGTCGGATAGCCATCAATAGCCATCAGTAGGTCTGCCTCCGCAAGTATAGAGCGCAGCACGTGAATAATTCCATCCACTCCATCGAGCGTCAATCCGTAGCAATACGGGCGCCCGATGCCCACCGCCGTTGCTCCCAGCGCAAGCGCTTTCACCACATGTGAACCCGAGCGAACTCCGGAATCAAACAGCACCGGCGTGTTCCCCGCCGCTTTCACGACAGCCGGCAGCATATCGATCGTCGCGATCCCGCCATTGGCCTGCCGCCCGCCATGATTCGAACAATAAATCCCGTCAACTCCGCCATCAATCGCTCTGCGCGCGTCGTCCGGATGGCAAATGCCCTTGAGCAGCAGCGGCAGCTTCGTGAGAGAACGCAGCCACGGCAGGTCCTCCCACGTCATCGGATTTGCAAACACCCTTGCCCATGCCAGGATCGCCGCGCGAGGATCTTCCTGCGGAGATTTTTCCAGCTTGGCGCGAAATCGAGCATCCGAGAAATAATTCGCTAAACAATGACCGCGCAGCTGGGGAAAATTCGATTGATTCAGATCCCGGGGCCGCCACCCCGTGATCCATGTGTCCAGCGTGACCACAATTCCCTTGAACCCGGCCGCTTCGGCTCTGTGCACAAAACTTTCCGCGAGCGCGCGATCGTTGGGCGTATAGAGCTGGAAAAAGCCCGGAGTTCCCTGGAATTCCTTGGCCACCGCTTCGAGCGGATCCACCGTAAGCGTCGAGACAATCATCGGAACTTTGCTTCGCGCCGCTGTTCGCGCGGCAGCCAGATCGCCGTGACCGTCTTGCGCGCAGAGCCCCAGCACTCCGATCGGCGCCATGAAGATCGGCGTAGGCAGGTCCATGCCGAATAGTTTTATCGAAAGGTCGCGAACCGGTCGCGCAGCCAGCATCCGCGGAACAATTCCCCAGTGCTCGAATGCAGTCACATTCGTTCTTTGCGTGTGCTCGTCCCCGCAGCCGCCGGCCACGTAGCTCACCAGCGACGGCGGCATTGCCGCGTGAGCCTGTTTCTCGAGAGTCGCGAAGTCCACAGGCAACTTGGGAAGTTTGCCGCTTAATCCCGCAAGATAGATTTCGTCTTGATATTCGCCGAAGTTCGCCATGGATATTCCGAGTGGAACCCCCGCATTCTTTCGACCGCGCGATGCGCGCACTTACTTGTACACCGCGGCCCGCCGAGAGTGCACGGAATTATCCCATTAGGACTCACTCCTGGGAACTGAATCCACGGCAAATAAATTCCTGCCGCACCATGGCGGCTGAGAAGATTTACCCAATATTCTTCGCTGGATTCTGCACCGCCTGTTTGGTTACGCTCATTCCCTGGCCTTAGGGCTCTGTGGGAGGAGCCGCTTTGTTCGCATTGATTCGCGATTTGATTCGCCCGTATCGCCTGGCTTTGGCCGTGGTGTTGGTGGCCATGCTGGTGCAGACGGCCGCTGCTCTGGCGGCTCCCTGGCCGCTGAAAGTGATCCTCGATTCCGTGGTCAGCCATCGTCCGCTGCCGAAATGGCTGGCTCATCTCATCGAGCCCCTGATGACGAATCAGCCGCAGATGAGGCTGGCAACCCTGGCGGCTCTCGCGCTCGTAGCGATTGCGATCATCGGAGCCATCGCGTCCTACATTCAGAACTACTACACGGAAAGCGTCGGCCAGTGGATTGCCCATGACCTGCGCATGCGCACGTACCACCATTTGCAAAAGCTTTCGTTGAGCTATTACGACAGCCATCAAACCGGCGCAATGCTCAGCACGATCACCGACGACGTGGATACGATTCAGCAGTTCGCAAGCTCCTCCACCCTGGGCATCGCCGTCGATCTGCTCACGATTGTCTGTATGGTGGGCCTGATGTTCTGGCTCAACTGGGATTTCGCTCTCATCGCCCTGGGGCTCACCCCCTTTCTGCTTCTGTTCGTCTCGCGATTCAAGCGCGCCGTAAAACAGGCCACGCACGAGGTTCGCAAGAAGCAGAGCAACATCGTCTCGGCCGTCCAGCAAGGTCTCGAATCGATGCGCGTCGTGCAGGCGTTTGGCCAGGAGGAGCTGGAGCAGAAGCAACTCGAAGTCGTCAGTAAGGCCTCGGTGCAGGCTGCCTTGCGGGCGCGTCGCATCAAGTCTTCGCTCTCCCCCGTCGTGAATGTGGCGGTGGCCGGATGCACGGCGATCGTCCTCGCGCGCGGCGCGGCGTTGATCCTGCGCGGCGCGATGACGATTGGTGACTTGACCGTCTTCCTCACCTACTTGAGCCGGTTCTTCAAGCCGGTCGAGGATTTAGCCAAGATGTCCAACAC
This sequence comes from Candidatus Acidiferrales bacterium, assembly GCA_035262725.1. Classification (GTDB taxonomy): domain Bacteria; phylum Acidobacteriota; class Terriglobia; order Acidiferrales; family UBA7541; genus Palsa-295. Next base: position 11,615 of record DATFSH010000057.1, on the reverse strand, counting down.
CATGGCTCAAGCTTCGGTGGGTGTGGAACGAGTCCAGACGCTTTTGCAGACCGACGTGATTACGCCGGAACGCGTCGATGCAGTGGACCCGCCTGGATTGAAGGAAGGCCTCACCTTTGATCACGTCGCATTCCACTACCAGCCGGACCAGCCTGTGCTGAAAGATGTTTCGTTCGCGGTGAAAGCTGGCGAGATGGTAGGCATCGTGGGACCCACGGGCAGCGGAAAATCCACCGTGATGAGTCTGATCCCGCGCTTCTACGATCCCACGGACGGCACGATTCGCATTGACGGCACGGATGTCGCAAATCTGAAGCTGCAGCCCTTTCGAAATCAGGTTGGCTATGTGCTCCAGGATACCGTCCTGTTCCGCGGAACCGTCGCCGAAAATATTGCATTCGGCCGTCCGGGCGCCACTCGCGAAGAGGTGATTGCCGCGGCCAAGGCTGCCAACGCGGATGAGTTCATTCAGAAAATGCCGGCCAGCTACGACACGATGGTTGGCGAAGGCGCACAGGCCCTTTCCGGCGGCCAGCGCCAGCGCATCGGCATTGCGCGCGTGTTCGTCCGCAATAGCTCGATTTTGTTGCTCGACGAGCCGACCGCCGCCCTCGACAGCGAATCGGAGCGTACAGTGATTGAAGCGCTCGAGGAGCTGATGAAAAATCGGACCGTGATCATGATCGCGCACCGCTTGTCTACAATTCGCGACGCAGACAAGATAGTGGTTCTCAAGGACGGGGTGGTCGCCGAGCAAGGCACGCACGACGAATTGATGACTGTCAATGGTTTGTACGCGGAGATGCACCGCACACAGTTCACCGATTCTTCGCTGCGTGAGAATCCAACCATGTTGCGGACCAAGGGCGCGTGGCATGCAGCGCCTGCCGGCTCCTAAGGGGGGAATATTCGGCAATGTCGCGACACTTGATTGTTCTGCCCGACGATTCGCCCAAAGCGTTTCTCAAGGCCATCTCCAAAGCGAAGAAGTCGTTGCGGATCAAGATGTTCATTTTCTCCGACCCTGCCATGCGCAAAGCGGTGATTGCGGCGCACAAGCGCGGCGTGAAAGTTCGCGTGATGCTGAATCCCGTCCGGCGCGATGGCACCGGCGAAAACAAAGCGACCCGCGCGGCTCTGTTGGCCGCCGGTGTTGAAGTGATGGACAGCAACCCCAAATTTCCGGTCACCCATGAGAAGTCCATGGTGGTGGATTCGAAAGTCGCCTTCATCAACTCGCTCAACTGGGACACCGAAAACCTCGAACAGACCCGTGATTACTCGATTCGCACAAAGCATCCGCACGAAGTGCAGGAGGTGATCGCCGGGTTTGAAGCGGATTGGCACCGCCATCACTTTGACCCGGGCCAAGGCGCGCACATGATCTGGGCCGTTGGCAATGCGCGCGAGCGTATTGCCAGTCTCATTGACGGCGCGAGGCACTCGCTCTGGTTGCAGCACGAGCGCTATCAGGATCCCGTGATTCTCGAGCGGCTGGTGCGCGCCAAGATGCGCGGTGTGGATGTGCGCGTGATGGCGCGCGCCCCTCATACATTAAAAGAGAAGAAGCTGCCCGAAGGCGTCGGCGGAATGCGCGTGCTTGACGACGTGGGCATCAAGGTTCACAAGCTGCATCACCTGAAGCTCCATGCGAAGCTGGTGATGGCCGATGGCGAGCGGGCCATCGTCGGCTCTGTGAATCTGGCCCCGGGTAGCTTCGATGAAAGGCGCGAGCTCGCCATAGAAGTGGACGACCACAAGATTGTGCGCAGGCTGCGCCACGTGATTGAGCGCGACTGGAAACATTCGCGGCCGATTGATCTCTCCGACGAAGGCCTGGGCCGCGATCTGGAGAAATATGGGCCGGAAGTAATTCACGAGCTGGCTCTCAACCCCGGCGCGAACCCCGAAGCGAACTCCAAAAAGAACGGCAAACGGAAGCGCGAAAGCTCCAAGAAGCAGAAACGCCGCTGATTCCCCTGCCCGCACAGCCGCGGCTAGTCTTCCAGAGGGTCGAGGAAAAAAATTGAAATACGACGCCATCATCATCGGCTCAGGACAAGCAGGCAACCCTCTATCCTCAGCCCTCACCGAGCACGGCTGGAGCGTCGCGCTCATCGAAAAATCGTACCTCGGCGGCACCTGCATCAATACCGGTTGCACGCCGACCAAGACGATGATCGCTTCAGCCCAGGTGGCGCACTACGCCCGCAGCGGGAAGAAGTGGGGCGTCAATACGAGCACCGTAAGCGTGGACCTTCCCGCGATTGTGGCGCGCAAGAACGCCGTCGTGCAGGGTTTTCGCGATGGCCAGCAGCGCCGCGTCGATAGGCATCCGAAACTACGTCTCTACCGGGGCGTGGCGCGCTTTCTTTCGCCGCGGCAAGTGCAGGTGGGCGGCGAAATTCTCGAGAGCGATAAAATTTTCATCGACGCGGGAACCCGGCCCGCTCTGCCGCGCATCACTGGAATCGATTCCGCCGGCTACCTGACGAATGAGTCGCTGATGGAGCTGCTCGAAATTCCCGAACGCTTGATCGTTCTCGGTGCCGGCTATATCGGACTTGAATTCGGCCAGATGTTCCGCCGCTTTGGCAGCCGCGTAACAGTCATTCATCGCAGCGCTCAAATCCTGGGACGAGAAGACGCCGACGTCGCCGTCGCGCTCCAGAAAGCCCTCGAAGCCGAAGGCATCGAATTCCACTTGAATGCAAGCGCAAGCAAAGTAGAAAAACAGAACGGCGAAACGATTCTCACCGCCGGTACGCCGGCCGGTTCGCAAACCTTTCGCGGCTCTCACCTCCTCGCGGCTACCGGCCGCGTGCCCAACACGGATGATCTCGGTGCCGAAAAAGCCGGAATTGCGCTCGATTCGCGCGGCTACATCACGGTGAATGAAAAGCTGGAGACCACCGTGCCGGGAATCTGGGCCCTCGGCGACGTGAATGGCGGCCCAGCCTTCACCCATATTTCCTACAACGACTACCAGATCGTTTACGGCAATCTCGTCGAGGGCAAAAATCTCACCACCGTGAATCGCTATGTTCCGTATTCGCTTTTCACCGATCCTCAGCTTGGTCGCGTGGGAATCACGGAAAAAGAAGCCCGCGCCAGCGGCCGCAAGCTGAAAATCGGCGCCTTCCCGATGTCCAGTGTGTCCCGCGCCATCGAACGCGGCGAAACAACCGGCTTCATGAAAATCATCATTGACGCGGAGACGAACCGCATCCTCGGCGCATCCATACTCGGCGTGGAAGGTGGCGAGACCGTGCAAATCCTCGGCGCCATGATTCTGGCCGATGCGCCGTACACCGTCCTGAAAGGCGCCGTGTACATTCATCCCACGCTGGCGGAAGGCCTCTTCGGCCTGTTGGAAGCAGTGAAACCGGTATGAGAGTTTTCTCGCCTAGCCCGCGTCCCGAACCCTGGACAGCTCGGCGCAAACGCGTCACCCAATCATGGATGTTGCCTTTCGTTAAGTTGGAGCGGGGATGGGAATGGCTCGCTTATTTCCTTAGCCACTGGAAATTTCTCGAAGTTTTGGAATACATGAGCAGCCTGAGCATTCTCTTCGCTGTTCTTTTTTATTTCTCCGAATCAGGCGACCGCCTCAAGCAAAAGCACTATCAAGCCTGGCAGGTGATCAACACCGCCCAGGGAAAAGGTGGAAGCGGAGGGAGGATCGAAGCGTTGCAGGAACTCAATACTGACCGCGTCCCTCTGGTGGGTGTCGATGTTTCTGGCGCGTTTCTGCAAGGAATCCACTTGGCGAGCGCTCGCCTCTTGCGCGCTAATTTCAATTCGGCCGATCTGCGCGACAGCGATTTCCGCCTTGCCGATTTCACCGACGCAGATCTGAAGTCTGCGAACTTTCGTGGAAGCAATTTGGGCCAAGCGAATTTTCGCCGCGCCGATCTCGCCGGCAGCGACCTGGGAGAAGCGGACCTGACCGATGCGAACCTGGCCGGAGCCAACCTGGACGACGCCGACCTAAGCGGAGCGAACCTGTCCGGCGTTCAGTGGCGGGAAATCGTGAGCACCAAGAACGCCACGATCGAGGGCGTGAAAAATGCGCCGCCTGGATTTGTTGACTGGGCGAGACAAGAGGGAGCTCTGACCTCTTCGAATGCTGGAGAAAAGGGTAGATAAAATCCTTTTTCATCTCTTCACCTCACCGGCCTCTAGCATCTGTGGGATCTCTGATTTATTCCAGGCATCCAAATTCGAGACAAAGTCTCGTCAGCGCGATGAGCCTCGCGGTGTACCATATTGGCGGAGGCGCCGATGCGAATTTCTGAATCCCCCGTTCGAAGCGTAATCTTCGCACTCGCTTTCATCCTGGCCGTGATTGACATCACGCTCTTATCCACGCGTGCATCGCGAACGGAGGCGGCATCCACCGGCGACCAGGCAACAAGCCTCGCGGCATGGAGCGAGATTTCCACAGTGCTGCAAAATCCGCGCTGCCTCAATTGCCATCAACTCGATTCGCCGCTGCAGGGTGATTCGCGGCGCGTCCACATTCCTCATGTGGTGCGAGGCAAAGATAATCAGGGCGTGGGCGCAATGCGCTGCGGGAATTGCCACAACAACATGGGAAACAATCCCACGTCGGGAACTCCCGGCGGGCTGCATTGGCAACTTGCTCCGGTGTCAATGTTGTGGCAGGGATTATCGAGCGGAGATCTATGCCGCGCAGTGAAGGATGCCAAGCGCAACGGGAATCGCGATGGCGCAGCGCTCGTCAAGCACATGGAAGACGAAGCGCTCGTACTCTACGGCTGGAATCAGGGCAAAGGCCGCGAGCCAGTGCCGGTTCCGCATGAGAAGGTTGTCGAAGACATGAAGATTTGGGTGGCGGGCGGAATGGCCTGCCCAAATTAACCGCGAGCTTTCAAGGTTTATCCGGTCCGCGCGGTATGCGAGTCCGGCAGAGGAGCAACTACAACTAGATGATCACTCTGAAAGTCAACGGCGAGTCACACGAATTGGATGTGAGTCCGGAAATGCCGCTGTTGTGGGCCCTGCGCGACAGGCTGCACTTGACCGGCACAAAATTCGGCTGCGGCAAGGCGATGTGCGGCGCATGTACAGTTCATATTGACGGGCAAGCCGCGCGCTCGTGCTCGATCATGGTGGGCGAAGCAGCGGGGAAAACGATCACGACAATTGAAGCAGTCTCGGGAAAAGTGGCCGAGGCGGTGACGCAAGCGTGGCAGCGCCTCGACGTGGTGCAGTGCGGATATTGCCAGTCGGGGCAGATCATGTCCGCGATCGTCCTGCTCACCGGAAACAACGCGCCCACAGACGAGGACATCGACTTGAGCATGGAAGGCAATATCTGCCGCTGCGGCACCTACGTTCGAATCCGGCACGCGATTCACGAAGCGGCAAAGTCGCTGGTCTAGGAGACCACAGCCATGAGCACATCGAATCTTGCGAATCCTGCAGCCTTTGATGCTTCCCGGCGCGATTTCCTGAAATCGGCTGCCGTCGCCGCGGGAACGTTCATTCTGGGCGCATACGTCGCATTTCCCGAAACTGCAAGCGCGCAGGGCGGATTTCCACAAGGGCCGTACGATCCGAATCTGTTCCTGAAAATCGGCGCGGACAATAGCGTCACCGTGCTCAGCAAACACTTTGAAATGGGGCAAGGCGCCACCACCGGGCTCGCAACCATGGTAGCCGAAGAGTTGGGCGCCGATTGGTCCACGGTGCGATTCGAATTCGCGCCCAGCGACGCGAGAATTTACAACAATCTTCTTTTCGGTCCTCTCATGGGCACAGGCGGCTCGAGTTCGATGGCCGAATCGTGGGAGCAGATGCGCAAAGTGGGCGCTGCGGCGCGAGTGATGTTCATCGCGGCTGCGGCCCAGAAATGGAATGTGCCGGGCGGAGAAATCGTCGTCGAGAAAAGCGTGGTGATCCATTCGCCTTCGGGACGCAAAGCAAACCTCGGCGAATTGGCGGCTGACGCGATGCACATGCCGGTGCCGAAGGACGTGACGCTCAAACCCGCGAAGGACTGGAACCTCATCGGAACGAAACTGCCCAGGCTTGATTCGCCCGGAAAGACTACCGGTAAGGCAATTTTCGCGCTGGATATCACTCGTCCCGGAATGCTCACCACGGTGATCAAACGTCCCGATCGCTTTGGCGGGAAAGTGGGGTCCTTCGACGCGACAGATGCAAAGAAGGTCGATGGAGTGGTCGAAGTGGTGCAGGTGCCCGCCGGCGTCGCAGTTCTCGCGAAGGACACGTGGTCCGCGATGCGGGGGCGAGACGCGCTCAAAGTTACCTGGGACAATTCGAGCGCGGAAAAGCGTTCCACGGCTGAGATGCTCGAGCAATATCGCGAGATGGCGAAGCGGCCGGGCATTGCTGCGGAGGGCCGCGGTGACGCCGCCGCAGGTCTGACGCGAGCCGCGAAGACAGTCGAAGGCGAGTACACATTTCCGTATCTCGCGCACGCGCCGATGGAACCGATGAACGGCGTGATTGAGCTTCATCGCGACGGCGCGGAAATATGGTCGGGTTCCCAGTTGCAGACGCTCGATCAAATGGTGGCTGCGCAGTTTCTGGGCATGAAACCCGAGCAGATCAAGATCAATACGCTCCTGGGCGGCGGCAGCTTTGGCCGGCGAGCCAGCACCACGGCGGATTGGACCGCGGAAATGGCGCAAGTGGTGAAAGCGATTGACGGGCGTGCGCCGGTTCATCTGGTATGGACACGCGAGGACGACATACGGGGCGGCTATTACCGGCCCATGGTCGTCCATCGGCTCAAGGCGGGGATCGATGGCACGGGCGAAATTTCGGGCTGGCAGCATACCGTCGTGAGCAAGTCCATCTTCAAGGACACAGGCCTCGAAGCGATGGCCATGAAGGGCGGTGTGGACAACAGCATGGTTGAGGGAATCGCGGACACGCCTTATGCGATCGGGAATCTGGCGGTTGACGTTCATTACGTCGAAACACCCATCACCGTCTTGTGGTTCCGGTCCGTGGGAAACACGCACACGGCTTACGTGATGGAAACAATGCTGGACGAGCTTGCTAATCTCGCGGGAAAAGATCCGGTCGCCCTGCGGCTCAGCTTGCTTGCGAAACAACCTCGACACGCTGAGGTGGTCCGCCTCGCGGCGGAAAAAAGCGGCTGGGGACAGCCTATGGGCGATGGGCGTGGACGCGGATTCGCGTTTCACCATTCGTTCAATACGAGCGTCGCGATGGTGGCGGACGTTTCGACGAAAGCGGCGAAGCTGAAGGTGGAACGCATTGTGGCGGCGGTAGATTGCGGAGTGGCAATCGATCCCGACGTGGTAACCGCACAAATTGAGGGAGCGATTGGCTTCGCGCTGTCCATCGCGCTGCGAAATCAGCTGACGTTCAAAGACGGGATGGTAGAGCAGAGCAACTTCGACGATTACGAACCGACGCGCATGCGCGAAATGCCGAAAGTCGAAGTGCACGTCGTGAAATCCACAGAAAGGCCCACTGGAATCGGCGAACCAGGCGTGCCGCCGGTGGCTCCTGCGATTGCAAATGCCATCGCCGCGAGCACGGGCAAGCGCCTGCGGTCTCTGCCGCTGGATTTGAGCGCCCTGGCGTAATCGCCGTTTGCCTGCGGCAAGCGAGCAAAACTTACTTACCTTGTTCTAGTGCGCCCTTCAGGACCGACCGGCGCTTGCGTGCCAAAGTTGCCGGTTTCTTTCCAGGCCTTCCGCGCACTGCTCGAGCTTGCGGCACCGGCAGGACGTCATGGCCTCCAGCATGTCCCGCATCGCTTTCGTTTTAGCCAGCGCGACTTCCAGTTCGCGGATTTTCTTGCCGGCCATTTTCTTCCAGCGAGCGGATGCGGGCGTCGTTTCCGGGAAACCATGAAGCAGCAGCTTGGTTTCCGAGAGCGTAAAGCCTGTTTCCTTCGCGAATTCGACGATCACGAGCTGGTGCAAAACGCCGTCTGAATAGACGCGCCTGCCGTTCTTGCGCAGCGGCTGCTTGAGCAACCCCATCCTTTCGTAGTAGCGGATTGCCGACGTTGCCAGCGCAGCTTTCGCGGCCACCTCTCCGATAGTCACTTCCGACCTCCCGCAAATAGTCCTTGACTTAAAGTTAACTTCAACTTCTAGCATGAGTCCTGCAAGGAAGCCACTGAATTCAGGGAGAAATCATGAATGCACGCCTTGGGTCTGAAAAGCCTGCTGCGGCAATCGTGCTGATAGCCTTCGCCCTGGCCGCGACCCTTGCTTTGGCAGCATGGACGTGGCACAGGAGCAATCGAGTGAACGCAGCGGTTAGGGACCAAACGTCGGACGAGGTCCCGAGCTTTTATTGCAATTTGAAGGCTCTTGGCACGAAAGAGAGAGCGCGGCACATGCTATTGACCCTGGAAATCGAGCGTTCCAGGGCCGAAACGATCGAGCTGGGCAATGGTTTTGCGTTTCGCTTTCAAGACGGCAGCGTATCGCTCGCGGATCTGGCGGAATGGGTTTCGGCGGAACGGAAGTGCTGCCCGTTTTTCGATTTTGAGATTGAGCTACAGGCGGACAACGGTCGGCTCTGGTTGAAGCTGCGAGGAAAGGATGGAGTGAAGGCATTTATGCGCAGCGAGTTTGGTATTCACTGATGCGGGCGCGAAGAACTGAATGATTAAGGCATGCCCAGGAGAGAACGATGAAGAAGCGCCAGTATATTTTCGCGGCCTTGCTTGTTTTGGCCTCGAGCAAATTTGCGACAGCGCAGAGGCAGGCGCCGCTTCCGGTGCCTGCGGATAAGCGAACCGTCAGCCAAGTGCTTGAATTCTGGATTGGCGAAACGGAGCGGCTCGTGGTTCCGGCCGCCGAAGCGATGCCGGAGCCAAGCTATTCGTTTGCCCCCGCGAACGGCGAGTTCAAAGGTGCGCGTACCTTCGCTGAGCAGGTGAAGCATTTGGCGGCGGCTAACTATGGGAGCAGCGGCTCTCGGCGAAGAACCGCCCGCGGGCACGCAGAACGAGTCAGCGCCAGATTCGGTTCGGACGAAGGCGCAGATCGTGGAATACCTCAGAGGGTCGTTCGCTTGCCTTCATCGAGCCACCGTCGCGATAAACGAGGAAAATATGAGCGAGCCGGTCGCCACGAAAGGCGTCCGAACCCGGATGTGGCTCTTGATAGATTCCGTGGCGCATTCGTCGAATCATTACGGGCAGATGGTTGAGTACCTTCGAATGAATGGAATCGTTCCACCTGCGAGCCGCTGAAAAGATTTGTTGACTCATCTTTGCCAATCGCCAGTAAGCGGCGTGATTCGCCGGACTAACGCTTCGGAATCGCGCTCGAGGTTGTCGGCGATTCGTGCATGCTGAGGATGTACCACCGGTTTTCGCTCTTGCGGCAGAGCATCATTCCGCGGCCCGCGAAATGGAACGCGGGCGATTCGAGCGTGTAGTCGTAAGAAGTCCAGACGATATCGCCGACCACGCGCTGATCGTTCATGATCATGGACATGTGCACGTGCGGCTGCAGGTTAAAATACTGCTCGCGGAAATAGTTGGCAGCCTGATCCCTGCCGTGATACTCCGCTTCCGGCAGGCTCAAAACAAAATCACGATCGAAGCAGAAGGCCAGCCCGATTGCGTCGGCATTGTTGAAAGCTTCCGCGCACGATTCCATCGAGCGCTCCATATCCGCGATCAGCGAAAGCTCGGAAGAATTCGGAGGCGGAACGCCGAGCCGGGCAACGCTCCGCTGTAAATCGATTGTCACGCCCAGTTGTTCCAGTAGATCAACACCGAGAATTCCATCAATGGGACCGCCGCACGCTTTTGCAATGGAGCTGAGGTCTATGGCCGGGAGATTGAGATTTTGCAGATGATGGTCGCCCAAACTGAGTTCGCTTATCGGCACTTCGCGCGCGCTCAGCGAAGTCGCCTTGTTCCAGGATTGAACGCGAACGTCTGTGGAGCGGCCGCTTCGGAAGGATTTCTGGTTCAGCATCGAAGTTGCGGCCGTATCTACAAGGAATCGCTTCGCGGCCTTATTTACTTCGACCACTGCCACCGGCAGGCGATCGCAGCGCTGCAAAGGAATTTCCGATTCGGCCGGCGAAGTTTGCGCGCGAACGGAGGGCATCGCGAACAAACAAACGAAAGCGACACTCACGCACAGGAGCGCACTTCGCCCGATTCGCATCTATCGCCTCGCGTGCGGCTCTATTGCCTGATCGATCCGTTCGAGAATTGCCTTGCGGATGCGGCGAAACGCGCCATGGTCGCGAAAAAGCCGCGACGCCCAGTTCGCTCCCATGGCAAGCGACTGAATTTCGAAGACGAAATCCTGCGCGACTATGTTCTTTCTAATTTCACCGGCATTCTGAGCGTCGCGGACCGCCCGCTCCAGCGTGGCAAGCCATCGCTGGATCGACTCCGCAATCAAGTCGCGCACCTTGCCGGGCCGGTCGTCGAATTCCAGGGACGCCGCAGCGAAAAAGCAGCCGCCGGGAAAAACTTTTTCCTCCGCGTAGCCGAGCCAGTTTCCACAGAGCGCACGCAGGCGCGCGAGCCCGTGCGCCTCAAAAGCGGGCCGAATCACCGTCTCCACGAAAATACGGCCGGCCTCTTGCACCACGGCGCACTGAAGGTCCTCTTTCGACCCAAAGTGAGCAAACAGGCCGCTCTTACTGATCTTCAGCGACGCGGCGAGTTTCCCGATGGTGAGTCCTTCGAGGCCTTCGAGCGAAGCGATATTCACGGCTCTTTGCAGAATCGCGCCGCGAGTTTTGATACCCCGCGGACGCCTGCTCTGATTCGCGGCTGTGGCGCCGGCTGGCGCAGCGGGTATCAGCGGCTGCAGCGAACGGCCTAGCGAACGGCTCAGCGAGCGGTGGCGTTTTGCCATGCCGAGATAATAGCACGATCGTTCGTTCTATTACAAATGGTTTTTTCCCCCGCACCACCGCTCCCGGCGTGCCGGCTGGCAGATTGCCGTTATCTTCTTTGTACCCGGAGATCGCTTGCGAAGTAATCCGCATCTGGGGGCTTGTTATAATTTTCCGTTCAAGCCTTCTTCTGCCGCTTGAAACCACACAAATGATCCTCGATGAATGGCTTCCGAAATCGGTTCAGTGCCTCCGCAATTACAACCTCCGGACATTCCTTTCAGACGTTATCGCTGGAATCACTGTCGGCCTGGTTGCTCTGCCGCTCGCCATGGCTTTCGCGATTGCTTCCGGGGTGCCGCCGCAGGCCGGCCTTTACACCGCCATCATTGCAGGATTTCTGATTTCCGCTCTCGGAGGTTCGAGCACTCAGATTGGAGGCCCCACCGGGGCTTTCGTTGTGGTTGTGTATGGCATCGTCGCAAGGCACGGCCTGGACGGTCTATACATGTGCACGCTGATGGCGGGTGTGCTGCTGGTGATTCTCGCAATTACAGGGCTGGGCACAGCGGTGAAATTCATTCCGCGGCCCGTGGTGGTGGGTTTTACAAATGGAATTGCCGTAATTATCGCCAGCACTCAAATCAAGGATTTCTTCGGCCTCAAAGTCGCCGGGGTTCCCGGTGAATTCACGGCACGTATTGAGATTCTGGCGCAAAAGTTTTCGACGCTCTCTCCGGTCGAAACGGGTCTCGGTG
>DATFSH010000056.1:0-18004 GCA_035262725.1 Candidatus Acidiferrales bacterium | reverse complement strand
TGCGCCACAAGATCATTCTGGAAATGCGCAAGGTCATGGATGAACTGGGCTTCATCGAAGTCGAGACACCCACGCTCACGCGCTCGACGCCGGAAGGCGCGCGTGATTATCTCGTGCCGAGCCGCATCCATCACGGCCAGTTTTACGCGCTGCCGCAATCGCCGCAGATCTTTAAGCAGATTCTGATGATCTCCGGCATGGATCGCTACTTCCAGATTGTGAAATGCTTCCGCGACGAAGACTTGCGCGCTGACCGCCAGCCGGAGTTCACGCAGATTGACGTCGAGATGTCGTTCCCGCGTCAGGAAGATATTTTTCATGTGATCGAGAAGGTGATGGAACGCGCCTGCGCTGTCGCAGGCGTCCAAGCGAACGGCCCGTTCCGGCATCTCGATTACAAGGACGCGATGCGCCGCTACGGCTCGGACAAGCCAGATTTGCGATTCGGCATGGAACTGCACAACATTACCGAATATTTCGAAGCAGGCCGCGCGACGATGCACATCGAAGGCAACGTGCAAGCCTTGGTCGCGCCGGGCGCGGCGGCGTGGTCGCGCAAGCAGCTCGACGAACTCGGCGAGTTCGCGAAGGGCGCAGGCGCGCGCGGAGTCTACACCGTGAAGGTGACACCCGAAGGCGTCAGCTCGCCACTCGAGAAAACGCTGGGCGCCGACACGCTGAAGAAGCTGGTCGAAAAACTAGGGGCGAAGCCGGGCGATCTGATTGTAGCCACCGCGTCGAAAGAGCAGATTCCGCACACGGACACGTCGCTCCACGTGGCCGGGCAGATTCGCCTGTATCTCGGCGACAAACTCAACTTGATTGACCGCAGCAAATGGGAATTTCTGTGGATCACGGGCTTCGCGCTTTTCGAATGGAGCGAGCGCGACAAGGCGTGGGTGAGCGCGCAGCACCCATTCACCGGAATCGTCGAAGAGGACCTCGATAAGCTCGAGAGCGCGCCCTGGGAATGCCGCTCGAAGGGCTACGACCTGGTGTTGAATGGAGTCGAGCTGGGTTCGGGCAGCATCCGGATTCACCGCCAGGACGTGCAGACGCGCATGTTCAAGGCGCTCGGCCTTTCCGACGAGCAGGCGCGGCAGCGTTTCGGATTCTTTCTCGACGCGCTCACTTATGGAACGCCGCCGCATGGCGGAATCGCGCTGGGCGTCGACCGCATCGTGATGCTGCTGGCCGGCGAGAAATCCATTCGCGAAGTAATCGCATTTCCGAAAACGACAGCGGCGCAGGATTTGATGGCGGATTCGCCGTCGCCGGTCGATGCCGACCAGCTCGAAGCTCTCGGCATCGCCATCAGGGAAGAGAAAAAGGCAGCGAAGCCGTAAGCGATTTGGGTGAGGCCGTGGGCCTGGCTTAAGCTGCGTCACAAGTCGCGCTCGCATGTTTGCTTTTCAGGAGGCCGGGGCTTCAGCCCCGGCGTAAAGCGACGAGAGTACTTGGGCTTTAGCCCCTGAAGAAAGTTTTCGAATGGCGACGCCGAGACATCGAACGGCTCAGGGATGATCGTATTTTGTGACTTCGAAGTGCTGGGAGGGGCGGTCCGTCTTTCAGGTACCTGAAATCGCAGAGATACTATTGCGAGAGATGGTAAGGCATTGCGATCGTGGCGCGTACCTGCTACACGAGTTTGTGATAATGCCGAATCATTTTCATTTGTTGCTTACGCCCTCTGCGGCTACGAGCCTGGAGAAGGCGGTGCAGTTGATTAAGGGAGGGAGTTCGTGTGCAATTCATAAGCAGCGCGGGCAGAAAATGCTTATTTGGCAGGAGGGATTTCACGATTGGACGATGCGCGATGCGGATGATTGGCGGTCGAAGGTGGAATATATTCGGATGAATCCTGTGCGGGCGGAGCTGGTGTCGAAGCCGGAAGAGTGGAGCTATTCTTCCGCGAGAGGGCGTGTTGCGCTTGATCCTGTGCCGGAGCGGTATCGGGTCGGCTGCTTCAGGGGCTAAAGCCCGGGGTTGAGATGGGCTTTTGACGCCGGGGCTGAAGCCCCCGGCCTCCTGAAGAGAAGAGCGAGAAGCGGGCGTTTCGATCCTTTGAGAGATGCGGACGCCCAGGTGGCTTGACGAATTGTAGATGATGATCGAGGACAGGTTTTGATGAGCCGGATTCGGATACTGGCGGAGAATGTGGCGAATAAAATTGCGGCGGGCGAGGTGGTGGAGCGGCCTGCTTCGGTGGTGAAGGAACTGCTTGAGAATTCGCTGGATGCGGGGGCGCGCTCGATACGGATTGAGGTGGAATCGGGCGGGAAGCGGATGATTCGGGTGATGGATGACGGCGGCGGGATGAATCATGACGATGCGTTGCTGGCCTTTGAGCGGCATGCGACTTCGAAATTGCGGACGGCCGACGACCTGCTTTCGATCGCGACGCTGGGGTTTCGCGGCGAAGCGCTGCCTACGATTGCGGCGATCTCGCGGCTGCTTCTCGAGACCCGCACGGGCGAGGACGGAGAGGGAACGCGCGTGGAATTCGCGGACGGCAAGCTGCTGGGCGTGAAGCCGGCGGGCGTGCCGAGCGGAACTTCGATCAGCGTTGCCGATATTTTCTATTGCGTTCCGGCGCGGCGCAAATTCCTGAAATCGGAAACCACCGAACTGGGGCACATCGCTTCGCTTGTGACGCACTACGCGCTCGCGCATCCCGAAACACAATTCCTGCTGAAGACTCCGACACAGGAAATCCTGAACTGCGCGCCGGTGGAAAAGCTTTCCGAGCGGGTGTACCAGATTTTCGGGCGCCAGGCTCTGGAGGAACTGGTAGAGATTCCGCCCAACGAAGCGCCGATGCGCAGCGCGATCACCGAGCCTGCGATTGAATCGGACGAGCAGGCGGCGACGCTGCGAGTGACGGGTTTTACGTCGCGTCCTGAAGTGCAACGGACGAACCGCAATGGAATTTATATTTTCGTGAACCGGCGGCTGGTGCGCGACCGGCTGCTGTTGCACGCGATTGGCGAGGCGTATCGCAACATCATTCCGCCGGGTGTGTTCCCGGTGACGCTGCTGTTTCTCGAGATGCCCTACCAGGAAGTCGACGTGAACGTGCATCCTGCGAAGATCGAAGTGCGCTTCCGGCATCCGCAGTTCGTTCACGATTTCACGCGGGACGCGCTGCGGCATGCGCTGTCGCTGGCGCGTCCGATTCCCGGGTTTCCCGCTTCGCGCGCCGCTGCTGCCAGTTTTGCGAATGGCGCGGGCGATGCGCCGGCGAATGCAGCCAGCGCGAGCGTGGGAGCGAGTTTCGCGGGGCCACCACGGGCCGAGATTCCGGTGGGATTTTCGCCTGGAGGATTCGGCGAGGAATTGGAGTTGACCGGGTCGCCAGACCGGCCGCTGCCTCAGCGGTTGCATTTTGGCTCCGGCGGCGGCACGAACTTTCCGTTTCCCGTGCAGCAGGCCGTTGCAGGCGAAGCTGGTTTGACGGATGAAGCGGATCCGGAATCGGGCGGCGCGCTGCCATCGCCGGAAACGATTGCGGATTTGAAGCCGCTGGGGCAGGTGAACAGCAGCTTTATCGTTGCGGTGAACGGGGAAGGGCTGTGGATCATTGACCAGCACGTGGCGCACGAGCGCGTGCTTTTCGAGCAGCACCTGCGGGCGCGCCGCGAAGGCGAGCTGGGAGGCCAGCGCATGCTGGTGCCGCTGATTGTGGAGCTGAACCCGAGGCAACTGGTGACGTTTGAGCAGATCGGCGACGAATTGCGCGCGAATGGATTCGAGGCCGAACTGATGGGCGCGCGCGAAGTGGCGATTCAAGCTGCTCCGGCGGGAATCGCGAGCAGCGACGCTGAGAAGCTGCTCTTTGAAATTCTCGACGGCATCGCGCGCGAGAATCAGGCTATCTCGATTGATTCGCTGCAATCGAAGATTGCGGCTTCGACGGCTTGCCATGCGGCGATCAAGGTGAATACGCCGCTCGACTCGAAGAAGATGGAATGGCTGCTCGGCGAGCTGGCGAAGACCGAGTATCCGATGAGCTGCCCGCATGGAAGGCCGGTGGTGTTGCGCTATTCTGTGCGGGAAATAGAGCGAGCATTCAAGAGGATTTGATTGATACTGAATGCTGCGAGGGGCGTATTTCACGGATATCTTGGCGGCCTCTGTTTTGTCGTGGGATTCGGCGCCTTTTGGGCTTTCTTGAGCTATTTCGGTTCGATGCGGAAGGAACTGCTCCGCGTCTCCCCTTTAAGAACAAAGGGTCTTCGCAATCTTTTTGACGCGAACAACGTCGAGTTGATCTGGGATAAGCATCGCCAGCACTTCAGGCAAAGCCGGCTCAGGAAAAAAGCAAAAGCGGCGGCATGTGTTGCCGCGGTCTTCTTTGCGGTGGCTTTCGTCTTACAACTGTTGCGGATATGAAAAAGCTGATCATTGCGATTGACGGACCGGTGGGTTCGGGGAAGAGCACGCTGGCGCGGCGGGTGGCGGAGCTGATGGAGTACGTGTACATCGACACGGGTGCGATGTACCGGGCGCTTGCTCTGAAGGCGTTGCGAAAAGGAATTTCGTTTGATCGTGATGAAGACCTCGAAACGCTGGCTTGCGACACGCATATCGACTTGCGCGCGGCGGACGGAACGCAGCTGATCTTTCTGGACCATGAGGACGTGACGACGGCGATCCGTACGCCGGAGGTATCGCAGGCGGCGTCGAAGATCGCGGTGGTTTCGGGGGTGCGCCGCGTGCTGGTGGCGGAGCAGAGGCGGGCGGGGCAGCGCGGCGGGGTGGTGATGGAAGGGCGAGATATCGGGACCGTCGTATTTCCCGACGCGGATTTGAAGATTTTTCTGACGGCGTCGCCGGAAGTGCGGGCGGACCGCCGTTATCACGAGCACCAGCAGAAGGGCGATGCGATCGACCGGGCGCGCACGCTGGATGAAATTCACGAGCGCGATCAACGCGACCGCGAGCGGTCCACGTCGCCGCTGGTGCGGGCGCCGGATGCCGTGGTGGTGGATAGTACGGCGATGGAAGCGGAGGAAGTGGCGCGGCTGGTGGTGATGCTGGCGAAGGGCAAGTCGGCCGGGACAACCAGTTGAATTGGGACGATTCTAGGCGCCGGCCAAGAGGCTTCTCGCCCATTCGACTGAATTGACGTAAAGCTCAGGAATCGCATTTTCCGGGATTTTGAGGCGCCTGGCGTCAGCAGCCAGCGCATCCCAGCAGCCCATTTCGTACTTCACAGCCAGATCGAAGATATCGCGCAACTTGTTGTGCTCTCCCAGAAGCGCCGTGCGGATTTCGGCGCCTATGGCAATTTCTTGAACCACGTCCTGCATTTTCATATCGAGAATGGCATCCACGGCGGAAAGCAGGCCCAGCAGGAAAAGATTGTTGGCGGAGCCGCGAAGTCCGGCGAGCGGGGCCAGGGATTCGCAGAAATGAGCCCGGATCAAGGGAAGCATGATGAGTTCTTCCGGCTTGTTGTCGCCCATGCAGGCGATGGACACCAGAGAAACCCAGCGGCGCACGCCGCGCTCGCCGAGGAGCGAAAGGGCGTGAGGAATTGAATGGACTTCCGCGATCAGCGGAAACGCCGGGGAATTCAGATAGCGCAAGAGGCGATAGCCGAGCGAGGCTTCGGATTTTATGCAGTCGCTCACGGCGTGAATGTTCATCTCTTTCTGGTTTACCGCCTGAAGAACGCGCAGGTAAATGAGCTTGTTGGACGGAATATCGTGGCGGGTGAGCATTTCGGGCGGCTGAAAAATATCTCTGAAAAAAGGAATAGCCCCAGCCGAGAGTGCGCTGGAAGTCGTCATAAGATTCGACTTTTTCGGCGATGAGCCGCAGATGTTTTTTGGCGAAGGTCCTGGAGAGGCGTTGCTGTTCGAGTTCAGAGGAAAGTAGCACATCGACTTTTATGAATGCGGCAAGCTCCGTGAGCGGCAGCCACGCCGGGGATTCCTGAAAATCATCGAGGGCGATCAGATAACCCATGTTCTTCAGGCGGCGGCAAGCGGCGACGACTTCATCGTCGGGCTGAACCGTCTCGAGGACTTCGAGAACGACGCGATCCGGGGGGAGTGTCACAGGAAAATCACGCAAGAGAAAGTCACGAGTGCAGTTGATGAAGGCGCGACGGCCGTGCGTGAGGCGGTCAATGCCAAAAAGAAACAGGCCATCAACCGCGGAAGCGGCGGCGGCTTCGGGATGCGAGCCGTCAAAGAAATTCTGGGGCCCGGAGCGAAAGAGCAATTCGTAACCGTAGACGTCGCGTTCGGAATTGAAAATAGGCTGACGCGCGAGGAATTTTTCCAAAGACACTTTCTCCTTCCCGATGGAGAGGCCGCTCACATTCTCGGAAGGGGAAAGGGCCGAGACTGCCAGAGCTGGTTGTTGCGTCGGGTAGTTACACCTGGTACCTACGCCGGACTCGACATGGAAGACAGGAACTCGGCGTTCGTCTTGTTCTTCGACAGACGGCCGAGTAGCAATTCCATGGCTTCGACGGTTGAGAGAGGACTCAGAACCTTTCGCAGTACCCAAATGCGGTTGAGCTCTTCCGGCGGAAGCAGCAGTTCGTCCTTACGCGTGCCGGAGCGATTGATATCGATCGTGGGAAAAACGCGCTTATCAACCAGTCGGCGGTCGAGGTTGATTTCCATGTTGCCGGTACCTTTGAACTCTTCGAAGATGACGTCGTCCATGCGGCTGCCGGTATCGATGAGGGCGGTGGCGATGATGGTGAGCGAGCCGCCTTCTTCTACATTACGAGCCGCGGCAAAAAAACGGCGCGGGCGCTGCAAAGCATTGGCGTCAATACCGCCGGAGAGAACTTTGCCGGAGGGCGGGGTGACGGCGTTGTAGGCGCGGCCGAGACGAGTGAGCGAGTCGAGGAGAATCACGACGTCGCGCTTGTGCTCGACGAGGCGCTTGGCCTTTTCGAGGACCATTTCGGCCACCTGAATGTGGCGCTGGGGCGGCTCATCGAAGGTGGAGCTGATAACTTCGCCCTTCACGGTGCGCTGCATATCGGTGACTTCTTCGGGGCGCTCGTCAATCAGGAGAACGATGAGAGCGACTTCCGGATGATTGGTGGTGATGGAATTGGCGACGGATTGCAGCATCATCGTCTTGCCGGTACGCGGCGGAGCGACGATCAGGCCGCGCTGGCCCTTGCCGATGGGACAGAGCATGTCGAGCACGCGGCCCGTGAGATTTTCTTTCGTCGTCTCGAGGCGAATGCGCTCCTGCGGGTAGAGGGGAGTGAGATTGTCGAAGAAAATTTTGTTGCGGGCGACTTCGGGATCTTCGAAATTAACCGCTTCGACTTTGATCAGCGCGAAATAGCGCTCGCCGTCTTTGGGAGGGCGGACCTGGCCGGAAACGGTGTCGCCGGTGCGGAGGTCGAATTTGCGGATCTGCGACGGCGAGACGTAGATGTCGTCCGGGCCGGGGAGGTAGTTGTATTCGGGCGCGCGGAGGAAGCCGAAGCCGTCGGGGAGGCATTCGAGAACGCCCTCGGAGAAGATGAGGCCGTTCTTTTCGGTTTGGGCGCGGAGGATCTGGAAGATCAATTCCTGCTTGCGCATGCCGGAGGAGCCGGGGATATTGAGCTCTTTGGCGATCTTCGCGAGATCGGTGATGTTCTTATCTTTCAGTTCTGCAAGGCTAATACTCATCGCGTTTCTTTCCTTCTTCAGCCCGTGTTCGGGCACGATTTTAACTGTCATAGAATAAGGACCGCGGGCGGGCACAGATTCGAACCAGCCACTTTGTCCAGGTAGTTTCCAGGCAATCTAAATCCTTCGGTAATTTGCCAAGCCCTGCTTAGCGGATTGTGGGAGAACCGAAGGAATTCAATTGGTCAATTCATTGTCCTGCGCGACATCCGTACCGAACTTGGAATCGACACCGTCCATAGGCGGGTAAATCGGCAGCGGGTGTTCCAGCGCGAGCTGCAGGACATCGTCCATCGACTCCACAAAATGGATGGACATTTGCACTTGGATTTCCGGCGGAATATCCGCCAGATCTTTTTCATTGTCTTTCGGAAGAATCACGGTGCGCAGGCCGAGGCGATGCGCGGCCAGGAGCTTTTCCTTCACGCCGCCGATCGGCAACACTTTACCACGAAGCGTGATTTCGCCGGTCATTGCGATATCACAACGAACCGGGATGCGCGTGAGGGCGCTGACAATCGAAGTGCAGAGCGTGATGCCGGCCGACGGACCGTCTTTCGGAATCGCGCCTTCAGGGACGTGCACGTGAATATCGAGATGGCGATAGAAATCTTTCGGTAGGCCGAAGAGATGGCTGCGCGAGCGAACGTAGCTCATGCCGGCTTGCGCGGATTCCTGCATGACGTCGCCCAGCTTTCCAGTGAGCGTGAGGCGGCCCTTGCCCTGCATCAATGTGGCTTCGGTGGAGAGCACTTCGCCGCCGACTTCGGTCCAGGCGAGGCCGGTGGTGAGGCCGATTTCGTTTTTCTTCTCGGCGAAGAAATCGCGGTATTTGATGATGCCGAGGTAATCGTTCACGTTGGAGGGCGTGACTTCAAGCGCGAAGTTCTTGTCGGCGACGACTTTGCGCGCCACCTTGCGGCAGATATTGGCGACTTCGCGATTAAGATTGCGAACGCCGGCTTCGTGCGTGTAGTGGCGGATGACGTGGGTCATCGCTTCGTCGGTGATTTTCAGGTTGCTTTTCGTGAGGCCGGTGGCTTCGAGTTGCTTGGGGACGAGGAAGCGCTGCGCGATCTGATGCTTTTCCTGCTCGGTGTAGCCGGGGATGCGCAGGACTTCCATGCGGTCCTGCAAGGGCTGCGGGATCGTGTGCAGCACGTTGGCGGTGCAGACGAACATGACCTTGGAGAGGTCGTACTCGACGTCGAGATAATGGTCGGTGAAGGAATGGTTGAGCTCAGGGTCGAGCACTTCCATTAGAGCCGCTGACGGATCGCCGCGGAAGTCCATGGACATCTTGTCCACTTCGTCGAGGACGAAGACCGGATTCACGGTGCCGGCCTTGCGCATCATCTGGATGATTTGGCCGGGAAGAGCGCCGATGTAGGTGCGGCGATGGCCGCGAATTTCGGCTTCGTCGCGGACGCCGCCGAGCGAGACGCGGACGAATTTGCGGCCTGTGGCTCGGCCGATGGACATGGCGAGAGACGTCTTGCCGACGCCCGGAGGCCCGAGGAAGCAGAGAATCGAGCCTTTGGGATTTTTTACAAGCTGGCGAACGGCCAGATATTCGAGTATGCGATCTTTAATTTTTTCCAGGCCGTAGTGGTCCTGCGAAAGGATTTCTTCGGCGCGCTTGATGTCGCGAATTTCCTTGGAGCGCTTTTTCCACGGCACCGCCAGGAGCCAATCGAGATAATTGCGTGAGACGGTGGATTCGGCGGACATGGGCGGCATCATTTCGAGCCGCTTCAGCTCCTGCATGGCCTTTTCCTGCGGGCCTTCGGGCATGCCGGAGGTTTCGATCTTTTTCTTCAGCTGCTCGATTTCGTTGGCTTCGCCGCGGCCGAGTTCCTTCTGGATGGCTTTTAGCTTTTCGTTGAGGTAATACTCTTTCTGGGCGCGTTCCATTTGGCGCTTCACGCGGGTATTGATCGAGCGGTCGACGTTGAGCTTTTCGATTTCGACTTCGAGGATGTCGCCGATGCGGTTCAGACGCTCCATGGGCTCGAAGAGTTCGAGCAGTTCCTGCTTTTCTTCCACTGGAATCTGGAGGTTGGCGGCAATCGCGTCGGACAGCTTGCCGGCGTCTTCCACGCGGACGGCGGCAATCATCGTGTCGTAGTTGAGGCTTTGGGAGAGCTTCACGTACTGCTCGAAGAGATTCGTGACGCGGCTCGCGGCCTGTTGCAATTCCGCGGAAGGCTCCGCCTTCACGGGAACGGTGCGAATTGTGGCGCGGAAGAAACCCTCTTCGCTGGCTACCTGGACGATCTTGGCGCGTTCAGTGCCTTCGACGAGAACTTTGATATTGCCGTCAGGAAGCTTCACGCTCTGGACGATATTGGCGAGCGTTCCGACCTGGTAGATTTCTTCGGGTTTGGGATCGTCGATGGAGGCATCGTGCTGCGTGACGAGGAAAATTTTCTTGTCGCCGGCCAGCGCATCTTCGAGAGCGCGCACGGAGGCTTCGCGTCCTACGATGAACGGGTGCATCATCTCCGGGAAAATGACCATATCCCGCACCGGCATCATCGGAACTCGCTTGGTGTCGCCTTTTTCCCGATTAAACATTGAATCGCTCAGTTTCAATCCTTAGCCCGCTTTCTCCAGCAGGCTCCAATTAATTTCGCGTCCCTTCACCATGTCGGCGGTCACGACAAAGTCACGAAGTTTCCGTTGCGCTGGCAGGTGGTACATCATTTCGAGCATCAGGTCTTCCAAAATCATGCGCAAGCCGCGCGCGCCAACTTTTCTTTGCAGCGCGAGGTCGGCGACCGTTTCGAGAGCGTCGTCCGTGAAGCGCAGCCGGACATTTTCGAATTCGAAGAGGCGCTGGTACTGCTTTACAAGCGCATTCTTCGGCTCGGTGAGAATGCGCACGAGAGCCGACTTATCCAGATCGCTCAGCACGCCTACGACCGGGAGGCGGCCGACAAATTCCGGAATCAGGCCGTAGCGAATCAGGTCGGTGGGCTGCACCTGTTCGAGGACTTCGATATTGCGCCGCGTTGCAGTGGAAGGCTGCGTATCGGCGTGGAAACCAAGCGACTTCTGGCCTACGCGCCGCTCGATCGTCTTTTCGAGTCCCACGAAAGCGCCGCCGCAGATGAACAGGATGTTCGTTGTGTCCACCGGAGTAAACTCCTGGTGCGGATGCTTGCGGCCGCCCTGCGGGGGAACATTGGCGATCGTGCCTTCCAGAATCTTCAGGAGCGCCTGCTGAACGCCTTCACCCGAAACGTCACGGGTAATCGAAGGGTTCTCGTCTTTCTTTGAAATCTTGTCGATTTCGTCGATGTATATGATGCCCTGCTGGGCCTTTTGGACGTCGCCATCTGCGGCCTGCAGCAGTTTCAAGATGATGTTTTCAACGTCCTCACCAACGTATCCGGCTTCGGTGAGGGTAGTGGCATCGACGATGGCGAAGGGAACTTCGAGCATTCGCGACAAGGTTTGCGCCAGAAGCGTCTTGCCCGTGCCGGTGGGGCCAATCAGCATGATGTTCGACTTGGTGAGCTCGACATCACCGGGCTGGCGATTCAGGAAAATGCGCTTGTAGTGGTTGTAGACGGCTACGGCCAGCTTTTTCTTTGTCTTGTCCTGGCCAATCACGTAGCCGTCGAGAAAGGCCTTGATCTCGGGCGGACGCGGCAGGCGGCGATTCGCCGGGCTGGCCTGTTCGCGCTTTTCATCCTCGAGGATCTGCTGGCAAACGCCGACGCACTCGTTGCAAATGTACGAGCGCGGGTACTCAGAAGGAGAGCTGATAAGCTTCTCCACCTGCTCCTGCGTCTTATGGCAGAAGGAACAGCGCAACGGCTCTTCTGGTGTGAACCGTTTCACAGAATTTGCTCCCTCCCAGGGAGAACCACCACACCATTGTAATGCTTAAGCCATTCTAAGTCGGAAACGCAACCGTCGCGGACGTAATCATCGCCCTGGCTACTAACCGTTTGGAACGCTGTCCGCGCACCTTTCGCACCGGTTTCGACTAGCGATGCTTCGCGATAATTTCATCGACAATGCCGTAGGCTTTGGCTTGCTCTGCGGTCATGATGAAATCGCGTTCCACGTCTTTTTCGATCCGTTCGAGCGGCTGGCCGGTGTGGAACGCAAGAAGCTTGTTGAGAGAATCGCGGGTGCGCAAAATCTCGCGAGCGTGGATGTCGATGTCCGTTGCCTGGCCGGAAAGGCCGGACATCCAGGGTTGGTGAATCAGAACTCTGGAATTCGGCAAAGCGTAGCGCTTTTTCGGCGTGCCGGAGACAAGCAGCAAGGCCGCGATCGAGGCGGACTGGCCAATGCAGTAAGTCACCACATCGGGCCGGACGAACTGCATCGTGTCGTAAATCGCCATTCCCGCGGAAATCGAGCCGCCCGGTGAATTGATATAGACCGAAATGTCGCGCTCAGGGTCTTCGGATTCAAGGAACAGCAGCTGGGCGGTGACAAGGTTGGCGACGTGATCGTCGATCGGCGTGCCGATGAAAATGATGTGGTCTTTCAGCAGCCGGGAGTAAATGTCATAGGCTCGTTCGCCCCGGTTGGTCTGTTCAACCACCATCGGTACGAGCGTTGTGGCACGCGGACTTGCGTCGTCAGTATGTCTCATTAGGAATTTGTTTGCGCGCTGAGGACCCCGAACCAGCTTTTACTTTTCACTCTTGGCCGTCGTCTCGATTCGGGAATTGCGGTAGAGCCACTCGATCGTTTTGTCGCTACGCAACTTCGATTTCATCCTATCGAGCGCTCCCTGCTTTGTCAAGCGAGCCCGAATCGCAATTGCCGATTCGCCACTGCGTTCCGCCAGCGTGGCAATCTCTTTTTCGACGTCTTCATCCGTCGCTTCGATGTTTTCGGCCGTGGCAATCCCGTCGAGCAGCAACTCGGCCTTCACGTCGTTCACGGCGCGGTCGCGCTGATTGCGGCGAAGGGTGACCCAGTCCACATTTACGGCCCGGGGATCGACGCCTTGCGCGGCAAGGGAGCGAACCACGCGCTCGAGGCGGACGTCCATCTGGCCTTCGACGAGGGCTTCGGGAACAGGGAAGTCGTGACGCTTCACGAGGGTCTCTAGAATCTTCTCGCGCGCCTGGGTCTCTTGCTGCTGGCCCTTCGCCGCTTCCAGATTCTCGTGAATTTTCTTGCGCAGGTCCGCCAGGGTGGAAACCCCGCCGCCTTCGCCTACGGCGTCTTTGGCGAATTCATCGTTCAGCTCGGGGAGTTTTTTCTCTTTGATGCCTTGCACTTCTACGGTGTAGTCGAAAGTCTTCCCAGCAAGCTTATGGTCGGGATAATCGTCGGGGTATTTCGACCGGAATTGCCTGGTTTCACCCGGCGAGGAGCCTCGCAAGTTCTCGTTGAAGCTGTCGAGCGTCTCTTCGGCGCCGAGATGGCAGAGAATATTGTCGGCTTGGAGCGGCTCGCCGCCACCTTCGGGCATGCCGCTGAGCTTGATGAGGACGTAATCGCCATCTTTTGCGGCGCGGCCTTCGATCGGAACGTAGGTCGCTGCGCGCTCACGCAACTCTTCTAGCGTCTTGTCGATCTGCGCATCGCCGGTTTCAACCGCGTCAACCTGGACCTCAACGCCTTTATAGTCGCCGAGATCGAATTCAGGAAGTACTTCGAAGATTGCGCGAAAGCGAAGAGGCTCGCCTTCCTTGAATTCAACTTTGTCCACTTCCGGACGAGTGACGGGAATCAGATTCTTTTCGCCGAGGGCTTTTTCGAGATATTCGGGGACTAGGGATTGGACCACTTCGCCTTGGATATCGTCGGCAAATCGGCGGCGGATCAGGGTGACGGGGGCCTTGCCCGGGCGGAATCCCGGCACGCGGGCCACGCGGGCGAGGTCTTTCGCGATTTTCTCGGTTGCTTTTCGAACGTTGTCAGCCGGAATTTCCAGCTCGAGCTCACGCTTGCAATTTGCTTCAGCCATTTAGAATTTTTCGGGGAATCTCGAGATTAAATTGAGGTATCGCACAGAGAAACTCTGCGGAACCTGTTTCCAATTCTGCCTTTCGCCTGTTCAGTGTCAGGGTAAGAAAAGGGCAGGAGTGTTCGGCCAGACGCGACCGCCACGGAAAACCCAGTATAAAGAAATTCGCAGCGTGCGTCAACTGCATTGAAGAATGCCCGGAAATGCAAAAAGAGGATACATGCGGAAGAAGGGACTCGAACCCCTACGGCCTTTCGGCCACCAGCTCCTAAGGCTGGCGCGTCTGCCAATTCCGCCACTTCCGCGTCGGCGATGTCGGGATTATACAAGGGCAGGATTCGAGCGCCTACTCTTTGTGGTCGAGCTACCCGAGAGACAGCCAATAGCGCCCCGATTAGGATAAGCCGAGATTTTCTTCGCCGAAGTTCGCCGAGCTCAGACATATTTTTTCTTGCTGCGCAAAGGGGATTTTGTTAGCTTCCCGACAACGGGTGTAGTTCCTGGGAGGCGCGATGCCACATTGCACAAAATGCGGAGCTATGGTTGCGGACAACGCGGGGTTCTGTCCGAGTTGTGGCGCGGCGCAGGGCGGAGCGAGTGCTGTGACACCGTCGAACCAATGACACAAACCGGAATGAAAGAGAATGTCGCGGGTCTGCTGTGCTATGTATTCGGCTGGGTGACAGGCCTGATCTTTTTCTTCATCGACAAGCGTTCCTTCGTTCAATTCCATGCGAAGCAATCAATCGTACTTTTTGGAGGGTTGCATCTGATAGGAATTGCGCTCGGACTGGTGTTCGGGCTCAGCCTGGTGACGGGAGGCCGGACTGGGTTCTCATTCGGCTTCGCACTCTATCACCTGCTGCAACTCGTGAGTTTGATCCTGTGGATTGTTTGCATGATAAAAGCCTTCCAAGGGGAGCGTTTCCGCGTGCCTGTGGCAGCCGATCTCGCGGACAAATTCTTCGGAAAATCCTAGATTCGTTTCAGGGCAAGCGCATCTGCGAAAACGATTTCTTGTTTCTTTCCTTCCTGCTTGCCTCTTGACAAGCGCATAAGGAGCGTCCATCTTTATTGACTTTCCTCGCAGGGAAGTTTGTCGGTATGCAAGCGGCGGGAGAGGGAATTGAACGTTCGAGTCTGCTTCCACGATAAATGCTTCGATGGCGCGTCGTCGGCTGCTATTTTCACGCGCTTTTACCGCGAGCGTATTCATCGGGAAGCCGAATTCCTGTACCGAGGGATGACGCACAAAGCATCGCACCCGTTTGAGGGCGGAGTATTTGATGGCGACGAGAATGTGGTTGTCGATTTCAAGTATTCGACCTCGCCCCGATTGACCTGGTGGTTCGACCATCATCAAAGCGCTTTTCTGAGGCCCGAGGATGTGGAGCATTTCCGCCAGGACCATTCAGGCAAAAAGTTTTACGATCCAAATTTCAAGTCGTGCACAAAATTTCTGGCGACGATCGCGGCCGAGAAGTTCGGATTCGATCCGAAGCCGCTCGCCGAACTGATCAAATGGGGTGACATCATTGACGGCGCGCAGTTTTCTTCGCCTGAGGAGGCGGTGGGGCTCGCTGAGCCGGCTATGCAGTTGGCATTGGTGATTGAAGCGGCGCCCGAGCCTGATCTTGTATTGCAGCTGATGCCGCATCTCTCAACGATTTCGTTGGCCGAGATGATTGAATTGCCGATAGTGAAAAAGCATCTCAAACCGCTGCTCGATCGGCACCGCCGTTCGATCGATATTTTGCGCGAGCGGGCCGATCAGCGCGGCGGCGTTGTGTATTTCGATGTGAGCGACCTGGATCTCGAAGGCTACAACAAATTTATTCCGTATCTTTTGTTTCCGAGCGCGATCTATTCGGTGGGTGTCAGCGCTTCTCCGACACGTTCGAAGGTATCGGTGGGCACGAATCCCTGGAAGGAACCGGACCCCGAAGTGAACCTGGCCTCGCTGAGCGAGAAGTATGGCGGCGGAGGGCACGCCCGTGTTGCAGCAATTTCGTTCGGGCCCGGTGATTTGGTGCGAGCGCGCCACGTGGCTAAAGAGATTGCCGGGAAACTGCGGCAGTGACGTCATTTCCGACGCGGGTTGGACTCGTTGGAAGCAGTTCTCGCACGTGTTACAATTTTAGCTCGTGGGCCGGTAGCTCACGATTCCGGGCTATTCCGCAGCGCTGCGCACCAAAACGCAGAAGTTTATGCAGGTTCCGTGAGATATAGCGCCTCAATTCCTCCGAGCCTCGCGCACCGGGACGAATCAAAACGAAAAACCAACTGACACCATAACTGACACCAAATCGCACTCGCTGAAAGCATTCTTTTCTTCGAGTCCATAGGCGGGGTGCGGCGCCCCCAGGGACGGGGTCGCGCTTGATCGGGATGGTACCTGAACGCCCGGCGCTTGCGAATTGTCAAACGGCTGCCGAAAGTTTGCAGCGAGCTAACCAGCTAATCGTATTTGTCGCACAAGTGGTAGTATCGAGCCAATTCGATGGCCTTCAGCCCGGCAAAGATCGCGGGAATCGGAGTTAACAATGTCGGCGCAAGCTGCTAAGAATATTGGCTCAAACATCCTCTGGACTTGTGGCGGGTCAGCCCCCTTCATTTGTTCCGATACGCGGGCTACCTATGTTTGACGGCCATACTGTTGATTGGCTTTGCGAATGACATAAGAATCGCTCGCGAAAACCCAAATACCGTAGACCCGGTCCATGCGCAAAGGACAGGCGTCATTGAGATTCCGTCGCAGGAAGTCGAGGCTGGCCTCTGGCTGCGCTCACATGCCCCTCCTGATTCTGTTGTTATGGCCAGACATTGGCCCACTGTGCATCACTACTCTGGGGGGCAATCAGTCTGGTTTCCTCCTATTTCGGACTCAGGCGTTCTCCTCGACGGTATTGTAGAGCCGGTGTTGACTACATTGTCGTAGTTAAGCATGGCGAGCCCTACTACTTTCCCAATGATGACTATTGTTTTGATCGACTCTTAGCGATTCACACGCAGGACTTTCGGCTGGTAATGCAAAGAGATAATTTGCGGATCTTCAAGGTCGAATGGAAGTTACTTTCCCGGGATCAACGAAGTGGAAATTCCGGATGACCGGAGGGACTGGCGTCGCTGGCGCGGAGATGTCACTAAAGCGCTCAAAACAGAATGAGACTCGCAGGCATAATTACGACCTGCCGCGAGTCGGCTGGTAAGGTGAATAATTCACGTGTTAATAGAAAAGCGGCACCGAGTTGTTCGTGGAGTAAGACCGACAACGCTGAAGTTGTTATGGCCAATCGCACTGGTGGCTTTGTCAGTCGGGGCGCCACTTTGGTTCGCACTTCGTACTCCGACCGTTGACAACGAAGCGAACAAGGCCTCGAATGCTTTCTAGCAGACGAGCAACGCATCCCTGGGCGCTTTCACGAAGACTTCGATTCCGGGAGGCGTGAACCTGAACATCCCGCAGAACGGGATGGAGAACAAACTGCTCGCGTTTATCAAAGATCCCAACGCCCCCGTAAACGCTCAGACATGGTTCGAATTCGATCGCCTTACTTTTGCGATCGGCACTTCGATGATTCTGCAGATTTCGTCGCAAGAGCAACTGCAAGGTATCGCTGATATTCTCAAGGCATATCCAAACGTCCATGTCCGCATCAACGCTTATACCGATGATCAAGGCGGTACTACTGCGAATTTGAAGCTGTCGCAAGATCGGGCGAATAGCGTAATGGCGCGGCTCGTTGCTCGGGGCGTTGATTCATTGCGCTTGGACGCAATAGGTTACGGCGAGGATCATCCGGTTGCGGATAATTCCACGGAGGAGGGTCGCGCCGGAAATCGCCGCATCACGTTGCGCATGATCCGGAAGTGAGGCCGTCCACTTTTAAGGACGCGGGGACGGTAAGCGTTACTGATGTCACGCCCGAATCGGGCATCTCCTACTTAGCTGGGCGCCTGTCCCCCGAGCCAGGGTTCGCTGAGGTCCGCGAGGGTAAGAGCCGACACGCCCGAAGAGCCGTTCCTCTAACTTCCCGCTCTAGAGTGATGCTGGAAGCCCGGCGCAAGGCGGCTCTGTCTCTCCGTGTGTTCGCGGAAGGGGGATGGCCGCCCAATGCTGAATACCAGCGTTGCCCACCTACACGCCAAGGTTCGACGGGCGCTTGGACTTCCGCAGAATTTGTTTTACACTCCCTGAGGCAAACGTTCTGCACGCGGTTGGGTGAGGCGGGCGCAGAAGTCTTCCTGATTCAAAGGCTGGCAGGACACCACAGCGTTACGGTTTCAGAGCGCTACGTTCACCCCACACCGGAGTCAGCAGTCTTGGCGTTCCGTCGTCTCGACGCCGCCAACCGTAGGCTCTCCGAGGTACGGAGTGACACTACAACTGACACCGAGG
>DATFSH010000055.1:0-31032 GCA_035262725.1 Candidatus Acidiferrales bacterium | reverse complement strand
AATTCAACGAGCGCCGCATGTTCGCCCTCGAAGTAGTCGTCGCCGTCCTCGTCCTCCTCGACGTAATTCTCCTCCTCCGCGGCAAATAACGGCATCGCTCGTGTGCGCCACGCCCTCCTTCCTTCAGTAGGGGCACGGCATGCCGTGCCCGAATGCGCTACACCTTCCATTTCGCACAATAGCAATCATCACTACCCCAACGCTCTTGCTTTAGTAACCAGCGCCGTTAGCGCAACACAAACCTCTGAGCGCATCAACTCCACGCTCACCTTTCCGCCGTCCTCCCGTCAGACCCACCGTCTCCCATCTCCAATCACGAGGTGCTCAATGCTCCCCTCCTCAAAGCCTGTCACGTCCCTCCTCATCCTCTCGACTCTCGCCCTCTCGATCCTCGCCCCCACCGCCCTTTCGCGCTCCCCGCAACAAGCCTCGTCTCCGCAATCGTCAGCACTCAAAGTACTCGCCGCCTGGACCGGCCAATGGACCACCCACGGCAAGCTCTACAACACGCCCTACAGTCACGCCGGAGAAATCACAATCACGATGACGTGCGGCTGGTCAGCCTACGGCGGTTACATGGTCTGTGACCATCTCATCACGGGCCCGTCGGGAACGCGCAACGATCTATCTATCTACACCTACAACGAATCCGAAAAATCCTACAAATTCTGCGGATTCGATCGCTCGGGCGTACCTCGCGCCACCCCGCTCACCATCGAAGGCTCCGTCTGGAGTTACGACTCGGACGAAGAACAAGAAGGCAAGAACATCCACATCAAAACCATCAACGACTTCTCCAAGCCCAACATCGTCACCTGGAACACAAGATTCACCGACGACGCCGGCGCCCACTGGACCCTAATGAACGAAGGAGTCGACACGCGCACCAAATAACGCCACCGCAGTGTGCTCCTGGTAGCACGGGCATTCCTGCTTGCCCTGAGGCGCGAAGGATTTACCTTGAGGAACGAACGGCCAGTGCCAACGCTGCGGCCGCGCTCGGCCGGGATGATGCTGTGCGCTCCGAGCTGTTCGCGATGCGAATTAAAAAAGTGCTGGCAGCGTTGTGGCTCAGGCCGGTCCCATCGACGGCTGCGCGCGCACAGCGCCGAGCCCGGCGCTTGGGGCTTTTAAATCGTCGCGCCACGGCGATGAAAGTGACGCTCATTCACGTGCGCCCGCTCAACTGGCTCATCTGCCGCGCCTCCGGCGCCCCGTTCTCTTCACGCTTCAACGCCTCATAGCCCATTTCCCCAAAAACGTGAAAGAGTCTCTCCGAACGGCAATCTCAGCGCAACGGGACTCGATGATGCAGTTCATCGTGGCTTCACCACTCTAGCCCAACCTGTACTAAGATGAAAACGAGCCAAACCAATGACAGAACCTAAACCGCCATTTGCCACCGTCGAAGAAGCCGTCGAAGAAATGCGCCAGGGGCGCATGATCGTCCTCGTGGATGACGAAGACCGTGAAAACGAAGGCGACCTCACCATGGTCGCTGACTGCATCACTCCCGAAGCCATCAACTTCATGACCAAATTCGGCCGGGGCCTGATCTGTCTCTCGCTCACCGAGGCGCGCTGCGACGCGCTTGACCTGCGTCAGATTTCGCCCCGCAACACTTCCGCCTTCGGCACTCCCTTCTGCGAGCCCATCGATGCGCGACGCGGAACGACGACCGGCACAAGCGCGCACGATCGCGCAACCACGATTCTGACGGCGACCGATCCAGGCACGCGGCCCGAAGAACTCGCGCGGCCAGGCCATGTCTACACGCTGCGTGCACGCAACGGCGGCGTGCTGGTGCGAGCGGGGCAGACGGAAGCTTCTGTGGATCTGGCGCGCCTTGCCGGGCGCGATCATTCGGCCGTGATTTGCGAAGTGATGAACGATGACGGAACAATGGCGCGCGTCCCGCAATTGATCGAATTCTGCCGGGCGCACAATTTGAAACTCGCAACGGTCGCGGATCTGATCCGCTATCGCATGCAGCACGAGCGCTACGTGCGGCGAATCGCCGAATCCGTGCTGCCCACGAAGCACGGAAATTTCCGCATGATCGCTTACTCGAGCGACATCGATCATGAAGTGCACGTCGCCCTGGTGCGCGGCGACCTCGGGAGCGACGCGCCGTCCGCGACTGCGGCGAGCGGGTTGCACGCTGATCCGACGCCACCGCTCGTGCGCGTTCATTCGCACTGCCTCACGGGTGACGTGCTCGGTTCCACAGCCTGCGATTGCCACGAAATTATCGAGCGGTCGCTCGGCGCGATTGCTGCGGCGGACCGCGGCGTTTTTGTATACCTGCATCACACCGGACGCGGATTTGGAATCGATACGCGCGCGCCGGAAGACGCGGCCTTGCCTGAAATTCGTTATCACCGCCGCGAAGTCAGCGAACAGGATTCAGGGCGTCAACGGTTCGTGCAGCATGAAAGCGGAATCGGCGCGCAGATTCTAATTGATCTGGGTCTGCGCCGGATTCGCGTGCTCACCAATCATCCGCGCAAGGTTGTCGCGCTGGAAGGTTACGGTCTCGAGATCGCCGACCAGGTGCCGCTGGCGATCGAACCGGCAAAGCGCGGACACCAGGTTTTCTAGCGAGATCGAAAGTGCCGCAAGCGTCTCAGCTACCTTCCGTACATCAAGACGACAAATGAATTCGGCAGAACCGGCGGGCGCGGGTGCGGAGTTTCTGGCGTTGCCGCGGGCCGCGGCCCGAATTGAGCTCCTACTAAAAAAACTTCGTGGGTCTTTGGATCGAGCGTCATGGTGCGGGCGCTTTTCAGCGTGGGTACGTTCTCGAGCACCGTGTATTCATCGCGGCTGTCTTCGTGGATGACGGTGAACGTTCCGCTCTCACCGTTCGAGGAAAAAACAAAACTGGTTCCGGGATCGAAGCCGTTGGCGTCCACTCCATCGCCGATCTGGGGCGTCGCGATCACTCTACCGCTGTCCTCATCAACGACGGCAACCATCTTGTTGTCGCAGCCGGAAAATAGGCGGCGATGCTCCGCGTCCATGGCAAGGCCGGACGGTTCCTTGCAAGGCGCAAGAGGCCAGTGCGCAGTTACAACCAATTTCTGCGAATCGATTTGCCAGAGCTCACTCTTGTCTTCGATGTTGACGTAGACGTGTCCTGCACCGTCGGCGACTGCGAATTCCGGTTTTCCACTCAACGCAATTGTGCCAACGACTTTCCCGGTAGCGGCATCGATTGCGGTGGAGTTTGAGCTGCGTCCATTCATTGCGAAGACGCGCTTCGACGCCGGGTCGTAGACGATGGCGTCGGGGTTCGTTCCCGCTTGTACGGTAGCGATGACCGCTAGCGACTTCATATCGAAAATCGTTACGGTGCCGGCGCGGCCGTTGGACGTGAATCCCCGGTTGAATTCCGGCGCGAAAGCAATTCCGTGCACTCCTTCGGTGTTGGGAATCTCGCCGACAACTTTTTCTGAATCCACATCGAGGACGATGACTTTCGTCTGGCGCGAGATGAAGAGACGGCGCGTGGGGGAATCGAAGTTGATGTAGTCCCAGCTGCCTTCGCCGCCGAGGGTGATTTTTTTGAGCAAGTGATAACCGGAGGGACCTGGTTTGACTTGCGCCGGTTTGGCAGTCGCGGAGTTAGCACGCAGGCTGGTGCTTCCGGATGCGATATGCAACAGAACGGCGATGGAGACGGCAAGAATTTCGAAGCATGGAAAGCGCTGATATTTCAAAACTGATTTCATGTTCTGGCTCCTTATTCAGAGCGGCTAGCCATAATCGTTACACGGCTTTCTGAAAATTGAGTGAAGAGAGATTCTGATGTGGGCTTTCGGGACGCCGGTTGGGTGCTGTTGGCCTCTTTGTGACGTAGGGGCGGAGCTTTTCGAATTTTGATTTGGAAATTCCTTTGATCGCGAGCAGGTCTTCCACACGCTGAAAGGAGCCGCTTCGATTTCGAAAATCGACGATGGATTTGGCGGTGTTGGGGCCGATGCCGGGGAGAGTTTCGAGTTGGGCGATTGTGACGGTGTTCAGATTGACCGGTTGTGCGGGCGGAATTTTTTGCGCCAAGACGAAGGTTGATGAGAGGGAGAAAATCAGCAGAGTAAATAGGCGACGAATAGCTTGTGGTCGAGAGGGCAAGGCCCCGCGAAACTGTGCGGGACCTGCGACATGCCGTGCGCCTACTGAGACAAATAATGGGCGGGGTGTCGCTGGGACATTTGATGGCAAGGGTGCGGAGTGGGCTGCGCGGGCGCGTCTTAGACGCGCCGCTACTGACGGCGGATGGAGATTAGGGCTTGTGGCCATCGGCGGTGTATTCGGTTACTGGGCCGAATAGAGTCGCTTGGTCGAAGATCTGGTCGCGGTCGCCTACCAAAACGATCTGGGCGTTGGCGGAATCGAAATGGCGGCGGGCGGCAAGCAAAATGTCGTCGGCTGTGAGCGCAAGAATTTTTTCGCGATAGGTTTCGAGGTAATCCTCGGGCAAGCGGTCGAGGTAGACGGTTGAGAGCTGGACGAGAACGCCGTCTTGCGTGGCAACACCGAGCGAGAAAACTCCGGTCAGATAGCTCTGCGCGCTTTCGAGTTCTTCAGGCGTCACCGGAAGCGCGCGCATGCGGTCCATTTCGTAGAACATTTCGGTAAGCGTGGCTGCGGTTACTTCGTTGCGCACGGCCGCGTGGATTGTGAAAAAACCGTGCTGGTGGAGAGCGGTGATCCCGCTGCGCGGGCTGTATGTGTAACCCTTCTGTTCGCGGATATTCATCACCAGGCGCGAATGGAAGGCGCCACCATAGATCGAATTGGCGAGAACCGTGCGGAACCAATCGGGATCGCGGCGAGTGATGGCGAGATTGCCCACAAGAACCTGTGTTTGAACGGCACCGGGCAATTGAACGAGATGCACCTGGCGCCCTAAAGCTTCCGGAGGAGCCGCCGAAATAAGCATCTCGGGCCGCGAGCCTTTCCAGGTGCCGAATGCTTTCTCGATCTGGGCGAGCATCTGTTCGTTCGCGAAATCTCCGACGACGAGCAAGAGCGCGTTCGAAGGCGTGTAGTGATGCTGGTAGAAATGCTGGAGCTCGTCTCGCCGGTAAGCGGCTACCTGTTCTTCTGTCGGCGCAATGACGGCGTAGCGATGGTCGCCGAAGAGGACGCGGCGCATTCGTTCATTGGCCAGGAATCCCGGAGTGGTGCGCTCGACGCGCAACCCTTCGATCTTCTGGCGGCGTTCGCGTTCGAATTGATCTTCGGAAAACGAAGCATTGCGGGCGAGATCGGCCAGCAGTTCGAAGAGGCCGCCGGAGAATTCGGCGAGGCCACTGATGGAAATGGTGCTGGTGTCCGCGCCAGCGCTCGAGCCAGCATCGGCACCCATGCGGCGGAGATTCTCTTCAATTTCACGGCTCGAACGAGTGGCAGTGCCGGTGCGAATTACTCGGGCGGTGAGGTCGGGAAGGCCCGGCGCGATGTGCACTGTGGCTGCATTACCGCTGCGAATGAAAAGTTGCGCTGTTATTTTCGGGAAGGCATGCGATTCGGCGAGAACCACTTCCAGGCCGTTCGCGAGCGTGACCGATTTGCGCTTTGGCCAGGCAACGGGACGTTCAGGCCCCAGAGCCGGGGCGGCGGTGCTGTGGGCCATGACTGCGGGCGTCGTGCTCGACGTCGCGGGCGTCATCGGGCGCCTCCATTCGATTTCTCGCTTCCTTCTTTAAGCGGGCTGCGCACCACGATGGCTCGATTGTGCGGTACGAAATACTTTTTTGCGACGGCCTGCGCTTGCGCGGGCGTAACGGCGAGAAAGCCGTCGAGCACCGTATTGATGCGCTTCGGATCGCCGTCGAAAAGGGTGAAGCATGCGAGATAGTGCATCAGGCCGAAGCGAGGCATATAGGAGCCCATGCCGCCTTCGAGCATCGAGTAGTAGTCGGCGCGGAATTTTACTTTCACAGCGTCGAGTTCTTCGGCGCTGATTCCCTTCTCCTGCACGTCTTTAATCACGGAGTCGAAAGCGGCGATCGTCGCGTCGCTCGTGTATTCGGGGCGATGAAAGATGCGGGTGACCATTTGCGTGGGGCCATTGGTATCGAGGGCGTCGTAGCTGCCATCGGTTTCAAGCGCGATCTGTTTTTCAAGGACGAGCTCGCGGTAGACCCGCCCAGAGCGGCCGCCGTGGAGCACGCGTTCGAGGATTGTGGCGGCGTACCAATCGTCCGAGGTGCGCGGCGGAGCGGTGCAGCCGATGGCCAGCGCCGGAAGCGGGCCAAACTTCTCGGGAACGGTTCCACGGCGCTCTTCGGTTTGCACCGGCTCCGTGACATCGGCGCGCGGCGGCGGAGGCTGAATCGGAATATCTTCGAAGTAGCGCTTGGCGAAGGTGAAGGCTTCGGCGGGATCGAGATCGCCGAGCATGAGGAGGACGGCGTTATTGGGTGCGTAGTAGGTGCGGAAGAAATGCTGCACGTCGGCGAGCGTGGCGGCATCGAGATCGACAAAGTCGCCGTAGAAATTATGGGCGTTGGGCCAATTGCGAAACGCCACCGGAGGAAGATCGAGCCAGGGAAATCCGCCGTAGGGCTGGTTCATCACGTTGACGCGAACTTCTTCTTTGACGACGTCGCGCTGGTTGCGGAGATTTTCGTCGTCCACTTTGAGGGCGCGCATGCGGTCGGCTTCGAGCCACAGGACGCGTTCGAGCGCATTGGAGGGGACGGATTCGAAATAATTGGTGATGTCGTAGTTCGTAGTGCCGTTGAGCAGGCCACCGGAGGAATTGATAAGGCGAATGTGTTCCATCTTGCCGGCGTTGGCGGAGCCTTGAAACATCATGTGTTCGAAGAGATGGGCGAAGCCGCTGCGCCCGCGGGGTTCGAGGCGGAAACCGATCTGGTAGTAGACGCCGACGGTGACGACGGGGGCGCTGCGGTCGGGCGAGGCGACGACGCGCAAGCCGTTGGCGAGGGTGGTGTGTTCGACGGGGATGCGCAATGGCTTCAATGGGTGTCTCCTTTTGGTTGACTCGAACCTCAGGGGCTAAAGCCCTTTTATTAAGGATTGCTTTTCATGTCGGAGCTGAAGCTCCGACCCCCTAAGCTGCTTCAGGGGCTGAAGTCTGGGCTTTCTCGCGATACACAATTTGCCTCGGTTGAAACCGCGGCCTACAAAGCCGTGCCCTCGCGGTTCAAAGTCGATGGCCGAGAGCACGCGCGACTTTGTTCTTCATTGCCCCGGCGTTGCTTGAAAGCGTTTGCGCGCATAGCAGCGCGAGCGCGCGGTAAGCATCTTGAAACTCGCGCGGAAAGCGGCTTAGCGCTTTTGCGTGCTTAGCAATCGTCGCGTAATCGCCGCGCGATAGCGGGCCGGTCCATGCGGCGCGCGGACCGACCGCCTCATAATTATCCAGCATTTGGCGGATTAATGGGAGCAGGGCTTGAGTGGCGCGGCGGCGGGTGAAGCCGATTTTCATGAGAGTTTGCGTGGCGGATTCGATGAGGGCCAACGCGTGTCCGGCAACGACGGTGCCGGAGGCATGGTAGGCAGGTTTGTGCTTGCTGTGAATCACAACGGGCGTGCCGCCGAGCGAGCGGGCAATTCTTTGCGCGGCACGGCGAGCGGCCGGGGCGCCTTCGATGGAAAAAATCACTCCGTTCAGACGCGGTGCGATGCGGCCGGTGAAGGTCTGCATCGGATGCATCGAGCCTGTGGCGGCGCGGCGGCGGGCGAGGGGTGCGAGAACGCGATGGTCGAGTGCGCCGCTGGTGTGCAGGACAATTTTGGCGCGGGATTTTCTTGAAGCATTCAAGTGAGCGATTCTTGCGAGTCTTTGGGCCACGCTCGCGAGCGCGTCGTCGGGAACGGACAACAAGATTACATCGGCACCGAGCGCTTCCGCCGTGAGCGCGGAATGCGGCGTGCCCCCACCGATGGCGCGGACGGCGGCACGCGCGCTTGGGCGCGAGCGCGTGACGACTGCGCCGATTCGCCAACCGAGAGCGCGGAGGCGCTTTGCGACGGTCTGGCCGACACGGCCGGCACCGATGATGGAAATTGTGCGCGGCCTTCCGTGAGATGAAGAGCGTGACATCGAGCGTGATAGCATAACTTGTTCATTCATCGCGCGGTGGAGGAAATTGGACGTTGCACTGGTTCGCGCTGGCCCTTACGTTCACCGCTGCTTTATTCTGGATTCTCAACGCAATTGATGTGGCGTGGGGTTCGCGAAGGCTTCCTGCCATTCGAGATATCGCGCCGCTCGGCGATTCCGATTGCCCGCCGGTATCCATTCTTTTTGCCGCTCGCGATGAGGAGGAGAAACTTCCCAGCGCGCTCGAGACATTTCTCGCTCTGGACTACCTGCGGTATGAGGTGATCGCCGCGGACGACCGGTCCGAAGACCGCACAGCTGAAATTCTGAAGGCTGCTGCGAGGAAAGACGCTCGCCTAAAGTATGTGCGCATCGATTCACTTCCCCCGGGATGGCTGGGCAAACCGCACGCGATGCAACAGGCCTTCGAGCGCAGTACAGGAGAATGGATCGTCTTCACCGATGCGGACGTGCATTTTTCACCCGACTTGCTGCGACGGGCGGTGGCGCTGGCGAAGCGCGATCGCTTGGACCATCTGACGCTTTTAAGCGGCGCGGAAATGCACACGGTGGGCGAGAAAATCGCGCTGACTTTTTTCGGAATGGGATTTTTGATGGGAATCCGGCCGTGGCGCGCGAACGATACACGGTCGAAAGGCTATGCGGGCGTGGGCGCGTTTCAACTGATGCGGCGAAGCGCGTACGAGGCGATTGGAACGCACCGGCGGCTGCGGATGGAAGTGGTGGACGATATGAAACTGGGGAAACTGGTGAAGGAGGGCGGATTCCAGTCGGGAGTGGCGAAGGCGTGGAAAGAGGTGCGGGTGCGGTGGCATGCGGGCGTGGGGAATATTGTTCGCGGGACGACGAAGAATTTTTTCGCTTCGTCTGGATACAATTTGGGGCTGGTGTGTTTTCAGCTGGTGATGATGCTGGCGGCGTGCGTGGCGCCGTGGGTAGCGCTGCCGTTTTTGCGTGGTTGGGCCCTGATTTTTGACGCGATGGCGGTGGCGGTGCTGATTGCGATTCACACGGGAGTTTGTCTTGAAGTGGGGGCGTCGCTGTTGTATGGGTTGACGGAGCCGGTTGGGGCGCTGATTTTCAGTTGGATGCTGGCGCGGTCGACGATTGTGACGTTGTGGAATGGGGGGATTGAGTGGCGGGGGACTTTTTATCCGTTGGAGGAACTGAAAAAGGGTGTGGCTTAGGTTGGATGGGATGGCTTAGGTTGAGGGGATGATTGCGAGTGTTAATTGAATCTTAGAATCTTGCATGCGTGAGCTAAGGAAAGGCGCACAGGCAAGAGTGCCTGTGCCACTTGAGGCGTGATCGTTGGAAACGTCCTGTGGAAATTTCTGTTCGTTGCGTTGCGTGCTGGATTATTTGAAGAAGGAATAGCCTAGGGTGAGCATGTGGAGGTCGAGGCCGGGGTTGAAATCGTGGCGGTAACCGTTGGAGATGTGCTGGTATTTGTAGGCTAGGGTCCAGGCGCGCGTGCGGGGTGAGTTGAAGAGCTGGAAGCCGGCTTGAAAATCGAAATTGAAATTGAATTGAGTGCCGCCGGGGATGTCGACCGGGACAGGGCGCTGCGAGACGATGAAGCCTGCGGTGGAGGCGCCGATGATTTGGAGGCGGTGCTTGCGGCGGAAATTCAGTTTGAGGCCGAGGGGATTGATGCCGCCGCCGTAGACGTTTTCGCGACTGACTTCGCAGAAGCCTACGGGGAAATTATTCGGATTGGTGATGCAGGAGACGTATTTGGGCTGGTTGATGAATTCGATGGGGATGACGTCGAGCGTGTATTGCAAGGAAATGTTAGACCAATCGTAGATCGAACGGCCATAGCGGAGGGCGAGCACGCCGAGTTGGCGATTGCTGGTGACGCCGATGAGATGCAGAGTGCCGGCGGAGTAGCCGCCCCAGACGCCGAATTCGGTGTCGCCCTGGCAGCGGGCGGAGGGCGCGATGGCTAGCGCGGCGGCAAAGAGCAAGGCGGCGGAAATTCCCCGGAGGAAGAACTTGAGTCGGATTGGGGTGATCAACTGGGCCTCATCGGGCGCGGCGTTTGGTGGCCGGCTTGGATTTCGATGCGATTGGCGCGGCTGCGGCAGCATCTGCCTGTTGCGATTGCGGATCTGACGCCGACGCTGA
Organism: Candidatus Acidiferrales bacterium; assembly: GCA_035262725.1. GTDB lineage: Bacteria > Acidobacteriota > Terriglobia > Acidiferrales > UBA7541 > Palsa-295. The sequence goes on along the minus strand of DATFSH010000055.1, from coordinate 20,798 downwards.
CGAGGTTGGGACTGGCGCCGGTTGATTCAGCGCTGCGGGCGCCGGCGAATCTACGGCGGGCTGGATGGTTGCGGGATCCACGTTCAAAACTGTAGCAGAAAAAATGGCGCCGACGTCGCGCTGCTTGAGGGAACGGATGCGATCGCGGAGGGCGGCGGCGCGTTCGAATTCGAAATTCTTGGCGGCTTCGCGCATTTGCGATTCGAGCTGGGTGATGGCCTGAAGGAGTTCGTGTTCGGTGGAGATATTGCCGATGACGGCGTCTTCGGCGGGCACGGTGAGGTAGTCGGCTTCGACGATCCGGGCCAGCTGCATATCCACGGAGCGGACGATGGATTGCGGCGTGATGTTGTGCTCGCGGTTGTAGGCTTCCTGTTTCGCGCGGCGGCGATTTGTTTCCCCGATGGCTTGGCGCATGGAGTCGGTCATGCGGTCGGCGTAGAGAATCGCGCGGCCTTCGAGGTGGCGGGCGCAGCGGCCCATGGACTGGATCAGCGAGGTGGCGCTACGCAGATAACCTTCTTTGTCGGCATCGAGAATAGCGACGAGCGAAACTTCCGGGAGGTCGAGGCCTTCGCGGAGGAGGTTGATGCCGATGAGAACGTCGAATTCGCCGCGGCGGAGGTCGCGCAGTATTTTGACTCGCTCAAGCGTTTCGATTTCCGAGTGCAGGTAGCGGCAGCGGACGCCGACTTCGGCGAAATATTCAGCGAGATCTTCAGCCATGCGCTTGGTAAGCGTGGTGACAAGGACGCGTTCGTTGCGCGCGGTGCGAATGCGGATCTGCTCGAGCAGATCGTCCACCTGGCCTTTCACCGGGCGGACTTCCACTTGGGGATCGACGAGGCCCGTGGGGCGAATCACCTGTTCGACAACCGTGCCGCCGGATTTCGTGAGCTCGTAGGGGCCGGGCGTGGCTGAGACGTAGACGATTTGATTGGTGCGATGCTCGAATTCTTCGAAGGTGAGCGGGCGATTGTCGAGAGCGGAAGGCATGCGGAACCCGAAATTGACGAGAGTTTGTTTGCGCGAGCGATCGCCGTGGTACATGGCGCGGACTTGCGGGATGGTCTGGTGCGACTCGTCCACGACGAGCAAGAAATCGGAGGGAACGTAGTCGAGCAACGTGGGTGGAGCTTCTCCCGGAAGGCGCCCGGACATGTGGCGTGAATAATTTTCAATGCCATGGCAATAACCGATGGTGCGCATCATTTCGATGTCGAAGAGAGTGCGCTGGGTGATGCGTTGCGATTCGACGATTTTTCCCTGCCGCGATAGCTCGGGCTTCCACCATTCGAGTTCTTCGTAAATTCCTTGGATGGCGCGCTCTTTCTGCTCGGAGGGAAGCACGTAGTGCGTCTTCGGATAAATCGGGATGCGACTGATTTCGCCTTCGCGCGAGCAGATTTCGCCGGTGAGCGGATCGATTTTGCGGATGGCTTCGATCTGGCTACCCCAGAGTTCGACGCGGACGGCGAGATCGTCATAGGGTGGGTAGATTTCAATCGTGTCGCCGCGAACGCGGAAGGTGCCGCGGCGGAGATCTTCGCCGCGCTCGTACTGAATTTCGACGAGCTTGCGGAGAATCGCCTCGCGCGCAATGGAGTTTCCTTTTTCGAGCATCAGCATCATGCCGTAGTAAGCTTCGGGCGAGCCGATGCCGTAGATGCAGGAGACGGAGGCGACGACGATAACGTCGCGGCGCTCGAAGAGGGAGCGAGTGGCGCTCATGCGCAGTTTGTCGAGTTCGTCGTTGATTGTGGCCTCTTTTTCGATGTAGGTGTCGCTGGCTGGGACGTAGGCTTCGGGCTGGTAATAGTCGTAGTAGCTGACGAAATATTCGACGGCGTTCGTCGGGAAGAACGAGCGAAATTCGTGGAAGAGCTGTGCAGCGAGAGTCTTGTTATGCGCGAGAACTATCGTGGAGCGATTCACCTGCTCGATCAGCTTCGCGATGGTGAACGTTTTGCCGGAACCGGTGACGCCCAGGAGCACCTGGTGGCGGTCGCCGTCGTTCACACCCCGGACGAGTTGGGCGATGGCTTCGGGTTGATCGCCCCGTGGTTCGTAGTCACTAGCTAACTTGAATTTCATTGGCGAAGCTCTCTGCTCGCAAAATGCGAGCACTTGAAAACTTCTTATTATAGCGCAAGTGAGAGATCGCTGCGGGGCTTAGTGGGCGCTGTCTCACAGCGCAATTTTCGCTATGGGAGCAGGATGATTTCGGTGCGGGTTTCAATTTTGCCTTTGTAGGTGAAGCGGGAGCCGGTGTTGGTGCTGCTGATGGCGAAGTCCAAATCCTGCGAGCTGAATTGAGTGGAGCGGATCATGCGGCCGGTGGCTAGCGAGATGGAATCGAGGCTTTCACCGGAGCCAGTCCATGTGCCGGAGGTGCGCAAGCTGTTGTGACGGTAGTCGTCCGGCGTGTCGTCGGCATGCGGGTTGTGGCTGCCGCGGCGGATGATTGTGAATTGCGTGAGGATCGTGGCGCAGATCGGTGAGTTTGCTTTCGGCGTTTTCGGCGCGGCAGCCGCTGTCTCAGACCGGCTCAGGGGAATATTTTCGGGGCAAACCTCGTTGCGCAAATAACTGGCCTCGGTGTGCCAGAAAAGACGATCGAGCGGAATTCCGTCGAGAGGCTCTTCTCTGCTCCATTTCTGACCTATCTCGATTCCCTGCTGAGGAAATCCTGCGCTCGAGGAAAGGCCCGCCATCCAGGCGCGAACTGTCTGCGCGGCGGATGGGTTTGAAAGCATGTCTTCGAGGCCTTTAATGTCGACGACCTTGCCGTCCGGTTCCAACGTGAATTCCATGGAACGGCCCTCGAGGCGATTGTACTGGCCGGCAAGTGAAGCGGAAGTGGGGTCGTAGGCGTCGCTTTCGGAGGTGGCATAAGATTTTTCGTAAGTGGCACGGATACGCATCGGACCCGGTTCGGCAGTCGTTGCGGGCGCGCGATTTGCCGGGCGCGCATCCTTCGGTCGGGTTGCATTGGCTGAACCAGAGGCCGCCGGCTGAACTTCGAGGACGTCGAGGCGAAGAATGATGCTGACAGACTGCTTCACCTGAGTGGCGCCTTCAGGATTGACGATGGGAGTTGTGGTGGTGCCGGCACTCGTCATTTGGGATTCGATTTGGTAGCGGAGGGAATCACCAGGCTTGAATTGGGGAAGAAGATGGACGCGTTGGTGATCGGCAGCGGCGAGAACCGGCAAAGCTACCAGGGCGGCGATCTGAATTGCGATGCGAAAACGGAGCATGAGCCTTGGCGTCACGTGCGTCAACGGCGAGCGGAGGCTTGTTTCAGGCGGGAGACGACGGGTTCAGAGAGATCGCCGGTGAGGCGGTAGGAGGGCGACGGTGAATCGGCTGCGCGAACCGCGCGAACGGAGGAATCGGAGAGTGCTGCGAACTTGAAATCGATATTGTGGCTGAAATCGGCAGTGCCTTGGCCGGTGAAGGCGCTAGCGGGACTCGACAGCCGGAGACGCTGGAACTCGATTTTGCTGGAGTCGCAGGTGAAGTCTGCGGAGGCATCGCGAAAGGTGGTGTGGCCCGGGCGAAATGTGCCATCCGAGAAGGAAGCGGTGAGATCGATATTCATTAGTTCGGCGCCGGCGATTCGCGATGTTCCACGGCATTCGAACGAGGAAACCAGATCGGAGCGCGAGGCTCCGGCGGCGGAGATCGAGATTTTTCCTGAGGCGACCCCAGCAAAATGGTCGGCGAGCGATGACGTAGTGGAGGTCAGGACATACAGATCCACCCCGGCGTAATCGAGATTCAAGCGGTAAGACGGGCTTGCGTCCAAACTGGCGCGAAGCGAGCCGGTGACGTCGCCTTTGGCAAGTTGCGCGCGAGCATTTGAGAAGGCGAGGCGGCGGCCGTCGATCGTGGCGTCGGTTTGAACGTGGTGCAGAACAAAAGGCGCGAAGGCGAATTGGTCGACGTTAATCTTGCCGGTGGCCTGAAGATTGTCGGGCTGAGCAGCCGCTGGGGGACGCGAGTTTAGAAATGGGAGGACGCGGTCAATGAAGCTCTGTCGCCAGCGGGGATTCAGCCAGCGATCGCCGTCGGCTGCGGATAGCCGGTCGGCGGATAGCGCAAATTGCCAGCGATCCTTTTGATGTGATTGTTCTGCGCCGGGCAATTGCTCATCGAGAACCGGGAGCGATTGCGTTGGGTCCGGCTCGCGACGATCGAGAGAACCGCTCCAGTGCGCACCGAACGCTTCGGCGGAAGCGAGGGTAACGTGGCAGCCGGCACCTTTTAGATCCACATGCGCGCGAATCTGCTCGACCGGCAAATTCAGAAAGGGAGCGCGGAGAGAATCGCCGCTGGATCTGGTATTTGCTTCGGCGTTCACTATGGCGTTGACCGGGGCGCCGAAGTCGATTGATCCTGTGGGCGGTGATTTCCACGGATAGGGCGAACCTTGCCACCTCAGATCGCCGCGGACCGGGCCCGTGAGATCCCATCCGCGCGAGATGTCCAAACCTAAAAGGCGCACAGTTGAAATCAAATTGCCCCCATCTGCGAGCCCCCCGGAAATGTGAAGAGCGGAGGCAGCCTGCGGCGGTGAAATTGATCTATGTGCCAGAGCCCCGCTCTTTTCATCCATCCCGATGGTTCCTTGCGTCTCGACGCGGAGCGTGCCGCCAGCAGCGCCGAACGAAATGGTGGCCGGCGATATGGACGCGCCTTTGGAATCATAAACAAGCGAGGCCGAGGCAAGGTGTACGGGCACGGCCAACGGTTTCGCTGTCAGGTCCGTTTCTCCCAGCAAAAGAGTTCCTTCACTGATACGAGGCGGCCAGCCGGCCAGGCTAGCTTTGAGTTTTGCAAAGCCTCGAACGGTAATGTCGTCAGAGATTCCGGAACGAAACGCGCGCGCCCAAGCGAGAAGATCGCTCGCGTCGATCGTAGAGGAAGCGATTTGAAGCGCCGTTAGCGATGCGCCGCCTTCTGAATCGCCCGGAGCAATAAATCTAGGAACAACTTGGCCAACGACAGCGGGCTGATTCCAACTGATCGCGCCTGTAGCTTGGGCGTTCGAACGAGGAGTCTCCAGGGTGGAACTGACGACTTCGAAGCGGGCAAGCTCGGGATCGAGAACGCCCTTGGCAACGAGGTTGAGCGAGGGATTGTCATCGCGCAGCGGAAGATTCCAACGATGAACCTGGCGGATTTCCGCGCGGCCCTCGAGATTCCAATCCTGCGCTTCAGTGCTTGCTTTCAAAATGACGGCGAGATTTCCGCGAACTCCATAATCGGTGGCACGGATGAGCCGCAGGACGTCGGAAAGAGAAGCGTCCGTCCACGCGAAATCAAGAGTGGCCGGACGGAGACGCGATGAGGTGCCGCCGACGCGTCCTGAAACATGGAGCATGCCGGCCTGCTGAAGAATCACAGCGGCGCGAGCAGGGGCTGCCTCGAGGTCGAGGCGCCATTCGCCATTGCCTTCAGGTTCCACGTATCCCGTAACGCCGACGAGGGCAAAGGGAAGCTTTTCCTGGGCGCGTTTAAAGTTGATACGGCCGGAATCCACATGGATTCGGCTGAAACGAAGCGCGTTTGACCCGCTTAGAAATTTTGCCGCTGCTGCGCGACTGCCGGGGGCGGCGGAAAACTGAGGCAGCCATTCCGCGACATTCCAATCTCCGTCCGGATTACGAACCAGATTCAGACTCGGATGCCCGAGCCAGATGCCGCCGAACTCAAGACGGCCACGGAGCAGACTGCGCCACCGGAGGCTCATGGTGAGCGAGTCGGCGCGAAGAAAATATTCGTGCCCGAAACGCGGATCTTCACTGACCGTGACGGAGCGTGCTTCTAGCGTGGGGCGCCCCCACAAGCTGAAGCGATAGCTGCCAACCTCCACAGAGCGGCCGAAGGCAGCGTCCAGGCGGGCTGTGATCCTGCGCTGCAGGCTGGTGTGCTGGATTGCGAGCGAGATTGTAATGTTGGCGATCCAGAGCGCCACTATAAAAAGAGCAACGGTATTCGCCCAGCGGCGCCATCGAGGGCGAGCAGCCGGACGAGTTTCCACCGGTTTTTCGCGAAAGATTGTTTCGGTGAGGGTGTTTGACAAGGTCGGCTATTTTCGATTTCGGCTTCTCACTACAATCGCATAAGTCAGCTAACAAGAGAAGTTTTGCCAGCAAGTTACGCGGGCACGGCTTGGCCGTGTCCCTTCTGAAAAATGCTAATGCACCCCGTGAAACATGCGGTTCCAGCGAGTGCGGCTGGGAAGATGGAGCAGTGAATCTGCAATGCCGCGAAATGCGCCCGCCAGAGTGCGGTCCGCATAGTCTTCGGACCTAGCGGCCACCGACCAATAAATTATGAGCGGGCGGCCCATGATCGCGTCGCGATTCACAAAACCCCAGTAGCGGCTGTCCCAACTGCGGTCACGATTGTCTCCCATCACGAAGTAACGATTCGGCGGGATCACCAGACTGCCGCGGTCTACATAATCGAAAAGGCGCGTAGCCCACTCCGGCCGCAAGCCGCTTTCGAGAAAATAGCGGCTGGTGGGAGGAAAATCATCGCCGAAGGAATCAGCGCCCAGGGGATCGTGGACGACGTAAGGTTCCTCGAGAGGCTGGCCGTTGATGTAGACGCTCTGATTGACGATGCGGAGGCGATCGCCGGGCAGGCCGATGACACGTTTCACGTAGTGCGGATGATCGTCAAAGGGAAACTTGAAAACGACAATGTCGCCGCGGCGAACGAGACGGTAAGGGAGAAATTTTTCGTACCAAGCGCCGCGCCCTTCGAAGACAAACTTGTTCACGAGAAGATGATCGCCAACCAGCAGAGTGGGTTCCATGGATTGCGAAGGAATTTTGAAAGCTTGGACGATAAACGTAGTGCCGAAGAGGGCGAGAAGGAGGGTGACGAGGAACGATTCCGCGTATTCGAGTACGGAGCTGTGCGCGGATTCGCGATGCTGGGCTTTCGAAACCGGCTGCTCTGCCACTTCCAGCGCAGATGTTTCTGTGGACATCGTTCCCTTTAGCTCGAGGTGGGACCTGATTCCAAGCCAGCCAGAGCAATCTTCGCTGCGGCCTGCTCGGCTTCTTTTTTACTTCGACCTTCGGAGTGAGCGAGCTTCTGCTGTGCGAGCCATACCTCCACTTCAAATGTTTTCTGGTGCTCGGGGCCGAACTCATTGCGCACGCGGTATTGAACAGAGCCGAGCCCGCGCTGCTGCAACCATTCCTGCAAGGCGGACTTGTGGTCGGAGCGATCCAGGCCTCCCACCTCTCCATCGAGAGCGCTGTCGAGAAGCGTAAGGCTGAGGAACTGGCGTGCGGCGGGAAGCCCGGCATCGAGATAAATCGCACCGATAACGGCTTCGTACGCGTCGGCTAGCAAACGTTTTTTGCCGCGGCCGCCGGTTTTCTCTTCGCCCGGACCAAGCCGCAAATAATCGCCCAATCGAAGCTGTTCTGCGGCCGAATGCAGAGAGACGGCGTTCACCACCCGGGCGAGTCCCTTGGAAAGCTTCCCGGCGTCCCACTCGGGAAATGCGTGGCAGAGCACTTCGCTGGCGACAAGGCCGAGAACGCGGTCGCCGAGAAATTCGAGGCGTTCGTTGTCGGAAGCAGCGTCGCTCTGCCGTCGCGAGCGATGCGTGAGTGCTTGCTCGAGGCGCTCGGGGTGGGCAAAGCGATGGCCGAGAATCGCTCCAAGTTCTTCGAGCTCTTCTGCAGTCATCGCTTGGCCTCGGTTCGATTATTTAGGAGGAGCGGGCTGCGCGGCGGCCAACTTCTTAGCTTCGCCTTCGCGCTGCTTGCAACGATCCTGCACCGCACCGGGAACGGAAGCACACTGCTTGAACGTGTCAGCCGCTTCCGGGTAGCGTTTCAATTGACTCAGGCTGACTCCGAGAATGTAAAGATCCACAGAGTCTGGAGTTGTGTCGAGTTTCACCGCTTGTTGCATCTCCGTGACGGCTTTGTCAAATTGTTGCTGCCGGAAGTACACCAACCCGAGACCGCTGTGCGCTTGCGCCAACGAGGCCTGCTTGGCTTTGGTAAATTGCTCGTCAGTGACACCATCTGGCTTAGACATCGTCGCGAGCACCTCGAGCGCGTGCTTCTCATAGGATTCCGCTTTTGCCAGGCGGTGTTCGGCCTCCGGGTCATTGGGATCGTAATTGTGAGGAATCACCCAGCCGACGAGAACGAGCACGGTTACGTCATTCGGATTGCTGGCAAGGGCCTTGTCGCCGGCTGCGTACATCTTGTCAAGCTGTTGCTTCTGGAAGTAGGCATTCGTTAGCCGAGCATATACCTGCTCCGCATAGTGGCCGCTGGGATATTTCTGTAGATATTGTTCGCCGACTTGAATCTGCTGGTCAAAGGAATCCGGTTTCACATCCGTGAAAGCCTTATAAGCTTTCTCTTCCTCCGGATCCATTGGCGCTACCGCTTGCGCAGCCGGCTTCTGTTCTTGCTGAGCCCCCTGTTTCGCCGGCTGCTGCAAGGATGGAGGCGGCGACTGCTGTTGCCCGCCGGAACCACCGTACTGCGCGTGCAGAATCGGGGCCGAGGCGAGAGCTGCCACGAATGCGATGGCGGCAACTAGAATCCCACTGCGATGTGACGGGAGCTTCATCAAATTTTCCCCCTGTAGGATGGATGTCTCGGAGCGCTCGGAGCGAGCGATCTCAAGCGTGCGACTGCTTTCGTAACGATTATTTCTCATTCCCACTTCCGTTCGCGCGTGGATGCCCCTTGTATGGCTCGTCCACGCCATTCTGGGCCGCCACGCGAGCGGATTCGGGCGCGCCTTCCACGGCCAGCGCACCCATGTATTCGTGAACCGCAGCTTCGCGCTCTCCCTCGAGGTCGTGGATGCGCCCCAGGTACACGTGCGACCAGGAGAGAATCGAAGGATCCGCAGTATCCTCCGGCTTTGCTGCTGTTGTCGAAGCCGGCGCCGGCGAAACCAGTTGTGCGAAAAGCTGCTCCGCACGATCCGCATTCCCGGCCATCACCGATGCGATGGCGAGGCCATATTCCGCTTTCGGCAAACCGGGGTACTTTGCAAGGATGTTCTCGAACGTTGCCGAGGCGGCTTTAGCATCCTGTCGCGCGATCTCGCGGTCGCCCTGCGCGAGCAAACGATCCAGCTCGGACGCCGGCGCAGCGGAGTCATATTCCTGCTGAGCAGGCGCGGGCAGAATCTCTGGCGAGAACGTCACGCTCTGCAGACGCTTTTGTTCCGCCGGAACGTCGATAGCCGTAATCAAGTCGGGGAAATAATACGTCATCGACGGCTCGCTTTTCTCAAATTTCTGCAGTCCCGCGACGAAAGGCCGCACAAGTATGAAACCGGTCTGATCAGCGTCATTCAAGGCAGACTCAAGCTGAGCAGGCGAGAGACGGCGGAGGCGAAGTTCGACGCTCTTGATGAAGCATTCGTCGGTGAAAGCTACAAAATCATTGCGATATTCTTCCGGTAATCGCGCAGCCCGTGCGGCTACAAGCAACAAGGCACGCTTCGATTCCAGCTGTTTTCGATACTGCAGCGGCAGCGGATCGAGCACGAAATGAAGATATGCGTGTTGTAGCTGTTCGGTGGGAATTCGGGCCGTAGTGCCTACCACCATCGAATAGTGGCTGCCGCTGTTACGAAAATTCGTGCGCGCGCCGACGAGCGGCTCCACATACACCGTAAACGTGCGGTCGTAGATCGGCTTGAGAATTTCGCGCAGGTAAGTATTGGTGGTGAACATGATTTTGCGCACGGGTGGGCCGTAAGCGGCAGCCGCGCGTTCGTATTCCGGCTGAACCTTGGCCCACTGTAGATCCAAGCGGGCTTCCTGATAAAAGGCAACGAGGATTTCCCGAAAGTCCTCGATCGTGAGCACGTCCGGCGGCAACAAATCATGATTCATTTGAAAATCGAAACGAGGCGCTGGTCCTACAACCAGCGAGAACGTGATGTAGCGAGACAGCGTTTCACCAGGGTCGCCGAGCTGGTGATCGCGGTAGAACTGGCGCAGAGCTTCGGTCGCGGGCCCCTGCATTTTGAGCATGGCCTCGCGGAGCGCGAGGCGCGAGGGCATCTCCGAAAGCGTGCTTTCGTCGGCTGCGAAGCCAGCAGCGTCCAGAGCACACATTGTGGCGAACAGAGCCTGGTTGGGCTCGACGAAGATGCCGCTGTAGTTGTCGGGAGGTTTTTCCTGGGGCGCTTGCGCCCGTTGCGCGGCGGTGCAAATCGAGCTAGCCGCGAGCAAAGCGGCGACGATAGCCGCGAATTTCAAGTTCAGATGAGCGACCTTCTGAATCTGTGGACTCCTGAATTGGCGGAATGCACTGGCTGGGCAGGCCTCAAACGACGGGAGCTGGAGCTCAGTGTACCTACTCTTCCACATAAACTTTAATCGGCGAGTTTGTCGGAGTCAAGAAAACGAAAGGGCGCAGCAAACCACGGGGAGACGGAAGAAAGAATCCGCTGAATCGGAACTCGGCTTATCCGTGAACCCGGACGGTGCTGAAATTCAGCACCACGCGGCCACCGTCGCGGGGCAGGCCGAAGTTCGTTTGTGGGCGGAAGCGCGAAAACATCATAATCTGATCGAGTTGCCGCTGAGAGGCATCGTCGCTCGGGCCGGAGAGAATCTTGTAGGACACCACTTGGCCCTGCGCGTTGAGTGTGGCCTCGACGAGCAACAGACCGGAGCCGGGGCGATCGTCCGTCGCGATGACGACGGGAACCGGAAATGGAGCAAGGCTTTCGAGACGCGCAGGCTGGACCAAATTCAGAGGCAAGTCGTTGGGGACCACTCCACCGAGCGGCACGCCGACGAGAATATTCTGTACGAGAAGCGCAAATACGACGAGTGCTGTGACGACTCCGCCGGTTGCAGGTACCGCGAGCGGCCTCAGAAAATTCTCGAACACCATCACCCCGCGCCCCCACAATTGGCGCGCAGCTTGCCAAGGAGAAGCTACTTTGGCAGCGCTCAGGCGAATGGACGTAGCGAGATCGGCGGGCGGCCGAACAGGCTCTACGCGTGCCAAAGCAACCACCAGACGGCGGTAGCTTTCAAGCAAGTTCCGGCAAGCATCACAAGACTCGATGTGCTGGCGCACGTGTGCATGCTCGCGAGCAGCAATTGCTCCATCGAGATAACCGGGCAAAAAGCGCTGGGCACTTTTGCAGTTCATCGTTCCCACCCATTGATCGGCTGCGAGCCGAACGAAGCGAGAGAGGATTCTTTTTCAGTATGACCCTCGGCAACGACAGGATCGAGAATATCCTTCAGCATTCGCCGTCCCCGAAGGATGCGCGATTTTACGGTTCCGACCGAGACTTCAAGCACTTCCGCCACCTCTTCGTAGGAAAGCCCTTCGAGATCCCGCAAAATCACCGCGCTTCGAAATAGCGCTGGCACGTGCGCGAGAGCCACACGAACCACTTGTTGCGTTTCCTGGCTAGCGAGGCGCTCATACGGGGTCGCTTCGCTATCCTTCAAATCGAGCGCGAGGCTTTTTCCTTCTTCCTCGGCGTCGATCGAAACCTGCTGCCGGTGATGCCGCCAGCACCAGCGGCGATGATTCAGGGCCTGGCGCACGGAGATGCGGTACAGCCAAGTCTTCAACGAGCTTCCCCGCCGGAACCCTCGAATCCCGCGAAACGCGCGCAAGAAAACTTCCTGGGTCACGTCCGCGGCATCAGCACCATCTGACAAGATCCCATATACCAGGTTGAAAACTCCGCCGTGGTAGTACGTAACCAGGTAGTCGAAGGCCGCATCCGACCCAGCTTGCAGCTCGTGCACAAGGTCAGCTTCGTCACGGCCCCAGGACAGCGATTGTGCCAGATCGGACATGCGTTCGGCCCTTAACTCCTTTGCAGCGCGTGTCCCTAACTAATTGGACACCAAATCGCGCCCGATGTTACTAGGATACCAGAATTGTTGGGGTTCGGTTATCGTCGAGGCGCACCTTGTAGAGGGAGCAGAATTCTAGTTGTTGCGGGTTCGATTTATCTTCGATTCAAGATGTCCGCTCTCGTCGGCAGAACGTCCCATAATCGGACGCCCACACCTGCCCACCAAACACACCATTTCGCTAAGCATTGAGACAGCAGGCGCTTAGGTGAAGGCGTTGACTGGGCCGGGACATGCTTTGAATCATTCCAAAATCGTGTGCGGAGGTGGCGGATGACCTCTTTTTGGCAAGACGTCCGGTATAGCGCTCGAATGATTGCCAAGGCCCCCGGTTACGCGGCCATTGCGATCCTCACTCTCGCGTTGGGCATTGGCGCCAACACCACGATTTTCTCCTGGATCAATTCTGCGTTGCTCAATCCAGTCCCCGGACTTACCAATCCGAGCGAGGTGGTAGCGCTGGCCGGGACCAAGCCCGGTGAAAATCCACCACTCGGGTTTACGTATCCGGATATCGAAGCGATGCGCGACGGCCAACAGAGCCTCACGGGCATCGCGGCATGCAACCTCGCTCAGATGAGCCTCACTGGCAAAGGCAAACCGGAACGGGTGTGGGGCATGGTGGCATCCGCGAACTATTTCGACGTGCTCGGTGTGCAGCCCATCCTCGGGCGCACATTCCTGCCGGCCGAAGATGAAAAGCCGGGAGGCGCGCCTGTTGCGGTGATCAGCTACCGGCTCTGGCAAACGCATTTTGGCGGGATGCCAGACGTCATCGGCCAGTCCATCGAAATTAATAAACACCATTACACCATCGTCGGAGTGACGCCGGCGGTGTTTCAGGGGAGCCAGACGGGAGTACGGCTCGAAATTTGGGTCCCCATCATGATGGAAGCGCAGGTGTTGCCGCTCGGCGACATACTTCACGACCATCATAATTTCGTGTGGCTCGCGTTTGGAAGGTTGCGGCCGGGCGTCACGTTGGAGCAGGCACAAGCGGACGTAGCGTTGCGACTCAAATCCGAAGTGAAGAATTATCCGGAAGAACACAAAGGACACGATAGCGTGACGGTGTATCCGCTGTGGCGAAATCCATTTGGCCTGAATCTTTTCCTGGCCACGCTGCTCCCCATGCTCATGACCATCGCCGGACTGGTGCTGTTGCTGGCGTGTGCGAACGTCGCCAATCTGATGCTGGTTCGGTCCGTGGGACGGCGGCGCGAAATCGCGATTCGTATGTCGCTGGGCGCGAGCAGATGGCGGCTTGTGCAACAACTGCTGGTGGAAAGCCTGATGCTGGCGTTGGTTGGCGGAGCCGTCGCGTTGCTCATCACAAGTTGGACTTCGGGTACGTTGATGAAGTTCCTGCCCACCACGGATTTTCCGCTCTCGCTCGTAGTCCAGGAGGACCGCACGGTTTTGATCGCCACCTTCGTGATTTCAGTGCTCACCGGAGTGATCTTCGGAATTTTGCCTGCGCTCCGGGCATCCAGCCTGGCGCCCGTTGCGGTATTGAAAGAAGACACGGGCAGCGCTTCAGGCAGCTTGAAAAAGGCCCGCCTCGCAAGCGGGTTGGTAGTGGCGCAAATTTCGCTTTCGCTGTTGCTTTTGATCTGCGCGGGACTTTTCATCCGCAGTTTCCTGAGGGCGCAGTTAATCAATCTGGGATTCAACCCGCATAGTGTATTCACAGCTTCCTACGATCTCTTCACCGCGGGATATTCAGACGCGAATGGCGCGGAATTCGACCGGCAACTGCAGGCGAAACTCGAAACTCTGCCGGGCGTACAGTCGGTGGCTCTCTCCAACCGCGTACCCGGATTTTCATCAGGTTCCACCGCCGTGAAGCCGGAGGGCTACGTGGCGCAGGCGAATGAATTGATGGAGATACCGGACGCCATCATCACTCCGAATTATTTCCACACCATGCAGATTCCATTGGTCGGCGGACGCGACTTCACCCTGCAGGACACAAACAGTTCGCAGCGCGTAGTGATCGTCAACGAATCGTTTGTGAATCGCTACTGGCCGGGCCAGCAAGGCCTCGGCAAGCAACTCAATTCGGATTTAACGCACGAATGGTTCACGGTAGTCGGCGTGGCACACGATACCAAAATGACCGGGCTGAGCGAGAAGTCAGCGCCCTTCATATATCTGCCGCTGTACCAGGTTTACCAGGCCAATATGATTATCCACGCGCGGGTGGCGGGAAATCCCTTCGCTTTCGCCAAGACGGTCGAGGGTGCGGTCCATCAACTGAACCCCGATGTGGTCTTGTTCCAGGTGACCTCCCTTGAAACCAGCGAGCAGTTTGCCAGTTTCCCTCAGCGGGTGGCGGGAATTTTTGTCGGCGCCTTCGGACTGCTCGCCCTCGTTCTCGCTGCGGTGGGAATTTACGGCGTCACGGCCTACACCACGCGCCAGCGTACGCATGAAATCGGCGTCCGCATAGCCTTGGGCGCGAGCAAAGAGGATGTCTTGCGGCTGGTCCTCGGCCACGGGTTGCGCTTGACAATAGCAGGTGTGGCGATCGGCTTGGCGGCATCGCTCGCGCTGACGCGCTATCTGCGCGGCGCGTTGCTCGGTGTAACCAGCACCGATGCTCTCACCTTCTTAACTGTAACAATGTTGCTGTGCGCGGTGGCGCTATTCGCCTGCTTCATTCCCACGCGCCGTGCCATGCGCGTGGATCCGATTGTGGCGCTGCGCTACGAATAAAAAGGCTTGCGCCAGCAAAGCCATATCCTGCGGTAATCTCTGCACTCTTGCAGCTTCGACCAGCTATGCAGTATAAAAAAGCATGCTCCTCAAGCAGTTCTATCTGAATTGTCTCGCCCACGCTTCCTATCTCATCGGTGACGAAGAGACGCGCACGGCCGTCGTCGTCGATCCGCAACGCGATATCGAGCGCTATCTCGAGTTCGCCGCTGAGAATAATCTGCAAATCAAGCATGTGATTTTGAGTCATCTCCACGCCGACTTCATCGCCGGCCATTTGGAATTGCGTGACCGCGTGGGCGCGGCAATTTATCTGGGCGCCAAAGCCCAAGCCGAATATCGCTTCACGCCGCTTGCTGATGGCAGCGTGGTCGAATTTGGTCGCGTGCGGTTGAAGGCCCTCGAAACGCCCGGCCACACGCCCGAATCAATCTCGATCCTGGTCTACGATCTCAACCTCAGCGGCAGCGAGCCATATGCTGTGCTCACAGGCGACACATTGTTCGTTGGCGACGTGGGTAGGCCGGACCTTCGCGCATCGCTGGGATGGTCAGCCAATGACCTGGGCGGCTTGCTCTACGATTCCCTCCAGTCCAAATTGCTTCCCCTGCCGGATGCCAGCCTCGTTTACCCGGCGCACGGAGCCGGGTCACTGTGCGGCAGGGCCATCAGCAAAGAAACAGTTTCAACTATCGGAGATCAGCGACGATTGAATTACGCACTCCAGCCGATGAGCAAGAAAGCGTTCATCGAACTGGTGACCGCTGATCAACCCGAGGCTCCACCCTATTTCGTTTATGACGCCGTGTTGAACAGCAAGGAACGGCCCACGCTCGATGAGTCGCTCGAACGCAATTTGAAACCGCTGACGCTCGACGCGGTGCTGGCTTTACAGAAGCAAGGCGCACAGATCCTCGACACGCGCGATGCCGAAGAATTCGGCGCGGCTCATCTCGCAGGTAGCATCAACATCGGGCTCGGCGGGCAATATGCCACGTGGGCCGGAACGCTGCTCGACCACGAGCATCCCATCGTTATCGTCGCGGCTCCCAGCCGGGAGAATGAGTCGGCCGTGCGGCTAGGGCGCATCGGCTTCGATAATGTGGCAGGTTATCTGCAACATGGATTGCAAAGCCTCGCATCGCGCCCTGACCGGGTGGCATTTGTCGAGCGCATAAGCCCCCAGTTCGCCGCGGAGATTATTGCATCCAGCGAACCGCCACTGGCCGTTGACGTTCGCGCGCCCCGCGAACGGGAACAGAAACGCATCGAAGGCAGCTTGAGCCTTCCGCTCAGTCATTTGATGCAAGATCTTAAAGACCTTCCGAAGAACCGCGCCTTGCTTGTCTATTGTGCCGGAGGCTATCGCTCGTCGATCGCCGCGAGCTTACTGAAGGCCAGCGGATTTGATTCGGTCTGCGAAATTGCGGGTGGCCTGGCGGCGTGGGAGTCGGCGAATTTGCCAGTTCAAAAAACTCAAGCCTAGGGAAAAGGCTTCGCTCGCTCCTCGAGGAGCTTCGATCACCGTGTTCGCGTCGAGCCTACACTATTGATAAATCGCGATTTCACTCAGAAGCCGATTACTTGCGTCTCTACCATGCTTTTGATTATTGTGGCGGCATGAAGACGTCCGGCGTGATACGCACGCGCGTATCTATGACATGCGACACCGGCATTCGTCCTGTTTCCCGGATATGCAAGACCGTAATCGCAATCTTGCTGGCTGCGTTTCTCCCGCATCGTGCCTATGCCCAAGATACCCTTCCCGTTCAGTGGGAGCAGCTCACCTCCGCCGACTTCGTGAAAGCTATCGCGCGCGCGCAAGGCACGTGCCTCCTTCCCTTCGGCATTATCGAAAAACACGGCCCGCAACTGCCCTTGGGTACCGATCTGCTCAACGTACGCTATGCCACGATTAATGCTGTGCGCAAGGAATTCACGATCGTGTTTCCCGAATACTATTTCGGGCAAATTTTCGAGGCGCGTCATGAGCCCGGCACGGTGGCCTATAGCGCGAGCCTGCAACTCGAATTGCTTCAGGCCACCACCGATGAAATGGCGCGGAACGGCTGCAAGAAAGTGATCATCGTCAACGGCCACGGAGGTAATGAGCACCTGCTCCCTTATTTCGCCCAGTCGCAGCTCGCCATGCGGCACGATTATGTTGTTTACATTTTCGGCCTGCCCGATCTCGACCGCGCTGGCCGCCCGGCGGTTAAGTCAGCGAGCAAGCTGCACGCTGGCGAAGCCGAAACGTCGCATACGATCATTTCGGCGCCAGGCGCCGTCCATCTCGACCGCGCGAACGCCGAATCAGGAGCAGATCAGCACCGGCTCAACTTGCCCGATTCGCTCTACACCGGAATCTGGTGGTATGCGCGGTTCCCCAACCACTATGCCGGCGATGCTTCCCATGCCAACAAGGAACTCGGAGAGTTTGATATGCAAACGTGGACGGACGAACTGGTTACCGCGATCAAAGCCGTGAAGGCCGACGCCGAAAGCCTAAAATTGCAGAATGAGTTTTTTGAGAAAGCCTCACACCCGCTCGATACGAAATAGGCCTGGTCCGTCACTGAAAGAAGTCATCGGGAATATGATTCGGTGTAGGAATTCGAATCTGCCAACCGGTGTGGTGTGAAATGAACTTTGCCAGCTGAAGCACGTCCTGTTCGCTTCGCTCAACTAAAAAAAAAAGTTCCCGTTCACTACTGCATATAGACGGTAGTATGGAATCCCCCACTTGGTGCTGAAACGCTGAATAATATCCAAGCTCGCATTCTGATAACGCCGAGAAAACCCCCATATTCTCACACCGGTCCGATGCACGAGGCAGTTCCTCTCCAGATGCCAGACTTCATCGCCGACAGCACACCATAATGCCACTGCGATCAGGATGACGGTAAGAATCAGCCAAGGCTTCACAGCGGCGCTCTTCCATTGAACTATGGCTCGTAATCCTGCCAGGATGCCGAGAATTCCCGCTACGGCGACGATGTACCTGCGTCCGGACGACACGACGCGGAGGTCCACACCGCCCGCCACTGCGTCCGAACGCCAGCCAGAAGGCAGATCTGACTGATCCGATTCTCCCTTAAGAGGCATACCCGTGTTCTGCTCATATCTTATGGCGCAGCACATTGGAAAGCATCACCTGGCGTGCGTCTGTTGCTGCTGTCGCAACTCTATTCCCGGTTGGTCGGTCACTCGGGAGGATCCAATTTCGATTTCCGGCGCTAAGATGGCAGGTATGGCGAAATCCGCTTACCACTAGCTCTAAAATTACTAGCCTTCCACACGGGCATGCGGTGGGCGAAATCCGCAATCTGCGTTGTCGGCCCCACAAGGAGAACCCATGAACTACTCACGCCTCGCCATCGCAGCAGTGGTCGGCACCATCGTCTACTTTGCCTGGGGATACCTCATCGAAGGGTGGCTGATTCGCGACCATTTCATTCCGTCGCAGAGCATTTACCGCGACTCGGTCACGATGCAAAAATATATGCCGCTCGGTCTTTTCTGCAGCTTTGTCACGATTTTTGTGATGGCAGTGGTCTACGCGAGAAGTGGCAGAGCCGTACCTTCGGGAGCTTTGTTTGGTCTGCTCTTTGGTATTTTCGCGGCCTGCATCCATCCCATTTCTAACTATGTGACGATGAATCTCGACACGCGGCTCGGAGTCGAAACGACCGCGAGTTGTATCGTGCAGTGGACCCTGGTCGGTATCACGATTGGCTTCCTGTATAAGCCGAGGTCACGGGCCTAAGCTGACACTGGTATGTAATCAAGTTCAAAAGACCCTGCGTTTGTACTTGTCCGGTTACGCCGTTAATCAGGCACTACTCCCGAGTTTAATGGTTACTCGCTTTTGAAATCGTGCAGATTGTTGACTCAACTCAAACTGCAAATTAGCATGGGCGATACCATGGCGGAGTCTCAGTCACTCCCCGACCAAAGCCATCTCGAACTACTCCATCCACTAAGGTGGTGGCACTAGGGGGTAACAAATGGTCCGGAAATTCCTGACGCTTGCGGTCCTTTTCTCCGCATACATGCCGCTTTCACTCTGCGCTGCAGACCGCAGTACCGATGAATCGGCCATCCGCGACCTGGTGGGGGCACGCCAGCAGCAAGCGTGGAACCAGCACAATGCTCATGCTTATGCCGCACTGTTCGCCGAAGATGGCGACGTCGTCAACGTGGTGGCGTGGTGGTGGAAGGGACGCGCCGAAATCGAAAGAAACCTCACGCGCATGTTCGCTAACATCTTCCGTGAGAGTACACTCGCGTTCGGGCAAGTGGACGTGCGTTTTCTGACGTCGGAGATCGCCATAGCCCATGCCCGGTGGACGATGACAGGCGCGCATATGCCACCAGGACTGCCCGCGCCGCGTGAAGGCTTGCAAACTCTGACAGTGCAGAAGCGCAATGGCAAGTGGCTAATCGCCGCGTTTCAGAACACGAATTACGCGCCGCCGCCGAACAATGATGGCGAGTAAAAGAAGCTAGGCTTGTGTCAACTGCGCGTACATCGAGAACCGGGTCAACTCCCGGTAAATTGCCTTACCGGACAAGTTCAATTCATACGATCCTACTTGTCCGGTGACGCGGGCATCTGCCGCATGTTGGCTACCGCCAACCATGAGTGATGTCGCCCATCCGGAGGTGTCCCCCGGTAGCCAGGTCGATGAACTGCTAGTTCAGTGTACCGAATCCGTACCTGCGTTCAATACCAATTTGAGGGTACTGACAGTTATTCTAGGGTTACGCGCCACGCAACTTTCCCGGCTTCTACTTGGCGACAGGAGACCGGCATGTTTCACAGGGTAGGACTAGCTCTTGTCGTGCTACTGGGTGCAGGTGTGTTCGAGGGCTGCAACCAAGGAAGCAATGCTAATGTCAAAAATACTTTCCAGATTCAGAATCTAAAGTATGTCGTGTTTGCGACCGGCAATACCTGCTCCAGTATCGCATTCATGGACGGCGGCTTTACCGATAGTTTTGATTCCAGTCAAGGTTCCTATGCGGCCACCAAACAAAACAGCAATGGAAACCTGGGGACGAATGGGAATCTCTTGAACGAAGGCTCCCTGATTCTCAACGGAAGCCTTTCCACGCCCGCAGGTAGCACTGTCGGCCCTTGCCCGCCCCTGACTGCTGCATCCGGGAACCCGATAACACCGACGGGCGGATTTCAGACTCTTGCCAAGGTGACTTACACTGCTCCCCCGATTGCAGCTACACCCACTGACAACTTCTCGATGCCTGCGGACATACCTCCGGGTACATACGGCAACACCACCGGATGTGCTGGAACCCACCACTTCAGCGCAGGCACGTACAACTTTAACTCTATCGACTGCACTTCTGTCGCGACCTTCGTGGTGGATTCGGGGCCAGTTATCCTCAATGTGGGTGGAGTTGGTAGCTCCGGCAACGCCTTGAATTTCGAGAGTGGCATCTCCATCAACGCTGGTGGAAAGCCGAGCAACTTTCAAATCCTATATGGAGGAAACGAGGGTCTTAACATTCAATCCGAGGCGAATCCTGTCAGCGCGTTGATATACGCTCCCAACGCGAACTTGGATTTTCAGTCGCAAGGGGATTTCTTTGGAGCGATGGTGGTTAAAACAGTGACCCTCGAGTCCACTGGGGGCTTTCATTTTGACAGGTCCCTTCCCTAGCAGTCTTTGATTTACACTGTATTTACAGATCGCACCAGATGGGCTAGTCTCAATTAACTTCAGGCAGGCCGAAATGATTTCTTCGGTCAAACACTCGATGCTGGCTTTGATTGTGGTCTTGGGAAGTCCAATGCTTGCCCATGGCCAGCAAGTACCGCAGGCTGTCCAGATGTTTCATCAGTCTCAACAGCATCCCGCCTCTGTCACGTCATTTGGTCCGAACGTTAGGCTTTCTTTTTCGCCCGCCGCTCTACAGCAAGCGGGTGCCTTAACATCCGGGAAACAGCTGAAATCTGATGAGCAAAGTCAAGAACGCTCGCCAGGCGACCTAGGTCGGTTTACTCCCTTGCTCGAAGTGACGAAAACTCCCTTCGCCAGCGAGTCCAGAGTGCCCGTGGCAGCATTCATGGGCGGACCAGTTCGGTTCAATTTTTCGGTAACAAGCATCCGAAACGGAAACGTGATGCTTGGCCCGATGCCGTCAA
>DATFSH010000054.1:0-67761 GCA_035262725.1 Candidatus Acidiferrales bacterium | reverse complement strand
GGGCACGTTAGCTTGTCCACCGAGACGGCCTTCCACACCTACTTCGCGGGCGACGGTCGTCACCTGGTCCGCGAAAGTGGCCAGCGTATCCGTCATATTATTGATAGTGTCGGCGAGCGCTGCCACTTCGCCTTTCGCGTTCACAGTAAGTTTCTTCGTCAGCTCTCCGTTTGCCACGGCCGTTACGACCTTCACAATTCCGCGCACCTGCTCCGTGAGGTTTGCCGCCATCACGTTGACGTTGTCGGTGAGATCCTTCCACGTGCCCGCCACGCCGGGCACCTGCGCTTGACCGCCCAATTTTCCGTCGGTTCCAACTTCGCGAGCGACGCGGGTAACTTCGGCAGCGAACGCGTTCAGCTGGTCCACCATCGTGTTGATCGTATTCTTCAATTCGAGAATTTCGCCCTTCACGTCCACCGTGATTTTGCGCGAGAGGTCGCCTCTCGCCACCGCCGTAGTCACTTCAGCAATGTTGCGCACTTGGCCCGTCAGGTTGCCGGCCATTGCATTCACGGAATCCGTCAGGTCTTTCCACGTGCCGGCCACGCCGGTGACGTTCGCTTGACCGCCGAGTCGTCCTTCGCTGCCCACTTCGCGCGCTACGCGAGTTACTTCGGCGGCAAACGAACGCAACTGCTCGACCATGGTATTCAGCGTTTCTTTGAGCTGCAGGATTTCTCCGCGGACGTCCACGGTGATCTTGCGCGAAAGATCTCCGCTCGCGATGGCGGTCGCTACTTCCGCGATGTTGCGCACCTGGCCGGTCAAGTTGCTGGCCATGAAGTTCACGTTATCGGTCAGGTCCTTCCACGTCCCTCCCACACCGAATACTTGCGCCTGGCCGCCCAGTTTTCCTTCGGTACCCACTTCACGCGCCACGCGCGTCACTTCCCCAGCGAACGCATTCAGTTGGTCCACCATTGTGTTGATCGTGTTCTTCAACTCGAGAATTTCGCCCTTCACGTCCACCGTGATCTTGCGCGAGAGGTCGCCTCTCGCCACCGCCGTGGTCACTTCCGCGATGTTCCGCACTTGCGCGGTCAAGTTACCGGCCATGGAGTTTACCGAGTCGGTGAGGTCTTTCCAGGTTCCTGCGACACCGGGCACGTTGGCCTGCCCGCCGAGCCGGCCTTCGCTGCCGACTTCGCGCGCCACGCGCGTCACCTCACCCGCAAACGCGTTGAGTTGATCCACCATCGTATTGATGGTTTCTTTCAGCAGCAGAATTTCACCGCTCACGTTCACGGTGATTTTCTTGGAGAGGTCGCCGCTCGCTATAGCAGTCGAAACTTCGGCGATGTTTCGCACCTGCCCGGTCAAGTTGCTCGCCATCGAGTTCACGGAGTCGGTGAGGTCCTTCCAAGTGCCGCCCACGCCGGGCACCTGCGCCTGGCCGCCCAGCTTTCCGTCGGTGCCCACCTCGCGAGCCACGCGCGTCACTTCGGAAGCGAATGACCTCAACTGGTCCACCATCGTGTTGAGAGTGTCTTTCAGCTCGAGAATTTCACCCTTCACGTCCACCGTGATCTTGCGCGAGAGGTCGCCTCTTGCCACCGCCGTCGCCACTTCCGCTATGTTGCGCACTTGGCCGGTCAGGTTGCTGGCCATGAAGTTCACGTTGTCGGTCAAGTCCTTCCACGTGCCACCAACACCAGGCACTTCCGCTTGTCCGCCGAGCTTTCCTTCCGTACCAACTTCGCGCGCCACGCGCGTCACTTCCCCAGCAAACGCGTTCAGCTGGTCCACCATCGTGTTGATCGTATTCTTCAACTCGAGAATTTCACCCTTCACGTCCACCGTGATCTTGCGCGAGAGGTCGCCTCTCGCCACGGCCGTAGTCACTTCCGCGATGTTGCGCACTTGGCCCGTCAAGTTGCCGGCCATCGAATTAACGGAGTCCGTCAGGTCCTTCCACGTTCCTGCGACGCCCGGTACGTTAGCTTGTCCACCAAGGCGACCTTCGCTGCCGACTTCGCGCGCCACACGCGTGACTTCGCCGGCGAACCGGTTCAACTGGTCTACCATCGTATTGAGCGTTTCTTTCAGCTGCAGGATTTCTCCGCGGACGTCCACTGTAATCTTGCGCGAGAGGTCACCAGTCGCAATGGCGGTCGCTACTTCGGCGATGTTGCGCACCTGGCCGGTCAAGTTGCTGGCCATGAAGTTAACGTTATCCGTCAAGTCCTTCCAGGTGCCGCCGACGCCAGGCACCTGCGCCTGCCCGCCCAGTTTTCCTTCCGTACCCACTTCACGCGCCACGCGCGTCACTTCTCCAGCGAACGCATTCAGCTGGTCCACCATCGTGTTGATCGTGTCTTTCAACGCGAGGATTTCACCCTTCACGTCCACCGTGATTTTGCGTGACAAGTCGCCGCGCGCCACGGC
Organism: Candidatus Acidiferrales bacterium; assembly: GCA_035262725.1. Taxonomy (GTDB): domain Bacteria; phylum Acidobacteriota; class Terriglobia; order Acidiferrales; family UBA7541; genus Palsa-295. The sequence continues at coordinate 65,373 of DATFSH010000054.1, read as the reverse complement.
CGTGGTCACTTCCGCAATGTTGCGCACCTGCGCGGTCAAGTTGCCGGCCATCGCGTTGACGGAGTCAGTGAGGTCCTTCCAGGTGCCCGCCACGCCAGGCACAATCGCCTGCCCGCCCAGCTTTCCGTCGGTGCCGACTTCGCGTGCCACACGCGTCACTTCCGATGCGAACGACCGCAACTGGTCCACCATAGTGTTGATGGCTTCCTTCAGCTGCAAGATTTCGCCGCGGACGTCCACGGTAATTTTGCGCGAAAGGTCGCCGCTCGCTACCGCGGTCGCAACTTCTGCAATGTTTCGCACCTGGCCCGTCAAGTTGCTGGCCATGGAGTTAACGGAGTCCGTGAGATCCTTCCACGTGCCCGCTACGCCCGGCACTTGCGCCTGTCCGCCAAGTTTCCCATCCGTTCCCACTTCGCGAGCCACGCGTGTCACTTCCGAAGTGAAAACGCCGAGCTGCTGAATCATCGTATTTACGATCGTGGCAGAACGAAGGAACTCGCCCTCGAGTGGCCGGCCGTCGACGTCGAGTTGCACCGTTTGCGTCAGATTACCTTTCGCCACAGCTCCGATCGCGCGCGTCACTTCCGTTGTAGGGCGCAACAAGTCGTCCACAAGCGTGTTGACGGAAACTTCCATTTCCCCCCAAGCGGCCTTGGGAAGATGAAATCGCATTCGCTCTCGGGTGCGTCCTTCCTTGCCCACCACTTGTCCCACGCGTTTTAATTCCTTCGCCATCTGCTGGTTCGCCGCGACAATTTCGTTGAATGTGTCTGCGATCTTGCCTGGAAGGCCGGCCCAATTTCCCGGCAGTCGAACGGAAAAATCTCCGTCGCGCATCGTCTGAAGGCTCGTGAGAATAACGCTCATGTTGGCGGCCACAAGTTCTTCGCCGGCCGCAGCCTGTCCATTGCTTCTTGCACTTTTTGCTAAAGGCTCGGCCTCAACCATCGCGGTGGCCGCTGTCTTGGCAGGGTCAGTTCTTTTCATATTTCCTCTCCCAACTGAGGAACATTAGAAGCGATCTATTTTGAATTCCGTCGCTGCAATGCGGTGGGTCATGCGTCATGCGCACTCTGATGTTTGCATTTGGTGTGGCCAGCCGCTGCATGCAACTACGAGCGGAAGTTCTTCATTTCGATAGTAAGTCTGGACCACGAATGGTAGTTCTTATCACAAAGCTACTCGGACCTACCTACAGTGATTAGTGTATTTGGGAGGTTTCTATTGGCCTTTTCGCGACTCAGACAAGTTGGGGCGAAGAGAAAAGACACGGGATAAGAGCCGACCGGCAATCATTTGTGACGCACCGATGGGCTGGCGATTGAATTCAGCTCGTCGAAGATAATTCGGAGTCGCAGGGTCGAGATAAAAAGAGGAGGATAACAGCAAGCCTCCTCGCCTTGTATTACGTTAGCTTTTACTTCCCGTGGATGTGCGCCGCACTTGCGGCTCGCCGGACGGATAGTCTGACGACGATTCTCCAGTGGAAGAGATGTCTTCTGCGCCCGTGCTCTTCATGATCTCCTTGGCTCGCTTCACCTCGTCAGACGTGTCGCAATGAACCGACAAAAGGATTCCGCCTTTCTGGACGCGTCCTTCGTAACGTTTTGCTTCATACTCCGGAATTCCCAGTCCAATCAGAGCGCCCGTAAACCCACCCACAGCTCCTCCCACTCCTACTCCCGCGAGAGCTGCCATGATAGGACCGGCCGCGATAAACGGACCGACGCCCGGTATCGCCAATGCGCCAATTCCGGCGAGCAGTCCGAGCGCGCCGCCTAGCACCGCGCCGGAACCGGCCCCCGCAGCCGCACCTTCCGGTGCTTTCGTGGCTTTCTGAGTTCCAATTTCTTTGCCACCAAGATTGTCGGGAAGCAATGCCGAAATGTCAGCTGCTGGAAATCCGGATTTTACAAATGTATCTGTCGCATTGTCTGCGCTTGGCAAGCTTGAATAGATTCCGAATACAGCCGTCTTTTTCCCTGACATATCCTTGACTCCTTTGTGGAATTCGGTTGTGTTCAGACAGCTCTTCTTACTGCGATTGCTTTGGGGGAGCCACTTCGAGCTGGTTTGTCACGTTGTTCTGCCCTGCGATTGCCACCGCCTTTGATTCAATGCTTGCTTTCTCCTCTTCAGAACGAACCGGACCTTTCAGAGTGACTTTGCCGTCTTGCGTGATGATTTTGATGTTGTGCGCGTAGGTCGAAAGCGACTTGTCTTTCACGATGGAACTGCGAATTTCCTTGGTGATGTTATGGTCGGCAGAGTTCATCTTCTGTTGGTCCGCCGTAGTGGCGCCCTTTTTGGCATCGCCCTGATTATTCTTGGTGTTGTCCGGCGCGTTCTGCGCTTGGATCTGTGGACTGGCGGCCAGCCACATTCCGAGCACCAACCCCGCCAACAATGGAAAGCTCTTCGCCATTCTGGGTATGCAAATCATTTCGATTTCAGCTCCTGTAGTTACTCTTTCTTGCTGCCTGACTCTGGTTGCGGCCTCACGTCTCTATTGGCTGAGTTCTAGCTTGGTCTTGGCTGCAAAGGAGGTTATTGCGAGTAACCCCCATCTACCATACATAGAACGGCGTAGATTGCTGCCGAGTGCGCGGTAGAATCTCGTAAGCGAGAAACGCAACGGAGATCCGCATCTCAAATATCACCGCTAAATCGAAAGCCCTACAGGAAATCTTTTATGCGCTTAGGCTCAAAAATGTATGGGAGCTTTAGCTGGGTCACCGCAGAATTGTTGCAGTGGAAAGATCTTCGTGCACTGAGTGACAAACCTGAAGGAGGCACACTGTGAAACCAGCTTCACTGGCGGGGCTTGTATTGATCGTGTTGGGCGTGATCACCTTCGCCTACCAAGGGATCGCCTATACAACGCACAAAAAAGTTTTTGATGTCGGGCCTATTCAAGCCATCAAGACGGAACACAAGACAATTCCGCTACCGCCGATCTTTGGTGGGATCGCTCTCGTTGGCGGCGTCGTGCTCTTGATGGTCGGCGCAAAAGAAGCTTAGCACATCGGTGTTGAGTAGCATTGAAGGGCTGCAACCACCGTTCGCTAACCCAACACGATGCGAATTCGATGTACCGCTCCGTCATCTACGAGCGGAATATTCATCGGCCGGGCCTGCAATTTTCCATCGAGTTCCGTAAGCGCCACCCCGCGACTGACGCCTGAGGGATTTTCTACTTTGATTTTGTAAACCGCTGAGTGGTATTTGAATTCGACGGAATAGGCGGGCCAGTTTCGCGGAATACAAGGGTCGATCGAAAGCGTCATCCCGCGGAGACGGAATCCAAGAATCCATTCGAGGCCTGCACGATAAAGCCAGCCGGCCGAACCCGTGTACCATGTCCAGCCGCCACGCCCCACATGTGGCGGCTCCGCATAAATATCCCCGGCTACCACATACGGCTCAACCTTGTATTTCTGCACCCCCGCGCGCGAGCTCGTGCGAGAAATCGGGCTGATCATGCGAAAAAGCTCGGCGGCTTTGTCGCCATCATTCAATGCTGCGAATGCGATTAACATCCACGTCGCCGCATGACTGTACTGTCCACCATTTTCTCGAATCCCCGGCAAATACCCCTTGATATAACCGGGATCATTCTCCGTACAATTGAAAGGCGGCGTCAGGAGAAGTATCAAGCCGTCATTCGCTCGGACCAGTTGCTTGTCAGCTGCTGCCATTGCACGCGCCCCACGCCCCGGTTCAGCAGCTCCGCTCATGATTCCCCAGCTCTGCGCGATCGAATCGATTCGACACTCCGTATTCTGCGCGGAGCCAAGTGGCGTTCCATCGTCGAAATAGGCTCGCTGGTACCAGTCACCGTCCCATCCTTCGCGTTCGAGCGCTGCTTTCAACGCACTCACGTGCAGCCGCCACGCTTCTGCGCGCTTGCCCTCCCCGCGCGCATCCGCGATCTTGGCAAACTCCCAAAGAACCGTATGCAGGAACCAGCCAAGCCACACACTTTCGCCTTTTCCGTCTTGACCAACGCGGTTCATGCCATCGTTCCAATCGCCGGTACCCATCAATGGCAGGCCATGCACCCCAACAGAGAGTCTTAGATCCAGCGCGCGCGCGCAGTGTTCGAAGAGAGTGGCGCGGGTCTCTGAGATTCGGGGTTCGAAGTAGGATTCCTTCTGACCCTCTGCCAAGGTGTTCCCTTCAAGAAAGGGAATCACTTCTTCGAGAATGGCCATATCGCCAGTCGTCTCGATGAACTGGATAACCGCGTAAGGAAGCCAAAGCAAATCGTCGGACATGCGCGTGCGAATTCCGCGGCCCGAAGGCGGGTGCCACCAGTGCTGGACGTCGCCTTCAACAAACTGCCGCGCTGCCGCGCGTAGCAAATGCTCGCGCGCCACACTTCGTTTCGCTACGCTCAGAGCGATCACATCCTGAAGCTGATCGCGAAAACCGTACGCGCCGCTCAATTGATAAAACGCCGCCCGCGCCCACACGCGGCAACTCAGTGTCTGGTAAAGCAGCCACCGATTCAGCATCAGGTCCATGCCCGAGTCGGGTGTCGCCACCTGGACGGTTCCCAGAAGATCGTCCCAGCGGCGCTTAACATCATTTAAGACCTGGTCAAAGTCGGCACCCCGAGAGCGTTTGATCAAATCGCGCGCCTGTTCTATGTTTTCAGCTTCGCCTAGCAAGAAAACAACTTCTGCGCGCCCCCCAGGCTTCAATTCAACGATGGTTTGAAGCGCAGCACAGGGATCAAGTCCAGCGCCAACCCTTTGGGAAAATGATCCGCTTCGCTCGAGCGCGGCGGGCCGGTCCGGCCCGCCATTCCGCCCGAGGAATTCCGAGCGGTCTCCTGTATAGGAAGTCTGCCGCCCGCAGAGGTCCGCAAATGCGATGCGGCCTCCGAATTCGCCCGCCCAGGCACTGCGTGCAATCAGTGCGCCCGTCGACGCATCAATTTCGGTGATGATGTAGGGCGCTGTGGCATTGCGTGAGCTTCCGAGCACCCACTCGGCATAAGAGGTCACCGAAAGACGGCGCACGGCCTGAAGTATTTTGCAAGGTAAGGCGCGAGATTTTGATCGGATCATCGGGAGGAACAAATTGCACCAACTCGTGCGCGACGCCATGTGATTCATGCTGGAAACGCGTATAACCCTGCCCATGCCGCGCCACGTATGTGCCCGTATCGTCGCGAATCGGCAGCGCCGTCGGGCACCAAACCTCGCCCGTGTTTTCGTCGCGGATGTAAATCGCTTCGCCCGGCGGGTCGATAACGTGATCGTTGGACCACGGCGTGAGCTGATTTTCGTGGCTGTTGACCGCCCACGTAAATCCGGCGCCCGACTCTGATGCGAGAAATCCGAACGTGGGATTCGCGATGACGTTGATCCACGGCTCGGGCGTTCGCAACGCCGCATCTAGTACCGTGACATACTCGCGCCCATCTTCGCTGAAGCCGCCGAATCCATTGAAAAACTGCAGCCGCTCGCGGGGCGCAGGAGTCTCCGCGTACTTGCTGGGACGGTTGATCCTGGCCGGCGAAAGAAGACCCGCTTCGCGCGCTTGCACTCTCGAAATCTGCTCAGCGAGCGTGCCGCGCCGGCTGAGCAGCACCACGCGCGCAATCACTTGCAGCTGCGCGCGCGCCGCCCCAGTCAGCAAGTCGCCGCGCAATAAAAAAATCTTCCCGCTTGCTGAACTCGTGTCAGGCGAAAGCCTTAACTGGCTCCCACGCACGAGAGCCTCGAGTGAGCCTTGCAATTCCTGAACGTACGATTCGGCCCTTTCATTAATTATCACCACGTCGGCCGACAGTTGCTTCATGCGCCAGTATTCGTGCGCCCGCAACAATTGCCGTATGAGATCAAAATCGTCCGTATCGTCGATGCGCGCCAGCACGATCGGCAGGTCCCCTGAGATTCCTTGCGCCCACAATGTGGACCTTCCCAGAGAAGTCGCGCTCAATACATCTGGAGGCGGTCGCAGTGACGCATCGGAGTAAAGCACGGCGTTCGCGAGCCTTTGGAAAAGATGGGCTTCGTCCGGACTGATTCCCAGGTGCTGAAGCTGCACTTGGGCTTGCGTCCAGGCTAGTGTTCGAGATCGTTCGTAGGTCCTGGGGTCGCGATGTTTATCCGCCAGCTCCAGGACCTCTTCGCGTGTGAAGGCAACGACCGTCGAGTAGATAACGTGCGCGGTCTTGCCCGGCGGAATATGCACGCTGATCCTGAGCGACATCGCTGGATCGAGCACGGGACCAGCCGTATTCGAAAGTGGCCGGCCGTCCACAACCGAAATCGGATCTCTTGAACTCCGCGTACGGCCAAGAAATTTTGCGCGGTCGGTCTCATACTGCAATTCGCCGGTCGTCTCACCTTCCGACGCAACCACATGCGCCAACCATACGGATGGGTCATCATCGGAGCGCTTGCGCCGCGTGGCGACGATCGCTGCCACATCGGAGACAAACTCCGTTTCCACGAAAAGGTTCGCAAATGCTGGGTGCGCCACGTCTGCAGCCTGAGCGGTAAGCGACAACTCCGCGAATGAAGTCACCTGAATGTCGCGCGTACGCACACCCAGATTCGTGATGGACACCCGGCGGACTTCGGCATCGTCTTCCGACGATACGACCACTTCAAGGGCCGTACTTAGAGCTCGGTCGCGTCGCTTGATCTCAGCGTGATCTTCATAGAAAACCGCTTCGTAAGAATCAGGTTCCACACCGCATGGTTGATAGCCTGCGGACCACACGGCGCCGGTCTGCTCATCGCGAAGAAAAATGTACGTTCCCCAGCAATCGCGCGTCAGGTCCTCTCGCCAGCGAGTAATCGCAATATCGCGCCAGCGGCTGTATCCCGACCCGGCCGCTGTGAGCATCACCGCGTAACGGCCATTTGAAAGTAGTTGCGTCCTCGGAGTCACATCATGCGGTGTGCGGAATCGCCGCACCACGGGCGGAATCAGTTCGCGAACCTGTGCCGTTGCCGAAACCTCTTCAGCACGCGGCCGCGCCACGAGCACGTCACGCGGCGTCCGCTCTTGCAGCAATAGTTCCGTGGCCTGCACGATCGGCTCGAAATGGAAGCGGCTGCGCATCACCCCTTCCCGCAGAGCATTCGCATAAGCCACCAGCGACATTCCCTGATGGTGCGCCATGAAAGCGCGCACCACGCCGACGTCCTTCCCCTCCGGCAGCCGGCTACTCGTATAGTCGAGCGCTTCATAGAAGCCATAAGCGCCGAGCCCACCGGCACGGGCAAGAACCTCAAGGTTCTCCACAGCCGCGTTTGGTTCAACCATCGCCGCGAGAGCGGTCGCGTACGGCGCGATCACGAGATCTTGGCTCAGACCGCGCTTAAGTCCCAGCCCAGGTACTCCAAAACTCGAATACTGATACGTGAAGTCGATATCGCGCGCGTAGTAGGCGGATTCCGATACCCCCCACGGAACCCCGCGCTCCGCACCATATTCGATCTGGCGAAACACCACATGCGCATCCGTCTGGCTGAGAATGCTTTCAGCCGGCGATCGCATCACCAACCCTGGCATCAAGTACTCAAACATCGAGCCGGACCACGAAACGAGCGCGGAACCGCGTCCCACCGGCGTCAGGGCGCGGCCAAGATGAAACCAATGCGACGAAGGCACGTCGCCTTTCGCAATAGCGATAAAGCTCGCCAAGCGAGCCTCTGAAGCGAGCAAATCGTAGCAACTGGCGTCCGGGCTTCCTTCGCCCGCTCGATATCCGATGGAAAAAAGTTTTCGCGATGGATCGAAGAGAAAACTGAAATCCATTTCGTCGAAGAATCGCTTGCACAGCGCAGCGATATCTTGCAGCCGCTGGCAAAGTTCTGCGGACTCAGCAGAAGATTCCTCGAAGACGTCAACCAGTGCGTCAATCCGGCCCAACACATTCGAATTTTTGTCCGGGTCGGACTCCATTCTCATGCGAAGCGCAGCAAGTTCGCGAACGGATGCTTGAAATCTCTCTGGCGCCGTCTCCAGCGTTGGAAGAACCGTGAAGAATGGCTCGATCGCCGCCCATATCGGCGCATCGTCCTGAAACCGGTGCGCCATCGCTACAATTTCCCTCGCCTCCAGCCGCAGCCAGGGAATCACAATCCTCGCATCCCGATAATGGCTCTCAATGGACGCTAATATAGCCGCTGCCCACGTCCGTAAATCCGAATCAGTTGGATCGCCGCGTTCTTGCACCAGCGTCTGCGCAATATCCGTGAGGTTGCGCGCCTGCTCGCGCAAGTCAACGAGGCGGGCCGCCCAGTCCCGCGCGTCAATGGGAGGCTGGCCCAGAAGGGGTGCCAGGGCATCGACCGCGTTGACGAGGTGCCTCTGCGTGACTGTCTGCGTGCGGCGAATATCCGTGCTCTTCGACAGCGCTTCTCGCAAGAGAACAAGCGAATCGTTCAATCCTTCCAGAAACCGCGCCTGAGACGAGGAACTCCGGATCAATTCGCGGCACCCGTTGCCGAGCGCCAGCAGATGCCCGGCAATGTTTCCGCTGTCAACAGTCGAAACATATTTGGGATCAAGCGGACGGAGATCCCGTGTCTCGTACCAATTGTAAAAGTGGCCGCGAAATCGCTCCATCTCGCCCATCGTCTGGAGCGTTGCTTCCCATCGGTCCACAGAATCGCGTGCGCCAATCCAGCCAAAATCGCATGCGGCAAGCGTGGAGAGAAGATATAGGCCCACGTTCGTGGGCGAAGTACGGTGAGCCACCACGGCCCTGGGATCCTCTTGAAAATTGTCCGGCGGAAGAACATGGTCGGCCGCTGAAACGAACGTCTCGAAGAATCGCCACGTTCTGCGTGAAATGGCCCGGAGCGTTTGCACCCCAATTTCTGAGAGCCCTTCTAATCGAGGCGGCTTCGGGGGAAGGCTGATCCACCAGGCCACGGCTGGCGCGGCAGCCCACACAATTATGAACGGAAGTGCTGCGGAAAGCGCCGAGCGGTGCGCCAGCTCGACGATCGTGAAAGCTCCCGCGGCCAGGATCACGCTGCCCTTCATCCGCCCGAAAATTGCTTGGAGATTCAAATCCACTGCGCGCTTGGCGTGAGCGGCCGTCACCCATTCCAGAAGGTGTTTTCGGGTGATGAACAAGCGGCCAAGGGTACGGCCAATCGCGTCCAACATAAGCCAGGTCTGATAAGCGAGAAAGATGATCGTCAAAGCGGTTTGAGCAGAGCCTAGCAGGAAATCGGAGACAACATCGCGAAAATGGCTGCGTTTCGAGATTCCACTCAGACGCGTGTTTAGCCCCGTCAAAAACGGGATGAAAGCGGGAATTGAGATCGTCGCCAGGATGAATGCAGTCCAGATCCAGGGCGAGACTTCAGGAATCAGCCAGCCTGCGAGGAGCGTCAGAAACATCACAGGCGCCGAAAGCGTGCGCCGCAGATTGTCGATCATCTTCCAGCGGCCTAGGGCGGGAATGCGCACCTTGGTGCTCTTTTCCGCGGACGCATTGCGAAGTCCGAGAATCCAAGGCAGCAACTGCCAGTCGCCACGCGCCCAGCGTTGATGTCGGGCCGCGAATGCCTCATAGTGCGACGGAAATTCGTCAAAAAGTTCTATATCCGTCGCCAGCGCGGTCCTTGCAAAAATGCCTTCGAAAAGATCGTGGCTCAGGAGAGTGTTGTCGCGCACTTTCCCGGCCAGTGCCGCTTCGAACGCATCAATGTCGTAAATTCCTTTGCCGGTGTAGGAACCCTCTCGAAAAAGATCCTGATATACGTCCGAAACAGCGGATGCATAGGGATCAATACCGCTTGGTCCTGAAAAAACTCTCTGGAAAAGTGACCCTTCTCGTTTCGTCGGCAGCGAAGGAGTAATTCGCGGCTGCACGAGCCCGTAACCATCTATGACCCTTCCATCGGCCGGGCTGAACTGCGGGCGGTTCAATGCATGGGCCATCGTGCCAACCAAACGCGCCACGGCCCCACGAGGCAGCCGCGTGTCGGCGTCCAGCGTAATCACGTAACGGACACCGGTCACCATCTCGGGTGCCTGCCCGCCGGCCGCCATGAAAGACGTCACAGTAGAACCGCGCAAGAATTGGTTCAGCTCATGCAGTTTTCCGCGTTTCCGCTCCCACCCCATCCATTTCTGCTCGATCTCGTTCCAAAGGCGCTTGCGATGAAACAGGAGAAAGCGTTTGCCTCCGCCCTCCACTGGACCATACCGCTGGTTCAGCGCTGAGATTCCCTCGTACGCAGCCATCAGCAGCTCTTCATCTCCCGGTTCCGTCTCGGTGGGAGAATCGGCCCAATCGGACAGCAGCGCAAATCGAAGATCGCCATCCGGATTCGCCAGATAGTGAATCTCCAATCGCTCTACCTGTTCTTTTAGGAATTCCTGCGAGGACAGGAGTGTTGGCACCGCCACGACCGCACGAAAATCAGCCGGAACTCCAGCACGAAATTCCATGCGCGGGAGAGCGCGAGGGCCCAGTAAATCCGTGACAATCCGGTTAATAAGGGCGATTGCCAAATCCGAAGCCGGAACTATTGCCAGCAGACAAAACAGCACAAGATATTTTGTGCTTAGGCCTGATTCTTGAGCGTGAATCGGAGGAATGGCCGCGATAATTGCTGTCAACAGGGCGATAGTGCTCAGGTAACCCGGAACAGCCCCTCGCACGTAAAGGCGTAAAACCCAGCGTCTCCATGGCAGCTTGAAATTTAGCTCTCGTTCGAACGGCAAGCGGCCGTGCGAAATGAGATAAAACCCTGGATCGGATTTTTTCTGATCGCCGTGCTGGCCATTGTGCTGCGCCTCCGCGCTTCCCGTTTTCGCCCGTTGCACGGCGCGGCCGGCCACTTCAATCTCCGAAAAGCGCGATCCGCGCGACAGGTCTTCAATCGCGTGGCGGTACTGGTCCCGCGTTTCAAAATCCATCCCGCCAAAATTGCTTCCTTCTCGCAGAATTTCATCCACGATGCTGACGCTTTCAAAAAATGTCTGCCAATCGAATGCCGAAGTGAGCCGCATGCTCGTGATGATGTTGCGGACCGTCACGCTCATCGCGGCCTGTTCTTGGTGTTCTGCACGAACCACTTCGTCAGCCGAAGAGCCTTGGGCGGAAAGGCGCTCGTCGAGCCACAGCAAAATCGGTCCAACCCGCGGGTCAAGGTCGCGCAACCGCTGGACAAGCTGCACCGCGAAGGCTCGATCCAAAGGCTTGCTTTCGAGGCTTCGCAACACAGCCGCGGGCGCTATCGGCGCAGGCGCGCCGGTGCTTAGAAGGCTGTCCGCAATCCGGTCCGCTTCCTCACGCGCGGCCCGGCTCCTCACGATTCGTTCCGAAACTCTGCGCAGATTCTCTACCAGCACCACCCGTAAAGTGATCGCCACCGCCCAAAGCTCCCCGATCGTGAGCGGTTGAGCTCGCTGGTACGCCGCAATAAATCGCCGCAAAATTTCGGGATCGAATCGACTGTCGGTATGAGCCACATACGCCCACGCGACCCCATACACGCGCGGATAGCCTTCTAGGTGGCCGGCGGAGAGTTTGGGAAGTTTTCGATAATATCCGGGAGGCAAATCGTCGCGTATTTCGCGTAGTTGCTCTTCGACGATGTAGAAATTGTCAACCAGCCATTCCGCGGCCGGAGTGATGGTTTGCTCGCGGGAAATCGCTCTGGCGGTCGCCTGGTAATATTCAAGCAGAACGCGGCCGTTCTCTAGTACGCGCGGAAGCAAGAGACGGCCTTCGCCCGCGGTTTCCGTTACTGTCTGAGCAGCCGCCAGCGACTCGGCATGCTGCTCCAGTCGTTCCACGCTGAACAGTTCGGCGCGGATCGGTTCCTCGTGCTCAGGAAACACTACTAGCGGCGGCTGAGACATGATTCCTTCTTACTACAAATTACTTCTGTGCAAGAGAAAGAGCTAGTGCGTACGTGAGAATTGGCGAAGGTATTCGTGTACCGGAAAAAGAGCACAGCAGCCGGCGCACACTCTCGCCACTTATCGGAGCGCTGGCGCTCTCTATTTTTGATCCTCGCGGTGAACGAGACGGCAAATTACAAGGAAGAACTGTTGATCACGGCCGGAAGATCTGCGCCTTACCAAGCCTGGGGAATGCGTCGAACGCATTGGGTACCCGACGCGCGAATCATGCAGGCGCCTTATCCCGCCTTGCGCAAATCCGGTCGCACCATCGGTGCTGAATCCTGGGCTCCTGCTCCCCGAACGGACGGGCCGCGTTTCGAAAGCGTCGCTCGCAGAATTCGCTCCAAGTCCACCCTACGATATGGGTGGCAAAGAAAATCGAAGGCTCGCAAATTCAATGCCGCCAGATATTCCCGATATTCTTCGGGACAAGACGGCGAGCACACTACGATAGCCGGAATCTCGGCCGGCGGCCGCTTGAGATGCCTTACTACATCCCGGTAGGTCCCGTCGATCAGCCAGAAGCCACAGAAGCACGCGTCCACGCTTTCTCTGGAGAGTGCCGATCGCACCTCATCCACGCCACGCGCCCAAATCGTCTTCAGCTTATACTCGTGAAGAAGCTCGCGCATATTGGCACTAATTGCCGGTTCCGCGATCGCTACCAATACCGTCAGATGAGCCAGAGATGGTTCCACCATCTCGGCTGTTTCGCGCCGCGACACATCATTCGCACAGCCATTCGCGGCTCTTACCTGATTCATAGCAACTGCCTTTCTGTTGGGACGAGAAGAAGGATGAAGATCGGCCCAGCCCTCCAACCTTGATTTTCACAAGGTCACCGAATCTCATCCTCCTTCCGTACCGTCATCATCCTGGAATCAATTTCCATTAACAATACGGACTTGGCGTTAGGAAAATTAGGAACTTCCTGTAGCGAGTCCTAAGGGCGAACTTTGAAGAGTTGCACACACTCAAACACGCCATCTCATCTGAAGGTTGGTGTGTGAATTTAATCTTTGCCCGTCAGCGCAGCAGGGGTCAATTAAGCTTCGACAATCTGATTTCGCACAGCGTAGCGGACCAGTTCGCTCACCGTGTGCAGCTGAAGCTTGCGCATGATATTGGCGCGGTGCGTTTCGGCTGTTTTTACGCTGATACAAAGCGACGATGCCACTTCCTTGCTGCTCTTTCCCTCTGCGAGCAGTTGGACAATTTCCCGCTCCCGCGAAGTTAGCCGGTCCCGCAATGACGTCGGAAGTTCCGAGCGCATCCGGCCTTCCTTGAAATTCGTCAGCATTACTTCGGTTGCCCGCGGGGTCAAAAACGGTTTGTGATTCGCCAGTGTTTCCACCGCAATGATCAAATCTCGATCAGAGTCGGACTTTACGATGTAACCGCGAACCCCGGCCTCCAAAATATCTCGGATCAGCTGGTCGGAGTAATGTACAGACAAAATTAGTATCTCCGTGTTTGGTGACTCTTTGCGAATCCTGCGCGCTGCATCCACGCCGTTCAGATCGGGCATGCTGATATCCAGAATCGCGATATCCGGCTTCAATTCCTGCGCCTTGGTCACGGCTTCCCGCCCTGTGTGCGCCTCTCCACAGATTTCCCATCCCGGATGCGATTGCAACATGCCTTTAATGCCGCGCCGCATAAGATCGTGGTCGTCGGCGATTAAGATTCGGAGAGCTTTGATCATTGTTTGCTCCTACAGCAAGATTCCCTGTTAAATTGTACAAGAGGCCGGCGATCAGGTTGAGCAAGCGAGTAATTTCTAAGAACAATGCCCGCGCTAAACTGCCAAGAACCCCATACGTACCTTAGTTCGCTTCCGGTGCACGGCCTATCGGAAGCATCCCTTAGTACTCCTAGGTAAAACCCTGTAATTTTGACAGAATTTAAGCCACTTACGGGTTACCCAGGGATTTGTAACAGGCTTATTCCACGGGCAGGCTCGAGACAATCGTCGTTCCGTCGGGCCGAGACCTCACCTGCAGCCAGCCGCCCAGCTGCCTGATTCGCTCCCTCATTCCTCGAATGCCTACGCCCAGCTGCCCTCCACTGCTGTTCAGCGCTGCCAAGACGTGATCCGGGATTCCCTTGCCGTTGTCTGCCACTTCCAAACGGACCATGCCCGGTTGCCGGCTGATTCGGACACTGGCCGTGTCGCTTCCTGAGTGGCGAAATATGTTCGTCAAGCTCTCCTGTACAACTCGGAAGAGAGTTCTTTCCACGATTTCCGGGAGCCGTTCTTGGCCGATTGAAATTTCAAAATCGACTTTCACCTTGCTGCGTTGCGTGAAACCATCGATGTACCACTCCAACGCAGACCTCAGCCCCGCGTGATCGAGCGTCGGAGGATACAATAGATACGACAGCGTGCGAGTTTCGTCGGAAGCTTTCTGCGATAGATCGATCGCTTCACGCAGCATTTCTGCGACGGTTGAGTCGATTTCTGCAATCCTTGCGCTGACCGCCGAAAGATGAATCACCAGCGCAGCCAGGCTCTGCCCGGTGCTGTCGTGCAGCTCCCGCGCAATGCGCCGGCGTTCCTCATCTTGCAGTTGGAGCAATCGGCCGGAAAGATTGCGCAGCGCCTCTTCGGCATCCTTGCGCGAAGTGATATCTCTGTTAATTTCGAGGACGCCGATCGTCCGTCCTTTCTGATCGTGCTGCAACACCTGGCGGCTGGCTACTTGGATCCGCCTGCCATCCTTCCTGAGGTGAACCAACTCGCCTTCCCAGCATCCTCGACTGAACAGTTTTTCCTGCCACTGCTCGAATGGTTCGGCAAATTCGGTGCTCAGAAATTGGTGCGAGATGTTCCCGCAGGCTTCCGCAGCGGACCAGCCGTAAGTCTCCTGCGCCCCGCGATTCCAGAATAGGATTACGCTACTTACATCGCGAACCATGATCGCGTCGTGGGCGAGTTGCAATAGTTCCGTCTGGTTTCTTAGATCCTCGATTGTGCGGCGCTCTTCCGTTCGATCGTCGATGGCAAGAAGTATCCATCGCCCCGAGTTGTCCTGGCTCGCCACTTGCCGGGCATTCAAAACAAGAAACCTCAGTCCCGCCCCTGGAAAGTCGCGGCTGATCTCATAATTTCTCAATTCGGTTTTTTGTCGAACAACGTTCCTGAGCGACGACAGCAGCTCGGATAGGTTGCATTCCCCGCCGCTGAATTCGCTTAACAGGCGGTTTTCGATCTCGTGGCGCGTAACTCCGAATGTCTCCAGGAAGGCTCGATTTGCGGAAATGATTCGCAAGTCCTCATCGAGAATTAGAACGGACTCCCGAATGGTTTCGGCCATCGTCTCCGCATAAGCTCTGGATTCGATGGCCTTCACGTTTCGTTCACCGGTGTTCATCAGGATTGACGGCAGGCAGCCGCCTCCCAAGTCGACGGAATAGCTCCGGATGAGGATACGTGCCTGCGGAGGAATTAGCTAGCGGGACAGTAATCTCTAGCGAGCTTCCGATAGGTTCTTGCCCCCGAAGAACGGCTTGTGTTGCCCAATCGCCTCTAACGCGGTCTCAAGCCAATTCGCCTGGGACTTCAATAAGTAGCCGCTGGCTCCCGCGTTTCGAGCCTCGCGGATAATCTGAGAGGATTCGTGGTGCGTGAATATCAATATTTCAGCGCTCGGGATGGCCTTCTTGATTTCCGGGGTGGCCGCCAACCCGTTGAGTTCCGGTAGTGTTACATCCATAATCACCACATCCGGCTTCAGCTCCTTCGCTTTGCCGATAGCCTCGGCTCCGTCGGCCGCCTCGCCAACTACCACCCCCCCACGCGTCCGCAACAGCCTTCCCAGTGCCGTTCGCACCGCTTTTTCGTCGTCGACAATTAAAATCCGCAAACTAGCCATCATCTTCTTTTCCACGCTATTTGATTCTATTCTCCCTGATCCTGCGGTTCTGCAACCTGTTTCCAGTATTTTTCCATCCGCGACGATGTAGTTACTCTCGGATTAGCGCGAACTTTCATCCCCGGGCCTGCGGCTTCCCATCCTAAGCTACTGGAACGGAAGGTGTTGCGAGAAACCACGCCAACGCGCGCCATCCGTTCGACCTAATTCTCTAGCCGAATCCGTTAACTAAACTAACTACAGTTCTGCCTATAAGAAAAACGCCAAAAGCATGAATATAACGAAGCTAATTTCGCCACTAAGAAAATGAACAAAGAAGGGCACCTTTCCATCTGCGCCCTGAGGAGAAGGATGGCTCTTCGATCCTTCCCCCCTGCACCGAGAATTAGCGATTCGACCCCGCCTTGGCGGCCCGCTGCTTCGGTTTCATTTCGTCCGTCTCCTCAGCAACTCCGCCTTGATATGCCTCGGAATTGATCTGCTTCGAATGATCGGTCAGCTTCTGATCGGTCTCTTTTTCTTCTTCGAGCGTCTGTTCGAGCAGCGACGCTGCGTCGCTCTAGCCCATCAGCTCCGCATAGGCATGAACAGCCCCGTATGCCGCGATTTCATAGTGCTCCATTCTCTGCGCGGCGGAAATGATCGCTGTGTCCATCACGGCTCCTTGGTAGTCTTCCGACATCACTTCGGCACCCTCCGCCACGACCCCTTCCATGCCTTTGCACTTCTTGCCTTTTACCGGCTCGCCCAATCCACTGAAAATCTTTTCAATGCGGGCGGCATGCTCTTTCGTTTGCTCGAGATGTTCTTCGAAGCCCTTTCGCAGCTCCTCTGAAGTGGCAGCCTTCGCCATTTTCGGTAATGCCTTAATCAACTGCTGCTCCGCGCTGTACAGATCGCGCAGTTCATCCACAAAAACCGACTTCAAATTGGTTTCCACCATGACAAAACTCCTGAAGGGTTGTCCCTGAGATTTTGAATGCAGCGCCAGACTAGCGTCAGCGCGTAACCTCAACCATCAAGCAATTCCTGTAACCACTAGACACAGACACAGTTGCCTTAGCCATCCTTCAAGCACGGCGTGAAGGTACTCTGAGCCCTTAAAGCCTCGACGCGCCACCGGAATTTTCCAGACTCCAATTTCGAGAAGCTGAAGATACGGCTCATCGTTATCCTACTTACACGGTGCGCTGTATTCCGCCGCAGCACCCTTTCTATGCATTATCAAGACGCTGTCATCTAACTCCAGGAGAGCAAAATGAACTGGGACCAAATTCAAGGCAAGTGGAAGCAATCAACCGGCAAGATCAAGGAGAAGTGGGGAAAGCTCACCGACGACGATCTCACCACCATCAACGGCAAGAGAGAACAACTCGTGGGCAAGATTCAAGAGCGGTACGGAATCGCCAAAGACGCTGCCGAAAAGCAGGTGGACGAATTCACCAGTTCTTACCGGCTGGACGATGCGGCGAAAAGCGCCAAGAGTTCGCGCTGATCGGGAAAGAGAACTGTTTCTGAAAAATCAGGCACAAGGAGAAGCGGGATGGCACGATACGGCAAAGCAGCGGCCAAGAGCGTTGAGAGCGCCATGCACCGCGAAAAGCGGGGAATTCTCCGATCTGGAAAGGGCGGCAGAGGCGGTAAGGTAACCAGCCGCAAACAGGCGATCGCGATCGGACTTTCGGAAGCTCGCAAGAAGGGCGCCAAGGTTCCGCGGAAGAAGTCCTCGTCCTAATCGCCTTTCGTGGCATAAAAAAAAGGGCGAGGCTGCGATCGGCAGACCCCGCCCGTTTTCTATTCTTTATCTCTAACTAGTGCTTTTCCTTCGGGGCTGACTCTTGGTGCCCTGATGTTTGATGGGACGGCAGCTGTCGTTGCTGCATTTGCTGCTGCTGCTGAACGTGCCGTTGTTGCATTTGTTGTGTCTGTTGAGTGTGCTTCTGTTCGAGTTGCTGATTTCTCGCCTCGTTGGCGTTCTGCCTTGTGTATTGTTGATGTTCCTTATCTTGTCTTTGTTGAAGCTTCTGCCGCTCTAGATCCTGCTTTCTGGCCATATCTTCCTGCTGTTTCTGATATTTCTGATCTAATTTTGTGTTCCCTGTATTGGGAGCTGCCGGACGTTCGTAGGCAGGCAGGTCTTTTGGATGCACGCGGTTGTTGTTCCCAGGCCCACCTTCAGCCCGCGTGGTTTCTCTTCCCGGCGCCGCTTCATGCCCGCTAAATTCTCCCGGTCGTGGAGTCGCTGTCACAGGCGGCTTTCCGTGATTCACAGAATTCTTGAACTCGCGATTTGAGCGAGCCGCCTCCTGGTGACGGATCTGATTCTGGTCGGGACCTATATGCCGCTCGTGCTCGGCAGCCTCTTCCTCACGCGTTGGCCGCGCCTCGATTCCACCTCTGCCGCCGTTGTAGCTCACTCGAACGTTTTCTCTTACGTTGACTCTTTCCTCGTACACGTTGCGAATTTCTGTCCGGTTCACGTGCCACACGGCGGTGTTATAGAAGAAGTGCCCTCCCTCCCAGCGCCCGCCGGAAAAACCGTGGCCGAAATAGCCGAACCCATAATTAATTCCACCGTAGAAGCCCACCACCGGTCCCCAGTACCCTGCGTGGAAAATAAAAGCAGAACCGCCCCAGCCCCAGTACGGAGGAGTCCAGAAGTAACCCACTTCCGGCGCCAGCACCCACGTGCCAGGCACCCAGTAGTAATCGTCGCCGTCCCAAGCCCAGTAGCCGGGCGTCCAGATATAGCCATCCCCTGGACAGATTGGCTGCTCGTACACGGGCAATTCGGGAGGTGCAAACCCGACGGAAATAACGACTTGCGCAGAAGCCGCACCGGCCATGAATAGCACCGGCATGCCCAAAAGCAAAAAGCAAAGGGCAAAACGAAGATAACGCATCAGTCCTCCTCTCGAGCTGGATTCAACCGGTGGCCGTAACGCAATGTACTGTGATTGCGTCGGTTGATGCTTTCACGGAGAATGAATTCTCGATGAAGCTGACACCCCTGCAACGCAGGCTGCATCAAGGTCGTGTTACCCCAAATTCTACTGATTTCGGTATTACCGCAGCTATACCGTCAAGACTGTACGAGGACCACCGAAGAACTTTTGAATTTCGCAGCATTCACCGAACTCGGCAGTTACGTGTGCTCGACGGACTGCGGGAGCGACATCTTCTGCACCTCGCGTATAAGCTCGGCTAGTGTGGTAAATACGTGCGCATCATCTTTCAACGCAAGCCGCCGGCCAAGTTTCGTCGCGTCTCCGGAAAAATGCCACAGGCCAACCGTTATTTGCTGATTTGGATTCTGCCCGTGCATTCTGCCGTACAGCCCGCGAACTGCCGGTATCGCAAAGGGAGGCAAAGCCGAGATGCACACGAGATCCGGTTTCTCCTTCGGAATCTGCGCCAGCATGTGCTCGGCGCTACCAACCTCCAAGCACTCGGCTTGATGTCCGGCGCGCTGCAGCAGTTGCGCCAGCATCGTCCCCACAATTTCGTCCGCTTCATCTCGGGCCGGGACGCAAAGAATGTTGAGCGGCCGCGATGGGTGCGGCGTTACGACGTTCAGGGATGTTTCATCCCGAATACCTTCGGGTTCGGTGACGGTTTCGCCATTACGAGGCTCCCACACTTCGTCAATCAGCTCGCGCGTACTCTGGCTGATAAATCTTTCGTTCTCATCTTGCAGAAGATTTTGGTGCCGGTCTTGCTCCGCCAGCCCGAGCGCCGGAATCAGCACATTTTCATAAAGATCCTCGAGGCTCATTTCGTTCAGACACTTTTGCAGCACCTCGCGCGCTTCTTCGTAATCCATTGCCAAGAGCCTTTGATAAAAACGCGACTCGGGCGTCAACGGCGGTTCGTCGCCCAGCAATATATGCAGAAAGCGGAGTTGGGGAACATGGCGTCCAACCACGAGCAGACAAACGGTCAGGGGAGTCGGCACTACCAGCCCGATAGGACCCCAGATCGCGACCCAGAAGATTGCTGCTACGAGGATGGCCAGTGAGGAGATCCCCGTGTGTACTCCGTACAGCATCGGCTCGACAAGATTCGATACAGCCAGTTCTGTGATCACAAAAAGTCCCAGCACCAGCAATGGCTTTGACCAGCCGTCAAAAACAGCCATGGATAGAAGCAGAGGCATAATGCCGCCCAGTGGCGGCCCGACGTATGGGAGAAATCGCAAAATGCCCACGATCACGCCCCAAAGCAGCGCGCCCGGAAGCCCGATAAAATAAAGTCCCATCCCGATAAAAATTCCGTAGCCGGTATTTACAAGAAACTGCATCAGCAGATATTTGCTGACGCGCGAACTGGCTTCGTCGAGGGTCTGCGTGATCAGATGAATGTGCCCGTGGCCGATAAGTGAAATCAATCGGTTGCGCAGATCCTCACGGCGAATCAGCATGAAAATCACGAACACAACCACGATTAACGCCCGCGCCAGCAGTCCAAGGATGCTTTGCATGGATTCGAGCGGCAGGGAAGGCGGCGCTATCACTTGCACCGGAACAGGCTGCGCCGGGGTCGCCGGGTGATCTTTTGCGGAACGGGTGGCTTCGAGCGATTGCGCAGAATCCGAGGACGATGGCGCGGGCTTCGCCGCCAAGTCCTTGCTGATTTCCGTTACCGTCTCGGATGCGCTATGTAGGATGTGGCTCTCGGACCAATGCAGCGAGGCCAATTTTTCCTTGATGTTCAGCTTGTACCCTGGGAGCTTATTTACCACCTGCCCGAACTGTTTCGAGACGGCCCAGCCCAGTCCGGCACAGGTTCCCAGCGCGAGCACAACCACCAATAGGCTCGAAAACATTCTGCCGAGACGGGCCCGTTCGAGCAGCCGTACCACCGGGGTGAGAATGAACGTGAAGAGAATGGCTAGTGCAAACGGGATTAGAACAACTCTCGCGAAGTAGAGCGCGGCGATCGTGACCACCGCCACCACTACGGCGAGCACGTGATACACATCCTTCGCTGGATTGAATCGCGTCACGACCGTGTCGCTCGCGCGCTCGGTCGTCACGCCCGGCTAACAACACTCATGGCCAGACAAACCACGAATAGAACCAGGAACACATAAAAAAGAAGTTTCGCGATTCCGGCGGCCGCCACCATCTCTCCTGCAAAGCCGAATATTCCCGCAATGATCGCCACAAGCAGAAACAGCAAAGTCCATCGCAACATAGGAAGATCTCCTTGGTTGGTTTTCGCCCGAGACTTGGCCCACATGGGGCGCGGAAAGATTTAATTCGTCGAACTGGCTTTCTGATTCTTCACCTGCAGCTCATTCACCACTTGCTGAACGTTGGGCACCGACGAGGCGATATACGCCGCCTGGTTACGCCGGATTTCTGAATTCACGTTTCCCTTCAGCGTCACCACTCCATTTTTCACGTCATAACTGATGTCTTTGTTTAATTTGTTCTGGATCAGCGCGGCATCTAGATTTCTGTCGATGGCCTTATCCAGATCGGAACTCACCGCCTTTGCATCGCCTTCTGCGCCCGCTGGCAGCACCTGGATTTCGTCTGCCACCACCTGTCCGGCCGCCATCGATTTCGCCATTGATTCCGCGTGTTGTTTGTCGCCATCGGAAGCGACATGACCGCCAAGAGTCACCACACCTTATCTCGAGCAGGCTGCAATCATTCCGGCAAGAAGCGCAGCGCCGGCGACTAAATTCAACGCGCGTAACCTCATATCCTCATCCCCTTTCACTTCGGCAGGTTCAAAATTCCGTCGTGGGTCGGAATACAGCTGGCGAAAGCCTATCGCCGGTGCTCGTCGAACAACATCAATGGAAGCCTTTAGTTGCTTTTTGAAATTTCCGTACTGGTAAGAGCCGGCGGCTCATAAACTTGCATGCGGTTTACAGCAATACCTTGCTCGGAATCAGGCCTTATGCGGATGGCTGAGACGAACCAGATAGGCCTAACTTTGGTACAAAGGCCACGCCAGCCGCTTTGCAGAAAATCCTTTTACCGTGTTGCCGCTGGTTCGCAGCAAATGAACCGGACAGCGCAAAGGCAGCTCCCGATGACTTTTCCTGTTCTCCTGAACCCGATCTTCCAGGTGGCAGCTGCTTTCGTGGTTTTCTTCGCTGGTTTCACACTCTTCTCATTTTGCGTCTTGTGCGTTCTGATTGGATGGGCGCTCTGCCGGTGCACCAATCGCCTCGCGGTGCTCATGGCTCGATCCCACAGTAGGGTCTTGCCTTCCACCGCGGATGCGGCTCCCACGAATACCGCCGCGCGAATCCGCCACCAAACCGTTCAATCCCGTCCTCTCCCCGGTTAGAACTTCACCGCGGCAATATCCACCGCGACGTAATTCCGGATTCGTCCGCACCGTCAATGGCAGTTAGCGCCGGGTTTGCGGTACGCTTAAAGAGTATGGAGAGTGAGCCATGAGCGATATCTGCTACACCTACTACGAAAGCCCTCTGGGCAATACGTTACTTGCCGCCGACGAGCGCGGGCTGCGATTGATCAGTTTCGCCGCAGGCAAACGTCCCGAGCGTCCAGAATCGAATTGGCGCAAAGACGCGGCTCCCTTCAAAGAAACAATCCGCCAGTTGCGTGCTTATTTTGCGGGCGAGTTAAGAGACTTCAACCTGCCGCTGTCACTCATCGGCACGGATTTTCAGCTTCGCGTGTGGCAAATGCTTCAGACAATACCTTACGGCGAAACCACTTCGTATGGCCACCTAGCGCGCCGGCTTGGAAATCCCAACGCCTCGCGAGCCGTGGGCTTGGCCAATGGATCGAATCCGATTCCCATCATCGTTCCGTGCCATCGCGTCATCGGCAGCAACGGCAGCCTGGTCGGCTATGGCGGCGGGCTTTCCAATAAAAAGGCGCTGCTCGAGCTGGAAAGCCGCCAGGGGCGGCTGCTTGTTTCCAAAATGGAAGCGCACGCTGATTAGTTGTGAATTTCGGTTCTGCTGATGAATGTGGTGAATGCCTCCAATTCGCAACAAATCGCAGCGCATCCGTCGGGCGCATTCCCGGCGATTTTTTCCGCTGGCTTGTTGGCGGGCGTGCTCGATATCACGGCCGCCTTCGTCACTTGGGCTCCACAAGGAGTAACGCCGCAGCGAATCCTGCAGGGAATTGCGAGCGGACTGCTCGGCCCGCAGGCGTTCAAAGAGGGAATGGCGGCCGTTCTACTGGGCGGGGCGTTGCATTTTTTGATTGCATTGTCTGCGGCGGCGGTTTTCTATGCCGCGAGCCGGAAATTTGAGTTGATGACGCGGCGTCCCATTCTCTCGGGTGTGCTCTACGGCCTTAGCGTTTATCTCGTGATGTACTGGATCGTGATGCCGCTCGCTAACATGCATCCGGCGCACACACTCATGCGGTCTATCGTCGCAATCGTCACGCACATGGTTTGCGTGGGTCTGCCGATTTCCTGGATGGTGCGCCGGTACTCCACGCCCCGCTAGTTACGCCGTCTTGCCAAAGCGGCTCAACGTCCGGTGCCGCACTTTGCCAAACGTCCGATTCAGGAAATGGTTGCGCGTCAGGAACGGCAGCACGGGAGCACGGCGCTTCTCCACGCGGCTTCGCGCTCGCACCAGTCGCGCGTCTTTTCCAAAACGTGCCAAGGCCACATCGATCGTGTCGAGCGCTTTCTCCCGCCGGCCCGCGAGCGCATACACTTCCGCCAAGTTCAAATGAAATTGGCATTCGTTGCGCCGGAGCTGCACCGCGATTTCGCATAGCTCGGCGGCTCGATCCCATCGGCGCTCCGCGCGAGCCACCGCTAAGCCCAGAAACGAAATATAGAAAGGATTGTGTTTTTCGGATTCAAACGCCGTTCGCATGTGCACGAGGGCTTTCTGGGGATGACCGTGTTTCAAGGCCTTTAAACCTTGTCGAAACTCGCCGACCAGGTCGACTCCGGCTTGCACCATGGCACTCTCCGCTCTCAATCCGAGACTCCTCGGAGATTTCAGATCAAAAACGTACAGGGCCGCTAGGACACTCTATAGGTACTGAAAGCCAAAAATCTACTGTCCTAAAGGACAGTTTTTGAACTTTTCCCAATAAATTTCGACCTCGCATCTAACTCTGTAAGGTTCCCACTCATTCCCTAGCTCTTGAGGACAGACTGGCACAAAGTACTATTGGAGTCTCCCCGGCATTCCGCAAAAATGGGGCCGTCACCTAATTTCTTGTGAATCCGGCATGCAGCTTCACAGGCGCCGGACTTGGGGCACAGGATGAAGGCTAGAACCCTTGCGTTTCTGATTCTCGTGGCCGGCGCCACGTCTGCCCGCGCCGAAGCCATCAGCTATGCGGTCTGCGGCACCTACGATGCTTACGTTCTGATCTACAAGACTACCGAGCGATTTGAGGAACTCGGCAAGCTGCGCTGCAGCGAAAAAGTCGAAATTCTCAACCAAAAAGGCCTCTTCGCTCAGATTCGAACCCAGGATGGACGGCTCGGCTGGGTGCGCTTCGCCGATCTGGCCGACGCGCCACCACCCCGGCAACATGTATATACGTTTGGCCTGACGGAAGATCCTAAGCCCGTTGAACCCGTCGCCCCGCAGCCGCCGGCTTCTGCGCTCACCACCGACGATATTCTGTCTATGCATGCCATGCATCCCGGCTCGGATTTCCTGCTGAAGAAAATTTCATCGAATCCTTGCGCTTTCGATATGACGCCTCCTTCGATTCAACGGCTTCGCGCCGCGGGCGTCTCGGACAAAGTAGTCCTCGCGATGCTGCAGGCGCCCGTCGCAACCGGTTTGCCCGCACAAAGGATTCCGGAGGGCGTTGACGTCAAAATTCCAGACGGCACTGCATTCGAGGTGGAGCTGAAGGGCAATGTTTCCTCGGAAGAAGTGCAGGAAGGGACGATCGTCGAAATGGAAGCCGCCGAGGATCTGGTCGTCGACGGCGTTCCAATCGTCGTGCGCGGGTCGGAAGCGCGCGCTCGCGTTCTCGCGGTGCGGCCGGTAGGCGCGCATGGCGGCTCAGGAGTTGTGGCCTGGTTTATGCAGGACATCATGGCCACCAACGGCGAACGTATCCCGCTCAACTTCGCGGTGAAACAGCCGGACAACGAGCACACGAAAAACTTCGAAGGCTATCCTTATTTTCTGACCGGATTTCACAAAGATACTCCGGCCATCAAGGCCAGCGACAGGCGATTCCGCGTCGTGGTTCACGGCGATACGATCTTGACCGTCAATCAATCACTGACGGCTGCCGCGGTGTCAAAGCGGAAGCCGCAATCAATTCGCCACGTCGCCGCTCAGCAGCCCGCGCCTGCTTCGCAGCCCGAATCGCCGGCGGCTCAACCGGCGGCTGATCCGGGTGAAGCACGACCCTAGAGATTCGAAATTCACTCGTATCGAAGTGCCACGAGCGGATCCGTTCGCATGGCGCGCCGCGCCGGAATGTAGCAAGCCAATGCGGCCACCGAGACGAGCAGCAAAGTGGCCAGCGCGTATGCGATCGGATCGACCGCCGCCGTATTCACCAGCAGGTTCGCCACAATCCGCGTAGCCGATAACGCAATTGCCAGGCCGGCGGCCAGTCCAATCACCACAAGTTTCAGTCCCTGCCTCATCACGAGGCCAAGAATACTCTCGCGTTGCGCTCCAAGCGCCATTCGAATTCCAATCTCGTGAATTCGCTGGTTGACTGCATAAGAAATTACTCCGTAGACGCCCACAACTGCCAGCAACAGACTCAATCCGCCCAGCGCGCCCGCAAATTGAGCGGCAAGGCGCATCAGCATGAAGCCGTTACCGCCCTGAAGAGCATCGTGCATTGTCATCACGTCAAACACCGGCAGATCCGGAGCGAGCGAATGCACCTGGTCTTCGATTGCTCGCGTCAGCGTGACTGAAGAGACGGACGTGCGCACGTGCAGTACACGAACCGAAGAATAGTCCTGCGCCAGCGGCACATAAAAGTAGGGACGCGGATCCTCGGCGATAAATGCGTACCTTCCGTCGCGCGCCACGCCCACCACTTCTACTTCCGGCACCTGGCTCGAGCCGTAACGGAAGTGATGGCCGATCGGATCCTGCCCGGGCCAGAATTGCCGGGCCATCGTCTCGTTAATCACGGCCACGCGCGGCGACCCGCTCTGGTCATGCTCGTCGATCGGTCTTCCTTTCAGAATCGAAATTCCCATCGTGGCGAAGTAGGCAGAATCAATTTTGTTATGGGGAAACCGGGGCAGGTCGCTTTCCGGCACTCCCTCCTGGCCCTCCTTCCATACTTCATTCCATTGGCTGTAATAACCCAAGGGAACCGAGTAGGCAAAGCTCGCCGATTCCACTCCCGGAAGCGCTCGAATACGCTCGTTAAGCTGGCGATAGAAATTTTTTCCGCGGCTTTCATCAAGTCCCATCTGCTGCACGTCCATCGTGAGATTCAGGACGTGATCGGGATTGAGTCCGATATCGAGTTTCTGCGCGTGTTCCAGGCTCCGCAAGAAAAGTGCGGCAATGATCAGCACAACCAGGGAACCCGCGGCTTGCGCGATCACCAGCGCGTTTCGAATTCGAGTCTGGCCGGCGCCCCGGTAAGCGACCGCCCACTCTCGCGCAGGGTTTCGTTCAGGTCTACCCTCGAAGCGCGCCACGCCGGCACAAGCCCTGCCAGCAGCCCGGCGGCGATGGCGATCGATGCCACATAGGCGAACATCCGCCAATCAAACGGAAGATCGGTGCGCAACGGAAAGTCACCGGGAAGACGAATCGCTTCGATCCACCTCATCAGATAAAGACCGAGGGCAGCGCCGCCGAGCCCACCGAAAACAGAAATCAGTAGGCTCTCGCTGATTCCCGGCGTCTGGCTTTCCGAAGGTAAGAAAACGCGGCCGAGCAACGGCTGGATTCCAAGCGACGTGAAGTAATTTCCCTCCACATAGGTGACGAGAACGCGTTCACTGCGGTGATCCGCGCTGAGGCCGCCGAACTGAATCAAATAGGCGGTCATGTCCGACAGCACATTGTTCTGCGCTTCGAGGTCTTTGAAACCGAGCTGCGAAATCTCATGCGGGTCTTGGTCTTTCGTGTCGTGGCAGGCGACGACTACGAAGCGGTCCGGATCGCGCACCGGCAAGGGAGAAAACAAGAAAGAGTTGATGACGCTGAAAACGGCGGTGTTCGCCTCGATGCCCGCGGCAAGAGTGAGCAGCGACGGCTGTGAAGCCGGGGCTCTTTGCGAGCATGCGGAGTCCGTAGCGGATGTCCTGCCACAAATTGTTCATCGGTGCACCTCGGACGATGACAGATGTACGCAACGCGGTAGCGAAATGTTCAGTTCCGGCGACGAGAGGAGACTAACTGTCGAAAAAATTGCGGGCGAGAAAGAGCACGTTGGCGGGGCGCTCGGCTAGGCGTCGCATAAACCACGGATACCAGAACGTGCCGTACGAAATCAGGACGGCGAAGCGACAACCTTCTTGCGCGAGGCGCAGTTGCTCGTCGCGTTGAATACCGTAGAGCATTTGGAATTCGAGGCGATCTTTCGCCACTCCTTGCCCAGCGGCCCATTCGATCAGGCTTGCGATCAACGCGCGATCGTGCGTGGCGATAGCGGCGCGCACGCCTGCCCGGCGAGCTTCCGGGCTCAGCAACCGCTGGGCCAATTCCATGAAGCTCGTGTCGACATCATTCTTGCGCGGGTACGCAATTTCGGCCGGCTCGCTGTACGCGCCTTTCACCAGACGGACAGCTGCTCCAATGGCAATCAGCGAATCCAGGTCTTTCTGCGTGCGATACAGATAGGCCTGAACGCAAACACCGGCATTCGCATACGCTCTGCGGGCACGCAGATAGATTTCCAGCGTGACGTCCACGTAGGGGCTCTGCTCCATGTCAATCCAGAGCGTTTTGTCCGGCGGCGTGGCTTCGATGAGCTTTGCGAGATTTGCGTAACAAAATTCGCGATCGAGATCGAGGCCGAGCTGCGTGAGTTTCACGGAAACTTCGGTAGGCAGACCAGCCGCACTGATGCGCTTCAGCACGTCGAGATAGTGGTTTGTAACGGATTCCGCTTCCGATCGATCCTCGATATTTTCGCCCAAATGCGTGACGACGGTAGCGATACGATTCCCCGCCAGTTGCACCGCGGCCGCGAGAGCGACTTCAATCGTTTCACCGGGCATGAACCGCGTGACAGTTCGCCGGAAGAATCCATAACGCCGCGCGTTTTTGCGCATCCACGGGTTCGCGGAAACCTTCAAGATCGCCGTGCGCATCAGGCTCATTTAGTTGTCGTCTTTCCCTGGAATTCCATTGGCCTCTGGAATTCTACTGACCTGAACTAATTGCCCGACTAATGATCCGACCTAACGACCCGAACTAAGCGCCTTCAGAAAGCGGTAGTAGAAATCAACGCCGCCATAGAACGATGTCACCCGAATGCGTTCATCCTTGCCACGCGAGCGGTCGTCTTCCACATCCGTAAAGACTCCCACAACTCCATAAGCAGGAGTACCCCGGGCGCGAAGGACCGAGTTGTCGCTCGCCCCCGGATCCATTTGCGGCACAACCGGAACTCCGGGCCATAATTCCGCGCTTACTTTTTCCAGCGCGCCCATCACATCCGGACGCAGTGGCGAAGGTTTTGTCGCTTCCGATCCTGCTCCGCGCGAGACAATCGCAGTGACGGAAATATCGTGATCTTTCAGCGCATCCACCAGGACAGCCCTCGTCTCATCGGCCGTGTGGCCAGGCAAAATACGACAGTTTACGTTGGCTGTCGCAAAGCCTGGCAACGCGTTTCTGGCGTGGCCACCTTCGAGCATCGTAGCCACGCAAGTGGTCCGGAAGCGCGCGTTGTAATACGGCAAGGCGGAGAGTCGTGCGATCGCACCTGCATCCGGGGGCTTCTGCACAATCGCCTTCATGTCCGCGCCAAGCGAGCCGCCCAGGATATTCGCGGAACGCAAGAAATATTCGCGCGTAACTTCGTTCAGCTCGAACGGAAACCGAAAATGCTCGAGCCGCGCGAGGCCGTCCGCCAATTGATAGATCGCATTGTCCGAAGTAGGCAGAGAGCTATGGCCGCCGCGATTGGTCACCTTCAGCTCGAAATCCTGGTAAGTCTTTTCCGCAGCCTCAATCCCCACTAGTTTTCGCTTGCCGTCCTGCAGCTCGAAAACACCTGCGTCCGGATTCAGAGCGAAGTCTGCGGCGATCAGATCGGGATGGTTCTCTGCGAGCCATGCCACGCCGTTTGACCGGCCGCCTTCTTCGTCGGCTGTGAGCGCGAGGATGATGTCGCGGTCCGGCTTGTAGCCTTCCTGCTTCATCCGAATCATCGCGGACATCAGGATCGCGTCGCCGTCCTTGATATCTTCGGTGCCGCGCCCGTAGAAGTAGCCGTCCTTCTCCAGGAATTTAAAAGGGTCCACCGACCAATCTTCCCGGCGCGCTTCTACCACGTCGAGATGGCAGATCAGGAGAATCGGTTTGCGAGCGTCAGTGCCGCGGAGACGGACAACGAGATTTCCTTTTCGAGGATTGGGGCCGCCGAGAAAGATGTCGCTATCGGGATAGCCCGTATCGCGCAGGCGTTTGGCCATCGCTTCGGCCGCCACGGTGTTGTTGCCCACAGAATCGGTGGTATTGATTTCGACGAGCTGTTTGAAAATGTCGTGCGCGAGTTGATTCGAAGCGTCGTCCTTTTGCGCGCTGCTCAGCGATACGGAAAATCCGAAGCACACGAAAACCGCGAAAGCCAGGAACTTCCGGGGCGCCATTGGGTCTCCTGAGTCAAGAAGATGGGAGCCTACCAAAGTGAGCGAGGGATGCCAACTCTTGCCCTGCAAGTTCAAACCTAGCCCGCGGCGGATTGCTCGAGGTTTAACTCTTTAGCCATGCGCCAGGCACAGATCGTCGCAATCAGGACGAGGAATACGCCCAACGGCCAATGATGAATCAGCAATTTGCCCACGCCGAATAGAGCGCTGTAAACCATCGCACAGCCTAAAGCCCAGCACCAAAGATTACGGCCTATGTCGCGCGTTCTCGGAGTTTCGGGAGCCAGCGCGGCAATTCCGCTCCACCCGGTGACGTCCGGCCGCACTTTGCGATAGAAAGACAGCAGAATGCTTTCGGGCTCCGGCTCGGTGAGAATTGTGACGATGATCCACACGATCGTCGTCACGAGCGTCGTAATTAGAACATCTTTTGCGAACATCACTGTATCGGACCCGGTGAAGATTGTTTCGCGCCCGGCCACCGCTTCTGCCAGTGCTTGCGAGTGCAACGCAAGTGTGAGCACCAGGGCGGTGATCATCGCGGAGATCTCGCTCCACGCGTTGATGCGCCACCAATACCAGCGCAGCATGTAGACGCTGCCCGTCCCGGCACCGACTTGCAGCACGACCTGCCATCCGGAACGAATCGAAGCGAGTTGGGCGGAAACGTAGCCGGTCAAGATCACCAACAAGATGGTGACGAGCTGCGAGACATGAACGTAGTGGCGCTCGGAAGCGCGGCGAACGAGAAAGCGCCGGTAAAAATCTTCGACGATATAGGAGGTGCCCCAGTTTAATTGTGTGGCGATTGTGGACATGAACGCGGCCAAGAAGCCCGCGACGATGATTCCGCGCAGGGCGTGCGGGACATGATCGTTGACGATCATCATGTAGCTGCTCTCGGGGTGCTGAAGGCGGGGATACAAAACAATCGCGGCAAGGGCGGTGAGAAGCCAAGGCCAGGGACGCAGCGCATAGTGGGCGATATTGAACCAGAGAACGGAAAACAGGCCCTGGCGCTCGTCGCGCGCGCTGAAAATGCGTTGTGCGATGTATCCACCGCCACCCGGCTCGGCACCTGGATACCAGAAAGCCCACCATTGGATTCCCAAATAGACGGTGAAGGTGATGACGGGAAGTGTCCACAATGTCTCGCTGGTGAAGCCCTTGGAGAAATCAGGCAGAAACGCCAGCGGATCGGAACCTCCATTTGCGGCACGCAGAGCGCCGATCTGATCGATCATGGCTTGCATTCCGCCCGTGGCGCGAACGGCGTAATACGCTATAGCAATCACGATTCCCATTTTCAGGACGAACTGAAACATATCGGTCCACAAGACACCGGAAAGGCCCCCCAGCGATACGTAGACACCGGTAAAAGGAATCAGAAAGAAAATGCAGATGATCAGCGCCTTGCCATCGGTTCCAGAAAATGCTGGTCCAAAAACTCGGGTGAGCGCGCTGGAAAATATTTCGAGCAGGCCCCAGCTTTGCATCGTGGGGCCGAGGGTGGTCCCGACGATGTTGATCATGGCTTTGGTCACCCAACCGAGGATCAGGCAATTCATCAACAATCCAAGGTAGATGGCGCGGAAACCGCGAAGAAATGCGGCAGGCTTGCCGGAGTATCTCATCTCGGCGAATTGGACGTCGGTCATGAGCCCGGATCGCCGCCACAACCGGGCGAAAAGGAATACGGTCATCATCCCGGACGGCAGAAAGGCCCACCAAATCCAGTTGCCGGCCACTCCTTGCGTGTAAACGAGGCCAGCGACGAGGAGGGGAGTGTCGGCTGCAAAGGTTGTGGCCACCATGGAAGTGCCGGCCAGCCACCACGACGCAGTACGACCGGATACAAAGTAATCTTCCGAGCTCTTGGCAGAACCTCGACGAAAGTAGAGACCCAGGACGAGAGTGATTGCGAGGTAACCAATAATTGCGGACCAATCGAGCAGCGTAAAACTCATCGGCCCCAACCTTATTTCACATCTATTCTGCGGGAAGCAATATGAAATACAGCTGAACGTCTAGACGCTGATGGCAGTCAAACTCTTCTGTGAAATCGGGCTTTGCAACTTCCCATAAAGCAGAGCCGCCTTTGCTTCAAGGCGGCTCCGGGGGTGGCCTAACGACGCCGTTCGTTTCTAGAAGTTATATTTCAACGCGAACTGTATGTTGCGCGCTCCTTGCGAGGTGAATATCTCCCCGTAGTTAGACGCGCCCGCTGTGTGCTGTCCGCTGAACTCCTGGCCGAAGTTGAAGATCGGGGTGTTGGTGAAATTCGACATATCCATCCTGAACTCGAGCGACTGCCTTTCAGTTATAGAAAACAGTTTCGCTATGCTCAGGTCAGCTGACTTGTAATTCGGGCCATCGAACGCGCCCACGGAGCAATTGCCGAAAGTCCCCGGCGCCGGCGTGGTTACCGCGGCGGGATTCAAGAAGCTAACTCCGCTGTTTGCAGGATTGAACACCATCGGGACGCGCGCCGGCACGCCGGGAACGCAGTCCGCGCGGGTTGAAAATCCGCCGGTCCCCGACGTGTCGCTACTCGCGAAAATGGTCTGCGCAAATCCGGTGTGGAAGACGAAGCTTGAACTCACCCGCCACCCTCCGATTGCAACGTTTGCCAGGTTGCTCACGTTGCTTCCATATCGCTTCCCGTGCCCGAAAGGCAGCTCGTAAACCACGTACCCGTTGAAAAGGTGCTTGTTGTTTTGCGGGCACCGGCCGTAGTCGCCGATTTGGTGGTAGGGATCCTGCGGGAAGGCCCAACCTGCAATTGTCTGCGCCTCGGTGGCCACATTGTCGCCGAACTGCCCAAAGAACCCGGGCGTATCGCTCAAGCATTTGGAAAACGTGTAGTTCAATTGTGCTTGCAGGCCGTACTTCAAGCGTTGCTGAAAAATAATCTGCAACGCATTGTAGTTGCTGATGCCGTTGGAAGTTGAGAATCGAGCCTGTCCCACTTCACTGAGTAAGGTGGGATTCAGGAACGGGCTGGGGGAAATCGTACCGTCAGCATTCAATTGCTTCTGTTGCAACATAATGATGTTGCTCAGGTGTTGATTGTTTTCACCAAGGTAGCCGACTTGAATGGTTGTCGAATTTCCGAATTGCTTTTGAATATTCAAGTTCCATTGCTGCTGCACCGCTGGCCGTATGTTCACGTTAAAAGCGTGAATGTTTACACCCTTAAAACAGATCGGATCAAAGACGATCGCCAGGGCAAGCGTACATCCCGTAGGAAAACCGACGAACCCCTGGTCCAGAGTGCTCGGGGGCAGATCAGTGGTGGGCGCGAAGGTCACGTTATGCGCCACCTCAAATGGCGGGTTGGCCGTCAGCAGGTTGTTGACTCCATTGCTTTCATTGAAGCTGGAAACTCCGTAAGCGGCACGAACCACCGTATTTCTTGCCCAATCCCACTCCGGCTGCCAGGCCACGCCGATGCGCGGCTGGAAGTTTGTGATCCCGTTGTATTGCTTATAGAGAGCTTTGCCCAGACCGTGGTTATTCATCTGAGGGGTGATCAGGTCTCCCCCGAATAACTCGTAATTCACTGCGTTACCGTCCGCAGCGAAGCGGGGCGTGTTGAGTTCCCAGCGCAGACCGAGGTTCAACGTAAGATTCCGCCTCAGCCGCCAATTATCTTGCCCGTATACCGACCACAGATTATTCCGCACGTGTCGATTGCCCACTCCCTCGCCGATACCGAGGTTGTTGGGAAGACCGAGCATGAAATCTGCAAGCCCGGAACCTAGGGACGTACTGCCGTTACCGGTATATTGCCCATTGAAATTGAAAAAGCCTGCCAATCCTTCATTACCAGGATAGAGAAAGTTATCCCGATAATTCTTGAACTGGATTCCTGCGTGAAACTCATGATTCCCGCGCGTTTTTACAAT
The DNA here is from genome assembly GCA_035262725.1 of Candidatus Acidiferrales bacterium. Lineage (GTDB taxonomy): Bacteria > Acidobacteriota > Terriglobia > Acidiferrales > UBA7541 > Palsa-295. The sequence goes on along the minus strand of DATFSH010000054.1, from coordinate 31,934 downwards.
TGAATCGCCAACCTGAATCACAGTGTCCGCAAACGTGTTGAACGCTGAGAGCGGATTACCGATGTTGGCCACACCACCGAATAAACCTTGAATGGACGGAAGAAAGTCGCTCGGCGAAGGAATACCAAACGTCCCGGTTGGGTTGCTAAAACCCTGGCTAACCGGGAAATAACTGAAGCCTACCCGGAAGTCATTCGCAAGCGTTGGACTGATCGTCCGGGTCCAGCCAATCACCCCGTTCTTCAAAGGATATGTGAAGTCCGTAATACCGTTCGGCATCAGCACAAACGTCGCGGTGGTCGGATTCCGAACGGACTGTTGCGAATAACGTCCGAAGATGCGGTCCTCTTCCGTAGGCGTCCAGTCAATCTTCACGTCACCCTGATCGGCATTGTTTAGGATGCGCTGCGCAAACTGCAACCTGTTACCGGAATTAGCCATCGGATAAAACGGCGAGTTGACGATAGCTACGGCGGCTGGACTCAAGGTCAGCCCCGCTGCAGTCAGGTTGTTGAACGGAATCGGCGTCCTGGCCGCGGGACTTACACCCGCTTGCGGCATAAACAACTGAGTATTTCCGGCGGCTGTGCTCGTGCAACTCCCGGCTCCATTAAATCCTGCTGGGCACAATTCACCGAAATTTCCCATCCGCTCGTCCGCACTCATCACCTGGAGAGACTGCGTGGACGGCGTGTCCATGCGCTGTCCCTGATAATCCACGAAGAAAAATAGCCGGTTCTTGACTATCGGCCCGCCGAAAGTCGCTCCGAACCGGTTGTACCGAAGGGCTGGTTTGGGAACACCTGTCAGGTTGTTGCTCCACTCATTGGCATTCAATACGTCGTTTCGAAAGAATTCAAAGGCGCTGCCATGATACGCATTCGTGCCGGACTTGATCGTCGTATTGACGATGCCTCCCAGATAATTTCCGAACTCCGCCGAAGGAGTGTCAGTGATTAAATTGAACTCCTGGATCGCATCAACGCTCGGCGAGTAGGCCACTTCATTGTTGTCGCTCTGATTGTTGTCGATCCCGTCGAGGATGTAGCTGTTTGTCTGTTCACGATTACCGTTGATATACGGACGGCCTACCTGGAAAGTGTTTTGACCAGAAAGAAACGCCCCCGGATTCGTGGCCACGGCCCCGGGCGTCAGCAAAGTGAGCTTGTTATAGTTTCCCGTAATCAACGGAACATTTTCCGTTACCACGTGATCGATATGAGTGCCAATGTCGGTGGTCTCCGTTTGAAGCAGAGGCGTCGCGCCGCTTACTTCCACGGTCTGCGACACGGCGCCGACCGTCATCTGCACGTCGATCCGCGCAACTTGGTCCAGGACGAGTTCAAAGGATGAGCGCACAGCCGTTCGGAACCCCTTCGCTTCTACCTTCACTTGAAAGGTCCCGATCGGCACATGCGTCAGGTAGTACGCCCCATCGGAATTGGTCTCTGCCGTATACGTTGTCCCGCGCGCAGTATCCGTGGCGGTCACCGCGGCGCCAGCAATGGGCGCTCCGCTCGGATCGGTAATCGTCCCATTAATCGCCGCCGTCACTTCCTGGGCCACGGCGCACGGCGCCACGGCCAGCAATAGAGTGACTAAGCACACTGAGAGCAGCCTCCCAAGACCGGTGGACCTCAAATGCAGCTTCATCGAAACCTCCTCACGAATGGATGGCAAGGAGAGACGGAATCCATCGCCTGCGTCGCTCCACCCCGTACTTGGGAAAGAGCTATATAGCTCAAAGTAACTGTTGTCAAGGAAAAAAAACCATTGTATAAGGATTTTCGCAGAATCATTCGATAGCCGCTCGATAGCGGTCAGAGATAGCTCTATAGCGGGCTGCTCTGCTCGCCTCACAGAGCAGTTGCGTAATTGCGGCCATCGAGGGCAAATTCATCAACCAGAAATCTTGCACCGGCAGACTCGCACGAAATTTGCGGAGCCTTCATGACGCCTATTGCTCGAAACGGACAGCCGACTTACAAACGCATACAGAATGTGATTCGACGGCGGATTGAAAACGGGCAGCTCATGCCCGGGGACGTGGTGGATTCCGAGCGGGAACTCGCCAAGCTGCACAAAGTCAGCCTGATGACGGCCCGCCATGCTCTTGCGGATCTCGCCCGCGAGGGAATCGTGGAGCGCAGGCGGGGCGCTGGAACCTACGTCGCCCCGCCGAAAATCCATTTCAATAAGTTAATGAGTTACACCGAGCAAATGGCCAGCCGCGGTCTGGTAGCTCAGTCCAACATCATCTCCTCGGGCGTCCTCGACGATGAACCCGACATTGCCGCGCGCCTTTCACTTTCCGCAGCCAGTCACCTGACCATGATTGAGCGCGTGCGAAAAGCGGGCGATGAGCCCTTTGCTCTGGAAAGTTGCTATCTTTCCGCGCAGGAATTCCCGGGTCTAATCGCCGCATCGCTGGAGCGCGGCTCGCTCTTCAGTACGCTGGAAAACCGGTATGGTATAGAGCTCGCCTATGCGGATGAAGAGATTGACGTGACGGCGGCGGATATCAAAACCGCCGAGCTGCTGGCCGTCCCCCGGGGATCGCCGCTTCTTCGCATGCGTCAGCTCATTTATACAAACAAGGGCAAAGCCATCATCTACGTCTTGGGCCTGTACCGGTCGGGTCGCCACACTTTGCTGATTCGCCGCTTCCGTTAGCGCGCCCGGCGGAATAAACACCATGCTCGTACTACTCGAACCCGATTTTGCTGCCTTGAGCCGCCAGGCCGCGCGTATCGTCGCCGGCGCGGTGCGGAGCAATCCTTCCGTCAATTTGGGACTCGCCACCGGCAGCACCACCCTAGGGATGTACGCAGAAATCATTCGCATCTACCGGGAGGGGTCTCTCGACTTCTCGGACGTGACTACTTTCAACCTCGATGAATACCTCGGCATCGCTCCGGATCACCCGCAAAGCTTTCACTTTTTCATGCGCGAGAATTTTTTCCACCATATCAACATCCAGCCAGCCAGAACTCACATTCCCGATGGAATGATTACCGGCGACTACGAGGAGTATTGCGCGTCCTACGAACAGGAAATCCGCGAGGCGGGCGGCATCGACTTGCAGATTCTTGGTATCGGGCGCAATGGCCACATTGGATTCAACGAACCGGCGTCGAGTCTTGCTTCAAGGACGAGGCTGAAAGTGCTCACCAGCGAGACGATCGAAGACAATCGCAAGGCATTCATCCCCGGCGAAAAAATCCCCGAGTGCGCCATCACCATGGGCATTGGAACTATCCAGGATGCGCGGCGAATTCTCATCCTGGCCAGCGGGGAGACAAAAGCCGAGGCAGTGGCGCAGGCCATCGAAGGCCCAATCACCGCCTCCGTCACCGCGTCTTCCCTTCAGCTTCATCCTGACGTCACCTTTATTATCGACGAGCAAGCGGCCTCGCGGCTGAAACACAAGCAGTACTACCGGCGCGTGATGGAGATGACTGCCTTGCTCGATGAAAAACCGCAGCGCTGATTTATTCAGCTCCTAAACATTTCTTTGGCTGTGTTGCGCTGACGAAATGCGCCGGCGCATATAAACTGGAGTGAATGGCAACGAGCTCCAGGGGCGCGCGAGCCGGCACGCTGCCCATTTCCTACTGTCATCTTGTCGCGGCACTGTTCTGCGGTCTCGCGCTGAGACTGTATTTCATCGCGCATTTTCCCTTCTATTCGGGTGACACAAAATTCTACGAAGAGCTTGCGCGCAATTGGCTCGACCACGGCGTCTACGGCCTGTTCGTCAACGGCCAAGTGATGCTCGTGGACCAGCGCATGCCGGGGTACCCCGCATTCCTCGCAGTCATTTATTCCGCGTTCGGCCGCACCCGGATCGCGGTGACGCTCATGCAAGCTGGAATTGATCTGATCACCTGCGTTCTTGCCGCGCTGATCGCGGGACGAATTGCGCCTGCCGCAAAAAAAACTCTCGCTGCAACAATTGCGCTGTGGTTGGCCGCGCTGTGTCCATTCACCGCCAGCTACACAGCAGCGATCGTCACCGAGATTCTCGCGGCGTTCTTCACCACACTCGCGCTGCTCACGCTCGTGTGGATTTTCACAGAGCCTGCGCTCGTTGCGGCCCGTGGACGCGCACTCGACGCGCTGAATCATCCGCCCGACCGGCAAGAAACTCTGGCTCGAAGACTGGCCGCCGCGTTCGCAGCCGCCGGCTTTATCACCGGACTCGGAACACTGGTGCGGCCGGAAGCGCCACTCGTCCTCGCCGCCGCTGCGGTTGTGATCTGTATTCGCTGGCGGCGCGTGGCGGATTGGCCGAAGCTCGCACTCGCCGGCGCGTGGATGGCGGCCGGCCTGCTCGCGGCGCTCGCGCCGTGGGCTGCGCGGAACGCGCGAACTCTGGGCCGCATCGAATTTCTCGCGCCGCGCTACGCCCAAGCCGCGGGAGATTACATGCCGGGCGGCTTCTACGCGTGGACTCGAACCTGGATGGTGCGCAATCGCGATGCGTACACCGTCACCTGGGCGCTCGGAAAGAAATCGATCCCGATGGACGCGATGCCCGGCTCCGAGTTTGATTCCGAAGCGGAACGCTCTCGCGTCGCAGATCTCCTCGCGGCCTACAACAGCGACTTGAAAATGACGCCATCCCTCGATCGCAAATTCCAGACGCTCGCGCGCGAGCGCGCTGCTGCGCATCCGATTCGCACCTTTGTGCTGATTCCCGTCGAGCGCGCATTCGCCACGTGGTTCGCGCCGCGCGTTGACGTGCTGCGCTATTCGGGAAATCTCTGGCCGATCGGCGAGCAATGGCGCGGGAACCCGGAGGAATTTCGCGCCGCCGCGATTTTTGCGCTCCTGAATTTTTTGTACATTGCACTCGCGGCGCTGGGCGCGTGGCGCTACCGGTCGAATCCCGGATGCGCTGTGCTCATTGCTTACCTTCTGATTCGAACCGTGCTGCTCACGCAGTTGCCAACCATCGAGCCGCGCTACGTGGTGGTATGCTTTCCTGCAGTCGCGGGCCTCGGCGCTCTCGCGCTCGTGAAATCGAAGCCGGATCGCTTGGCGGCTGGGCGAGAAGATTCCTTCGAGGCCGCCGTCTGCGTTCGCTGACGCGCTAGGCCACAAAGCGGTAGCCCACACCCCGAACCGTCAGAAGATGGCGCGGCTTCGCCGGATCTTTTTCGATGTACTTGCGCAAGCGCACGATGAAGTTGTCGATGGCGCGCGTGTCCGTGTCTTCGGAAAGTCCCCAAACATCTTCGAGAATGGATTTGCGCGAGACGTTGCGCCCTTTGTTGCGAATCAGGTGACGAAGCAGTTTGGCTTCCATCAGCGTCAACTGAATCGTGTTGCGCTCAGTGCGAAGTTCGAGCGTGCCGAAGTCGATTGTCTTGCCCTCGAAAGAAACCGTTTCGCGCTCGTTCGCAGAATTGGACGCGGCTTCCTTCGCAGTTGTCGGCGCGCTCGCTTTGCTGTTGCGCAACCACTCATTCCGGCGCAGCAACCCTTGCAGCCGCGCGAGAAAAATGGGCAATTCGAAGGGTTTCGAAAGATAGTCGTCAGCGCCGGCGCCGAAACCTTCTAGGACGTCTTCGGGACGGCCGCGCGCGGTGAGGATCAGGACCGGAACGAAATTCTTGGCCTTGCGCAGCTCGGAGACGACTTCGAAGCCGTCGATGCCCGGCAGCATCACGTCGAGAACGACTGCGTCGAAGCGCCCATTCGATTCGAGCAAGCGTTTCAGCGCGGATTCGCCGTCGCCGGTGACTTCGACGGCATAGCCTTCGGCTTGCAGATTGAAGCGGAGCCCTTCGGCGAGGTGCGCTTCGTCTTCGACGATCAGAACTTTCGTCACGACCGGCTCCTCGGAAGCTCGAGGGTGACTGTGGTGCCACGGCCTTCGCCTTCGCTTTCCGCGAAGACTTTGCCGCCGTGCGTTTTTGCGATCGAGCGCACGATGAAAAGGCCGAGGCCCGTTCCTTTCACGCGGGCGGAAGTGCGTCCGCGCACGCGGTAGAAGCGGCGGAAAATTCTTTTCAGTTCGTCCGCCGGAATCCCCACGCCGCGATCGCGAACTTTCAGCTCGACGCGCTTTTCATCCGGCGTTTCGAGGCTGACGGAAACATCCACATTGCCGACGGAATATTTGATGGCGTTATCGAGAAGATTCGAGACCGCGGTGCGAAGTTCTTCCGGATCACCCTGGACTTTGATGCCCGCGCCATTCGATTGTGAGCCCGCAGCACCTGCGCCATTTGCGCCCGGCTCGTAGCGCAATCCGGTTGCGTCCAGATGATGGCGCGAGCGCGCGAGGTCCATACACTCGCGGACCAGATTTTCGAAATCAACCTCGGTGCGATACACACCGGAAGATTTGTGGCCGCTTTGTCCCGCCGCAAGCACCTGGTCGACCGTGCCGAGCAGCCGGTCGGAATCGAGAAGCATCAGCTTATAAAATTTTTGCCGCTGCTCTTCGTCGAGCTCGCGGCGCTGCAGCGTTTCGAGGTACAGGCGGATCGAGGCGATGGGCGTCTTCAGTTCGTGCGTTACGGCGTTGATGAAACTGTCGTGCTGTTCGTTGCGCCGAATTTCGCGGACGAGGAAGCTGGTGTTGACGATCATGCCGCCGATAATCGCGGCGAAAAAAATCACGCCGAAGAAGAGCAGGACGGCTTCGCGCCGGTTGAGGATGATCCAGCCAACGTTGAGCGCGACGGCGATCGCGACGAGGCACACGCCCAGAGCGACGAAAAATGCGATTGCCTTCCGGCGGCTAGTGATAGGCATTCTGCCCTCGCGGGATTGTACTGCGGAATGCGACGCGGGTCGCGTCAGCCGTGAGCCGTAATTCGCGACTCGCGATGCGTGGAGTGGAAAACGCGAAATGTGCGTTTTTGTTGCGGTTAGAAATGTGCTGATGGATGGCGCATCTGCGACAGCGATTATTCCTGCACGCGAGCGGCGAGACGTGTGCAGTTGAAAAGTGTTGCTGCGCGCGCTAGGCGAGCGTCGCGGTATGAACGCGAGAGCCAGCTCTCGCACTCCAAATTTGCCTTGGCGCGCCTGCGCCGATCTTTGTGCGTCCGCCGGCGGGCGCGATTTGAAACTCGATTTTGTTGTCGTATGCCACAGGGCACGGTGGCACGGAGGGGAAGAAAAATTCGCCTGTCCATTGGAGGGGCTCGTGTTTTGCCGATTTTGGCACGAAAAATAGAGGCTCGCGGGAAAATGCACCGCGAAAGGAACACGCTTCGCGCGATTTTTGTTCCCAGGCCTTCCGGGCTGGGCTAATTTCTGCCGCGCCTACGGAGCTGGTCGGGTGACGCTGCGGGACGGCGGGGGCGTTGCTTGGCGGAGATGGATTTGATGATGAGTTGGCGGCGGGCTTTTGGGTTGATGGGGACTTTGGCGCGGTAGAGCGCGGTGTTGATGAGGTCGAGGATTTCGGGATCGTCGAGGACGCTGAGTGGAACGAGGCGAATGTGGCGGACGACGTTGCCGCTGCCTTTCAGGCGGCGGTTGGGGTCAGGCAGAGTTGCGCCTTGCAAGAAGCACAGAGTGACGTGGTCGGGCATGAGGAGGATGGAAAAGATTGCGAGCGACGGTTTTTCGGTGGGGCCGAAGCCAATGACGAGGCCGTTGTAATTGTCATAGACCATTTCGGTGCAGCCGGGCAGGCGCTTGCGCATTTTGGCGAGGGCGCTGCGGGCTTGCGCGGCGATTTTGGGCGTGTACTTGGCCATGAAGCGCCCGAGTTGCTGGGATGGAGTGGAGGCGCGGGGCATTGCGGCGGGATGATAGCACTCGTGCGGCTCGAGTGGGAGTGCGAGCGAGCGAGTGGGCTTCGATTCGGAGAAGAAACTGCGACTTAAAATTCAAAATTTCAAATTTCAAATGAAGGAAGGCAGGAAGTCTCGTCAAGGGGACATGGGAAATCGCCGCGAAGGGTTTGCGCGGCGGAAAGGAACGATGTCGTGCGGGAGCCAAGCATCGATGATCGTGCCGCGTTTGAAAGTTGGCAGAGGCGTCGTTTTCACGAGCCACCTACTGGCGCACGCCTGTGCTGCCTAAGCGGAGACGGTTTCGGAGGCGGCTACGGCGATTGCGGCCGAAGCGGCTGACGCGACCGCGGGTGCGTTGGCTTCCGCGTGGCTCGGTGCGGTGTAGGTTTTCAGCGCGGAAAGCTTGACGCGATAGATGTCGCGAGCCAGGCCGAATTTGTTCATCAGCCAGATGCCGTACCAATTGAAATCGATTTCGTACCAGCGGAGGCCGTGGCGCGCGGAGACCGGGTGCGCGTGGTGATTGTTATGCCAGCCCTCGCCCCAGGTGACGAGGGCTACCCACCAGCTGTTCGTGGAAAGATCGCGCGTCTTGAAGCGGCGCGTGCCCCAAGAGTGCGTGGCGGAATTTACGAGCCAGGTGAAGTGCAGGCCGGCAACGGTGCGCGCGAAAATTCCCCAGAGGACGAAGGGAATTCCGCCGGTGGCGAGAAGCGTGAAGCCGAGAATGGTGATGGGAATGTAGTGGTATTTCGTGATCCAGACGTGAAATTTGTCTTTGGCGAGATCGGGAACGTAACGCGAGAGCGTGGTCGTATCGTGGTGCATGGATTTGCCGACGAGAATCCAACCCATGTGCGCCCACCATTTTCCGTCGATGGGAGAATGCGGGTCGCCTTCCTGGTCGGAGTGCTGATGATGGATGCGGTGAGTGGCCACCCAGAAGATCGGGCCGCCTTCGAGGGCGAGGGTGGCGCAGACCGTCATCGTGTATTCAAGCCACTTGGGAACTTTGTAGCCGCGATGGGTGAGCAGGCGGTGGTAGCACATGCCGATGCCGACGCTGGTGGCGAGCCACCAGAAAAATGCAGCGACAAGGAACGCTTTCCAGGTGAAGAAAAACAGGGCGGCGATGGCGCCGAGATGGAAGAGCATCATGAACGAAGCAGTGACCCAGTTGATTTCATCGTCGGCTGCCTGCTTCTTTTTCAGATCTTCGAGTTGAATCGCCACGCGCTTCTCCCGTCTCTTCAATTGGCCCGGTGCCGGATTAGACTAGCAGGGAGATGCGAATGTGTTTGTAATAGTTGTGTAATACCGGGCGGAACCGCGGTGAATTGGTAATGAAGACGAAAATGGGCAATGGCGCGGACGATTTTGGGCATTTTTCCGCAGGAATCCCGGCGACCATGAGCAAGGAAAGGGATGCGGCTGAGTGCGCGAAATTATTGCAGGCGTTGCGTAGTGGAATCGTGGCAGAGAAGATTTTCGAAAATGGCGAGGACGTGCTGGCGGTATTGAACCACGCGTTCCAAAACTGAACGAAGCTCAGGCTGGCGTTCGGATTCGCGATCCCATCTTGCGAGAACGGCGGCGGGAACGCGAATGTCGCGGCGCAACTCGTCGGCGGAATGGCCGCGAAGGAAAAGGCCGTAGAAAAATGCGGCTTCGCGCTGCGGGAACTGGAAGTCCTGCAGCGCCTCGTCGAGCGGGTTGGGCGTAGTCGCCATGGGCGAAATCGCAGTTTACAGATTTCAGAGTCGGCGTCAAGTGGCGCGGGTGCGTAAGGTGAAATATTGATTGGTGGGACACGAAAATTTAACCTGCGCGGTGGTATGAAAGTTGCTGTGCGGCGAATCAGGGCGAGCGTGCGGCGGCCGCGATTCTTGGCACCTTTCGCGGCTGGATGGACCCTCGATTTGAGCGCAACTTTTGGCGGCGTCAAGGGTTAGATGACTTAACGGCCCGGCGCGCGATGGGACTCGCCTCGGGCTAATTAGATGTAGGCGTACCCCGCTACATCTCTGCGAAGGAGGCTCGTCCGCACACGGGCCTCCTTTTTTATTAGAGGCGTTCGCCAGGTGGACGCTAGGCGCGGAAAGTGACGCGACGAAAATGGTCCACCTGAATCAGCCGGGAAAGCTGCTTGTGCGGAATTGAAACTTCCGGGTTCGCGGAACGTATTTATGTGCAGAAGATATTTCAAATGCTTGATAAATTAGCGGTCAAAATTGTTTTCATCGCGGTTGTACTACTAATCGCAACAGCGGCGGGAGCGCAGGAGCAAAGCGAAAAGAATCGCGACCAGGGCGGCATGGCCGGGATGGAAATGGGCGGCGCTGCAGAAGCAGGAAGCAAGTGCGGAAGCGCGCGGCGAACGACGCGATGTCCGGCAACATGACCGACCACAACATGGACATGAGCGCGCATGTTCATGACGGATTTGCGTCCTGCGAATCCGGCGGATGAAAAGCGGGCGGCGGAGATTTTGACAGAGCTGCGCCCGGCGATCGAGAAATACCGCGATTACAAAATGGCGCTGGCGGAGGGCTTTCAGATCTTCCTGCCGAATGTGCCGCAGGAACACTATCACTTTGCAAATTATCGCTACGCGTTCGAGGCGCAGTTTGGCTTGCATCCGGAGCATCCGACGTCGCTGCTATATAAGAAGGTACACGGCGGCTACGAACTCGAAGGCGCGATGTACACGGCGCCAAAACGGGCCACAGAGGAAGAGCTGAACGAACGGGTGCCGTTGAACGTGGCGCGTTGGCACACAAACACGTGAATTTCTGCATACCGCAAAAAGGAACGGAGTGGCAGCAGGTGAATTGGAAACAATTTGGAATACGCGGAACGATTTCAACAGAAGCTGCTTGCGAGCAGGCGGGGCGGCGTGTGGAGGGCGCAAGTTTTCGGGTGGATGGTGCACGTGTATCCGTTTGAAAACGATCCGGCCTAAAATCTGGGCACACTAGCGGCTATTGCAGCGGGTGGGCTTGTTCTTCGGCGGACGGGACGGCGCTCGCGCCAAAGCCGCTGACGATTGCCACGCCGAGCGCGAGCAGCAAGCCGATCACGAAAACGAGAAATCCAAGCAGAGGAATGACTTCGAGCATCGAGAGCGCAAAAATTCCCGCGAGCGTTCCGGTGATGGCCTTGAGGCTGGGGAATGCGACTCCCGCGACCAGGCGTCCCAGCCCGGTGGCGCCCGCCGAACCGAGCACGGCCAGAATCAGAACGAGCAGCGTATTCGCGGGAACTTCCGCGCGCCCCAGATGCTCGCCGAGAGTTTCGAATCCCCAAGCGATAAATAGCACGACGACGCCGGTGACCAGGACCATGTTGGTGCGATTCCAGAGCGTCCAGCTGGTGTTGTTGATGCGTTTTTCGCGCAACAGCAGACAAGCAAGGCCGACGCAAACGAGATTTGTGCCGATCAGAAAAGCAATGCCCACCGCAGTGGGGCGATATTGTCCCGGAACGATCGCGTAGGGAGTGGAAACGGATTCCCGATCGATTTTCCCGCCGCCGGTTTGCGTGGCGTAACCGCCGATGGCCGCGGCGTGCCCTCGCAACTCGCCTCCCGACTGCGATTCGATATGGCCGCCGACGGCGAGGGCGTTCCCGTCAACCGAGCCCGAAATATAAATGCTGCCGCCGATGGTGAGAACGTCGCCGGTAACGTGGCCGTGAATGTGCACGTTGCAGCCGAAACATTGCACGACGTTGGCGGTGCCATTGGGGCCGATGTTGATGTCGTGGAAGAATTGCGCGCGATCTTCGGGATTTTTTTCTGGCCGTTGCGCTGCGAGCGGAAAGGCGCAGAGGAACCAGAGCGGGATTAAAAGGATTCGCTTCGCGTGCAAACGTGCAGCTCCTTTTGTTGTGCCGCCGCGCCGCACATAATGACAGAGTCGCGCAAGCACATCCATAGTGAAGCCGGACGCGCCCCGGCACGAATCACCGGGGCGAATCCGCGATAGCAAATCGAGGGCAACTTAGTGAGAGCTACTTTTTGGCGTGGGCGAAGTTCTCGGCTACTTGCGGCCAACTGATCGTGTTCCACCAGGCCTCGATGTATTCGGGCCGGCGGTTTTGATATTTCAAGTAGTAGGCGTGCTCCCAGACGTCGAGGCCGAATAACGTCTTGCCGCCGTCCATGATGGGATTGTCCTGGTTGGCGCTTGACTCGATTACGAGCTTGCCGTCGCGGAAAAGCAGCCAGGCCCAGCCGGAACCGAAGCGCGTAGTGGCGGCCTGGCCGAGCTTCGTCTTGAAGTCCGCGAAGCTGCCGAATGCGGAGGTGATCGCGCTGGCGAGATCGCCCGTCGGTTCGCCTCCACCGTCCTTCTTCATAATTTTCCAGAACATGGAATGGTTCATGTGCCCGCCGCCATTGTTGCGGACGGCCGTGCGAATATTTTCGGGCACCTTGTTGATCTGCGCGAGCAGTTCCTCGACGGAAAGCTTTTGCAAATCCGCGTGCCCTTCGAGGGCTTTGTTGAGGTTGGTAACATAAGCGCCGTGATGCTTGTCGTGGTGAATTTCCATCGTTTTCGCGTCGATGTACGGCTCGAGCGCGTCGAAAGCGTACGGCAAAGGCGGCAGCGTGAAAGTCATCTGGGGAGCGGCTCCTTGTCCAGAAGTGGTGGTCATTGAAACTACCTCCTGATTTTCCTATCCTGCCTCATAATTATACGCGCCTCAGCGGGCGCAACGGTATACGTCCTCATATTAAATCTCGAAACGATTTTGCGGGCATTTGCATTTCAGAAGATGCTGCGAAGGAGCGAAATTTGCCGGCCACCGAACATGTAGAGAAACACTTCACTGCCACGGCCGCCGTGCGCGACATCGTGATTGGAATGTCCGACGGGCTGACGGTGCCATTTGCGCTGGCGGCGGGACTGACGGGCGCGGCGGCGGTGTTGGCGAAAGGCACGGGGATCATCGTCACTGCCGGGCTTGCGGAAATTGCGGCGGGTTCGATTGCGATGGGATTGGGCGGCTACCTGGCGGCGAAAACCGATTCCGAGCACTACGCGTCCGAGCTCGATCGCGAATATCGCGAGACGGTGGAGTTGCCGGAAGTGGAAACGGAAGAGGTGGCGAAAGTTTTTCGCGAGTATGGGCTGGCGCAAGCGCAAATGGCGCCGGTGGTGGATGCGATCATTTCCAACCAAAAGCGCTGGGTGGATTTCATGATGCGCTTCGAGTTGGGCCTGGAAGCGCCGGACCCGGCGCGCGCCGCGAGGAGCGCGGCAACGATTGCTGCCTCGTATATCGTCGGCGGGCTGGTGCCGCTCGCGCCCTACATATTGATGAAGGAAGTGATGCCGGCGCTGTGGGTGAGCGTGGTGGTGACGCTGGTGGCGCTTTTCGTTTTTGGCGCGATCAAAGGACACTTCACAGGAGTGAAGCCGCTGCGCGGCGGATTGCAGACGGTAATCGTCGGCGGACTCGCGGCAGCCGCGGCATTCCTAATCGCGCGGCTGATTAGCTGACGCGAAAAAGCGATGCTTCGCGGAGGGCACATCCTCCATTTGAAGTTAAAGGCGGTACTTGTTTTCTTGACGCACGAATTAGTGGCCACGCTCGGCGTAGGCTTCGGCGCCGGTACCATTGCATTTTTCATTTTTGGATCTCTGCACCCTCTGTATCCCGAAATCTTCAACACACAACATGTATCGCGTCTTGCTGTACTTGCCCTACTTTCCAATCCAGGTCTTGCTGGCGTTTTGGTGGGGCTGGGCGCTGAGCCGACGTTTTCAAAATAGCTCGATGCTCTGGGTCTGGGTGATTCCTTCTCTGATTCTGTGCTGCGCAATTGTGAAATTCCCCGACCTTAAGCCCGAAGACACGTACACGTCGGTGCTTGAACAGCAATCTCGGCTATCGCACTACTTCGGCCGGGGATGCCGTCCTGAAGATCACTGCATCGATCAACTCGTGATCACGATGCCTTTTTTATGCGTCCTGTGCCTATTCAATGGGAGCGCTACTGGCGCAAAGGATGCGCCGGAAAAAGTGACGAGGAGATCGCGACGTCTAAGCCTTAAGCCAGCCTGGAGATCAGGCTTGAGGCGCTTCTTCGATTGCAGCGATTGCAAGTTCGTGGGCTACGCTGGGATATTGCTCGAGAAACTCCTCGAGTGTGGCGCCACCTTCCAAATCGGTCAGCACCTTGAACAGAACCCAAGTTCCGCGAAAGACGGGTTCCTCATCAAGAATGTTTGGGTCTCTGATGACGGGCGCTTGCATATTCTTACCGTTTGTCCTGTGCAGCGACCGGTGCTGTTTTAGGCGTCCAGAAAGCCGGATCGACGGCGGTGAAATCCGCAGGCATGTTGCTAAGATGCGGATTCACAATATAGATGTTCGTCTCGATCGACTCGTAGGCCGAGCGCGCGATCTCCTGCAGGCGTTGCTGCACGGCTGCCCCGGCAGCCTCCATGGCGGCTGCGCGCCGCGCGGCTGCAGCGTCTTCGTCCTTCAATGAACTGAGCAGCGTGAGCATCAAATACGCCGGCACCGGGGTGCCTGCATTCACCGCATAAATCATCCATGCCGGACTGCCCTCGACTTTCCCGTAAGCGTCCGCGATGCCTTTCTCTGCTTCCGCGAATTCTGCTTCATGGCCCGGACGAATCTGGAAGACCGTGAGGTGCAGCAGGCGCATCTTCGCAAAATTGATAGTGGCGGGGTGAAAACTCAGCGCATCCACTCGCTCGGCAATGAAATTCGTAACGCTTGTGGTGTTTTCCGCGAGCTGGCGGTCCTGCAGACCGGCCAGTTCCGGGTGAGCGGCGATGCCCGCAGCAATGCCGGCTCCCATTTTTTCTAAGTCGCCAAACGAGTCAGCAAGATTGAGGGCGAGAATTTCGTCCGGACCCGTGAGCGATTTCAACTCGATCCAGGAGGCAGGAATCTTAAAGCGCTCGTAGCTGCCTCGAATGCTGGACAGCATGCCGTCGTAGGCTGCGGCGTGGCCCGGTTTGAGCCGTTCGTGGACGACATTGAGGTATCGCGGCGCTGATCCGGCCGGGCGAGCGGCTGATGCGCTTTCCTGCGCGGGAGCGCGCGCCGCAAAGCCAAAAGCCAGGGCTGCGGCGACTGCTGCGGCGCCGGCTGGAAACACTCGATTCAGTTTCATGCGAACGCCCTCGCTGAAACTTGCTTCAGGGCTAAAAGCCCATCTTGCCAGTTACCACGAATGTCGCCCTTAAAACCTTGGCCTGCACAAGGCTCTAAGCGCGCACATTTCAGTTCTGATTCTCCGCATCGCTCCCCAGGTTGCCGAAGGGCCACAGGCCAAAAAGCTTCAGGAACACGTCGTCGTGCTTTTCGGTGAGCATGCGGGCGGTCCTTGCCTTCGGCCATTGGCTCGCAAAACGATCGGGCCTGTCCGCAATCCAGAAACCGGTGAGGGCCATCACCGTGGCGTTGCGGTCGAGCACATCGGCCTTCACTTTGTCGAGGGTGTCGACGGCGGAGTGGTGCGTGTATTTGTACTCCGGCGAATCCTGATTCAAATTGATGCCCGGCAAGCCCTCCAGGATAAACGGGCCCGTATCGGTTCCAAATTCGGGCTCGTCGTCCACCTCCAGCTTTCCAAACGCCTGCAACGCTCCCGCGAATCCCTGCATTTGCGGGATCAAGTCGTCGCGGCCGCCCATTTGGAATCCCGTCACCGGCCCCTGCCCAAAATCGAGAACTACGGCCGCGATATGATTGGCCATCTCGCTCTGATGAGTTTTTGTGTAAGCCAGCGAGCCGAGCAGCCCTTCTTCTTCGCCGGTGAACAGCACGAAGCGAATCGTGCGGCGCGGCTTGAAGCCGGACTTCATGATCGCTTCGGCAGCACCCAGCGTCGTGGACGATCCGCAGCCGTTGTCTGTGGTTCCGGAGGCGAGATCCCAGGAATCCAGATGGCCGCCGAGGACCACGATTTGCTCCGGATTCTGCGTTCCGCGAATTTCGCCCACTACATTCGCGGATTGAACCGGTCCGTCGGTAACGTGATTTTGTACGTTGATCTTGAGCCGCACCGTCTTCCCTCGATCGATGTAGCGCTCAATCTGCGCCTGATCTTCGGCGGCCATGCTCACCACGGGAATTTCAAAGTACGTGTTGAACCCGAGCGCGCCGGTATGCGCGAGATGCATCCCTTCGGATTTGTTGCCGCCTTGTCCACCGATCACCGCCACCGCGCCCGCTTGGTGAGCCGTTTTCAGAAAATCGCCAAATCTTGCAAACGATGCGATTCCGTTCTTAGGCTTCGCCCCCTTCTGCACAATCAGCAGAACCTTGGCGCGCCATTTTCCGGTGTTGTCTTTCAACTCCTGGTCGAGCTGGTAGTTGTTCACCTCCACGATGTCGGCTTCCGCGCCGCCGGCAGGGGTGGACCCCACCCAGCCCATCGCGTCAATCATCACGCGGCGGTGAATCGGCGACTCAATTTCCGCATCCGCCGAAATCCGCGTCCAACCGCGCGAGAGTTCCCACGGCTCGGCGTGCACGTTCTCCAGGCCCATCGCTTTCATCTTCTCAACGCCCCATTCGATGGCCCGGGCGGCTTCCGGCGAGCCGGTGACACGCGCGCCGATGTCGTCGCTCAGCTCTGAAAGATATTGATAGGTGTGCGTATCCATGGTGCCCGCGCCAGCCACGGCCGTGAGCGCCTTGAGGGTGCCGTCGTTCGCCGGTGACGAGACATCGGTCGAGCCCGGGGCAGACTGGGCAGGCCGCGCAACAACAAACAGGTACGCACACAGGCCGGCAAACGCAATCAATTTTCGAATCATTCGAAACAGCTCCTTTTTTTCACAAAACTATGTCCCGAACGGAGAGAATAGGACGGATTCAGACGGGGCCCAAGAATTTCTTTGACGCACTGAAACGAGAATAGTTAGGGTTCAATTGACCGGTAGAGGAACGGGGCGGAGCCGGGCGGGTAACTCGAAATCAAGGGCCTGCATCATATTAGTGAGGGTGTTGGAAGCCGTCAACGAACCTGCAGCGGTTCGATTCCAGGGGCATCCGTACGAAGCGCGAATTTCAATTCGCTCGCGAACCTCGCAGGGCGAAGCCTGCGCAAACTGCGTGTTTCGCCTCGTATTCGTTTGTTTGGAATAATTCTAATTAATGATTTCGCGCCTGGCGCGGGCATGAATAACAAAATGGCTCCAGCTGCGTCTAATTCTCACTGTACCGATATAAAATAACCACTCGCGCGCGAGAACGGGGAGACATCCCCGGGGCGAGAGGAACTCAAAGGAACGATCAAAGGAGAAGGAAGAGATAGCCATGAAGAACGACACGATTCAAATTCGCCGATGGGCCGCGACGGTGATTCTGCTCGCGGCGCTGATTGGCGGCGGGCTCCTGGCGCCATCGCTCAAGAAGTGGACGGGCCGCGCGGTGGTAGGCGCGGCGCCGGTGACGGTGCCGATGGCCAAGGAAGCGTTGCCGATCAGTCTAGGTAGTTTCACGAACGGATTTTCTTCCGTGCTGAAGCCCGCGCTTCCCGCGGTGGTCAACATTCACACATCGAAAGTTGTGAAGCAGAAGCAGGGAATGAATCCCTTCGGCAACGATCCATTTTTCCGCCAATTTTTTGGCGACCAGTTTGGACAAGCACAGCCGCGGCCAGAACGCGAGCAAAGCCTGGGCTCGGGCGTGATTCTTACTCCGGACGGCACGATTCTGACGAACAACCACGTGATTGACGGCGCGTCGGACATCAAAGTACAGTTGAGCGACAAGCGCGAATTCCAGGCGAAGCTCGTCGGCACGGACCCGAAGACGGACGTAGCGGTGCTGAAGATCAACGCCAGCGGTTTGCCCACGCTTCCGCTCGGCGACTCGACCACGCTGCACGTGGGCGATCTCGTGTTCGCGATTGGCGACCCATTCGGAATCGGCGAAACGGCCACGATGGGAATCGTCAGCGCCACGGGACGCGGCGGACTCGGCATCGAGAACTATGAGGACTTCATCCAGACCGACGCTTCGATTAACCCCGGAAATTCGGGCGGCGCAATGATCGATCTGCACGGCAATCTGGTGGGAATCAACACCGCCATTCTGACGGGCGGAGGCGGCGGCAATCAGGGAGTCGGCTTCGCGATTCCGATCAGTCTGGCGAAGAACGTGATGGACCAGATCATGACGCACGGCAAAGTGGTGCGCGGTTATCTGGGCGTCTACATCCAGGACGTAACACCTGAAATGGCGCGCGCCTTCGGTCTCGAGCAAGCGGGTGGCGCGTTAGTCGGCGATGTCTCGCCGAACACGCCCGCTGCAAAGGCGGGATTGAGGAAGGGCGACGTGATTCTGAAGCTCAATGGCGAGCCCGTGGATTCACGCAACCAGCTCACCTTGCGCGTTTCGCAGACTCAGCCGGGAACGCCTGTGAACCTCACCATCTGGCGCGATGGCAAGTCGCAGGAAACGAAGATCACGCTGGGTGAACTGCCGGAGAAGTCCGCGAAAGAGGAAGGCGAAGAGGCCAAGGGCAATACTGCGCTCCAAGGAGTGAACGTAGAAAACGTCACTGCCGATATCGCGCAGCAGTTGAATCTGCCCTCCGGCACGCAGGGCGTCGTCGTGACGGAAGTTGATCCATCGAGTCCAGCGGCCACTACCGGCCTGAGCCGCGGCGACGTGATTCAAGAAGTGAATCACAAGCCCGTGCACAACGTGGAGGAGTACAACCAGGCGATTTCAAGCTCTGGGAAGAAGCCCGTGCTTCTGCTCATCAATAAGGGTGGGCGTACAAACTTCATCGTGGTCGAGCCAACGCAATAACGTAGTCTTACATCACACTTCCGGGGCATGGCGACCCATTCAGCCGTGCCCCCGGATGCTTCTTCAAATCGCTCTAGTAATACCAGCTCCCTGCCCTCCTGGCGCTGGTAGGTTTTCCAACATGGTTCTGGATGGTTTCATGTATTCCGAGGGTAGACCGATTACCGCATCATTCGAAGCTCAGGTTATGCCGCTACCTCGTCTCCCCGAGTTCCATCAACATCGCAGCCAGGCAGCCTTTGCAACCAAACGTGCTAGCCAGGGTCTTACAGCAAGGGAGTTGCGGACGGCCGTGCAAATTCCCAATCTGAGAAGGGCAGGGCTTATCAGTACGCAAGCCCCACCCATTGGGTTATCGCTTTCAGCACGACTGGGGATAGAATGGTACTTCAGTCCCATTCCGCCCAGCCTCGTAGTCTAGTACTAAGTATAGACGCCGTTCTTCTGTCTCGGCGCATCCTAGTGAGGAAAGGTATCTGGAGATAGTCATGGCGCGGGTCACACATCGAGCAGTATTCAACGAATCTCTGCTTCCTGACGGCGAAGCTCGCTGGGGTTCTTTCGGCGCCGGTTTCGGCATCGAATGCCTGGCGCTGACGATCATACTTGTCATACCTCTCCTCCTGCCGCAGAAGATGGAGATGGTTCAACGTTATTGGACCACACCGATCGAAGCTCCCGTCGTAGAACCTTGGAAACCGCAACCGAAGCCGGTCGAGAAGCCGGTGGTAAAGCCGGCCCCTGTGAAGGTGGCCAAGGTTGAACCGAAGCCCGAACCCGTTCCGGTGGAGGCTCCGAAACCCAAGATCATTAATCCGGTATTTTCATCGCCGATCGCGAAACCAGCCACTGCCAAGAAGAACACGAAGGCTCCTGACTCTCCCGACGTCGCAAAGGCGTACCCGGATCAGACCATTCCGTCCATGGGTAGCTCCGCGATTCCGACTCTGCGGAAGCCGCGCGAAGAAGTTCAGACCGGCGGATTCGGCGACCCCAACGGCGTTCCGGCCAATGGAAACACCAGCCGTTCGCCCAACATCGCAGCCAAGGGCGCGTATGATATGCCGGCAGGCCCGGGTTATGGAAATGGCACTGGCGGCGCAAGAGGATCCAAGGGAGTAGTCGCAAGCTCAGGTTTTGGTAACGGAGTTGCGACCGGCTCAGGCGGAGGCGGCAACCACGGTCAGGTTCAGTCGTCGGGTTTCGCCGACCAAGCGACAGCAGCGCCCGCACCCAAGGCAAAGCCGGTAGCAGCCACCACGGCCAAGACGACACCTGTGGAAATCTTGTTCAAGCCGAAACCGGTTTACACGGACGAAGCGCGGAACAAGAAAATCGAAGGTGACGTTTTGTTGCAGGTCGTATTCACCGCTGGCGGAAACGTTCAAATCCAGCGCGTAGTTCAGGGGCTCGGTTACGGTCTCGATGATTCGGCTCAGGCTGCGGCGAAGCAGATTCGCTTCAAGCCGGCCCAGCAAGAGGGTCAAGCGGTAGATTTTCCAGCTATCGTCCACATCACTTTTGCATTGGCTTACTGAGGAAGGAAGAGGGGGAAAGGCAATGCGCACGTCCAAGAAATTCATCCTGGCAACACTGCTCATGGGCTCGGTGGCAGGCGCAGCTTCGCCACAATCAGCCACGCAAACCGCCGATCAGACTCGCCCACAGGCCGGCGCTACGACGGCCGGTCCGGTGACCACTGTGGATCAGGCGATCGACCGTGTGATTGCGCGCGAGCACGACGAGATGGCCACCATTCGCCGCTACAATCCGATCATTGAAACCTACGTGCAGGACATGAAGCCCGACGACAAGATGGGCGCGATTCCTGTTCGCGACCATTATTTCCTCGGCCAGGCCGACCTCGCCAAGGGCGTGGTCGATAATTCGATGCTCGCCCGGCGCAAGGGCAAGTTCGACAGTCTGAATCCTCTCGCGCATATGGGCGGCTGGTTCACGTCCTCGTATATTCCCGAAGGCTTCCTGCAGATGATTTACATCGATACCAACGGCTTCGACCGCCAGCACTACCAGATCGACTACGTGCGCCGCGAATTCCTCGGCGAAGTCCGCTGCCTGGTGTTCGACTTGACGCCCCTTCCGAAATCCGGCAAGGGCCGCTTCAAGGGCCGCATCTGGGCGGAAGACCAGGGCTACACGATCGTTCGTTTCAACGGTGTTTACACGCCCGTCGCGGGAATCAACGGCTTCAACCTTCACTTCGACAGCTGGCGCTTGAACGTTCAGCCCGGCCTCTGGCTGCCCGCTTACGTCTTCAGCCAGGAATCGGACATGAAAGATTTCCTAGGCAGCCACGTGCGCTTCAAATCGCAGACGCGCCTGTGGGGATACAACCTCAAGAACGTCGGCCGCCAGGAAGAATTCAGCGAGTTGACGATTGAATCGCCTAACGCCGTGCAAGATCAGGTGGCGCAGTCGCAGGATCGTTCACCGATCGAAGCTGAGCGCGAATGGCAGCACCAGGCGGAAATCAACGTGCTCGACCGCCTGCAACGCGTGGGCCTGCTCTCGCCTCCAGGAGAGATTGACAAGGTTCTCGAAACCGTCGTCAACAACCTCGAAGTCACCAACAATCTCGACATTCAACCCGAAGTCCACTGCCGCGTGCTCACCACCGGCACTCTGGAAATGTTCTCGATCGGCCACACCATCGTGCTCAGCCGCGGTCTTCTCGACGTGCTCCCCGACGAAGCCAGCCTGGCCACGATGCTCGCGCAGGAACTGGCCGACATCATCGTCACGAAGCCTTCAACCGATCAGTGGGGCTTCAACGATATGACCAACGTCTCCACCGTCGAAGCGCTCAGCCATTTCACCTTCAAAGACAGTCCTGAACAGGTGAAGATGGCCAACGACAAAGCGTACGAGCTGCTCAAGAAGTCTCCTTACAAGGATAAGCTCGGCAATGCCGGCCTTTTCCTGAAGCAGATGGACGCGCAGTCGAAGAATCTGCCGGCTCTCATCAACCCGCGCCTGGGCAACAAAGTGTTCCTCGCCGGGCAGATGATGGGCTCGGCTCCCAATCTCGATCCTTCCAAAATCGACCAGATCGCCGCGCTTCCCATTGGCGCGCGCGTGAAGCTCGATCCGTGGAGCGATCGCGTCGAACTGCTCAAGGCCAAAGCCATCCCGCTGCTTTCTGCTCGTGAAAAGATGCCGTTCGAAGTCACGCCGTTCATGCCGTACCTCACTCGCTACCAGAAGCCCGGCACGGCTCTACCAACGGACGCGACCAAAGCAGATATGGCGAAACAGCAATCACAGCAGCAACAACAGCAGCAACAACAGTAAGCTCTGCGTCAGAACTTTCGCTTCAAATCAAAAGCCCGGCGAGACCTCCCGCCGGGCTTTTTTTCTTTTCTCCCCGCCTTTGGCGCGAGGCACTGCTCATTTGGAGTGCGGCTTGTCCTGAGCGTAGCCGAAGGATCCCAGCTTACCAATTCGCCTTCGTGCACAATCGCGCTGCAAGCAACAACCCTGTCATCCTGAGCGAAGAGCCGACCGCCTTTTCTTTTCGTCCCGCTCCTGCGGGGCGGCCGGCTCGCAGTCGAAGGATCTCAGCTTACGAATTGGCACTCACACACGAATCGCGGTCCTTCGCCCTTCCATTCACATCCATCCCATCTCCACACTGGCCAAAAACTTCGGCGGCTTCCTCGCCTGCGTAGCCTGCTCAAACGCATACGCAATCTTGATCAGCGTCGGCTCGCTCCACGCCCGCCCGAAAAACGAAACCCCCACCGGCATCCCGAAAACAAATCCCGCTGGCACATTGATATTCGGATACCCGGCCACCGCCGCAAGCGACGAACTCCCGCCCGTGTCGTGATCCCCAGTCACACGATCCGTCAGCCACGAAGGTCCCGCCGTCGGCGCCAGCAGCGCGTCGAGCTTATGTTCGTCCATCGCGCGATCGATCCCCTCCGCCCGCGTCAGCCTATGATTCAATTCCAGTGCGTCGCGATACGCCTGGTCCGTCAGCGGACCTTTCGCTTCGGACTTGATCATGATGTCCTGCCCGAAGAAAGGCATCTCCTTCTCGCGATTCCGCTCATTGAACTCAATAATCTCTTTCAGCGAATGCACCGGCGCCTTCGCGCCCGCAGCCGCCAGATACGCGTTCAAATCAGCCTTGAACTCATACAGCAGCACTTCGAGTTCGGTCTTGTCGAATTTCCCGATGGTCGCGATCTCCACCGGATCCACGATTGCTGCGCCTTCGCGCTTCATCACGTCGAGTAGCGATTCCATCAGCGGCGTGATCCCGTCGTTGAAATCGAAAAATTTCCGAATCACTCCGATGCGCGCTCCTCGCAACCCGCCGCGATCGAGAAATTTCGCATAATCCGCCTGCGCTTTCCCTCGCGAAGCCTCCGTCGCGGCATCCGCCGCATCAATTCCCGCCATCGTCGTTAGCAGAATCGCCGCATCCCCCACCGTCCGGCAGATCGGACCCGCCGTATCCTGGCTGTGCGCGATGGGAATAATCCCCGACCGGCTCACCAGCCCCAGCGTCGGCTTGATTCCCACCACTCCGTTCGCCGACGAAGGACAAACGATCGACCCGTCCGTCTCCGATCCCACCGTCACGGCGCAAAGATTCGCAGCCACCGCCGCTCCTGACCCGGAACTCGAACCGCAAGGATTGCGATCGAGTGAATAGGGGCTGCGCGTCTGCCCGCCGCGCCCGCTCCATCCGCTCGACGAATGGTTCGAGCGGAAATTCGCCCACTCGCTTAGATTCGTCTTGCCCAGAATCACGGCTCCCGATTCCCTCAGCCGCTGCGCCACGCCCGAATCCTTCTCCGGTGTAAAGCCCATCAGCGCCAGCGACCCCGCCGTCGTCATCATCCGGTCCGCCGTGCCGATGTTGTCCTTGATCAGCACCGGAACGCCATGCATCGGCCCGCGCGGCCCTTTCGCCTTGCGCTCCGCATCCAGCGAATCCGCTATCGCCAGCGCCTCTGGATTCAACTCGATCACCGAGTTCAGCGCCGGCCCGCGCTTATCAATCGCCTCGATCCGCTCGAGATATTTCTGCACGATCGCCCGCGCCGTGAATTTCCCAGCCTTCATCCCCTCCTGCAATTCGCCCACGGTAATTTCGTCCAGCTCAAACGCCTTCTCCTCAAATGGCTTGGCTGCGGCCATCAACGATTTCGGTAACGCCAGCGCCACCGCAGCGCCACTAACTCCTGCTGCTCCGGTCTCCAGAAATCTCCTGCGCGTCATCCTCTTTGATTGCGTCATCTTGTCAGCTCCCCGAAATTTCTACGCTTCCAGTGGCACAGACACTCCTGCTTGCCCTGACGTACGAAGGGTCTGTGCGCTTCTTTGGTGCCCCGCACCACGCCCCCAATTGCTTGCCTCAACCGCGACCTCAGTTCCTTTTACCTTTTCCGCAATTGGGGCACGGCATGCCGTGCCCGAAGCCGCTAGCACATCGCACCCGCCATAACCCGTCCCGCGCCTTCCTTAGACTCCCAACCGCCGCGATTGTATCCCACCACCATTCCCAAACCCTCCACGAATGAGCGACACTAATCCCGCCATGCCCCGCCAATCCCTCCTCGAATATTTCCAGCCCGACTCGCGCCCTCGCCGCGAAATCGCCGTCGCCTGGCGCCGCGGCTACCGCACCACCCGCTGGACCTACGCCGAACTGCTCCAAACCGCGCATCAATTCGCCAGTCACCTTGCCTCGCGCGGCATCTCCAAAGGCGACCGCATCTTGATCTGGGGCGAAAATTCCGGCGAATGGCTCGCCGCCTTCCTGGGCTGCCTGTTCTCAGGCGCGGTCGCCGTTCCCATGGACGCCATCGCCGACCCGAAATTTGCCGCCCGCGTCGCCGGCCAGGCGAGCGTGCGCGCAGCCGCAGTCAGCCGCGAACTCGCAGTCCCAGCCGCCGCCAATTTCAGCGTCCCCATCATCGAACTCGAAAGCCTGCAACCCACCTCCGCACAAGAAGCTTCGCCCAGATTTTCCCCGCCGCCCATCCAGCGCGCCGACCCCGTCGAAATCGTCTTCACTTCCGGCACCACATCGGAACCGCGCGGCGTCGTCCTCACCCACGGCAACCTGCTCGCCAACCTCGAATCCCTCGAAAAAGAAATCAACCGCTATCTCCGCTGGGAACGCTTCTTTCATCCGCTGCGCTTTCTCGACCTTCTTCCGCTCAGCCATGTGTTCGGCCAGCTTCCAGGAATTTTCTTGCCCCAAATTCTTAAAGGCACATCGGTTTTTCTTGATACGCTCAACCCCGCGGAAGTTATCCGCGCGATTCACGATGAGCGTGTCTCCGTACTCGTCACCGTCCCGCGCCTCGTCAAATCGCTTCAGTATCAAGTCGAACGCGATCTCGCCTCCGCCGGCAAACTCGAAAAATTCGAGCGCGACTTCGAAGAATCCGAAGGCGAACATTTCCTCCGCCGCTGGTGGCGCTTCCGCGCGATTCACCGCCGCTTCGGCTGGAAATTCTGGGCCGTAATTTCCGGAGGCGCCGCTCTTCCCGCCGCCACCGAGAAATTCTGGGGACGCCTGGGCTACGCCGCCGTGCAAGGCTACGGCCTTACAGAAACTACTTCGCTCGTCAGCGTGAATCACCCCTTCAAGCTTGGTACAGGCTCCATCGGCAAGACTTTGCCGGGCCTTGAAGTAAAGCTCTCCGAAACCGGAGAGATTCTCGTGCGCGGCGAAAATATTTCCTCCGGCTACTGGAAGGATTCTGGCATCGCGCCCGTGCTCGACGCGAACGGCTGGTTTCACACCGGCGATCTCGGCGAGCGGGACGCCAGCGGCAATTTGTATTTCAAGGGCCGCCAGAAAAACGTCATCGTCACCCCGGCCGGCTTAAACGTCTACCCCGAAGACCTCGAAGCCGAGCTGCGCAAAGAACCGGCCGTCCGCGATTGCGTCGTAATCGGCCTCGACCGCGAGGGCAACGCCGAACCCTGCGCCGTCCTGCTTTTGCGCGGCACGGAATCAGGCGAGAAAAACAAAACTACCGATTCGAGAGCTTTTCGTCAGGGCACGGCTTCAGCCGTGCCAAAAGCCCCGCCCCCTCCAGGGGCTTTCGCCCCTGAGGTCACGCACACGCAAACATTCCAGGCTGCAAATATCATTGCCGCCGCGAATTCCCGCCTCGCCGACTTTCAACGCATCCACCGTTGGGTCGTCTGGCCCGAGCCCGATTTTCCGCGCACGCCCACGCAAAAACCCATTCTCGCTCGCATCCGCGAAGGCGCCCTTTCTCAGCTCGCAGGAGGATCAAGCTCCAGCGGGCAACCGGCCGCGCCCTCCACCATCGCCGGCATTCTGAAAAATATCGCGAACCGTTCCATATCGCCGAACGGCGAATCAGATCTCCAGCTCAGCTCGATCGAACGGGTGGAATTAATCAGCGCCCTCGAAGACCGCTACGAGGTGGATTTGAGCGAAGCCGATTTTTCGAGTGCGCAGTCCGTAGCCGATCTCGAGAAGCTGGTGCAAAAACCAGAAGATCGAAAGCCGGCTGCCGATCCCAATAATCCCGCGCCAGAATTCCGCTACTCCCACTGGCCGCGCTGGCGGCCCATCCGCTGGATTCGCGCACTCGCATTTTACGGTCTGATTCGCCCCGCCATGCTGCTGCTCGGCTGGCCGCGCGTCCGCGGACGCGAAAATCTCCGCGGCATACACGGGCCTGTGCTGATAGTATCGAACCACGCCTCCTACATCGATCCGGGATTCGTCCTGCACGCGCTTCCGGCTCGCCTGCGCTGGCGCACTGCGGTGGCCATGGGTGGCGAAACGCTCACGGATTTGCGCGTCCCTCCCCCGGGCACGAAGTTTTTCCGCGCGCTCCTGACCAGAATTCAATACCCGCTCGTCCTCGCCCTCTTTCACGTCTTCCCGCTGCCGGTTCGCTCCGGATTCCGCAAAAGTTTCGAATTCGCCGGCGAGCTGATCGACCGCGGCTGGAGCGTCCTGGTTTTTCCCGAAGGCATCTTGACGCCCGAGGGCGCCATCAGCCCCTTCCGCACCGGCATCGGCCTGCTGGTTACCCGCTTGCGCGTCCCGGTAGTCCCCATGCGCCTCGAAGGCCTCTACGATCTCCGCGAAGCCAACAAACACTGGACCAGCCCCGGCCACATCCGCGTAATAGTAGGCGCCCCAGTAACCTTCGCAGAAACAGACCCGCCCGAAAAAATCGCCCAGGAACTCGAGCGCCGCGTGAAAGCCCTCATTTGCTGACGGTCAACTAGTCCTAGTAGTTCTACGTATTTCTACGATCTATTCTTTTCTCGCCCGTCGCGCCGACATGGCTCGTTCTTGTGGGAGGAATTTTTGTGCCAGAGGCGACAGCTCGAGCGGTACCGCAGGCGTCTCGCCGGCGCAGTTGGCTTTGCCTCCACCTGCTCATCACTGGTCACTCGTCACTGCCATTTCAATAAGCTACACAGCAATCAGGTCCGCTTAATGACGATGGCGGTCAAATCATCTTGCTGCGCGGTGCCGCCTGAAAAATCGATGACCGCGCGATACAGGTTGGAAATAATTTCGTTTGGAGGCTTGTCTTTCCAAGCGCGAATCTTTTCCTGCATTCGCTCGGCCCCGAACTGCTCGCCTTGCGCATTGGCCCATTCGTAGAATCCGTCGGTCGCCAGCACGATCATGTCGCCGTGCTCGAGGTCGAGGCACAGCGGCGGATCAGAATCGAAGCTGGCCGATATTCCCAACGGCAGGCCTTGTGCGTCCATCTTTTCAAAGCAATCGTGCTTGAGCAGGTATAGAAAAAGAGGCCCATGTCCGGCGGAAAGCATTTCCACACGCGGATTTCCAGGCGTGCAAACGGCTGCGACGAACGTGACGAAGCGGCCCTCCTTCAAATCGCCCGCGAGCGCTGCATTGACCTTGCCCATTGCGGCAAAAAGTCCATTCTCTCCGCTGAAGTTCGCTCTTGCATACGCGCGGCACACGGCTGCGAGTAAAGCGGGTCCGATTCCGTGGCCGGTGACGTCCGCCAGAGCAACCAAAATTTTTCCGTCAGACAGCTGTTGCCAATCGAAGTAATCGCCGCCTGTCTGATCGGCGGGTTTATTCCAGGCGGCAATCTCGAAACCCTTCACGACCGGCATGGAGGTGGGAAGCAAGGATTGTTGAATCGAACGGGCCACGTCAAGATCGTGCTCGAGCCGCTCCATTTGGTGTTTGGTTTCGGCTTCGCTGAGCGCAGCTTCCGCTTGTTTCTTGATTTCTCTCGCGACCGCACCGGCGACAAATCCAGCGACGACCATCGTGATGGCATAGACCGAGACGATCTTGTCCGGCGCCATCACCGATTCGGTGGCGGAGGAAGAGGGTCTCCACCCGACGTACAATGCCGCTGCGAGATAACTTCCTGCAGCGACGAATCCTGAGAGCTGGCTTGCTGCCTGGTTTAAATGCAACGTCGAGAGAATAATGAAAACAAAAAATACGAGCGTGGCCGGATTGGCAAGCGGCCTGTAAGCGGGCTCGATAGCACTCCCGGAAAGAAACGCGATGACGAAGGCGGGAAGGGATGTTTCCAAGAGAGTGTTTGCAATCCAGACAGCGCGGGGCAGCGCCCTAGCCGCTTGCATGGCGCGATTGACGGCGCTCAACATCAGCCACTCATACACGACGACCACCGCCATGCATGCCGTTGTGATAATCCACAAATGGTTGTTTGCGCTGTTGAAATAGAGAACCGTGCGGAAGGAACGCACCAAGAAAACCATGCCAATCGCCGCGAGCAAAATCAAAATGCGCAGGCGTTCGCTCTTGAGGCGGGCCAGCTGGAACGCGGTGGATCTGTCGCAGTATTCGTTCATGGTGTCAGAGGCGCACAGCATAGCTCCGACCCGGCTGGTTTGCTACAGTCTTCAAGGTCGGAGGTAATCCCAAAATCGCAAACTCTTCTCGGAACCCCACACGGCACCATGGGCGTGCGAATTTTGTAATCCACGTTGCCTTCGTGTCGGCTGGAATCATTACGGTGCTGCTGGGACCGATTCTCCCGATTCTTATCAACCGTTGGTCGCTGAGCGATGAGCGGGCTGGGCTTTTCTTTGCGACGCAATTTTGCGGGCAGCTGGCAGGCTGCCTTTCGACAGGTGTGCTGATTCCGCTGCGGGGGCGCGGTTACAGGCTTACGTTTGCGATCGGATTCGGATTCATCGCGCTTGGCGTAGCGTCGCTGGCGCTGGGGAATGCTCATGCCGGGCTTGCGGGAACGGCGCTGTACGGTTACGGACTTGGGCTGGCGTTGACGGGCGGTAACTTGTGGGTGGCGGAGATTTTTCCGCAGCGGCGAGCGACGGCGGTGAGCATCCTTAACGTCACGTGGACAATCGGCGCGATCGCTTGCGGGCCGCTTGTGATGCTGGCTGAGGATCTGCACGTGCTGGCGACATTTCTGGTAGGAGTGGCTCTCTTCCATGGGATTTGCGCGCTGCTGATTGGCATCTGGGACATCGAGCCGCTGGAACACGGCGCTGATGAACTCGATGTGCGTGGCGCTGCGGCGCCAACGCGTCTGATCGGCGCGGCTGCGTTTGCGCTGGGCGGACTTTTCTTTCTATATGTGGGCACAGAAGAGGCGGTCGGCGGATGGGTGGCGGCGTATGCGAATCGAGTGGAGTCTATTTCTGCGACGATGGCAGCGCTGACGCCCGCATTTTTCTGGTGCGGGCTGGCGGCTGGGCGAGCGCTGGCACCCGTGGCGCTGCGATTGCTAGCCGCAAGCAAGGAGAGAGAAAAAATTCTGCTCGGTTTCGGCGTTGGTGTCGCGGCGTTGGCAAGCAGCACTTTGCTTTTTGCACCGACTTATCGAATGGCTTCGCTGTGCGCGACGCTTGCGGGCTTGGGCCTTGCGTGCGTGTATCCGATATTAGTGGGTTGGCTCGTGCGAATCTATGGCGCGCAGGCGCGACGATTCGGAAGCATCATATTTGCGACCGGCAGCCTGGGTGGGGCCACTCTGCCGTGGCTTGTAGGAGTTATTTCGACTCACTCGGGCGCGCTACGTACCGGCCTTATAGTTCCTATCGCCGCGTGCGGCGCGATGTTCTTGGTGAATGGATTTTTTCCAGGGCGTGAGGCTTAGCTCCGGCAGGAGCTCAGCAACCCTTCGGCGTAGAGAGCACCTTCCGCAGTTTCTTCGTGCTTGAAATATGTAAACACATCTCCGGACGGCAGCAGTTTCTTGACTCTTTCGACGATTTCACTACGGGCCTTAGGCGAATAGCTTTCGTTGCGCAGGCGAAGGTAGGAAAAGTCCGCGGTGCAAACCTGCGGAGTGACCATGTTTTCGCTTTCGGCCTGGCAAAGCGCAGCGTTTGCTTTGCGAAGGGCCGCGTACACATCATCGTGGAACCAAGATTCGTGGCGAAACTCGAACGCCGCGCGAATCTCTTTCGGCATGGCGGCCAGAAAATCCTCGAGCAGTTTCAGGTCGAGCTTCAGCTGCGGCGGCAACTGAAAAAGAATCGGTCCCAGTTTCTTTGCCCTTTGCATTGGCTCGAGGGCGCCGACGAAATCGAGCGTCTGCCCGGCTGCGCCACGAAGTCGCATGAAGTGCGTGATCCGCTGGTTGGCTTTGAACGCAAATTTGAAATTCGGCGGAGTGGACTCGACCCAACCCTGAAGCAATTTTTGCGAAGGAAAGCGGCGAAACGTGTAGTTCACCTCCACCGAGTTTAGCCGGTTGGAGTAGTGGCTGAGGAACTTGGCAGCAGCCAGCTTCGCTGGATAGAAATCCGGCTTCCAACTGGCATAAGCCCATCCCGATGTGCCCGCGTAGGTTTCTCCCATAGGGCCGTCAAGTGTACTGCGAATCACGCCCCCAGCGCTGCGATCGAGCTTAGTTTTTCATGCGCCACGAGGAGCTGCAGCTTTCTTTGCGGCCGATGGGCGGATGGGGCCAGTGCCGGCTCCGGTGCGCTCGATCGCAGCAGCAATTTCTGTGAGGTCCTGGTCAGTAAGTTCCAGCGAGGCTGCGCTGATCCAGCCGTCCACTTGCTTCGCCGTGCGCGCGCCTACGATCGCGCCGGTGACGCTGGGCCAAGCCAGCGTCCAGGCGATCGCCACGGATGAGACGGAAGTGTTGTGACGCTGTGCGATTGGGCGCAGAGAGTCTCGCAGCGCGAGATTGCGGCTGATATTCGGCTCTTGAAAATAGCTAGAGCGGCGCCGCCAATCGTCGGACGCCAGATTTGCGATTCGCTCGCGCGAGAAACTGTCTGTGAGCAAGCCGGATTGCATCGGGCTGTAGCAGATCACGCCGGTGTGGTGGTCTGCGCACCAGGGAATCTCACTCGCCGCCGCCGTTCGATTGATGAGCGAAAAAGGTGGCTGCAATGAATCCACGTGCCGGATGTTTTCGCAGCGCTCAAGCAGCTCCGCGCCAAAATTTGATACGCCGCCCGCACGCACTTTTCCTTCCTCGATCAACTGCACCATCGTGGCCCAGGAATCTTCTACGAGCGTGCCGGTCTCGTCCGGCCAATGAAATTGATACAGATCAATTCTCTCCACGCCCAAGCGCCGCAGGGAGGCTTCGCATTCGCGCCATATGGAATCCGGCTTCAGGGTTCGCTGCGGCTCTGCCATGCGATCCTCTTCAAAAGCCATGCCGCACTTGGTGAATATCAGAGGGTGCTGCGATTTGGGAATTTCGCGAAGAAGCCGGCCCACCACTTCTTCCGAATGACCCAGGCCATAAATCGCGGCAGTATCAATCCAGTTGACGCCCAAATCGATCGCGTGCCGCATCGTGGCGATCGACTCGGCGTCGTCCTGTGGCCCCCAGCTGTAGGACCATCCGTCTCCGCCGATTGCCCAGGAGCCAATTCCGACCGTCGTGATCTCCAACCCGCTCGAACCGAGAGAACGTTTCGCCAATGCCATGATGAATCTCCTTCAGATTCGTAAGTTTCTATTCGATGAGGGCTGGCGTAGTACCAAGCTGATTCCGATCCTGCACTTAATTATCTGCTCAGAATCAGATTATTCTGTGGGTCGAAAGGTGGCAAGCGATTCGTCGTGAACAAGCTATGTGCAACTTGCAATGGTGTTGTTCGTGGTTTCTGCGGCCGGTGAGCAAACCCAGCAATGAGATTGCTTTCGCCGTCTTTCCGGCCCGGAGTAAGATGTACGGCCAGTCCGTAATATGGCTGTAACACTTCGGCTGTACGCTCGCGCGCCTCAGGGATTGTTATGAACACGAATGCAGGGCCAGACCCGCAAAACATCTTCAATCGGCATCTTTCCTGGATGCAGTTCTAATCAGCTTCACCGGCGCCGCAAAGGCGCGGCCGTTCGAATGGAGATTGAAG
>DATFSH010000053.1:0-23657 GCA_035262725.1 Candidatus Acidiferrales bacterium | reverse complement strand
ACGATTTTCAGCTGGATCAATTCGACGATGCTAAATCCGATTCCCGGAATGAAAGGCAGCAGCGAAGTTGTGTCGCTGAGCCTGGGTGGAACGTCGTTCGACCCGCGGCCATTTTCCTATCCTGATTATCTCGACCTGCGCCACCACAACAAAAGTTTTTCCGGGCTGATCGCAGCCGATCTGCGTTCGCTGAATTTAACTGGAAATAAGGCCCCGCAGCGGGTGTGGGGCACGATGTGCACCGCAAATTATTTCGATGCGCTCGGCGTGCGTCCGATTTTGGGCCGCGGATTTCTTCCCGTGGAAGATACGCAGGCAGGAAGTTCGCCGGTGGTGGTGATCAGTTACCGGTTGTGGCAGACGCGCTACGGCGGCAATCCGAATATCGTTGGACAGACGATCAATCTGAACAAATTGCCTTTCACAGTTGTGGGAGTCACACCGGCCGTTTTTCAGGGCACTCAAACCGGCCTGCGGACGGATTTGTGGGTCCCGTTGCTCGGCGGCAAAGAGCTTATTTCCACCAGGAACCTGATCGAACAGCGCGATGCGATGTGGCTGATGGTGCTGGGACGCTTGCATCCGGACGTTACGGCGGAACAAGGGCAGACGGAACTGAATGGGCTGATGCAACAGCTCGTCACCCAGTACCCCGAAGCACATCAGGGACGCAATGATGTGAAGGCGTTTCCGCTCTGGCGCGCACCTTATGGCGCGAACGGCTACCTGTATCTCCTGCTACCAACGTTGATGGCGATTTCAGGCGTGGTGCTGCTGCTCGCGTGCGCCAACGTGGCGAATTTGCTGCTGGTGCGTTCGGTGGCGCGGCGGCGCGAGATGGCGATTCGGATGGCGATCGGAGCGAGCCGGTGGCGGCTGGTTCGGCAGTTGTTGATTGAGAGCCTTGTATTCTCGCTCGCGGGCGGCGCGGTGGCGATGCTTATCACCACATGGTCCGCCGGCACGTTCGGCTCGTTCATTCCTCCCACCGGTATTCCCATTTTCATGGATGTGCATGTGGATCGCGTGGTGCTGCTCGTGACGCTTTTTGTTTCCGTGCTCACAGGCGTAATTTTCGGAATTCTGCCGGCGCTACGTTCGTCAAACCTGGCCCCGGTGGCGGTGCTGAAGGAAGACACGGGCGGCGCCTCGGGTGGGCGGAGCAAGGCCCGGCTTTCGACCGCGCTCGTGGTGATGCAGATGGCGCTTTCCCTTTTTCTGCTGGTGTGCGCAGGGCTCTTTATTCGAAGTTTTGAGAACGCGCAGCGAGCGGACATGGGTTTCAATGCCGATCACGTACTGATTGGCGGCGTCGATCTTTTTTCTGCAGGTTACACAAAGGACCAGGGCATCGAATTCGACCGCCAGCTTCTAGCCAAGCTTGAAGCTCTGCCTGGAGTGCAGTCGGTAAGCATGTCGAGCTGGGTGCCGCTGGGATTCCAGCTGAGCTCGTCGATAACGCAGCCCGAGGGCTACGTGCCGCAACCTCATGAATCCATGGACATCCCAAACGCAAACGTGGGACCCAATTATTTGCGCACGATGCAGATCCCATTGATCGCAGGCCGCGAGTTCACTTCCGAAGACAAAGAAGGCTCGCAGCCGGTGGTGGTGGTGAACCAGGAGTTCGTGCGGCGCTACTGGCCGGGGCAAAGTGCAATCGGGAAAAAGCTAAACGCGGACGGGTTGAATTTTACGGTGATCGGCGTGGCGCGAAACAGCGATTACAACAACCTGCACGAAGCCTCCGAACCTTTCTTCTATGTCCCCATTTATCAGGACTACGCGCGAGGGCCGATATTTCATATTCGCGTAGCCGGCGACCCTCTCGCGTACACGGGCGCGCTCGAAAAAGCGGTACATCAGCTGAACGCGGACATGCCGGTGCTAGATGAATCGTCGCTCGCAACGCGAGTGCAGGTCGCCAGCACAGGGACGCGAATCGCCGGGACGTTTGTGGGAGCCTTTGGATTACTGGCGCTCGTGCTGGCAGCCATTGGAATCTACGGCGTGATTGCTTACACCACACGCGAACGCACCCACGAAATTGGGATTCGTCTTGCGCTCGGAGCGCAGCGGAATGACGTGCTGAAGCTTGTGCTGATGCAAGGGCTGCAGATGACTTTGGCGGGGCTGGCGCTTGGATGTGTTCTCGCTCTTGTTTCCACGCGATTCCTGCAGTCAACGCTATTCGGTGTGACGCCAACCGATGCGGTGACGTATATGACCGTTGCGGTACTGCTCGCGGTGGTAGCGCTGGCGGCGTGCTGGATTCCGGCGTGGCGGGCGATGCGAGTGGATCCGATGGTGGCGCTGAGGTATCAGTAGGCTCGTTTTCTATGCGGCTTTCGGGCCGATAGCTTTCGGTTTGCAATTCGGCGATTGTGAGTGCGTATTTCGAGAATATCGTTCTCCAGACCGATTCCTTTGAACAACAAAGCGATTTCGGTTCCCAATCCATAACTCATTTTCGTTCCTTTAGGCATATTCGAGTGCAAAACTTCGATTTCGAACTTGTGGGATTCTTCTTCATCTTGCATCTCTTCACGGTACTGGAGTAGTCATCGTTCTACCTCAGCGCTTAGATTTCGAAGAGGAGTTACTGGACCGGGTTTGAATAACCTGCGTCGCGGGGGTCGATTGGTTTGCGGCCGGCGAAGCCTTCGTCCTGGCGGTGGTAGAAGCGGATGCGATCCTCGCCAAGTTTCCAGCAGAGATAGACTTCGTCGCCATCGATACGCGCGGGGAAATCGAGCAGGCCCACGTTGAGATCTTTCACCACGCAGCCGGTCTCCTGAATTCGATCGAGCGCGGACTGGACGCTTTGCTGCAGACGATTGAATTCGACGCGAATCTTGGCGACCTTTTCGTAATGTATAAGCATCCCGCCGGAGCGCGAAATTCGTTCTGCGATGTCGCGCAACTGCTCCTCCACCTCTTCCATCTTGCGCCGGGATTCCATGGCTTCGATCAGGACGGGCTCGAGTTGGACGCGGAGCCGTTCGGCTTCGGTCAACGAGAAAATTTTCTGTTCGTCATCTGCCATATTACAGCGGCTCCAGGGGCCGATATTTTGCTTTCGAGTATTGTGCGCGAGTGGGCTGTGGAGGGCAAATTAAAAGCGCGCACGCAAACGGTATATTACTTAGCCACCTATGAAGACCATGGTGCGTGACGGGGGGACGAACCCGGGGTCGTTGATGCGATGGCCCTTTTCCTTTTGCATTACAACCGAGCGGATTTCCTCGGCAATATCTTCGTCGCTTGCGCCGCCGCGCAGCAGGAATTTCAGATCGTGATCTTCTTTGCTGAATAAGCAGGTGCGGAGCTTTCCGTCGGCAGTGAGGCGGATACGCGAGCAGTGGCCGCAGAAAGGCTGGGTAACTGGCGCGATTAGGCCGATTTCGCCCGGGCCATCGGCGAATTTGTATTTGCGCGCCGTCTCGCTGCGCTCGTGCGCGATTTCGACGAGCGGCCAGCGCGTGTGAATGCGGCGGTAGACTTCCGCTGCGGGCACCATCGTGTCTCGCGTCCATGCGCGGTCCGCATCGAGCGGCATGAATTCGATGAAGCGCATGATCAGGTCGCGCTCGCGGGCAAATTCCGCGAAAGCCTCCACTTCATCGTCATTGAGTCCGCGCACCAGCACGGCGTTCACTTTTACAGGGCACAGACGCGAGGATTGCGCGGCGTCTATACCTGCCATCACGGCATCGAATGTCTTCGTGCGCGTGACGCGCTCGAATTTCTCGCGGTCGAGCGAATCGAGGCTGATGTTGATGCGGTCAAGGCCCGCGGCGAGAAGCGCTTCGAGCCGCTCGGCGAGGAGGTGGCCGTTGGTGGTAATCGATAGGTCGCGCACGCCGATCGATTTCAGCCGCGCGATGAAATCTTCGATACCCGGGCGCACGAGCGGTTCCCCACCTGTGACGCGCACTTTGCGAATGCCCATGCCGGCGAGAATGCACGCAAGACGCTCAAATTCATCCCATTCGAGCAGTTCGTGGTGAGGCATGTGGTTATCGGGATCGGCCGAGCGGCAGTAGACGCAACGGAAGTTGCAGCGGTCGGTGACGGAGATGCGCAGGTCGGTGATTTGGCGGCCGAATTTGTCGAAGAGGGACATTTCACTCCAAAACAAAAAACCCAAATCCGCGATTGGATTTGGGCGAAAGGCCGAGGCAGCAAGCCTCGAACCGTCTCCTTTCCAAAACGCAGAGGAAGCAAATTCCGCGAAGGGAGGCGCCAGCGTTTCCACTCGCACCCTCGTCCTCTGCGTACGGCAGAAGACTCGTCCCGCGAGCCTTAGGATTTCTCTCCCTTAGGCTCCTAGGATCGGAGTTACAAGCCGATTCTACGCCCGTGGCGGGACGCTAGCAAATACCATTGCAACCTTTCTGGAAGTAGAATGCGCAGCGTGCTCCTGTTCTCAAAACCTTCACCGCAAAGGCTACGTGAGTCTTTGCTTTCGCAGGAGAAAGGCACCTTCTCGTATCGCGAGGTCGGCGCATCCCGGGTTCAGGCGCCGAGCGGATACACCGTCGACCACAATCGCGTACAACTCGGCAAAGGTGCGGATTGTTTCAAGTGCGCGAAACAAGCTATCAAAGCATGGAGGATGTTCGACATCTCGTGGCTCGAACTATGCTGGCCGAATTCCCCGATTGAAGCAGGCACAACTGTCGCCGTTCTGGTATCGCACTTGAATTCTGGTCGCTCAATGCCTGCCGGATTGTGTGTGTGATCCAAGAAGGGCACGCGACTGAAATCTACGGCTTTGCGTACGGAACACTTAACGACCACGGAGAGACCGGCGAGGAACGATTCACGGTGGAATTCAATCCCATGGATCAATCTGTGTGGTACGACATCTGTGCATTCTCGCGGCCGCAACTTCTGCCGCGCTTGGTCTATCCGTTCACAAGGTCATTGCAAAAACGACTCGCACGAGATTCGTTGCAGGCAATGTTGAGGGCTGTAAGTTAGTCACCAGAGTCCGCAGCACGCCCGCCACTGCGTGCCGGTTGTGATAAAGTGGCGCACCGATGCGCATCTTCGTTTTGGGGACGGGCGGCACCGGCTCCTTGCTGACCCATCTGCTGACGCGCCAGGGGCACACCGTCTGGTGCGGCGATCGCGACATCGCCCGCGCGCAGCGCTTCCTTGGTAAGAAAGGCAAGATCGAAATCATCGAGACGAACGCGCGCAATCTGTGGTCCATCGTGCGCGCGGCGCGCGGCGCAAATCTGATCATCAACGCCTCCCCTGCTGTCTTCAATGAAATTATTCTGCGCGCCGCCTTGCGCCTGGGCATTCATTACATGGATTTGAACGCGCACCTCACGCGCTCCCCGTTCAAGCCAGAGCAATACCGCTATCACAAGCGCTTCGTCGCAAAGAATCGTACGGCGCTAATCTGTGCGGGCGTTGCGCCGGGGCTTACAAATCTGCTCGCCAAGCGCGGCAGCGAGTTGCTCGACAGCTCCGAAGAGATTCATTTCCGCCTCTTCGAAAGCACCGAGAGCAAAGATCCGATTTCCACCTGGTCGGCCGACGGCGTTTATGACGCGGCGATTTCGAATCCGCGCATTTACCGCCATGGAAAATTCGCGATGGTGCGGCGGTTCGCCGAGCGCGAAAAATTCCGCTTCCCTGCCCCGATTGGCCAAGCAACGGTGTACTTGGCCGCGCAGGACGAAGTCTGCCTGGTGCCTCGAGATATTCACGTACGCGACGTGGACGCCAAAATCGGCGGCAACGATTTCGACCGCTTGTATCGCTGGTTCCGGCAGGGACGGCTGAACCGTTCGCAGGGAATGGTGCACAAGCGTTTTCCGAAAGTGCCCACTCCGAAAGCGGTAGCGAAACTAATCCGCCGCGGAATATTGGAGAATGCGCGGTTCGCAGCGGCGGTGTTGGTCCGCGGGGCTAAAGATGAGGAGCCTGTGCTGGTCCGCTGGGATGCGAGCTTCCCGACCTTGTATCAGATCCGGCAGCGCGGCATGATCTCGACGCCGATTTCGTATGCGACGGCTCACATGGCCGCGCTTTTCGTGAGACATTTCCCGCGCGATTCGGCCGGAGTGATCAGCCCGTCGGAACTGCCGCTCGATAAGCGGCGCGCGATTCTCGCCGCCGTAAAATCGCAGGATATTCGCGTCTCCCTGAAAATCACGCGCCTGAAAAAGGCCGACGACGACGAGGAATTCTAGAAGGGATTGTTCAACGGCTTCAGCAAACCGAAATCGATCAGCCCGTTGGCCACAAACTGCACCGCCAGCGCCACCAGCAGCAAACCCATCATGCGCGTAAGGATGCGGATCCCCGTTTGGCCCATGTAACGCTGCACGCTTCCCGCGGCGTTCAGGATCAGGAAAGACGCAAATGCGGTGGCGATGATGGTGGAATAAATCACCACATGCTGCCAGATCGAGTGCGATTCGCCTACGAGGACCATCACCGTCGAGATCGCTCCCGGCCCGGCGAGCATCGGCATCCCCAATGGGATGATGCTCGCGTCGCGCTTGTTCACGCTTTCCTCGGCTTCCGCGGGGGTAGCTTTCGTGCTCGACTGGCGGGCCTGTAGCATGTCCAAGCCGATTTGCAGCAGGATGATTCCGCCGGCGATTTTGAACGCGGGAAGGGTGATGCCAAACATCTTGAAGATCAAGCTGCCGGCCACCGCAAACGTCGCAAGAACGATCGCGCAGGTCCACGCCGAACGCCGCGCGATCCAGCGGCGCTCTTGCGCAGGCGAATCGGAAGTGACCGCGAGAAAAAGAGGAATCACGGTGAAAGGATCAACCAGAAAGAAAATGGAAGTAGCCGCGAGGAGCGCGAATTCGAGAACGTGGTTGACGGATGCGGGCATGTGCGGCATAGGAGCGCAAACTTAACACGTTTGCCTGTGCGAGGCACCCGTTGGAAGTGGTAGTAAACTGGTCTCCGAGGTGCCCAATGAGCCTAGCTGACGCGCCGCTCGCACGCGAAGGATTCTACGTTACGCACTTCTTGACGGTAAAAAGACCAGGTGAAATCGAGAGATTTTTACGTGAAGGTGCTGGGCGGGAAAGTGGTGAAGCTTGAAAACCCCTGCATATTAAGCTGGCCAATTCGTGGCTCATCCTTAATTCCGGCGGCGAACCAACGCCCGACAAGCCCGAAGTGATCCTGGAAACGCCGCCCGAGCTGAGCAGAATGAGCAGTTTCCTGAACCTGCGCGTAGCGGATATCTGGGCCTGCTACAAAGATTGGAGTGCCAAGGGCGCCCATTTCCTCACCCCGCCGCTCGATAACCACGGCGCCGAGTGGAGATGCTACATGCGCGACCCAGACGGCTACCTCATCGAAGTGGGCCAGTACACGCCCGCCTCCATCCAGCGGTTCACAAATTTCACCCCCTAACGCAAACTCTCCTGCTAACAATGCGGCAGCCTTTCTCGTCCATATAGGGCAATCGCGTCCGCCCGATCGCGGCGCGCGCTTGTGAGGCACCCGTGCTCTCATTCGTCCAAGACTTGCGCTATGCGTTTCGCACGTTGCTGAAGAGTCCTGGGTTCACAATCGTAGCGGTGCTCACTCTGGCGCTCGGGATTGGCGCGAATATCGCGACTTTCAGCGTCGTCTACGCTGTGCTCCTGCGACCGCTGCCATTTCCGCGTCCTGAACAGCTCGTGCGCGTCTTCGACGACCTTCGTGGCCCGCACGAAGAAGATGTAGGCTTGTCCGCACCGGAGCTGTGGGATTTGCAGGAGCGCTCAGGCGTGTTTCAGGAAATTTCGGCGGTGGCGCCGAGTAATTCGGCAGTCGGCGGCGGCGATCGGACGGTTCGCGCGGAAAGCCTGGTCACGAGCCCCGATTACTTTACGTTGCTTGGAGTGAAGCAGCAACTCGGCCGGGTGTTTACATCGCAGGATGCCGCTCCAGGATTCCTGGAGCCCGTCGTCATCAGCGACGGATTTTGGCGCCGGAATTACGGGTCGGACCCGAACATCATTGGCCGAAAAATGCGTCTCGATAGTGACCTGTACACCATCGTCGGGGTGATGCCGCCGGGCTTTCGTCACCCGGGACGGACCCTGAATACCGACGTCGACGTTTGGATTGCTACTGGATTCAACGGTCTTCCCTTTCCTGTTCCACCGGTGCGGTCGCAAAGAATCGTACCGGGCGCCCTTGCACGGTTGAAGCTAGGGCTGACCGTGACTCAGGCGCAATCGCAGCTCGATGCCTACATAGCACGACTCAGCCGGGAATATCCGGCGGAGTATCCCGCTGCGGCCATGTGGGCGGTGCGGCTCGTCCCGGTAAAAGAAGATCTGGTAGGGCCTCAGCGGACTGAGCTGCTCATCCTTTTCGGCGCCGTGGGATTCGTGCTGCTCATCGCGTGCGTGAATATCGCGAACCTTCTGCTCGCGCGCTCTTCAGGAAGGAGGCGCGAAATTGCAATCCGGTTAGTGATGGGTGCGAGTCGCGCACGCCTGGCGGCACAGCTGTTGACCGAGAGCACCCTGTTGTCAGTAATTTCCGGCGCAGTCGCCATTGTTACGGTACTTTTCTTGAAGAATGCTATCGTAAACCTCGCTCCTGCGGATATTCCTCGCCTTAACGAAATCGACGTCAGCGCCAAGGTTTTCCTTTTCGCTTTCCTGATTTCGATAATCACTGGTGTCCTCTTCGGATTGGCGCCGGCGCTTCAAACTACGAATCCGAACCAGATTGAGAATCTGAGGGAAGGTGCTCGCGGGTCAGGCGCGGGCAAACGCCATACCCGGCTTTCGCGTCTTCTCGTAGTGTCGGAAATAGCCTTCTCGATTGTCTTGCTCGCAGGCGCGGGATTGCTGCTCCGAAGCTTTTGGCGCGTGCTGGAAGTCCGCCCCGGATTCAATCCCAGCCATCTGACCACAGTTCAAATCTGGATTCCTGTGTCTAACAACCCGGCCACAGATCCCTACGCCGCCCAAGAGAAGCGCGCCGCTTTTCTTCAAGAGGTCTATCGCCGGGTGGCTGTATTGCCGGGTGTCGAACAGACTACGATTTCAGGCAACGATACTTTGCCAATGAACTCAGGCAGGAACTACTCTCCTTTTTCCATTCAAGGGCGCCCCGAAGATTCCGAGCGCAACCCAACTGCAGACATCGCGGTAGTGGATACGCAATATTTTCGCACCATGGAAGTTCCACTCGTCTCCGGACGAAACTTCACCGTTTCCGATACGAATACGACTGAAACAG
Organism: Candidatus Acidiferrales bacterium; assembly: GCA_035262725.1. Classification (GTDB taxonomy): domain Bacteria; phylum Acidobacteriota; class Terriglobia; order Acidiferrales; family UBA7541; genus Palsa-295. The sequence goes on along the minus strand of DATFSH010000053.1, from coordinate 14,423 downwards.
TTGGCGTGATCGATCAAACTCTCGCGCGGCGTTATTGGCCGGATCAGAATCCAATAGGACAACAAGTTAAGTTTGGATTTGGAGCGGGTATTCAGGGCGTCAAGATTGTCGGTGTCGTCGGCGATATCAAGTCGGATGGCTTCGACGCTCCCAGCGTGCCCCATATCTATGTTCCTCTCGGCCAGTTCGCGCCCGTGAACGCGGTGGTTTTTCTCCGCAGCAAGGGCGAGGTGGAACATCTGGGTGAAGCCGTGCGGCGCATAGTGGAAAGCGTCGATCCCAATGTTCCGGTGCATAGCATCAGTTCGATGGATGAAATCATTGCCCGATCCCTCGCGGACCGGCGCTTTTCTCTAGAGCTCCTGGGTATTTTTGCCGCCGTAGCTCTGCTTCTCGCCGCCATCGGTATCTACGGAGTGATGGCCTATTCATTCAGCCAACGCACGCACGAAGTGGGAATCCGTATCGCTCTTGGCGCCCAGCGACTGGATATTCTGCGCATGGCGTTGGGAGAAGGAATGCGCATCATCGTAATCGGACTGGCTGCAGGTCTTGCGGGAGCTGCAATCGTATCGCGAGTTTTTCGCTCCATGCTCTTCGACGTCGCGCCGGCCGATCCGATGACCTACGTTTTTGTGTCAGCCATTCTTGCAGGCGTCGCCCTTTTCGCCTGCTACATTCCCGCACGTCGAGCCACCCGCGTGGATCCTCTTGTGGCGCTGCGCGAAGAATGATGTGCGCTGAACCGCGTCTGCTAAAAACTCCAACCCAGAACCGCCACGCTTGATCGTCAGGCGAGCTGCTTGAAGACGAGGCCGGGTCTTTGCTACAAAGAATGGGGAGCCGCGACCCTCTCCTCTACGTCGCAGGCTTCACTTCGAGTCGGAAGGAGCAGGTCGTTAACATCGAATAATATCCTGCCTCAATCTTATTTGAGCCGAAACTAAGTGATTGAGCGCCCCAAAGGGGTATTCATGGCTGAGACTGTGCGTTACGACGCTCTTATCATCGGAAGCGGCGAAGCTGGAAAGCACATCGCATGGACCATGGCCGAGATGGGTCACCGTACGGCCGTCGTCGAACGCAAGCTGATCGGCGGCTCATGCCCGAATATCGCATGCCTGCCCAGCAAGAACATCGTCCACAGCGCGAAAGTGGCGTCGTTCGCTCGTCGCGCGGCTGAATTCGGGCTTGAACTAGGATCGTTCAGAATCGACATGGCGGGCGTCCAGCGGCGGAAACGAAAAATGGTGGAGGATGAGATTCAGGGACACCTCAGTCTCTACAAAGCGAGCGGCGCAGAGCTCATCATGGGATCGGCGCGTTTCACCGCTCCCCGAACGGTAGAGGTTTCTCTCAACGACGGAGGCACGCGTGTGATCGTCGGCGACCGCGTATTCCTCAATCTAGGCTCGCGTGCGGTCATCCCTGATCTGCCCGGAGCAGCGGCGTCAAAACCGATGACCCACATTCAACTTCTGGATCTCGACCGCCTGCCGCAGCACCTCGTCGTGATCGGTGGCGGTTATGTTGGGCTCGAACTGTCGCAAGCGATGCGGCGTTTCGGTTCGCGAGTCACGTTAATTGAAAGAAGCCCGCAGATCGCCAGCCAAGAAGATGCCGATGTAAGCGCCGCATTGCTGGAGCTTTTTCGCGACGAGGGAATCGACGTGTTGCTCGGCACGGAGGTTGTCCGCGTTGAAGGGCTTTCCGGGCAGCAGGTGCGAGTCCATGTGAAAGACGCCCAGGGCGAGCGCGCGATCGAAGGGACCGATATGCTCGTCGCTGTTGGCCGAGCGCCCAATACTCAGGAAATCGGCCTTGATAGGACGTTAGTCGAGCTGGATGGGCGCGGCTATGTAAAAGTCAACGAACGCCTCGAAACCACGGCTCCGAGCATCTGGGCGGTAGGCGATTGCGCCGGCAGCCCGCAATTCACCCACGTGGCGTTCGACGATTTCCGTGTGATTCGCGACAACCTCAACGGGGGAACTCGCACAACGCTGAACCGCTTAATCCCGTACTGTATCTTCACGGATCCGGAACTCGCACGCGTAGGATGGAATGAAACGCAGGCTAAAAGTCGCGGAGCCGAGTATCGCGTGGTGAAGATACCAATGGCTGCAGTCTTCCGCGCAGAGACTCTATCGGAACCGCGCGGCTTTTTAAAGATGCTGCTCGATAAGGATAGCGATCGCATTCTCGGAATCACGGTATTGGGCGTCGAAGCAAGCGAGCCGATGGCGACCGTTCAAACAGCAATGCTGGCAGGGCTGCCGTACACGGCGCTTCGCGATGCGATCTTCACTCATCCGACGGCGGCTGAAGGTCTAGTGCGTCTGCTGGCGAGTGTCCCGGCGAAAGCATCGCATCAAACCGCCTGACATTCGAGGCCGCTACGCATTCACCTCGGCAGCGGTTTAACGGGGTTCGCGCATTCTTAGATCGAGGATAAGACGAAGCTCATTAATCTTTTGCGGGGTTTCAAAATGCGGGCCTGAATAATCGAGGCCGGAAGTGGAGCCGTCAGCAACCCTCTTGCGCGGCTTCGTTTCAACCACGTTGCCTGTGCAAACGGCGCCGTGATAGTCGCGCATGCTCACCGAGTAGTTCGGCGTGTAGCAGTTGCGATCCTCCACCAGTGTCGGCCACACCGAATTCGAGAGCCAAAACCGCATCGCGGGCAGGTCTTCCAGCGGAATTTTGCCGCGCCCTGTAATTTCCATCCAGCCTACCTTCCGGCCGTAGGCAATCTCCGCAGCAGACTTGTCCAAGGTGAAAGCAACAGCGCGCGTCGCGCTCTTGCTGACGGGTGGGATCACCGTAGGTCCACTATAGGCAATGTTCCAGTCGGAGGGGGCTTCACGTTCCACGTATGTGATGGTGGCGTCGCTGGTCAACTGGAGTTCGCCGCTTTGGTCGCGGAGGGCGGATTGCGATCGAAAGCTCATCACCGTGTAGCGAGAGAGCGCCGCGTAAGAGCCCGCGCGCAGCGTGCCCGTCGGATCGAGAAGCGCATCGCCTTGATCGGCGGGGATTATATTGAGCTGGAGCGAGAGCTTCGACGGATCGGCAGAGTCGAGCTCCATGGTGCCGGCGGCGACAGCGACGGCGATGTTCAGACCAGGGTCGGTATCACCGGACTGCGCGAGGAAAATGCTGGCGGTAGAATGGCCCGCGTCAATTTGCCACTTCGCGCTCTGAGCAGAAACGCTCGCAACAGCAAGCATCGCAAGCACGGTGAGGTCCGTCAGGAGCGGCAAATTTCATCGCAACTTCCGATTCGGGCTTCTGAATCTGATCGTACGCCCGTCGCGCTAACGACACAACGAAACTAGGCGCTGAACTAGCTGGCCCGCGACTTCTTCTGCTCCTTGTTCGGCTTGACCGCTGTCCGCAGAAGGTCTCGTTTCGAGGATTCTCTCGAAAGGCTTGTCTTCAACGCCGACATCAGATCCACAACGTTCTCGCGTTTCACCCGCGGCATCACCGCCAGCTTCTTTCCGCTCTGTTTCGCTTCGATCAGCCGCTCCAGCTCCTGCCGGTAAGTGTCAATGTACTGGCTCGGTTCAAACGGCGCCGCGAGCGTATCAATCAACTGCATTGCCAGCTTCGACTCCGCTTCCTTGGTTTCGGACTTCCGCGTTTTTTCGCCGGCGGCCCGCACTTCATTTTCGTAGAACATCGTGTGCAGCGTGAAACCGTTTTCCAGCGCGCGAATGATTACGATATTTTCGCGCCCGAACATCGTCACTTTGGCGATCGCGGAGTATCCGGTCTTCCGCATTGCATCCAGCAGCAGATCATAGGCCCGCACGCCACTCTCATCAGGCTTAGCGTAATAAGAGCTCTCGAAGTACACCGGATCAATCTCCTCGCTCTTAACAAAACTAAGGATTTCCATGGTCCGCGCCGACTCGGGTTCAATCTCTTCTAGCTCTTCTTTCGTGAATAAAAGGTATTGACCCTTTTCGTGCTCGTAGCCTTTCACAACCTCCGAGCGATCCACGAACTTTTCGCACGTGGGGCAATAGGTCGGCTGCTTGATGCGGCTGCCGCACGGCGAGTGAATCTGATTGAAGCTGATTCTCTCGGACCGGGCCGCAGGTTCGAGAGAAATCGGGATGGACACAAGTCCGAAAGCAAGGAAACCTTTCCATGCAGCAGCCATCAATGTGCCTCCAAACACGGCCATCATAGTTCAGAGCAAACGCAACCAAAAGCGATTTCCTCTCAAGAGGGTGCGTTTTCTTCCTCTGTCCTCTCGCAACCTCCGCGACCGCATACAATCTCAGCCTCAACACTATCGAGTCCGCTGAGGCCCAGTTCAGGCTATTATTCGGGAATGTGACCGCAACGCTGAACACACACATCAAGACCCTGCTCGAGAAGCCCTCCGTCCGATCGTTTATTCGATGGCTTGTCATCGGCGTGGTGCTTCTCTGGTCGCTGGCCGTGCTGATCCTTGTATCCGCTCGCTGGATCGACCCGCCGACAACCGCGGTGCATATCCAGCGCCGCTTGCAGGCTTGGATTCACCACACGCCGTATCGCGAACGCTACAAATTCGTTCCGCTCAGCCAAATCTCTGCCGATCTCCAGCACGCTGTAATCGCCGCCGAGGACGCGAACTTCTACCAGCACCATGGATTCGATTGGCACGAGATCCAAATCGCAGCCGAAGACGATTTGGAAAACGACCGCACTCGCGGAGCTTCCACAATTACGCAGCAACTCTTAAAAAACCTGTTCTTCGGAACGGGCCGCTCGATCCTCCGCAAGGGCGCGGAAGCCTCACTGGTGCCTGTGGCCGAATTCTTCCTCGGCAAAAAGCGGATTCTGGAGATATACCTCAACGTGGTCGAATGGGGGCCCGGTATCTATGGTGCAGAGTCGGCCTGCCGTTACTACGACCAAACCACAGCCTTGAATATCGGCCGGGAACGAGCCGCACGCCTCGCTGCAATTCTGCCGGCCCCTCTGAAGCGACGCCCCGAGCACATGAACAGCTACAGCGGGATCATCCTCAGGCGCATGAGCCAAAAGGGTTGGTAATCGCAGCTAACGTTCTACGTGGACTTCCCCGCGGCGCACAAATGTGCGACTTCACCTTTGCAAGAACCGTAAAGGATTGGCCACGATTACTTAATCGCCGGTAGCTGAGCCGGCTGCGGCACGAGGGAATCCAAGGCTCGCAACGCACAAGTACGCGACCATCAGGAAAGCGAAGGACAGGAAACTTAAGCGTCCGCGTTCAATTTCAGTTGTCATAATGCTCCTCCCACTCAGTAGATTATCGAGGCTCGGCATCAGGTCACAGCGCGAACGCGTGCCTCAAGCCAATAGAAAGCGCGTTGCCGATCGAAGAACGCAGGAGCGAAAGCAGTTCCGTACCAAAGACTGCCTTCAGGTCGTCACAATGTGAGATGGGTGGATCTACTTACTGTTGCTTCGCTTGAACCGAAGAAGAGGCCTTCGCGCTCGCCACGTTTTCCCGCTCCTGATTGTAGGTGCCGAACTTCTTCGCCACCGGCTTCAGCGTGGGATAGAACTGCACAAACGTGTGCTCGACCGCAGCATGCGCATCGTGGCAGTTGAAACATCCTTCTTGGGAATTGATCTGTGCAGTCTTGCTGTTCTCATCGAAGACGAAGTAGCCCCACTTATCCGGCAGGTGCGCATCCTTGACCTCGACGGCAATACCCGCCAGATCCGTTTGGAACTGGCCTCCCTTGTTGATTGAACCTTTGCTCTGCGGCTTGCGCTCCTCGACCACGAACAATGTCTGGTCCGGCCAACGTCCAGAGCCCATAAACTTGCGGTAGGCCCACTGTGGCACGAACACGTTCGTGAACAGAGGATCTCCGCCAGTGCTGTAGTTCATGCCATAGCCGGCCGAGAGAAAAACCCAGGCGCGATAGTTTCCCGGGCGAATCAGTTCTTTTTTCTCGTTAAATTCCGGCCGATCGGTCGTACCCGAGCCCGAAGACTGCGTCTTCACTTCCGGAGCCCCGGCCAGCAGAGAAAGACAAAACGCCGCCACCATCATGACCCAAACGTTACGCTTCATGTTCTTCTCCTCTGCGACCGTCGCGCGGTCGTGTATTTGCACTCATAGTGCGAGATTCTCGCTTTCGAGGACGTTCACAAGTTGCCTTAGACCATCCATGCGGTGCCCTGATACTCAATGACCTTGGTTACTGCCAGAGCTTTCTGTCGGCCGAAGTAACGCTCCACGACTCGCAAGGCTAGATCAATTCCGGCAGTAACTCCTGCACTCGTGGCGATCTTGGGCCCTTCTACAAAGCGCCTCTCTGCGACCCAATGAACCTTGGGAAACTCTTGCGAGTAGGGCTTGATGAAGTCGTGATGCGTCGTGGCAGTCTGACCGTCAAGGAGTCCCAGCATGGCCAGATGTCTCGCGCCCGTACACACCGATATAGTTAGATCAGCGCTCTCGCTCGCCATCTTGAGCCACTTGTAAAATTGCGGAGACCCAGATTGGGCTGGGACGACGATGACCTGAGCCTGGGGCGCGTCCTCGTAGGTATAGTCCGGGATCGCGTTGAAGCCGGGGTCCTTTATCTCCCGACTTTCACCTACAGTAAACACTTCAAACACTGGCCGATCTTGTTTGGCGGATTCGTCGTAGATCCATGCATCAAAAACTGCTTCAGGGCCAACCCAATCAATCAGAGTAACGTTGCTGGAAAACAGGCACGCAACTTTGACCTTGCCGTTGGCTGGCGGTTTGAGCGGATTGGCTCCGCTTGGCTCCGCGGCCTCGGAATGTGCCGAGTGCGGCTTTTCGAAACAGCTCGCAAATGAGAGGGGGAGTGTGGCAACGACTCCCAGAGCTGCCGATCTCTGGAGTAAATCCCTTCGCGAAAGATTCTTGCTCAGCATCTTATTTTCTTGCGCGTGTGGTCGTATCCTTTCTGCGACTCCAGCGTCAGACGTAATACTATGTCGCGCTACGACATACAGCAAAAAGGTTGCCAACTTCGGTGGGCCCTAAGTGCCTATACATCAGAAGAAGCCACGGATTTCTGAGCGACGACCTGAAAAGTCACTGGGCGCTTCTGGGATTTCGTGTCCCGCACGCGTACAATCGCCAATCTACCGGAAACGGCAACCGGCGCTCGGGTGAAGGTCTAACGCCGCCGACAATTCCGAAACTGACGTGAAATCAACAGAAAAGTGCAGCTTCGCCCTCTTCTAACCCCTAGCCCGGCTTCTATTGCCTGATTTTGGCGCCGCTGCTAGACTAACGTGGCAAAGAGTTGATTTGCAGCTCCTGCCATACTTCCTATAGAAGGTTTCGACATGTCTGGACATTCAAAATGGGCCACAATCAAGCATAAGAAAGCCGCTACCGACGCCAAGCGCGGCAAAATTTTCACCAAGATTATTCGCGAGCTCACCATTGCCGCGCGCACCGGCGGCGGCGATCCTGTCACCAACCCGCGCCTCCGCACTGCCATCAGCGCCGCTAAGAACGAAAACATGCCCAATGACAATATCGAACGCGCCATTCAGCGCGGCACCGGGCAGCTCGAAGGCGAAACGCTCGACGAAGTAATGTTCGAAGGCTACGGCCCGGGCGGCGTAGGCGTGCTGATTCAAGTGGTCACCAGCAACCGCAACCGCATCGTCAGTGAGATTCGCCACATGATGTCGAAGAATGGCGGCAACATGGCCGAGAACGGCGCCGTGGGCTGGATGTTCCACCGCAAAGGCGACATCGTGGTGCCCAAAGAGCTGGCCGACGAAGACAAGATGATGGGCATCGTCCTCGATGCGGGTGCGGAAGACTTGCGCGACGATGGCTCGGCGTGGGAAGTTACCACCCCTCCCGAAGCGATGGAAAAAGTGCGCGAAGCGCTCGTCGCTAGCGGAATCACGCCGGCCACGGCGGAAGTGGCATGGATTCCCCAGAACTACGTGAAATTGAGCGGCGCGCAGGCGCAACAGATGCTGCGCATGGTGGAAACGCTCGAGGATCATGACGACGTGCAGCACGTCTATGCGAATTTCGATATCGACGAGAGGGAGATCCAGGCCGCTGTTGCCAGCTAGCGCTCCGGCTCTCCTTATAACCGTCCGTGTGGCGAAGGCAGCCTCGGAATCGACGCAACACCCGCCCCAAAAAACACTATCGCTCGCTTGAGCGCGGCACTAGACTAGTGCGCGCCCGATGAAACCCGCCAAATGACCTCTCGCGCCGCAATTCCCGCTCGGCAGCAAATCAGTGCGCCCTCAAAGGCGCACCGCTTCCGCGTGCTCGGAGTCGATCCTGCCTTGGCCGGTGCTACTGGCTATGGCGTCGTCGAGTTCGAAGGTTTCACGGCGCACATGCTTGGCTTCGGCGCGCTCAAGCTGCCGGCGCGAGCATCATTCCCCTCCAGACTCTGCGATATTCATCAGCTGGTTGCCCGCCTTGTGGAAGAATTTTCGCCGGATGCCGTTGCAGTGGAATCCGTATTCACGGCGCTGAACGTTCGAACCGCATTGAAGCTGGCCGAGGTTCGCGGGGTAGTACTGCTTGCCGCGGCCCAAGCGCAGATTCCGTCGCACAGTTATTCGCCGCGCGAAGTGAAGGTAACCGTGGCTGGTCACGGCGGCGCTTCCAAACAGCAAATGCAGCAGATGGTAAGCTCCGCCCTTGGGCTCACCAGCTATCCCGAACCGGCCGACGCCGCCGACGCGCTCGCGGTGGCACTCTGCCACGCTCATCTCTCACACGCCCGCGAACGAATGACTCGCGCGATGGGAATTCAACCCTCAACGATTACCACAGGGAACCGGAAGCGACCGATTCGCATCCAAATTCTGCAATGATCCAGCCGCAAATCCTTAGCTCCAGATACAGCTGCGCTGCCTTTCGAAAGATTGTCCCAATCATAGCCAGCTCATTGTTATTTTTTCTGTTTTTCGCAACGTCCGCATTCGCCGCTCCCCCCGATGGCCCCGCCATCATTTATCGCAAAGTCTTCAAAACCAGCTACCCGGAATACGTACAGATCAAGGTAAGCCAGAATGGCGCGGCCACTTACGACATTCGCCAGCTCGACGAGGAATCCGAGCCTGTGGCATTCGAAATAAACCCGCCCTTGGTGCAGCATGTCTTCGATCTCGCCTCGAAACTCCACAACTTTCAAGGCGTCGATCTGGACATACATCGTCGCATCGCGAATCTCGGCGAAAAGACGTTCGTCTACACAAAGGGAACAGAAAGCCACGAGGTAAAGTTCAACTACACCCTGGATGAAAACGCCACCCAGCTGCTGAATATTTTCGAAGGCTTGGCCCGGCAGGAATCCGATCTTTCCAATCTGCAAAGAGTGATGCGATACGATCGCCTGGGTGTAAATGACGCCCTGATTCAAATCGAAGCTGACTACAACACTAAGGCATTCCCCGAGCCCGAACGCCTGCTGGCGGCCCTCGATCAGGTCTCCGCGGATGATAAATTTATCGACATCGCCCGCCAACGCGCCCGAACCCTGGCCAGCCGCATTCGGAATTCACATTGAAGGTGTATAATTCTGGAACCAAATGGCCATCTCGACGTAATGTCGATTCGGCCGTAACACCGACGCCGCTTCACTTCAGTCAAGTAGCGCGTAGTCATCAAATATTTACTTTTGGGCCCAATTGGCAACCATCTTATTTGGCCTTTCGCGGCATCAGAGATACTCATAAAAACCATGCGACCCACACACACGGTAACCACTGGATTCTTGCCTCTCTTTGCTTTTCTCTCGCTCGGCGCGCTCGCCACGCCGGCGCAAACCAACCAAGCCCGTTCATTGGTCACACAACCCGTCAACGAAAGCCAGATGGTCTTGCGTTCCGGCAGCACGCATCCTCTCGCCCGCGCGGAATTCGATCGCGGACTCGCGCCCGACAGCCTGCCCATGGACAATATGATGCTCGGCCTGACGCGCACTCCCGAACAGGACGCCGCCCTCGCCACCCTGCTGCGCGAACAGCAAGACCCCGCATCGGAGAACTATCACAAGTGGATCACCCCGCAGGAATTCGGCGCCCGCTTCGGGCCTTCCGACCATGACATCCAAGCCGTCACATCCTGGCTGCAATCCCACGGTTTCCAGAGCATCGAAGTTTCCCCCTCGCGCACCGTAATCCATTTCTCAGGCACCGTGGGGGAAGTTCGTGACGCTTTTCGCACCTCCATCCACCGCTACGTGGTGAATGGTGAAGAGCATTGGGCCAACTCCACGAGCCAGCAGATTCCCGCCGCCATCGCAGGCGTCGTCGCCGGCGTCGGCACGCTCCACAATTTCGCTCCGAAACGAGCCAGCCATTCCCGCGGCACCTTCACGCGAACCGCCGACGGAAGAGTGAAGGCGCTGCGCCCGCTGTTCACCTTTCCCGTCCAGGGCGATTGCGGATTCGTCCCCAGTAACTGCTTCGCGCTGGGGCCCGAGGACGTCGCCATAATTTACAACGTGCTCCCGCTATGGAACGCGGGCATTGACGGCACCGGACAAACCATCGCCGTCGTCGGCGACAGCAATATCAACATGCAGGACGTAATGAACTTCCGAAAAATGTTCGGGCTCCCAGCCAAAAACCCCACGATTACTATTCCTACCGGCTCCACCGATCCCGGCATCAATAGCGACGAGATTGAGGCTGACTTGGACGTCCAATGGGCCGGCGCCATCGCCAAGAACGCCACGATTAATTTCGTAATCGCCGCCAATACGAACTCCACGGCGGGCGTGGATGCCGCCGCTCAATTCATCGTCGACAACAAACTGGCGCCTGTGCTCAGCGAGAGCTTTGGGGATTGCGAGCAAGACCTCGGCACAGTGGTAAATGGAATGGTCAATACTCGCTGGATGCAGGGCGCAACAGAAGGCATCACCATCGTCGTTTCAACCGGAGACAACGCCTCAGCGGGATGCGATTTCGATAACCCGAATATTTCCACCGAGCAGCCGGCCACAGGCGGTCTCGCCGTCAGCGGTCTCGCCAGCACTCCCTTCAACGTCGCCGTCGGTGGCACCGATTTCAATCAACTCACCAATGCCACTTCTTTCTGGAGCACCAACAATCTGACCAGCAGCCAGGGATCAGCGCTGGGTTACATTCCGGAAACCACCTGGAACGACTCGTGCACGAATGCTCTTTTCGGCCAGGTTGGTTTCAGCGCCATTCCGGAAGCCAATTGCAATAACACCGCAAGTCTGGCGAGCTCGATTGGTCCCATTGGCGGCAGCGGTGGCATCAGTACTTGCGCGGTCCTTACCGGGTCGCCCCCGAAATGCTCATCCGGCTATCCGCGGCCGCCCTGGCAGATGGGTCCCGGAGTTCCAGGCGGCAGCACCCGCGTGATCCCGGACGTCTCGCTTTTCGCGGGCGACGGGCTCGTGGGAAGCTTCTACATCATCTGCCAGCAGGACACCAATACCAACAATGCAGCCTGCAGCTTGGGCTCGGATAAAAATGGCGCCTCGCTCTTCGAAGGTGTTGGCGGAACCTCCGTGTCCACACAAGTAATGGGCGCGATTTTTTCGCTTCTCGTTCAGAAGACAGGCGGAAGCCTCGGCCTTCCGAATCCGACGCTTTATTCGCTTGCCGCCCAGCAGAATGCAGCCGCTTGTAATTCAGCTGCCCCTGCGAGTGCGTGCATCTTCAACGATGTCACGGTCGGCACGATTTCTGCTCCGTGCGTCAAGGGATCGCCAAACTGCAACGTTGCGACGCAGGGCGATGCCAACGGAATTCTCACGGGCTTTAACGCTGGCACCGGCTACGATCTGGCCACCGGCCTCGGCTCCGTAAATGTCTGCAACTTGGCGAATAATTTCGCAATTACAAATCCGGGCGCCGCTGCTGACTTTGCCCTCTCGAATTGCGTATCAATCGTTAGTGTGCCGTCCGCCGGCGGTTCGGGCATCCTCAATTTGACCGTTACCGCCATCAACGGCTTCACCGGAACATTCAATTTCACCTCGTCGTCTTGTACTGGTCTCCCGACGGGCGCGAGCTGCAGTTTCAACCCGCCTTCGGTCACTCTGGATTCTACCCACCAATCTGCGTCCACTGTTGTGACGATCATGACCACCGCAAGTGTGCCACCGAGAATCGGCGCCCGGCCCAGTGGAAGCGCACGCTGGTACGTGGCCGCAGCCATCGCCCTTGCCGCGATGGCCGGCATGGCCTTCCTTTTGTTCGATGGGAAACACAAGCAATTGCGATGGAGCATCAGTGTCGCTGCGGGCCTTATGGCTCTCGCTTTTGCCATCGGAATTGCCGGATGTAGCGGCGGTGGTGGTGGCGGTGGAGGAGGCGGGGGCGGCGGAACCGGCACCGGCACGAGCACCAATGCCATGATTACAGCCACGTCCAACGGTACTACGCACTCGATGACCTTTACCGTGAACGTATTCTAGTAAGCGTTGTAATCAGAACTTGCCACTCTTAGCGAAAAGCGCCGGCATCGGGCGATTAGCGAATCACGATGCCGGCGTAACCCACCACACGCTCGCGGTCGCCGTTAATATCTCCTGACGTCGCATACCGCACCAGCTCCGCTTCGCTCGCACCCAGATCGCCCACTGCTACCAGCATCGCCACCGCCGCCGCGATGCCGCACATCGTAATGCTCTCCGCGCGCACCGTGTCGTAAAGGCCTCCGGGATCAAGAGCCAATACTCGCGCGATTGCATGCTCATCCTTCACGCGCGTAATTTCATCGCTTTCGTAGTGGTTCATGTCTGAGCTCGCCACCACCAACACCGGCTCGCCCTGTGCGGCGACAACCTTCGCCAGCGCATGGCCCAATTCTTCGAGCACGCCGTAGCGGTCCGTTCCCAGCACGATGGGAACAAATTGAAAATCACTGCGAAGCCGTTGCAGGAAGGGAATCTGCACCTCCAGCGAGTGCTCTCGTTCGTGCGCCACCGCATCTTCCCGCAACCTCGGGAATTCGTATTTCAATTCCGCCGCAAGGAGCGAGTCAATCTTAGCGTCGCCCAGCGGCGATGCCCAACTTCCTTCCGATAGAATCGCAAACGGTTCGCCGCGCGGGTAGTGTCGAGGACCAATCAGTATAAGCCGCGCGGGTATCCCGAGTGAAGAATAGAGCGCCCCGGCTACGTGTCCGGAATAAACGTAACCCGCATGCGGCACCACGCAACCAAGGGCGCGGTTCTTCTTTCCCCGCGGCGAGAGAAACGCATCTACGCTTTGCGCGAGTTCCTTTGAATGTAGGGGGTAAAAATGACCGGCAACAGCAGGGGGGCGAATCATCGAACTTCCAAAAACACATTCCTGATTCAGCGAATCAGTTGTGGCACATCGCCGTACCGCACCACGAGATCAAAGCGGCTTCGACGGGTCTCCGCGGATATCCAGCGCCTCTGTCTTCCCAGGCATGTAGCGAACCTTTATTTTATCGCCATACTGATAGCCGCCCGCCTCCAGCACCGCCTGCATCTTCTCTCGCGCTTTGTCCGAATAGGTGAAAGTGTGAATGTTCAGCCCGTTGGCCTCTTCGCGTACCAAAAGTGAGAGCTGGTCGGCGTGAATCACTTCGGCGTTCAGCCAGATAGGCTTTACAGCTTTCTGCTTCACCACGATCGGAGAAGTCGTGGTTAGCGGAGTGGCTTGGTCGCTCTGTGCTTTTGCAGGCACAGACGTAAATGCGATACCCGCAGCGAGAGCCGTTAGCGCCGAGAAGAGTCTAAGCGTCTTCATCGAAGGATATCTTCAGCGACTTCAGAAATTTGATGTCCTGCGCCGTCATTTCCAGCTTCGATTGCACCGGCTCTTCTTCAAGCGACTGCTCGTCTACCTGGATGTGCAGCGATTCCAGGAAACGCCGGTCCTGCGACGTCATTTTCGCGTCCGACGCCTGGCGCCGCGCCAGCCCGATCGTAGCATCCAGCTTCAGCACGATGTCGAATCCAGCCGCGCGAACGCTGGAGATGGCTTCGGCGATGCGCTCCGAATCCGAAACACTATCGTTGATCGCGTGGCCCAGTTCCCGAAGCAACTGCTTCATGCGGTCGTCGAGTTGCAAAGCAGTACCTCCTACCCCAGCTGTTCCTACACTAATTTTAGGTCGCACACAATACCGAAACAAGCCCACCCTGCACCCAGCGATTCAAGTCGGTAACCTGTCCCCCAGGCCAATCCGCGATCCTGGCGTCGCCCATGTGGAGTGCGGCTTGTCCTGAGCGGAGCCGAAGGGCGGCTTGCCGCCGCTTTCTTAAGGCCCGCTTGCCGGGCTGCTCCGGTTCGGCTCAAGCCTTTCGAAATTTCAAATTCGAAATCCCGCTGTTTTTCAGTGGTACAGACATTACTCTGTTCGCCTTTGCCCTTTCCCCCATTTGAAATCTGAAATTTTAAATTTGAAATCGCCTTTTTCTTTTACAATCTCCTCA
>DATFSH010000052.1:0-3496 GCA_035262725.1 Candidatus Acidiferrales bacterium | reverse complement strand
CGCTGCGACCACCAGAATCGCGCCGTCCATCTGCGCCGCGCCCGTGATCATGTTCTTGATGTAGTCGGCATGGCCCGGGCAATCGATGTGCGCGTAGTGCCGGTTCGGCGTCTCATACTCCACGTGCGACACCGCGATCGTGATTCCGCGCTCGCGCTCTTCCGGCGCGTTGTCAATCGAATCAAACGCCCGGAACTGCACCTTGGGGTTGTTCTTGGATAGCACTTTCGTAATTGCAGCCGTCAACGTCGTCTTGCCGTGGTCGATGTGTCCAATCGTTCCCACGTTTACGTGCGGCTTACTGCGCTCGAATTTCTCCTTCGCCATTTGCCTCTCCGCTCTCGTATCAGTCGACTGCCAAATTCTTCCAGCCCACTACCGTCTCGGTTTGCTGCCGTTCGCTTTCCCCACAATCTCTTCTGCGATGTTCGGCGGCGCCTGCTGGTAATGCGAGAAATGCATCGTGAAACTTCCGCGTCCCTGGGTGCGGCTGCGAATTTCCGTCGCGTAACCGAACATTTCCGCCAGCGGCACCTGGACATTAATAATTTCGGTGCCGCCTCGCGACTCGCGCCCCTGCAACTGTCCGCGTCGCGAGTTCAAGTCCGCAATCACCGGCCCCATATACTCCTCAGGAACGACGACTTCAACGCGCATGATCGGCTCGAGCAGCTTTGGATTCGCTTTGCGGCAGGCGTCTTTGAAAGCCATTGAGCCCGCAATTTTGAACGCCATTTCCGAGCTGTCCACTTCGTGATAGCTGCCGTCCACAACCACCACCGCGAGATCCACCATTTCGTAACCGGCCAAAACCCCGGTTTCCATCGCTTCTTTGATGCCGTTCTCGATCGGAGGAACGTATTCCTTCGGAATCGCGCCGCCCACCAGCTTATCGATGAAAAGCAGCCGGTGCTCCTTATCAAAACGCCACTTCCCGCCCTTGCCCGCCACCTGTTTTGCCAGTTCGTCGATCTCGTCGGTGGACATCTCGTGCATATCCTCGTGGCCCGCGTTCGGCAACGGCTGCACGGTTAGCTTCACGTGGCCGTATTGGCCTCGGCCGCCCGTCTGGCGAACATATTTCTCTTCGCCTTCGGCGATCTTCAAAATCGTCTCGCGGTACGCCACTTGCGGCCTGCCCACATTGGCCTGCACGCTGAACTCGCGCATCATGCGATCCACAATAATCTCGAGGTGCAGTTCGCCCATTCCGGAAATCAGCGTCTGGCCCGTATCGTGATCGGTGTGCACGCGGAAAGTCGGGTCTTCTTGCGCCAGCTTGCCCAGCGCCGCGCCCATTTTTTCCTGGTCCGCTTTGGTTTTTGGTTCGATCGCTACGGAAATTACCGGGGCGGGAAATTCAATCGATTCGAGAACAATCGACTTCTGTTCGTCGCACAACGTGTCGCCCGTGGTGACGTTCTTCAGGCCTACGCAAGCGGCAATGTCGCCGGCTTCGATCGACTCGATTTCCTCGCGCTTATTGGCGTGCATCCGCAGAAGCCGGCCAATCCGCTCGCGCGTCTTTTTGGTCGAGTTATAAACAGATTGCCCGGTCTTCAAAACGCCGGAATAAACGCGGATGTAGGTCACGTGCCCCACGAACGGGTCGGTCATGATCTTGAACGCGAGCGCGGCAAACGGCTGATCGTCGGACGCACGGCGCAGAACCGCTTCTCCATTGTTCGGGTCGAGTCCTTCAACCGGAGGGACATCCGCAGGAGACGGCAAAAAGTCGATCACCGCATCGAGCAGCGGCTGTATGCCCTTGTTCTTGAATGCCGAACCTGCCAGCACCGGAACGAGCTTTAAGCCAATCGTCGAGCGCCGGATCGAAGCGCGCAGCTCTTCGGGCTCCAGCTTGTGCTCCGCCAGATATTTCGTCAGCACCGCGTCGTCATGCTCGGCGATGTACTCGACCACCTTGTCGCGGTGCTCTTTGTAGAACTCCGGAGTCAACGCCGACGCCTTCACCGCTGTCGCAACTTCCGGCCGCGATTCGAGAAACTTCGCATCCCACAGTCTTTCAAGCGGCAGGATCTCGTATTCCGCACCCAGCGTCTCATCCTTCCAGATGATGGCGCGCTCTTCGATGAAATCGATTACGCCGATGAAATTGTCTTCTCTGCCGATGGGATACTGGAGGGGGACGGGGTGGGCGGAAAGTCTTTGGCGCATCGAGCGGATCGAATGGTCGAAGTCCGCGCCGATACGGTCCATCTTATTGATAAATGCGATCCGCGGGACGCGATACTTGTCCGCCTGCCGCCATACCGTCTCTGACTGCGGCTGCACGCCGGCGACAGCGTCGAAGATCGCGACGGCGCCATCGAGTACGCGGAGCGAGCGCTCGACTTCCACCGTGAAATCCACGTGGCCCGGCGTATCGATTATATTGATGCGGTATTTCTTGTCGAAACGCGTCCAGGAAGCAGTCGTCGCGGCGGAGGTAATCGTAATCCCGCGCTCGCGCTCCTGCTCCATCCAGTCCATCACCGTGGTGCCTTCGTGCACTTCGCCGATCTTGTAGGTCACACCCGTGTAAAACAGGATGCGCTCGGTTGACGTCGTCTTTCCGGCATCAATGTGCGCCATGATCCCGATGTTGCGGGTCTGATCGAGTTGTACCTGTCTTGGCATTTGGGCAGTCGTCATCTTGCCTTGTGTTTCTACAGGCATCTGTCTAACAGCGTCCTACCAGCGATAGTGCGCGAACGCCTTGTTCGCTTCCGCCATGCGGTGCACGTCTTCTTTCTTCTTCACCGCGCCGCCTCGTCCATTTGCGGCGTCCATGATTTCTTCTGCAAGCCGGTCGGTCATTGACTTGCCGCCGCGCGTACGCGAGTAAAGCACCAGCCAGTGAATCGCAAGCGATTGCCGCCGGAACGGATTCACTTCCACCGGCACCTGGTAGTTCGCGCCGCCCACGCGCCGCGACTTCACTTCCAGCACCGGCTTGCAGTTCTCGATGGCCTTCTTGAACAGCTTGAACGCGTCGTCGTTCGTCTTCTTTGCCACCTGATCCATCGCGTTGTAAAAAATCGTCTGAGCAGTCGACCGCTTCCCGTCGTACATCATGCTGGAGATAAACTTCTGCACCAGGTCGCTGCCATACACCGGATCGCCCGGGATTTTGCGGCGAAGAACCCATCCTTTACGTGGCATCTATCTACTCTCCTACTTCTGTGCGGCTTTCGGCCGCTTGGCGCCGTATTTCGAGCGCCCCTGCTTGCGATTTTCCACACCGGCTGCATCGAGAGTTCCGCGAATCACGTGGTAGCGAACGCCAGGCAGATCCTTTACGCGGCCTCCGCGTACCAGCACGATCGAGTGCTCCTGCAGATTGTGGCCAATACCGGGGATGTAAGTCGTTACTTCCGCGCTGTTCGTCAGCCGCGCGCGCGCCACTTTGCGCAGCGCCGAGTTCGGCTTCTTCGGCGTCTGTGTATACACGCGGACGCACACTCCGCGCTTTTCCGGGCAGCCTTCCAGCGCC
>DATFSH010000051.1:0-5111 GCA_035262725.1 Candidatus Acidiferrales bacterium | reverse complement strand
GACAGACATAATTGATTCGAGCAATAGCATTGCGAGGGTCCTCTTGCAGCTTGCACCCCATTGCCAGACTTTCGCATCGCGAAATCTTGATTTCGATTTGACCCTTCACCCTACGCACTCGTCCGCTTGGCCCGTCCTATGCGCTCCCCGGGCTCGGGCATCACAGGTTAAAGGAGCAACATGGGTCTACATGTCGCGGGCATAGAAGTTACTCCGGCCGTCATCGCCCCTCTCGATCGTGAATTTCTTCCCGCAGCGCTCTTCTCGCGAAAATATCGGCAACTCGCGTCCGCATCAGGCGCCGTTCCGCTGCGCTTCGCGGTGGAACGAGGGGATGGCTCGATTTCCACATACGAAACCGTGCTGATTCCTCCTAAAGCGGCTCATGTCGATGCCACACATTTGTACGTCGAACGTATCGTGAAGATGCTGCTGTGGCAGCGCGGCGGCTGGAAAGTCTATGTCGGCGGCCCGGCGGAAATCGGCAATCACATCCGGCAGGTCTATTCGCCCACCGGCACGCGCAAATTCGACTACGAATTCATGGGCGATGTGTACGAACATAAGTTCGAAGTGGTCGCCACCACTGCGGATCGCGTCCCGCAAAGGAAGGAGACCAGCGTGCCGCTCGGCAGGCACCTCGACGGCTGTCGCGTGGGATTCGACCTCGGTGCAAGTGACCGCAAGGCCAGCGCGGTAGTCAACGGGCAGGCGGTCTTTAGCGAAGAGGTGGTCTGGGATCCGCGCAACGCCAGCGATCCGGAATATCACTACCAGGGTGTGCTGGACTCGATCAAACGCGCGGCGTCCCATATGCCCCGGTTGGATGCCGTGGGGGGCAGCGCCGCGGGCGTGTACATCAATAATCGCGTGCGTGTGGCGTCGCTGTATCGTGGCGTGCCCAAGAGTCAGTTCGAGAAGATTGCCTCGTTGTTCCTGCGCATTCGCGACGAGTTGGGGGTGCCGCTCGAAGTGGTCAATGATGGGGAAGTCACGGCGCTGGCGGGGTCGATGTCGCTCAACGATAATCCGGTGCTGGGCGTAGCTTTGGGCTCGAGCCAGGCTGCGGGCTATGCGGATCACGAGGGAAATATCACCGGCTGGCTGAATGAACTGGCGTTTGCGCCCATCGACTATCGCGCCAATGCTCCGGCGGATGAATGGTCCGGCGATATCGGCTGTGGCGTGCAGTACTTTTCGCAGCAGGGCTCGAATCGGGTGGCCACCTGCGCGGGCCTGCAATTCCCGGCGGACATGCCATTGCCGGAACGGCTGGTGGCGCTGCAGAAGAAAATGGCCGCGGGCGATCCGCTGGCGAAGCAGGTGTATGAAACGATCGGCACGTATCTCGGCTACGGCGTCGCGCATTACGCCGATTTCTACGCGTTGAAGCAGGTTTTGATTTTGGGCAGGGTGACGACGGGTCAGGGTGGCGAAATTATCCTGAAAAAGAGCCTCGAGGTCCTGCGCGCGGATTTTCCGGAGCTGGCCTCCCGCATTTCCGTCGCGCTTCCCGACGAAGCGAATCGTCGCGTGGGACAATCGATCGCTGCCGCCAGCCTGCCGGCAATCCAAGGAGGAAAGCGATGAAATTGAGTGCACCGAAGGCGGAGATTTGGGTTCCCGATGGAGCCGGCGAAGAAGCGGCACTCGAGCGCGTCACCCATTTGGGCATAGCGGCGCATCAGGACGACATCGAAATCATGTCCATGCAGGGCATCCTCGAAGGATTCGGCAATCCGCAGAAATGGTTTATGGCCGTGATTACCACAAATGGCGCCGGGAGCCCGCGTAACGGTTTGTACGGCGCCTATAGCGACGAGCAGATGCAGGTGGTGCGCCGCCTGGAACAGAAGAAGGCCGCGTTTGTTGGCGAGTACGCGGCGGTGGCGTTCCTCGATCATCCGAGCAGTGTGATGAAAGACGCTTCGAACGGCGGGCCGAAAAGTGATATTAAGGCGATCCTAGCGGCCACCCGGCCGGAAGTGCTGTATACCCACAACCTCGCCGATAAGCACGACACGCACGTGAGTACGGCTCTGCGCACCATTGCCGCATTGCGTGAAATGCCCGCCGATCATCGCCCGAAGAAGGTGTACGGCTGCGAAGTGTGGCGCGATCTCGACTGGATGGTCGACAGCGATAAAGTGGTGTTTGCGGTCGATGGTCACGAAAATATTCAGAATTCGCTGGTCGGTGTGTTCGATTCGCAGATTGCCGGAGGCAAGCGCTATGATTTGGCGACGCAAGCGCGTCGCCGGGCTCATGCCACCTACTTCCAGAGCCATTCGGTGGATGCGGCGCAGTTGATCAACTTCGGCATGGATCTGACGCCGCTCGTCCACAACGACAAGCTCGACATCTCGCAATACGTGGAGGGCTACATCCAGCGTTTCTGCGGCGACGTCATGGGCCGCATCAAAAAGTTCGCGTAGACCTCCCACCTTTCCGAAAGGCGCGTCCGCGGAGTGAGGAGTCTCGCTGGCCTTTGGATGCAAGAGGGATTCCTCGCTTCGCTTGGAATGACGGGCTCCGTGCCGCTCACAACTCGAAGCGCTTTTTGATAAACTGGCTGCTCCAGTTTTTGCGGTCGTTTGCGGCCGCTATCCTTCATTTGGCAAGCCCTGCCGCCCGTGCGCGGGCGGAGGCACGGAGCACCTTCATGAGCAGTACAGCAACGACCCAGATTACCGAGATTCTGAATTACGCCGGCGGCGCCTGGCGCAAATCGTCGGCCACGGAATTTGCCAACGTCACGAATCCCGCGAACGGCGAACTCACCGCGCGAACACCATTGTCGACGAAAGCGGATGTCGATGCCGTAGTGCAAGCTGCCGCGGACGCATTTCCGGCGTGGCGGCGCACCCCGGCCGGCGAGCGCATTCAATATCTCTTTAAGCTCAAGTTCCTGCTCGAAGAGCACATCGACGAGCTTTCGCGCATCATCACCCTCGAAAACGGCAAAACATTTGGCGAAGCGAAGGCCGAATACCGCCGCGCTATTGAAAATGTGGAGGTCGCCTGCGGCATCCCCACGATGATGCAGGGCTATAACCTGGAGGATATCACTCCGGGCGTGGACGAAATGCTGATTCGCCAGCCGCTCGGTGTGGTCGCGGCGATTGCGCCTTTCAACTTTCCGGCGATGATTCCGTTCTGGTTTTTGCCCTATGCGATTGCGTGCGGAAATACGTTGGTGATGAAGCCGAGCGAGCGCGTGCCGCTTTCGATGCGCCGCGCCATGGAACTGATCGAGCAGACCGGCATTCCCAAGGGCGTGGTCAATCTCGTGAATGGCGGGAAGGAAGTTGTGGATGCGCTCTGCGATCATCCGACAGTGCGCGCGATCAGCTTTGTGGGCTCGACGCCGGTGGCAAGGCACGTGTACACGCGGTCGGCCGCAGCGGGAAAGCGCATGCAGTGCCAGGGCGGAGCGAAGAATCACGTGATTGTGCTGCCTGATGCAGACATGGATCTGGCCAAGCAGATCATCAGCGATTCAGCATTCGGCTGCGCGGGGCAGCGGTGCCTGGCGGTTTCGGTCGCGGTCACAGTCGGCGAGGCGCAGAAGACTTTTCGGGATGCCATTGCTCAGACGGCTTCTTCGATCAAGGTGGGCTTTGGGCTGGACACCGGCGTGCAGATGGGCCCGGTGATTTCGAAGGATAGCCAGCAGCGCATCGAGTCGCTGATCGGTACCGGGGTGGACGACGGCGCGAAACCGATCGTCGATGGGCGCAATCCGAAGATCGCCAATTACGAAAACGGGAATTTCCTAAAGCCGACGATTCTGGATGGCGTGCCGGCGTCCAGTTCGTTGGCCAATACCGAGATTTTCGGCCCGGTGCTGAGCCTGGTGCACGCGAACAACATCGATGAGGCAATCGATTTCGTGCGCAAGAGCCCCTATGGCAACCAGGCTTCGCTGTTCACCACCAGCGGTGCCGCGGCGCGCAAATTCCGCTACGAAGCGCCTGCCGGAAACATCGGGATCAACATCGGTGTGGCCGCGCCGATGGCCTATTTCCCGTTCAACGGGTGGAAGGAAAGCTTCTTCGGCATTCTCCATGCCCAGGGGAAGGACGCCGTAGAGTTTTACACGGAATCCAAGATCGTCATCGAACGCTGGTCGCGCCAGGAAACCCGCAAATTCTAGACAAGCAGCCGGTAGGCGGGAATGGGCAGGCAGGAGTTTCCGACTTGTTGTTGGCCGCTCCGAACTGCCCGCTAGAACTACCGACTCCGAACTCCGCCGATGATTCGCAAGTCTCTTCCACAAGTCGATGTCAATCCGCAACTGGAATGCGCGGAAACGCTGGCGTCCCGGTTCTATACCGATCCAGCGATTCTCGCGTCGGAGAAGGAACGGATTTTCCGGCGCTCGTGGCAGTGGGTCGGGACCTTGAGCCAGCCGTGCGGCGAGGTCAACGGGAAGAAGCGCACGATCGCCGACCCGGAGACATTTTTCACCGCGGATGTGGCGGGCGAGCCGGTCGTCGTGGTGCGGGACAAGGCGGGCACGCTGCGCGCGTTCAGTAATGTATGCCGCCACCGTGCGGGGCCGGTGGCGCAAGGCGCCGGTTGCAGAAACGTGCTGAATTGCGCGTATCACGGGTGGACCTACACTCTCGATGGCCGGCTGATCGGCACTCCCGAAGTAGACGGCGTGGAGTTTCTTGATCGTTCGGCGATGAGCATGGTGGCGCTGCGCTGCGAAACCTGGGACAAATTTATTTTTGTGAATTTCGCGCCGGACGGACCGTCGCTTTCGGAGTTCCTCGGCAATATTCCACAACTCGCGAGCAGGTTTTTCTTCGAGGGCTTGTCTCTCGTCGAGCGCCGCGATTATTTGATGCACTGCAACTGGAAGGTCTACGTCGACAACTATCTCGAGGGCTATCACATTCCCATCGTTCACCCGGGGCTGATGAAGGAGATCGATTACCCCCGCTATCGCTGCGAGACGTTTCGCTATCACTCGCAGCAACTCGGGCCGGTCAAAGCGGTGAAGCCAGGAGACGCGAACGAGCGTGTCTATACGCCCGGTGACGGGCTGAACGACGCGCTGTATTTCTGGATGTTTCCGAATTTGATGCTGAACATTTATCCCG
>DATFSH010000050.1:0-65989 GCA_035262725.1 Candidatus Acidiferrales bacterium | reverse complement strand
CGATCGTGTTCAACGCCGGCTGGCCCATCACTATGGTTGGGCTGGACGTCACCGAGAAAGCCGCCATTCTTCCCGCCGACGCGAACAAACTTGACGAAAAAGCCGGACCACTCTCCCACTTTGCCGCCACGGTCGCTCGCTATCAAATCGGCTTGGGCGAGGCCTCAGGTGGAGGCGCAGTCCACGATGCTCTCGCCGTCGGCGCCGTGGTCGACCCGACTTTGCTTCAAACCAAATTCCTTCGCGTCGACGTGGAAACCGCCGGTGAATTCGCCCGCGGAGAGACTGTAGCCAACCGCTTCGGCACGGTGGAGAAAAATGTTCCGGCCGGCAACCACTGGGACACGGTCGGCCTCACAAAGATCCAGCCCAACGTCCACGTGGGCGTCGGCGTGGACGGCCGCAGCTTCATCGACATGCTCGTCACGCGCCTCAGCAATAAGTAAGCAGGCGGCCGGGCAGTGACACGACCACGCCTTACGTGTCGTCGTGGGCTTTTCCTAAACTGTCCCGGATTTCAGAACCCAAGGAAGGAACACAAGAGAGGAACACGAAGAAAGGACAGGGCGGCGACCGGAGTCGCCGCCAGCCCCAAAACTATGCGGTAAGCACCCGCCCTGGCGAGAAACGATCGGCCCGCGGTCTGTTCTGCATCCGAAGATTCGAATTAGAGCTAACCGCAAACGGACCAAGCCTCCGGTCCGGAGCTTGCCCAGTCTGCTGCACCGAGATACCCTGGCCCTCGCCGCCTTCCGTTCGCAGAAAACCCGCAGCTCTTCGAGCCAGCTCCACCCGATTCTCCACTCCGAATTTGCTCAGCAAAGCCGAGATGTGAAATTTCACGGTTCGCACCGTGATATTCAACACGGAAGCAATCTCTTTATTCGCCTTGTTACGCAACACCGAGTAAAGAATCTCCTTCTGCCGGGGGCTCAACGAGCCGGGACATGCCACCGCTCGCCCTTCCTCCAGCAGCGCCTGCGCGCGCGACACCAGCCGGTCCACTAACATGCCCTGCGCGGGAACCATCACCTCGAAATCCTGCGGTTCCTGACCGCGTACAAGACACTGCATCGCCAAAAGTCCCGCGATCCGTTCCACTGCCGATTCCAACCCTACCTCCGACTCGGCCCGGAACTGCGATACGCCGGTCGTCTTGTCGCAGAACACGAACAGATTCGCGGACCCGCTGTCCGTCCTTTTCTTTTCTTGTCGAATTAGTTTGGGAAATGCTGCCGCTTTTTTCACTATAAGCCTTCCGTCTGCTTGCCCAGGACTGCTTTCGGCAAAGCTTTTTGGTTTTAACTTCGTTGTGCCCTGTGGAAATTCATTCAATCAAATCGGCAAGCACAAGATAGTCGAAGGGATGGTACCAGCTGGGCGGCCCCCCTCTAGATCCGCGCTGTACCACGAAAGACTGGGACTTACGGGCCATAGCGTTGGCAGGTATTGTGCCATCCCCAACATTTTTCGTAACTTACACTTATCGCGCGACATACAATTTCCCAATGGTACAGGGATGACCTGACCCTCGGTAGAAAGTTCACCCACTCTGCAATTTCTGCCACATTTTTGCGTTCTTACTTCACCTTCGAGAGGAAATTCACCTCGTTGTTTTGATCCCGGTTATAATTTGCGGTTCGATGCCAATGCGGTTTTTTCTCGGAGGCTGTGTGTCGAGTCAGTACAGAACTAACCTTGCTGTTTTAATTTTTGCGGTACTGGCAGCCACAGGTCTTACCCGAGCTCAAATTCCTCGTAACAAACCCGCTCCACTAACTCCGCCCGTTGGAGCAGGCGGTTGCTCCGTTCAAAAAGGCTGCTCGGAACTCGCTCCCGAAATGATTCAGAGCGCTCTTGGCCCTTCGCCGCTCGAAGAAAATCTCCGTTACCTCACGGACACCATCGGCGGCCGCGTCACCGGTTCTCCCGCCGCCAGCCGCGCCGCCAAATGGGCCGTTGAAGCGTTTCGCCGCGCGGGCGTTGATGATGTGCACACCGAAAAATTCTCTGTCGCCGTCGGTTGGAGTGAAGGCCACACCCGTGTCGAAGTGCTGTCTCCCGAGCCTTTCCCCGTGCGCGCTGTTTCCATCGGCTGGTCCCCGGCGCTTCCTGGCGACGGTATTTCTACAAAGGTGGTAGACGTTGGATCGGGCGACGATGCAGGATTTGCGAAGGTTGGCGCGGCCGCAAACGGTTCGATCGTCCTGGTTCATCAGAATATTCTGGTCACCTGGGAAGATCTTCTCGGCGAATATCAGGTCGCGCCTCAGATCATCTCGAGAGCCGTCAAGTCCGGCGCCGTCGCGATTTTCTGGATGGCCACGCGTCCAAACCTTCTGCTCTATCGTCACAACGTTTCCGTCACGGGCGAACTCGAAAAGATCCCGCAAGCCGTCCTCGCGCGCGAAGACGCCGAACGCATGGCCCGCTTCCTTGCCGCCGGCCAGAACGTAAGCGTGCATTTCGATCTGCCCAACCACATCACCGGTCCCGTCGACTCGGAAAATGTTGTCGCGGAAATTCGCGGCCGGGAAAAGCCGGACGAATTTGTTATCCTCGGCGCGCACCTCGATTCCTGGGAACTTGGCACCGGCGCGCTCGACAACGGCTGCAATGCGGCCCTCGTGATTGATGCGGCCCGCGTGATCAAACCCTCCGGCTCAGTTCCCCGCCGCTCGATCCGCTTCGTCCTTTTCACCGGTGAAGAACAGGGCATGCTCGGCTCCTGGGCCTATGCACGAAAACACCGCGACGAGCTCGACCGCATGGCCGCGGCCGTGATTTTCGATTCTGGAATCGGCGCTGTCACCGGCTATTCGCTCGGCGGCCGTAAAGACGCGCTGGCAGCCGTTCGCGAAGCTCTCCAGCCAGTCGCCTCACTCGGCGTAAAAGACTTCACCCTCGATGCCGAGTCCGGCACCGACAATCTCGATTTTCTTCTGGAAGGTGTGCCGACTCTGGTTGCGAATGAGGAGCCCGCGAACTACATGCTCAACTATCACGCCCAGTCAGACACATTCGACAAAGTCGATATCGCCCAGCTCAAAAAACACGTCGCCATCGCCGCCGTCACCACATACGCCCTCGCCGACCGCCAGGACCGCATCGGCCCCCGCCAGTCTCGCGTCCAAGTCGAACAGCTCCTCAAAGACACGGGCCTGGAAAAAGCCATGCAGGATCAAATCATGTGGCCGCTTTGGCTCAGCGGTGTCCGCGGCCGCCAGCCATAAGCACGACCAATGAACTCCTTGCAATTGAGAATTTTTGACTAAACACGCCAAAGCGATAGATACATATGCACGTCGTGTTTAGTTCAGGAGCTCCCGTTCTCCGCGCAGAATTCTGCTGAATATTTCGGAGCGTTCGACAAGGTCGGCGATGGCATCCACGAATTGCTGGCCCCAGCCAAGGTCGAGATGGAAGGCGATCGCATAGGCGTGCTTTTGTGTCATCTCCGATGGCGGAGTCTCGCACGAGTTCATTCGGCTGATCGCGTCGGCGTCCACTTTGGCCAGAAATTCCTTGTACTCGGCGAGTTGAGCGATCACTTCTGAACCGGCTGCGGTGGGGCCTTTCAGCGCGTGGAAGAAAAACGCGTTGACGGCCAGGAAGGTAACCACGACAAGTGCTGTGCCGAAGGTGGACAATGTGGACAATAACGCGATTGCACCGAGCGAGGCGATCAGCAGAGTAAAGTTCATGCTGTCGGCGCCCGACCAAGGCCGCTGCGGCGCAGTGGTCGCGGACGAACGGGTGGCGATCTTTTGCAGGGTGCCGGGAAGAGTTCGAACCGCCACGATGAACGACGCGAAACCCAGTGTGAGAAGCGTCAGCGCAGCGCGGTTTGCGTGAGGCAAGAAGTTCCCTTGCACCAACGCAAAAGCGATTCCGAGCACGGATAGCGCCCAGGCGGGAATGGAAAAAAGTATACGCTGCGTTAAATAATTGGTGTTCATAAGAGCGGTGCTGAAATCTTTCAGCGCACCTTGCAGCTGCGGGGTGGGGTCAACGAAATCAAAGCAGTCGTAACCCTTGAACAGGTTGCGCGCGAGGGCGTCTTCCTCGGGCTCGAGGTCCAACGAAACGTCTGGGCCAAGTTGCACGATCGAGTACAAATCACCGCTCTGCTCGATTCTCAGGTAACGCTTCGCGGCCATATTAACGATGGCGGCGGCGAGCGCGCGCGGCAGCGCGCCACGTTCGAGAAGCCAAGCGGCAACAGCGGGTGAAACTCCTGTGGGCGGATTATATTGCGCCACTAGAACGGGTCGGGGCTCGAGGATGCGGATAGCGAGCGCCACAATAACAAAATAGAGCACCACGAATATAAGAGCGACGACGCCGGGCAGATTCCCCAAATGTGTTAAGAAGTCGTATAAGTTAGGCACAATTTTCTCGAATCCCAAAATCAGCCTTCTGAAAACAAGCTGCCAATAGTCTAGCTCTCACCAGAGCACAGCAGCGATCTTCAGAGTTGTCAGAGAGAGACGCTTTGCGGTGATAATATCGCATGCGTCTTTCGGCAGAAAGATGTCACGCGTCTCCCATGCATGAAATTGCCTGATGAAAACCGACATGTTTAAACGCAGGTGCGTAGCCATGCCTCTCGATTCTTGGCACATCGCCCGAGCGTTAGTGAGCGTAGGACTTCTCGTCGCCGCTGTCTCGTCGGCGTTTGGACAAGCGCCGCCGTCAACGAACCGGTCGAGAACCTTCGGTCCCGACACGTGCGGTCCGGCCGACCCTTCTTACATCCACACCGCTAACGAGACTGGCGGTATACCGATGTTTTTGCAGCGTTCCGAAGCAGCCAAAGCTTTTCAGCTTGTGCGCGAATCTACGAGAAACAACGTGGCAACCGTATTTTGGGCGACCGGAACACTCGACGCCAAACCGCAGATCATCCGAGTGCCCGTGGATTCGGTGACCAAGAGGATTACGTTCGCGTTCTCAGGAGACACAAAAGGGAACGAGTTCAAGGTGACACAACCTTCCGGCGGAGCGATTACCGAAAGCTCCTCGAGCACAGAGGTCACGGAATTGAATTGCAGCCGGATTTTGACGGTGACCTCTCCAGAAACAGGAGAATGGCTCATGGAGATTGCCGGGAGAGGCAGATATTGGATTGAGGCCCAGGCGCAGAGTGATATTTTTTTCGTCAGCGCCGAATTTGTGAAGAAAGACGGCCGCCCAGGCCACGAGGGGCTGTTCCGCATACAGGGTCAGCCGTTGGTTGGAACTCCCGCAACTCTTCAGGTATCGCTCTCTGCCAGCTCAATTAAGACTACTGACTTCTATCTCGTGAACGAGCAGGGCCAGACCATTCAGAAACTGCAGATGAACGCGGTTAATTCTGACCGTCAATTTCTTGAATTCGGCGGAAGCGTGGATCTTCCGAGCGTGCCGTTTCGCGTCGCGGTAATCGGTCGCGACTCGAACGGCGAACCCTACCAGCGATTCTTTGCAGGTTTATTTCATGTGGAAAGCGTAGGAGTATCTACAACCCCGGACTTGGGCGAGTTATCTCCGGGTAGTAGCAAGCAGGTTGTATTCACGGTGCGAAACATCGGCTTTCCGCGCACTTTCAAGATCACCGTAATAGACACGCATAAGTTTCTGACGAACGTGGAACCGAAAGAACTGGCTTTGGACGCGGGCGAGTCCGGAACCGTGCGGGTAGATCTCAGCGTTCCGGCTACAACTGCTTCAGGCGTGGGAGATGATCTTGTGATCGTCGCCGCCAGCATTGCGGGGCCGGCGACATCAAACTCAAGTGTTGTACATCTTTCGGTCTCGTTCGCTCAGAATCCTCGCTGATTAGGCCTGTCAGAGAGCGCGCTAGTCTTCAAGAATAGTTCAACACGTTGGTCGATTAGTAGGCGATAGAGGTGTGGCTATCAGCGAAGAAAAGTACTTGAGGCGCGTCCTTCGCTTTATTGCGCTGCCCGCTTCCTCTGGGCCATGCTCTGAATCTCCTGCTGCCGGATGGTCTGCAATTGCTGATATTGCTCCGGTGTCAGGATGGCCTTCACCTGCGGGTCCGACTGCTGGTGCACCGCGCGGATCTGCTCCAGCTTCTGCAGCTTCGTCAGCGATGTATTGTTCTTGATCGCCTCAAGCTTCGGAGCGTCTGCTTTCAGAATCGGAAGCAGCTTCACTTTCTGCTCCGGCGTAAGATTCAGCTGTTTGGAAAGCTCCTCAAGCTTGTCGAGCTTCTGCTCCTTCGCCGCGGCTTGCTGAGCTAGCGCCTGCACCGGCGTCATAGCCGTAAGAAACATGCCGAGCGCGCCCGCCGCGAGTACTACCGCTGTCTTTTTCATCTCTCTCTCCCCAATTAGCTGTTTCTCGTACCGTGGGGGTCAATTCGTCTCGTGCGAAGGATGCTCAGGTTTTAGTGGCACGCGCACTACTGTCATACCCGCTTCCCAGGCTACGGAAATAATCCCCGCACCAGCGTCGCGTCCGCCACCCGTCCCACCGCCAGGCAATACGCCCCGGTCCGCATGTGCGTCCTGTGCCTCCGCGCGCTTTCGTGCACTTCTGCAAACGCGCGCCGCATCACCGATTCCAGTTTCGCGTTCACTTCCGCTTCCGACCAGAAGAAGCTCTGCAGATCCTGCACCCATTCGAAGTAACTCACCGTCACTCCACCCGCATTCGCAAGAATATCCGGCAGCAGCATCACTCCCTTGCGCGCCAGCACTTCGTCTGCATGCGGCGTGGTTGGCCCGTTGGCCGCTTCCGCCACGATTTTCGCCTTGATCTGGTCCGCGTTGTTCAGCGTGATCACATTCTCCAGCGCCGCCGGAATCAGGATGTCGCATTTCATCGACAGCAATTCGTCGTTGGATATGCGCGACGTCCCCGGCATCCCCACCACCGTCCCCGAACGCTCCTTGTAACGCATGGCTTTCAGCGGATCGATTCCTCGCGAATTGAACACGCCTCCGCGCGAATCGCTTATCGCAATCACCCGCGCTTTTTTCTCTGAAAATAACTTCGCCGCCAGCGACCCCGCGTTGCCAAACCCCTGAATCGCCACGCTCGAGCCGCGCAAAGACATCTTTCTTACCCGGCACGCTTCTTCCACCGCCACCAGGCAACCGCGCGCCGTCGCCTCGTTGCGCCCTTCCGACCCGCCGATCGAAAGCGGTTTCCCGTCACCACTCCGAGGGTTGAAAAGCCCTTCGTCATGGAATACGTATCCATGATCCATGCCATCGTTTGAGCGTCCGTGTACATGTCCGGCGCAGGAATATCCTTCTCCGGCCCGATCAGCGGCAGAATTTCCGAAGTGTAACGCCGCGTCATCCGCTCGAGTTCGGGCTTGGTCATCCGCTTCGGATCGCAAATCACCCCGCCCTTCCCGCCGCCGTACGGAATGTTCACCGTCGCGGTCTTCCACGTCATCCATGCCGCCAGCGCCTTTACCTCGTCCAGCGTGACCGCCGGATGGTAGCGAATCCCGCCCTTCGCCGGCCCGCGTGCCACATTGTGTTGCACGCGGTATCCGCTGAATACCTTCACCTGCCCGTTGTCCATCTTGGTGGGAATCGATACTTCCAGGACGCGCTTCGGCGTGCGCAGAATCTGGCGCAGGCCCTGGTCGAGCTTCAGGTATTCCGCCGCGATGTCGAACTGGATTTGCGCGATCCGGTAAGGATTCAAATCCTCGCGCGGCGCGATGCGCGGTATCGGCTGCGGCGCCGCCTTCGCAAGGGTGGCCATCGTTCACTTCCTCCTGGCGCGCGTACAGCCGCGCCCTTCGCTCCTACCGAATCGAATACTTATGAATGTCATGTGACTGTAAGTCCCGCGCGAGTCGAAGTTTAGCCAAGCCGCCAAGGATGTCAATCGAAACTCCCACGAAACATTCACCCGGTTTTTCCGGCTGGCAAGGGCATAGAAGGCGCGACGCAAGAGGAAATCCCCCTAAAACCATTGTTTACATTAGCTTAAAGACTGGTTCCTAAGCCGGCTATAGCCTCAGCCTTCTAAGGCTAGCTACCGGCGGTAATCCAATTATCCTCGTTGACCGTCGCCCTCCAGCCAAGTTACGCTTCTTTTATTCCGCGCCACCGGGCGGCGCGTCTCTTGCGCGCAATCCGGAGACTCATCCCGCGCGTACTCAGTAGTGGAGCCGCCACACACACGTGATGTCGAAAACGGGAGCGGATTTGCCGGCCACGGACGCGGCGCTGGTTCACAAAATCACACAGCGAGACGAAGCGGCATTGGCGGCCCTCTATGACCGCTACGCCGGTATGCTCTCGTCCGTCTTGAACCGCATCCTTCGCGACACGCAGGCGGCCGAGGAGATCTTGCAGGATATTTTCTATCAGCTCTGGTGCGGGGCCTCGCGATTCGATCCCGCGCGCGGCTCCGTGCCAGGATGGCTGCTGGTAATCGCGCGCAACCGCGCCATCTCGCGCCTGCGCTGCCATAATCCGGCAGCCGGCGAAGAAATCGTCGAGAATACGGTGGTGATGCCGTTCGACCTCGAGTCGAGCGCCGCGCAACAGCAACTGCTGGCGCGCGTGAAAGGCGCGCTCGAATCACTGCCCAAGGAGCAGCGCGCCGCCGTCGAGCTGGCCTATTTCGAGGGCATGACGCACAGCGAAATAGCGGAACGAACCGGCGACCCGCTCGGAACTGTAAAGACAAGGCTTCGTTCCGCAATTGAGACGCTGAAACGAAACTTGCAATCAACAATGAGTCAAAACACGTAGCTATGACGAACAGGCAATGACAGGCAACAAATGACGAACGGGCATCCAACCCGCGAAGAAGATTTCGATCTCTACGTTCTCGGCGCGCTCGAAGGCGACGAGAAGCCCGCGATCGAATCGCACCTGGCCTCTTGCGCCGATTGCGCGCGCAAACTCGCCTCCGCCCGCGGACGCGTGGCCGCAATCTCGTTCGCCGCGCCCCGCGTCGAGCCGTCGGCCACGGTGAAGGATCGCCTGCTCCGCCAGGTCCGCGCCGAATCGCAAGTGCCTTCGCGCGCCGCTTCAGAAAGCGCGAAAGTGCCTGGGCGTGAATTTGCTCCGCCCGGACCACCGCGCGGCATCGAGGGCCGCTGGTTCTTCGCGATTCTCGCGCCCGCGTGTATCGCTCTTTTGATCGCCACGATAATTCTATGGCGCGAAAACGATCGCCTCACCAAACAGCTCGCCGACCTCGGCGTGTCCGTCGACAAAACGCAGAAGCAACTAGCCGACGCGCAGATGATGATCCACCTCTACACCGCGAAGGACACGATCAAAGTGGCGCTGGCCCCCAAGCCCGGCATGATCAAGGGCGATGGCGAAGTCATGTACAACGGGAAAATGGGCCTGCTGATGTACGACGGCTGGATCGCTCCGCCGCCCGACGATAAGAGTTATCAGCTCTGGGTGGTCCCGATGGAGGGAAGCCCGATCAGCGCGGGCGTTTTCAATCCTGCCACCAGCGATACCGCGCACTGGATGTCAAAAGTCCCGGAAGGCATCGCGCCAAAAATGTTCGCGATCACGCTGGAGCCCGCCGGCGGCATGCCGCAGCCCACAGGCCCGATGGTGCTGGTCGGCGGAACGTAGTCTGGAAAATTGAAATAGAAAATTGAAACTGGAGTCTCCGTTTTCGCCTTTCTATTTTCCGTTTTCAGTTTTCTGATTTTCTTGGAATACGATCCACGCCCATGTACGGCCGCAGAGCTTCGGGAATTATCACCGAGCCATCCGCTTGCTGGAAGTTTTCAACTAACGTGATCCATGTGCGTCCTACAGCCAGCCCCGAGCCGTTGAGCGTGTGCACGAATTCTGATTTTTTGCTGCCGGGCGGCTTGAAGCGAATCCCCGACCGCCGTGCCTGAAACGCTTCGGTATTCGAGCACGATGAAATTTCCATGAAGTCGTTCGTCGAAGGCAGCCACGCTTCAATGTCGTACGTTTTCGCCGCAGCGAAGCCCATGTCCGCTGTGCACAGCAGCATCACGCGATAGTGCAGCCCGAGTTTCTGCAGCACCGTTTCCGCGCTCGCCACCAGCGACTCGAGCTCCTCATAGCTCTGCTCTGGCCGCGTGAATTTGAACATCTCCACTTTCTGAAATTGATGCTGCCGCTTGATGCCGCGCGTATCTTTTCCCGCTGCGCCCGCCTCGGAACGAAAACACGCAGTCCACGCGCACACTTTGATAGGCAGCGCGTCCACGTCGAGCGTTTCGTCGCGATGCAAGCTCGTCAATTCCACTTCCGACGTGGGCGTGAGCCACAGGTCGGTCCCTTCCAGGTGAAACATGTCCGCCGCGAATTTGGGAAGCTGTCCGACGCCGGTGAGCGACGCCGTATTCACCAGAAACGGCGGGAGAATTTCCGTGAACCCGTGTTCGCGTGAGTGCACATCGAGGAAAAAATTCGCGAGCGCCCGTTCGAGCCGCGCGCCGAGCCCTTTGTAAACCGCGAAGCGCGATCCCGCGATTTTGATCGCGGCGTCGAAATCGAGAATCCCCGCTCCCTCGCCAATTTCCCAGTGCGGTTTGGGCGCGAAATCGAATTTCGGCGGCGCGCCCCAGCGCCGCACCTCGACGTTATCCGCCGCGCTCTTCCCCACCGGCGCGCTCGCGTGCGGAATATTTGGAACCGTCAGTAGAAACTGCTTCAGCCGCTCGTCAAGCTCGGTGATGCGCTCGTCCCCGCGCTTGATTTCGTCCGACACGGTCTTCATCTTCACGAGAATGGCCGCGAGTTCGGTATCCTCGTTTCCACCGGGGCTTCCACCGGCGTTCCCGCCCGGCGCGCCCTTCGTGGAGCCCGGGCGCTTACGCTGCGCGATCTGTTCGCTAGCCTTGTTGCGCTCGGCTTTCAGGCGCTCGATGTCGGTGATGATCTTGCGCCGCTCGGCATCCAACTCGCGAAATCCGGCAAGGTCCAGCGTGACGCCGCGGTCGAGCGCCATCTTCTCAATCACGTCCAAGTGCTCTCGCACATATCCCAAGTCCAACATAGGCTCAGCAGAATACCTGAAGGCGGTGGCTAGTGGCGAGTGCCCCTTCGTCGCCATGTGCTTCCTCAGGGCAAGTGAGTAGGAGGAAAGCGGTGCTTCTACCCCCCGTTTGCCGCCGATTAGAAATTTGCAAGTATTCATTTGAAAGGTGTTAGGCGGCGTTTTAATTGAGGAACCGTAGATCAGAAACTGCCAACGAAGCGCGCCCGGGCGGAGGACGGGGAGAGCCCGAACTGTCCCACCGCTTGCCATGTTGCCAATTTCTGCCATATCAAGATTTCCCCGACTCATGCTAACAGGAGGGGGAGCTCGTTTCTATCCGTAGAAACACGGTTCTGGTACTGGGCGCGAGGTTCGCCGGGAAAACTCGCGGGAAAAGTGCCGCTAGCGCTGGTGCGCGGAGCGCACGCGGCTTTCGGCACGGCTACCCTCATTCCTCGGGGTAAAAAGCCGTGCCCTGACGAAGTACAGAATGCAAGGCGTGGGTGAAGTCGCGAAGAGCAGCAGGTGTGCACAAGGATCGGGAGTCAAAAAGCGTCCCACTCGAGCAGAAACCGACGAGCGCACGGTATACGCCAAGCAGGCAGCGCCGAGACGCGTAATAACGCTGGCGCAGGCTGAAGCCTACGCTACTGGAAACGCGGTGCGGGGGCGGACGCCGACGGGATGCCAGAAACGGAGAGATTCTTCGCTTCGCTCAGAATGACAACCGGTAGCAGGTTCTCCGGCGCTCTAAGACAGAGGGATTTTGGAGTCGGCGGGCCTGGTGATTGCTTCAATTTTCTCGATGGAGATGGAGTGCAGGCCTCCGCGCTCGTATAGCTTGCCGCTCACTTTCACGTACTTGCCTGCATAGGGCAGCATTTGGACGCGGACGCTGTTGTCCGGGGATACGCTCGAGATGGGCACGTAGAGCAGTCCATCTTCGGAGAGGATTACGAGGGGCGAGCCGTTCCGGACACATTGTTTCAGGCAGTCCTTGGCTACAGGCGTGGTGGCCGCGCCCGCTTTGGGGTTTTGAACGAGGCAGGCGATGTCGCGGACGTAGCCGGTAACGACGCCGGGAGTGCCCGCGACGTCATCGGTTGAGGGATTTTGTTGCGCGGCCTGCGAAAAGGCTCCGGCAGGAGCTCCTGCGATGATCAGTAGTGCGAATAATGTAGCGAGCAGTGCTTTCATGTGCGAATCGACCTCCTCGTTTTTGATTCGTGTCGTTGTCTTGTGGCGTTGTCGTTCTAGTGGCGGCTGATCGCCAGGCGGCCGACTCCTTGACAATAGAATGAGACTGCCAGCTAGCGTTTAGGTGAGCAATGAAGTGTGGATGCAGGGCGGGGGGGAGGGGTCCTCGCTGCGCTCTGTTCTAGGTGTGCGCGATACGCGAGCGTTTCATTTGTCGCGGTTGCCCTTCGTCCCTCAGGGTAAAACCGCGGCCTACAAAACAAAGGCTGGGCGCTTCGCGCCGCAGTGCTTTTGGCACAGCTGTCCCTCATACCTCGGAGTAAAAGCCGTGCCCAACAAAACAACGATGGTGGCGTGGTGATGGAAATCACCTGAGGGCGTACGCCGGGTCACAGCGGGGCGAGTGTGCAGGACGTAGCCTGCGCGTGGAAAGTCGATGACGGGCGTTCCCGCGGCGGCGGAAACCAATTCGGGCGAACTGCAACTGGGGCAATAAAGATTTTCTGAGGCCCATGCTTCGGTGGCGACGCGGGCGCGCTGCGGTTTACTGGTGTAAATCGCGAGGCCGCGGCTCGGCAGGGCAACTTGCACGGCGGCATTAGATCATCTTCGGGGTGTTCGCGGAAGCATCCGGTGACCTGAAGACCTCGCTCCGCTCTGTTCTCGGTGCGCGCCTCGCGCGGGTGTGTTTTTGGCACGGCTAAAGCCGTGCGCTGACGATAAGCAAGAGACGGAGAGTCTTCGCTTCGCTCAGAATGACAAACGACATAGTAAAAGGATTCAGGGTACGGATGAGCTCACAACGATGGTCAGCGGAAAAAAGGAGGACACGGGCTGCGGGGGAGTCGCGCAGCGGCCAGTTTCGTCCGGGGTGGCCCTAGGAGGATTTGGCCGGCCGGCTGCGCGTTTGATGAAGCTCGTTCGCGACGAAATGCAATTCGCTACTGAGTTGGAGTTTTGGGCGAAATGTTGCGGGCTACGAGTTTGCCGTTGTCGGAACTTTCGTATTGGATGTTGGCCATGGTGCCGACACTGACGCGCCCGGTGACCCGCGTGTTGTCGTCAATCGCGAATTGCATGGTGCTCGTTTTGCTTTGGTCGGTGACTTCGAGCGAGATGGATTTTTTGTCGGGAGCAATCGCGGTGACCTTGCCGGAAACTTCGTTGGACTGCGCGGAGTTCTGCTGTGCGGCGTGCCACGCTGCGGAAATGTGATGCGCGGACGCGGTGGCAGCGAAAAGCAGGATGGCGGCGAAAGCGGCGCCCGAAAGAGACTTGCGAAGCGTTGGTTTGCTGATCCTTGGTTTGCTGATTTCTGGTTTCCTAATCCCTGAGTTTGCCATTAGGCAGTGCCTCCTAGAAGTCAGTGACTCTCGTAATGTGGGCGGGCAAATCGGGCGGGCGCAGAGGCTTGGGCAGATGCTGGGCCATTCAGGCAGAAAGTGTGGGCGCGGGCGACTGGGCATCGATGTTCAAAAGAAACGTGTTAGGACGCGGGTTAGTACGGGCGCACCGTAGTACGAGCGCGGGGAGGGGGCGAAATTATTGCATGGGCGGTGTTTTCTTTTCAGGTAAGGAGATCGCTGGAGGGCCGCATAGACATGGGCGGGCTTGGCGGATTGGGAGCACGCTCGGCGCAAGCGCGTGGCGGGTGGCGTGGGAACCGGCTAGGCTTAGAGTTCGGGGTGATTTTCGAATTTCGAAATCCCCACCTTTCGCGGAACCGACGAAGCGTGGGGCACCCGTAACAGCAAAGTCAGGAAAAACAAAAGAGGGCGCGATGCGGATGCAGAGGAATACCGGGCGGAACGGCGGGACGGAAGTGCTGGGGACGATGTCGGCGGTGCACGCGCCGATGGTGCAGGATTTTCAGTGCGTGAAATTCCGCACCACGGGCGAGGTGGCGCGGCTGACGCTGGACCGTCCGGAGCACAATTTGCTGAACGAGCGGATGCTGGCGGAAGTGGCGGCGGGAATCAATTCGTTGAGCGAGCGCGCCGAAATTAAATTGATCGTGATGGATTCGACGGGGAAAGCGTTCAGCGGAGGAATCGAGCTGGGCGAGTATACGCAGCGGCGCGTGTTTCAGTTGCTGGACGCGTTTCACAACGCGTTTTCGGCGATGCTGGACACGTCGAAGCCCGTGCTGGTGGTGATCAATGGGCCGGCGTATGGCGGAGGCGCGGAGCTGGCGGCGTTGGGCGATCTGGTGATTGCGACACCGCGCGCGCGATTTGCGCAGCCGGAAATCAAGCTGGGCGCGTTTCCTCCGCTGGCGGCGGCGATTCTGCCGTACATCCTGGGCCCGAAGCTGGCGCTCGAGCAAGTGTTGACGGGCGAGGTGATGACGGCGGAGCGGGCGCGGGAAGTGGGGCTGGTGAACTGGCTGGTGAGCGAAGAGGAACTGCCGAGGCGCGTGGACGATTTGATTGCGAAGGTGACGGCGCAGTCTGGGCCGGTGTTGACGATGGCGAAGAAGGCCATTCTGGGGAGCCTGGGGCTGCCTTTGCGCGACGGCGTGCGGAATTCGATGAAAGTGTTCTTGAACGAGCTGGGCGATTTGGAAGATTCGCAGGAAGGTTTGCGGGCGCAGGTGGAGAAGCGCGCGCCGAAGTGGAAGAACCGGTAGCAGTGCTGGCGCGCAAGGCGCTCGCTAGGGACGCGAGCGCTGGGACGAGAAGAGAAAGACGCACAGACAAGCGTGTCTGTGCCACTGAGGCCGGTGCGTCGCGGTCGGCTGCGATGAATTGACAGCATGAGGTGGCGCGCATAGACTTCCGATGGACAATTTAGCTGGCACGGGTTGAGGGGAAGGCCGTGAAAATCGGCCACGGTCCCGCCACTGTAAACGGCCGGCGCGCGCGGAGTGATATTGATGGGCGCGAGCGGCTGCGAGTCAGGAAACCTGCCCGGGCTGGTC
The DNA here is from genome assembly GCA_035262725.1 of Candidatus Acidiferrales bacterium. Lineage (GTDB taxonomy): Bacteria > Acidobacteriota > Terriglobia > Acidiferrales > UBA7541 > Palsa-295. The sequence continues at coordinate 50,904 of DATFSH010000050.1, read as the reverse complement.
GAAGCTGGCACTCTTCGCGAGAAAGAGTGTGGCGATTGGCCTCGCTATTCTCGCGAGGCTTTTTTGTTTAGTGCGAAGATTTATTGCGTTTGGGTCGACTGGCAGAGCGTGAGTCGCGCAGGTGGTTGCTGCGCGGTCGCCTGAGCGCAGGCCCTTCGATTCTGTGGGTAAACAGGAGTGCCTGCGCCACTTGTCCGAGGCTTTTTGTTTGGCGATGCTGAGATTTCGTGGAGGCGGCTTGCGGGGCGGATGGACGCGCGGGCGGCGGCGGAAACTTTTGTGCGCGGGGATTTTTTGCGCGATGCTGGGTGGCGCTGCGCATACGGCGCTCGTTGCGGCAAGCGCCGCGGTTTTGTCGCAGAGCAGCGTCGCGAATACTGCACCCGGGCGAGTTGCCACGGATGAAACCGGCCGGCGTGTTGCGATTCCGGCAGATGTAAAGCGCGTGGTAACCCTGGCGCCGAATCTGACTGAGACGATTTACGCGCTGGGACTCGAAGGGCGGCTCGCGGGCGACACGGATTATTGCGACACGCCGTCCGCTGCGAAATTGAAGCCGCACGTAGGCGGGGCGCAGAACCCGAGCCTTGAAGCAATCGTCGCGTTGCATCCGGACCTGGTGCTGGCGACGACTTCGATCAATCGCATCGCGACGGTGGATGCGCTGGCGAAAGTCGGCATCGCGGTGTACACCACCGATCCGCAGACGGTGCGCGGAATGCTGGAATCGACAGCGCGAATTGCGGACGCGATGGGAGCGAGCGCGCAAGGAGCGGAGCTGGTAGCGCGATTGCAGGCGAGGCTCGACGCGCTGGCGGCGCGTCTCGCGAATGTGCCGCCCGTGCATGTGCTGTTCGTGGTGTGGGAGAATCCGTTGATCACGATCGGGCAGAATACTTTCATCGCGGATGCGTTGCGCTGGGCTGGAGCGGAGTCGGTAATCGTCTCCAAGCAGAAATGGCCGGACATCACTTTTGAGGAAGTGGCGCGCCTTCAGCCGGACTACATCGTGTTCGCGAGCAACCACGCCGGATTTGAGAAAGACGAACTGAGCGCGCTGCGATCGCGCGCGGATTGGAAGCAGCTTCGCGCGGTCGAATTGGGGCACGTGGCGGTGATGAGCGAGGAAGTAAACCGGCCGTCGCCGGGCTTGGTGGATGCGATCGAGCAGCTGGCGCGGGAAGTGCATCCAGATGCGTTTCGAGACACTGAAAAAAAAGAAAGCCACAGAAGCACGGAGGCACGGAGGCAGGAAAACAGAAACGTGAAAGTGCAAAACAGAGATTCGGTGCGCGTGGCGGCGATCGAGAAGATTGATACGCGGGCGGGTCTTAGATCCGCCCCTATTGCGGGACTCGGTGCCTGCCGAGGGGCTGCGCTTTGAAGCCGCTGACGCCGCGAAGAATCCTGGGAGTGTGCGGCCTCTTGCTCGCGGTACTTTTTGTCGTGGTGGTGATTTCGCTGCGGATGGGCGCGTATCCGATTTCAACCAGCGAAATTGTGATGACGCTTTTCCGCGGTGTGGCGGGTCAGCGCGAGCAGATTTCATCAGAATTCTGGCTCGTCGTGTTTGGGCTGAGGCTGCCACGCATCGCGCTAGGAATTCTGGTAGGCGCAGCGCTTTCCACGGCAGGCGCAGGTTTTCAGGCGCTGCTGCGAAATCCGCTGGCCGATCCTTACGTGCTGGGCGTTTCGAGCGGCGCGGCGCTGGGCGCGATTGTAAGCCTGGTGATCGCACCGCACGTGCCGGGCCTGATTCAGCTCGCGGCATTCGCAGGAGCAGCGGCGACGATCACCGCGGTTTATTTTCTCGGCCGGCGCGGCGGGCAGCTCGATAGCCCCACGCTGCTGCTGGCAGGAATCGTTTCGGCGTCGTTTCTCTCGGCCATCATCATGTTTCTGATGACGACGCTCAGCGGCCGCGATCTGCGCGGCATGGCCTTCTGGCTGATGGGCGATTTGTCGTCGCCGGCGGCGATCGATCTGCGCTGGCTCTATTTTATCTTGCTCGTGGTGCTCGGTTCGATTTACACCACGTCGTCGGATCTGAATTTGATTCTAACGGGCGAGCAGGAAGCGCGGCATCTTGGCGTGAACGTGAAGCGCGTAAAGCTCGTAGTCTACATCGGCGCGTCGCTGCTCACCGGCCTCGCCGTTTCGGTGAGCGGTGCGATTGGATACGTGGGATTGCTGGTGCCGCACGTGATGCGCATGATGTTTGGCACAGATTACCGGCTGCTGATTCCCGCCTCCGCTCTGGGCGGCGCGATTGCAATCGTGATTGCAGACACTCTCGCGCGTACGGTGGTGGCTCCCACTGAATTGCCGGTAGGCGCAATGACTGCTCTGGCTGGAGCGCCGGTGTTTATTTACCTGATGCGGCGGAAAGTTCGATGAGCGCAACAGCGGGAAGCGGAATGCCACGCAACGCGCAGACGCACTCGCGTCCGTTCCACACAGATCCGCGCCCGCGCCTCAAAGTTGAACAAGTCAGCTACGCATATTCCGCCACGGATCGCTCCGCGCCAAAATTTATTCTGGGCCCGGTCACATTCGAGGCGCAACAACGCGAGCTGATTGCAATTCTCGGCCCCAATGCGAGCGGAAAATCCACGCTGCTGAAACTGCTCGCGGGCGTGACCAAGCCTTTGTCTGGGCGCGTCGAGGTGGACGGAGCCGAAGTGGGCGGCCTCGATTTGCGCACGCGCGCGCAGAAAATCGCGCTGGTGCAACAGGAAAGCGAGCTGCTGTTTCCGCTGCGCGTGTGGGAATACGTGCTGCAGGGCCGCTATCCGTATGGCCGGCGGCTGCGATTCGAATCGGATGAAGACTGCCTGATGGCGGGCAACGCGCTCGCGCAAGTGGGCGCGTACGCTTTGCGCGACCGCTGGATGGAGCAGCTTTCGGGCGGGGAAAAACAGCGCGTGATTCTGGCGCGCGCTCTCTCGCAGCAGCCTGCGCTGTTGCTGCTCGATGAGCCGACGCAGCACCTCGATATCGGCGGCAAGGTGGAATTGCTGCGGCGTTTGCGCAAGCTGGCGGATGAGAATCGCTACACCGTCGTGGTGGTGACGCACGAATTGAATCTGGCCGCGGAATTTTCCGACCGCATTGTGCTGCTGCAGAAGGGCAAGCCCCTGCGAATTGGAACGCCCGCGCAAGTGTACCAGCGCGATCTGCTGGAAGAAGTTTTCGAGGCGCCGCTCGAGGTGGAACTGAAAGTTACGGGTCGGCCGAGGGTGATTTTAAGGGGAAGCCATTGAGTCGCAGGAAATGCTGCGTGAATTGGTCGCGGGCTGGTCTGAGACCCGCCCCTACGTCTGCGATGGAATGAGATTGGCGAATTTTGGTTTGGGGCGTTATCGCACGATGTGACGCTTGTGCTGCTTTACGCGGCGCCGAATTGATTTTGCGGCGCTGTAAACAATCACGAGAGACTCCGCGCAAGGGAAGACGGTGCAAAACCGTCGCCGCCGCGCGACTGTAAGACGCAGATTTTCGGCGCGAGCCACTGCGCCGGAGGCTGAATCGCGAGATTCGGTTCCGGCGTGGGAAGGCCGCGCGAAGTGAAGCGCCAAGCCAGGAGACCTGCGGAGCCTCAATCCGGAAGCGACCGCACCACGCAGTCAATTGGCCGCGCGCGTCTGGACAACCTTCAACTCCTGCGCGAGAGGGAGAGGAGGAAAAATGAGACTGGCGCGTTTTTTGGCCATTGCAGTAGGAAGTCTTATCGTATTCCTTTTCGCCGTTCCCACGCACACGCAAGCCCAATCGAATTCCGCCCACAACGCAACGATTACAGGGACGCTAACTGATCCGAGTGACGCGGTCGTGTCTGCTGCGCAAGTCATTGCGGAGCCCACGGATTCCGCGACTCCGGCATCACCGGTCACCACGCGGAGCGGTCCTGATGGAAAATTCGTCCTGAGGCTTGCTCCGGGACATTATCGCGTGACGATCAACGATCGGTCGTTCGAACGCCAACAGCGAGAGTTCGCGCTGACGGCCGGCAGTACGGAAACATGGGACGTTCGACTCGCGCTGAGGCAGGAATCGTCCACCGTCGTCGTGTCCGCAACGACGATTCCGATCGAAGCCGACAAATCCCCTTTTCCGGTGGATGTGATTTCGCACGAAGACATCAGCGATCGGCAGGAATTGTGGCTAGCGCCGATGTTGATGATGTCTGGTGGAATCAACGTGGCGCAAGAAGGCGCATACGGCGGAATCACCACGATGTTTCTCGACGGGGGAAATTCAAACTTCACGAAAGTGCTGATCGACGGCGCTCCGGCAAACCAGCCCGGCGGCGACATTGATCTAGAAGGATTCGATCTCGGCAATCTGGACAAAATCGAAGTCGTGCACGGCGCGTCCAGCGCACTGTATGGATCGGATGCGATGACGGGAACGGTGGAGCTTTTCACGCATCGCGGGACGACGACAATTCCGATCGTAACCGTGTTTGCCGACGGCGGCACATTTGGCACTGCAAACGGTGGCGGAAGCTTGAGCGGAATTCTGGGGAAGTTTGACTACTCAGCATCGGCTTCCTACTTTTCAACGGGAGGCCAGGGACAGAACGACTACTTTCGCAATACGGCGCTTTCGGGAGCCTTTGGATACAAATTCGGCGAGAACAATCAGATTCACGCCACGCTGCGAAATGATTCGAATGATGGAGGATCGCCAGGGCAGACGTTCGCGCCGACGCCGACCAACCATATCAACCAGCACAATTTTTTTGCGAGCCTCATCTGGGAATACGCGCACGGGCCACATTGGAAATATCGCCTGATGGGAACCGACGCGTATATTCGTCAGACAATTCTCGATACCGACTTTGGATTTACCTCCCTCAACCGATTTTACCGGACGGGTTTGGACGCGCAGGCGAGTTACGTGGCAGCGCGCGGAGGCGTGACGCTGGGATACGCGTACGAAGTGGAGAACGGCGAGCCGGGTGGCCCGCCTCACGTCCGACGGAATAACCAGGCGGGTTACATCGAAGGGCGATATCAATTCTGGCGACGCGTGCTGGTGACGGCCGGCGGGCGCGCGGAAAATAACGCGAGCTTCGGAACAAAAGTGGTGCCGCGCACAGGAGTATCATATGCCGCGCGATACGGCCACGATTTTTGGGGTTCGACGCGGCTGCGCGCGTCCTATGGGCTGGGAATCAAAGAGCCGACTTTCGTTCAGTCGTTCGAGCAGGATCCCTGCTTTCCCGGCAATCCGGATCTGCGTCCGGAGCGTAGTACAACCGTGGATGCGGGGATCGAACAGATGCTCGCGTCGGACCGGCTGAAACTCTCAGTAACGTATTTTCATAACGAGTTCCACGATATTGTGAGCTTGAGCGAGGATTTAACGCCGACGCCTACCTGTCCCTTCGGCACCGGAGCATTTTTCAATACCGACAAGGCGAGGGCGTATGGTGCGAATGCCGCTTTCGAAGCGAAAGTGACAAACTGGCTGCGCTTCGCCGGTAACTACACCTACGACGACTCACTCGTGATCGCTTCGCCGAACGCCACCGATCCGGTCTTGCAGCCGGGCAATCGATTATTTCATCGCCCGCTGCATTCGGCGAACCTTGTAATGAACGTAAGATGGCGGCAGATGAACTGGATGGTGGCGGGAACTTATGTGGGACGCGCAACGGATAGCGACTTCACCGGTCTGGGGATTACGAGCGATCCAGCCTGGGTGCGATGGGACACGGCAGCGATCTTGCCTGTACACTATGGACTTTCGGTGACGGCGCGGGTCGAAAATCTGTTCGATCGGAAATACCAGACGGCCGTGGGCTATCCGGCGCTGGGACGCAATTTCCGGCTGGGCATGAAGTACGTGTGGGGCGGTGGCTAGCATCGAGGCTTTTGCTGAGAAGTTGGGCGCAAAGGCCAGAGCGGCTGGCCTTACAAAATTGTTAGCGGCCAATTTGTCCGGGCGGGATAAGGGCGGCGCGGTTCGAATGCTATAATCGTGGGCTCGTCATTCCTTTTTATGGCACGAATCGCACAAGAGATGCGCGTGAGCCCCGAGGCGATGGCCCGCTACGAGCCGGTCATCGGACTCGAAGTACACGCGCAGCTCAAGACACGGACGAAAGCGTTCTGCGGATGCTCCACGCAGTTTGGAGACGCGCCGAACAAGAATACGTGTCCCGTGTGCCTGGGTTTGCCCGGCGCGCTGCCGGTGCTGAACCGCAAGGCGGTGGAGCTGGCGCTGCGGGCGTCGCTGGCGCTCGAAGCGCGGATTCATGAGCGGTCGCGGTTTGCGCGCAAGAATTATTTTTATCCGGATCTGCCCAAGGGCTACCAGATTTCGATGTACGAGCTGCCTCTGGCCACCGGGGGCGCGCTTGAAATCGAGGTGGATGGCCGGGCGAAGAAAATCGGGATCACGCGCCTGCATATGGAAGAGGACGCGGCGAAAAATCTGCACGAGGGGTTCCCGGATTCCGACAAATGGAGCTATATCGATTTCAACCGGGGCGGCGTGCCGCTGGTAGAAATTGTGTCGGAGCCTGATATTCGCACGCCCGCAGAAGCGTATCAGTATTTGAACACGTTAAAGCAGGTGCTGGAGTACACGGGCGTGAGCGATTGCAACATGGAAGAAGGCTCCTTGCGCTGTGATGCCAACGTAAGCGTGCGTTTGCGGGGCGACGCGAAATTCGGCACGAAAGTGGAAGTGAAGAATCTGAATTCGTTCCGGTATTTGTCGCACGCGCTGGAATTCGAAATCGAACGTCAAATCGGAGTGCTGGAATCGGGCGGCACGGTGAAGCAGGAGACGCGGCTTTGGAACGTGGCGGGCGGGCGGACAGAATCCATGCGCTCGAAGGAATTTGCGCATGATTACCGCTATTTCCCCGATCCGGATTTGCTTCCGGTGACTGCGTCTGACTCACTCGTCGCGGAGGTGCGCCGCGGGATGCCGGAATTGCCAGCGGCAAAAGTGGTCCGATTTGTGGGAACGTACGGAATCGCTGCCTATGACGCCGGGGTGCTGACGGCGGAAAGCGCGCTGGCGGATTATTTCGAGGCGGCGGTGCGAGCCGGGGCAGGAGCGAAGGCCGCTTCGAGTTGGATTTCAGTGGAACTGCTGCGGCGATTGAAGGATGCTGGGGAGGACATAGCTGAGTGCCCGGTGAAACCGGCGGCGCTGGCCAGACTTCTGAAGAAGGTGGAAGGCGGCGAGATTACAGCGGCGAGCGGGAAGAAAGTATTCGAGAAGATGTTTGAAACCGGCAAGAGCGCGGAAGAGATTATAGCCTCGGAAGGCCTGGCGCAAATTTCAGACGCGGGATCGATCGAGACGGTCGCTCGGCAGGTGGTGACAAAAAACCCCGAGAACGTGGCGAAATACAAATCGGGCAATCAGGGCGTGTTCAAGTTTTTTGTAGGCCAGGTGATGAAAGAAACGCGCGGGCAGGCCAACCCGCAAATCGTGAATGAAATTCTAAAACGCGTGCTCGCGGAAGCGTAGGGTGTGATGGCGACGAAAGCGGAGACATCGAAAGTGCTGAAAGAGGGCGACAAGGCGCCGGCGTTTCAGGTGACGGCGGACGAAGGCCAGAAAATATCGCTTGGGGAATATCACGACAAGAACGTGATTCTGTTTTTCTATCCTAAAGCGAATACTCCCGGTTGAATCAACGAAGCGTCCGAGTTTCGTGACGCCATCAAGAAGTTTGAAGCGGAAAATGCCGCGATTCTGGGCTGCAGCGCGGATTCGGTGGAAGCGCAGACGAAATTCAAGGTGAAGCACAAGCTGAATTTTCCTCTGTTGGCCGATACGGAATTTGAGGTGATTGAAGCGTTTGGCGCGCGAAGGATGAAAAGCTTCCTCGGCAAATCGTTCCTCGGGATCGTGCGCATGACGTATTGGATTGGCCAGGACGGGGTGATTCGCAAGATTTGGGACAATGTGACGCCAAAAGGCCACGCAGCCGAAGTACTGGCAGCGATTCGCGGAGAATAGTCTCGCTTCCGGGCATATGATTTGTGGGTCGCCCCTTAAGGGGCGACATAAGCCGTACCGATCCGAAAGGGCTTTAGCCCTTGGAAGTTCCCGCGCCAACGAGCATCCGTGTGATCGCTTTACCGAAGCAAACCGAATCGAAGCTCGATCAAATTGTGGCCCGAAAGGCGTCGGCTTCTGGTTCGATCAAGGCGTTGTCGATCAGGCGCGTCTTTCCTACACGCGCGGCGATCAGTACGAGGCAGCGGTTGCGCAGCACGGTAACAGGCTCAAGAGATTCCGCGTCCACAATTTCCATGTAGTCCGTCTTCACTCCTGGTTCTGAATCGAGCACGCGGCGGCCAGTGGCGATCAGGTGCGCCGCGTCGCATTGTCCGGCGCCGATTTCGGCCTTCACGGCTTCGAGCGAACGATAGAGCGCAAGCGCCGCGCGGCGATCGTCGGCGCTCAGGTATCCGTTGCGCGACGAGAGCGCCAGGCCGTCCGCTTCGCGCACGATGGGGCTCACCACGATCTCGGTGTCGAGGTTCAGATCATTCGCCATCTGCTGGATGACGCGGCATTGTTGCGCGTCCTTGCGACCGAAGTAGGCGAAGCGGGCCTGCACAATCTCGAAAAGTTTCAGAACCACCGTGGCGACGCCCTGAAAGTGGCCGGGGCGCGAGCGCCCTTCCAGGCGATTGCTCAGGCCTTCCACATTCACCTGCGTGCGAAATCCCTGCGGATAAATTTCTTCCACGGGCGGAACGAACAAATAATCAACGCCGAGACTTTCGAGCAAGGCTCGATCGGATTCGAGCGTGCGCGGATATTTCTGGAAATCCTCGGCGGGGCCGAATTGTTTCGGATTCACAAAGATCGAAACCACGACGGGCGCGCATTGCGCCTTGGCGGCCTGGATGAGAGACGCGTGGCCCTTATGCAGTGCGCCCATCGTCGGCACAAACCCGAGGACGCGGTCTTCCTGGCGTGCGGCGCGGCCAATCTGCTTCATCCAGGAAGCGGTGCGGACGATTTCCATCAGAATTTTTCGCCTGAGGAGATTGAGGAGATGCGACTCAGAACTGAGAACGGCATCAGGCGGAAGCCTTCGCGGCGCGTTCGCGATAGAAGAAAATCAGATCCGAGGAATTTGGCGTGGCGCCCAACTGGCGGAGCATTGTGGCGGCCTGGCCGCGATGATACGTGCCGTGATTCACCAGGTGCTGGAGCATCTGCCAGAGCGGAGCCGCCTGCGGAACTCCTTTTGTCGTCTTGTGTTCGACGATTCGCGTGATGTCTTCGGGTTTCAGCGCGTCGATATAGCCGACGAGAGCGGTCTCGACCTCCTGCCAGCGGTGGCGAAGCGAGTCGAGAGTAGGAAAATCGGTGGCGGGGCGAATCGAATTTGCGGAGCGGCCATGCCAGCGCTCGAGCCAAAGCCATTCGACTTCGCAAATATGCGAGAGCGTGTCGCGGATGGAGCGAAAACTGGAGCCAAGATCGCGCGTGAATTGCTCGTTGGTGAGAGCAGCACAGGCGTCGAGCGAGCGGCGATTGGCCCAGGAGTTGTATTCGTAGAGAAGGCGGAAATCTTCGAGGTTCATCCGGATACCTCCTTGAAAGTTTGATGAAGATATCTTACGCCTCGAAGATGCCGCCCCAAAAGAGCGGCGCTGCAAAAGGCCAGCTATCGCAAAAGTGTGGCGCCAAGTGATCGCGGCTGCCGATCAGGTGCGCTGGCGGGCCAGCAGTTGCTGGCGCAGTTCGGCCGGCGAGTGGTAGGACTCGGCGTCCGACGGGAAGCTGCCGTTCTGGACGTCGTTGCAGAACTCGGTAGCCGCGCGTGTGATTTCCGCTGAGAGGTTCGCGTACTGGCGCGCAAATTTCGGCTTGTGGCCCATGGTGAGTCCTATGAGATCGTGGAAGACGAGAACCTGTCCGTCGCAATCGGGACCCGCGCCGATGCCTAGCGTGGGGATGCGGAGCTGGCGCGTGATTTCCGCGGCGAGGTCGCGGGGAACGGATTCGAGAACAACGGAAAACGCGCCGGCTGCTTCGACGGCATGGGCGTCGCGCTCGAGCTGCTTCGCCGCGTCAGGCGTCTTGCCCTGCACGTGAAAACCGCCGAGGGCGTTGATGGATTGGGGCGTGAGGCCCACGTGACCCATCACAGGAATTTCGGCTTCGACGAGGCGCGAGATTAGTTCGAGACGGCGTTCGCCGCCTTCGATCTTCACGGCTTCGGCGCCCGCTTCCTTCACGAGGCGAATCGCGTTCTGCACCGACTCGTTGATCGAGACGTGGAAGCTGCCGAAGGGCATATCGGCGACGAGCAGCGCGCGCTTCGTGCCGCGGCGGACGGCGCGCGTGTGGTGAAGAATTTCATCGAGTGTGACGGGCAGCGTGCTGTCGTAGCCGAGAGTGACCATGCCCAGCGAATCGCCGACGAGGAGCATATCAACTCCGGCTTCGTCGAGCAGGCGCGCGGTGGGATAGTCGTAGGCCGTTAGAAACGTGATTTTCTTTGTTGCGGGAGAACCGGGAAAACACTTGCGGGAGAGAATGTCAGGCACGGTGACTTTACCGCTGCCCGCACGAGGTGCAACACTCATTTTCGCCTCCGGTGCCGCTCCCGGACTTCGGGATGCAGCCCACTAGCTGGTTGGATGCTAGCAGAAGGGCGCGGGTTTGAGCAAGATTTCGAGCCTGCTTTCAAGACAGCTCCCGGCAAGCCAGGTCGTCACAAAGCGGTGGCAAGCCGCCCATCGACTGCGCTCAGGACAAGCCGCACTTCAAAAAACGGTGATTTATTACGATTAGAAATTTTCTAAGAGTCTTATTTCTTGGCACTTACGGGAAATTTTGAACGCGGTGTTACGATTAGAAATTTCGGCTAATCGTAACAATTGGACTGGTGGAACCGACCATTGGGTGAATACGCGGATGCGCTTTCAAAACAGGCGTCCGGAAAGGTCATGCTTGGGTGACTGGAGCGGGCATTTGGGGTTCTACGCCGCGCCAGCCTACTGGCCGTCCGCTTACGGCTTCTTTAAGTGCCCGGAAGAGAACGACATACATCATTTGGCGGTAGTAGAAGCGCTGGAGAATCAGCGGGGCGAGAAGGGACCAATCCTCATTCTTCTCCAAGGCAAAGGCGACTACGCAGGTGAGCAGATCGATCATCATGAAGATGGCGAAGAAAATCAGGGAGCGTTCGACGTCCTGCGAGGTCCAGAGTTGGGGCAGGCGGGCGATGCGAAGCTGGGCCAAGCCCCAAAGAGCGATGGAAATTAAAAACAAGAGATCGATTACGGGCGAGACCAACGGGAGCAAAATCTGGAATAGAAAAATATTGGGTATGGCGACCCAACCGAGAGTGCCATAGCGGGGCTTGCCGACCGCGTCGCGGTGTTTCCAAACAGCTTGCAGCGTGCCAAAGGTCCAGCGGAAGCGCTGGCGAATCAGGGCTTCGACTGTTTCGGGAACTTCGGTGCGGCCAATGGCGTCTTCGTCGTAGAGAATCTTCCAGCCTTCGCGGCGAATCGTGAGCGTAAGGTCGGTATCTTCTGCAACCGTATCTCCTGAAAATCCACCATGACTTTTCAGAACGTCGGCGCGCCACGCGCCGGCCGCGCCGGGCACCACGGGAATGCAATTCAACAGATCGAAAGCGCGCTTCTCGAGATTCTGGCTGGTGATGTATTCAAGCGCCTGCCAGCGAGTGAGCCAGCGATTACGATTCATCACCTTCACGTTGCCGGCAACGGCGCCGACGTTGGGATCGGCGAAATGCCGGGCCAGTAGCGGAATCGCATCGGGATCTACAATCGTATCGGCATCGATAGAGACGACGATTTCGCCAGTCTCTTCGGCAAGCCCGTGATTGAGAGCGGTGGGCTTGCCGCGGTTGGGCTGCAGAAGGAGATGGACGCGCGGGTCGCGTCCAAAATTTTCGCGCACCAATTCGGCGGAGTGGTCGGTGGAACCATCGTCAATGACAAGAACCTCGAGCTTGGGATAGTTCGACGCGAGTACCGATCGAAGGGTATCGAGTATCACCGCCTCTTCGTTATAAGCGGGGATGAGAACTGAGACCGTGGGTTCGTAACCCGGATGGCCGGGAGGAGCCGGCCGAAGCTTTTCCACCAAAGCGAGCAAGCCGATCACCAGAGCGCGGCCGCTGACCAGCAAGATTCCGGTGATGAAGATAAAGCCGATGGCGGCGCGAAAGATGCGGAACACGTCAAAGATGAAAGCATCGGCGCGCGCGAGCAGCCATTCCTCGTGGCTAAGCGGCATCATCACCTGCGCTCGCGTCTGATTCAGAAGCGAGGGCACAGAAACGAATTCGAAGCCTTTGGCGCGGAGGCCATCAATCACGCGCGGCAGAGCTTCGACGGTGTGACTACGGTCGCCGCCGCCGTCGTGCATCAAAACGATGTTTCCTTTCCCGGCTGTGGCATCGGCCATCACGCGCTGGACAATCGTGTCCGTGGGAGGCGGAAGACCGCCGTTGGGCTCGCCCCAATCGTGGGGATCAATCCGCGCGCCGACGATGATGTAGCCCATCGCCTGCGGTATGGGCAGCATCTGGACTTCGCTGGCGGTTTCCGGCTGGTGATCGATTCCGTAGGGCGGGCGGAAAAGCAAGGTCTTCACGCCCAGGCTGCTTTCGAGGAGCAACTCGGTGAGGTTCAATTCGATCTGGAGCTGGGACTTCGTAATCGTCTCAAAATCGGGATGGGTGAATGTGTGGTTACCCACCTCGTTGCCGAGGGCGAATTCACGCTTTACCAGGTCGGTTTGCGCATTGGCCGATTCCCCAATCACGAAAAAACCTGCGGGAACGTTCTTCTGCTTCAGGATATTGAGAATCTGCGGGGTCCAGCGGGGATCGGGACCGTCGTCGAAAGTGAGGGCGATCTTCTTGGGCATATCGCCCATCTGCTGGATGCGCCAGGTGAGCGGATAACTGGTGAAGTTTTCATCGTCGAACAAGTCTGTATCGGCGTCGTAGTCAAAAGTCCGGCGCCCGCTTTGCGGCGTAGCAGTGATGCGCCAGATGTCGCCTTCGCCTTCGAGGATCAAATCGTAGCCGGGCGGCACGTCCTCGAGTTTCTTGCGGATTGCATCGTCGGCGCGAGTGGCGTCCCAGATATACCAGAGCGAGGGGTCTTCCATGCCCAGGCGCCAAAGAGCCGTGCCCTGCACGTGGGCGCGCTCTGAGGCGCGGAGCTGGTTGTAGGCGGTGATGCCATCGAGCATCCAGACGTTGTGGACGAGGTCGTGCTCGTCCTCATAGGAAAAGTGCGGGCTCATGGAATCGGAATCGAATTCAATATCGGTTTGCGATTCGACCGCGGTGTTGGCTCCCTCCTGGAAAGTGACGGCCTGGGCCACCGGATGGGGATTGGCTTTGGTTTTGGCCGGCCAGTCGTAGCCATAGTTCGCGATGCCCATCACGATTTTTTCGGGTGGGACCAGCTTCAGGATGTTGTTGATGTTGCGCACAAACCAGTCCTGAGCGACGACGGGGCCGGGTGGCGATGCAGGCCAATGAAAATCGTAGTTCATCAATATGATCGAATCCGCCTGGAAGCCGATGTACTTGTAGTCGTAGGTCCAGTCGGCGGCGGGAAGGGCGACCATCAATTTCAGGTTGGCAGCGTGGAGAGAGAGAGCGAGCTCATGAATGAAATGCTGGAAATCTTCCTGGCTATTCTTGGGGACTTCCTCGAAATCTACGACAAGGCCGGGTTCATGGTCGGAATTCGCGAAGGCGACGAGCGCTTTCACGAGCTTTTCCCGCGACGGCGGGCGCGACAGCATTTCCGCCATCTCATCAATTTTCCAGTCCTTACCGTCGTAGTTGTTGACCATGGACATGACGGGGAGTTCGACGCCCTTGGCTTTGATGGACTGCAACCAAGTGAGGAGCTTGGGGTCCTGGTCAATGTCCAGCTGGCCATTGGGGGACACGGTGTGGAGAGCTTCGGGGAGCAAGAGGTCGAGGTCGTGATAGTGAGATTGCAGAGAGGCGAGGCTGTTGGAATCCCAACTGACGTAGAATGCGGCGCGCAGGGGATCATAGTTCTGAGGAATTTTGCCGAGTTGTGAGACTTTGTGCTTTCTGCCGGGGCGAGAGGACTTGGGCTTCAGGCGGCCGCGAATCGCATGAAGAGTGCCATGCGTATCGGCGCGAAGAATATCCGGCAAATCGGGGTTGCGAATCAGATTGACGACGAAAATGACGAGAACGATGGTAAAAAACGCGCCGGCAAGCTCCAAAACGCGGCGAGTGCGGCGCCAGCGGCGGCGCTGCTCATCGTAGAAAATGGGCTTGCGTTCAGGCATTCAGGCAATCCAAGCTAGCCGTCCGCCGGCGGCGTGTCAAATCGCGTGTCAATAACGTGTCAATGACTCCCACAACTAAGATGCGCACCCACATCGCTTTTGCCGCACTGACGGGGCTGATGCTGAGGATTTATTTCGTGCTGAAATTTCCCGCAACGCAATCCGGGGATGCACCATTCTACATCGAGCTGGCCTGGAATTGGCTGAAGAACGGAGTGTACGGGTTCCCGGTAAACGGGCAGCTGACCGCGGTGGATATGCGCGTTCCGGGCTATCCGGCGTTTCTGGCGGCGATTTTCGCGTTTGCAGGGAAAGCGCCTCGAGCCGTGATGCTGGCGCAGTGTGTGCTGGACGTAGCAGGGTGCTTCTTGATCGCGTTGATTGCCGAGCGGCTGGCGGCGCCGGAATTGCGGGGGCGGACTTTCATCGCGGGGCTGTGGCTGGCGGTGCTATGTCCTTTTACGGCGAACTATCCGGCGGTGGTGCTGACGGAAACGCTCGTCACTTTTCTGACCGCGATTGCGATTCTGGTGCTGCTGAAGACTGATCTTGGGCGGTGGGCTACGAGCCAGCTTGGCGGCGCAGCGGCTTCAGGGAATGGTTTCTTCGCGAATCCGTGGCTGCTGGCTGGAATCGTGGTGGGTTTCGGAACGCTGGTGCGGCCAGAGACACCGCTGCTATTGATTTCGGCGGGGATGGTATTGAGCGTGAGATGGCGGCGGCCGCACGGCTGGGCGAAGCTAATGCGAGCAGGAATGTTGTTGGGGTTGGGCCTGGTGCTGCCTCTCGTGCCCTGGGCGGCGAGAAACTGGCGGGTGCTGCACACAGTGCAATTTCTCGCGCCGCGTTACAGCGAATTGCCGGGCGAGTACACGCCGCTGGGATTCACCGATTGGACAAGAACGTGGATGTGGCGCTTTCGCGACGTGTACCGGGTGACGTGGAAGGTTAATGACGAGCCGATTTCGGCGGATGACCTTCCTAGCGGCGCATTCGATTCTGCCGACGAGCGCACGCGCGTGACGACTCTTCTCGAAACATACAACGAGAGCCTGACGATGGACCCAGGCCTTGACAGCCAATTTCGCGAGATCGCGCGGGAGCGGACCGAACGGCATCCCCTGAGAACGTATCTCGAGGTGCCTCTTTTGCGAACGCTGGTGATCTGGTTCACGCCGCGCGTGGAGCTATTGCCGGTGTCGGCGCGGGTGTGGCCATTGGGAGAGGAATGGGAAAAGGATCGGTCTGATTTGCTGGCGACGATTGCGCTGGTGGCGATCAATGCGTTTTATCTGGCGCTGGCTCTGTGGGGAACGTGGCTGGCGCGCGGCCGGCCGGGCTGGGCGCTGCTGGTGATTTTTATTCTGGTGCGCACGATTTTCTTTTCGATATACGTGGAAGCGCCCGAGCCGCGCTACGTGCTGGAATGTTTTCCGGCGATTATCGCGTTGGCGGCGCAGCCATTCGCGTCGGCTCGTGGGAATCAGCTCTCTTCGACCGGCTCCGGGTGAATGGTAAGGCGGAAAATCTGAGGGAAACGCTCTTTCACGCGGTCTTCGAGCGCGGCCGTAATGTCGTGAACTTCGGTGATGGGAAGGCCGCCGTCCATCGCGCAATGGCACGAAACGAGAATTTTGTGGTCCACACTGCGAACGTGAACCTCGTGGCAGTTGAGCAGCTCGTGATATTCCGATTGAAGTGAATTCAGAAAATCCTGAACCGAGCGCGAGAGGCCTTTCATCTCTTCGGCGCCAGCGATGCGCGCGCCGAGCGGCTCAATGTGGATATTCACGCGAGCGCGAGGATCGGTGGCGCGGCGGATGTCTTCTTCGAGTTCCGTGGCGCTGCGATGCGCTTCGCGGAGGCTGGAGCTTTCGTTCACTTCCAGATGCAATTCGATAAAGAGGCGACCCTCAAACTGATGGGCGGAAAGCTCGTGGACGGCGAGGCCGCGGCGCTGGGCCACGGCGCGAACGGTTTCGAACAGATCTTCGTCACTGCGCGCGCGGGGTTCGACGTGAACGACCACGTCCGCATCCGGCACGATTTTCTCGATGTGCTGTTCGACGGCGTCACTGGCGATGTGAGCCTGTTCAAGACTGGCGGTGCGGGGGACGCTCATGGTGACATCCACGAAATAGCGCTGGCCGGAGCGACGGACGCGAACGCGCTCGCTGCGCAGGACGCCTTCGGTGTTGGCAACCGCGGCGGTGATTTGCTGCTGCAGGCCGCTAGGAGCGACATCGAGCAATGCGTCGATCGTTTTCTTGCCGAGGCGCGAGCCGATCCAGATGATGACGCCGGCGACCACTAAGGCGGCGAAGGCATCCAGAGTGCCGAGCCAGGGAATGTTGTATTTCAGGCCGATCCAGGCGGCGGTGATGCCGAGAATGACGACGAAGGTGCTCCAGACGTCGGTGGAAAAATGGAGGGCATCGGCTTCGAGGGCTTCGCTGGGATATTGGCGCGCCACGCGAGCGAGCCTGCGGGAGCGGATAAGATCAACCATCATGCAGATGCCGAGAATGATGATGGCGAGCAGGCTGGGGTGGATGTGGGTGGAATGGAAGAGGATGCGGTGGACGGCTTCCCAGATGATATAGACCGCAGTAATGATGAGCAGGGCGGTTTCGACGAAGGCGGAGAAACTTTCCACTTTTCCGTGGCCGTAGAGATGATCGGCGTCAGCGGGCTTGTCCGCGACGCGAACGGAAAAGAAGGTGATCACGGCGGCGATGAGGTCGAGGATCGAGTGCAGCGCCTCAGACAAAATTCCGAGGCTGCCAGTGATCACGCTGAGGAAAATTTTCAGGCCGACGAGCACGACGGCAGAGCCGACGGAGGCGAGAGCGGCGAGGCGCTTTTCGTGGGTGGCTTGTTCGAGAGGTTGGGTCATTCGGAGCGGGTCAGGCGATGCTATAGATTCGCCGGGCGATTATACGCCGGGGACGCGGAGGAAACAGCGCCAGGATGAGCGCGGCACGCAGAGTGACGCAGAGTCACGCAGAGGGTTATTTCAGAGCCGGCGGCGGAACGAGCGGCAGGCGGCGCGGTTCGCCATGGAATCCGCGGATTTCGACTTCTTCTAGGAGCAGCGACGGAGCGACGATCGAGCTGGGGATTCCGCCCTGGGCTCCGCCGAAGGAACCGAGAGCGGTGCCGGCGAAACCCGCCGCGGGATTCTGCATGTAATCGTAGACGGCGAGATCGTCGCCGATGGCGGCCATATTGCGCAGCGAGCGCAAAGTGAGGCCTTCGATGTGCCCTCCGCGGACCAATTCCTCGCGTCCGTCGGCGACGTAGACGCGGTAATAGAGCAGGGGGATGCGTTCGCCGCTGGCGACGCCTCCTGCAATGGAGCCGAGAAAATCGGAGAAATCCTGCTGGCCGAGAGAGGAGAGCGCAGGATTATCCATGCGCTTTATTTCGATGCACCATTCATGGCCGTCCTGGCGGCAGGCTTCGATGAATTTTTTGCGCAGGTCGGCGGCGCTCGATGCGTCGGAGGACTGGAAAATGAGATTGCTGGCGAGAGGCTTGGTGTCAGAAAGCATGGCCGAGCGCGCGTGGCCGTTGGAGGCCTGGAATTCGGGGCCGGGACGGCGGGACATCAGGAGATTTTTCAGGATGCCATTTTGCACGAGTTCAACGCGCTGGCCTTTTACGCCTTCGTCGTCAATCTCGTAGTGACCGAGCAGCGGATCATTCTGGTAATTGGCTATCGTGGGATCGTCCACGAGCGAGACGGTTGACGGCAGGACGCGCGTGCCTACGCGGCCGGTCCATTCGCTGCGGCCGCCCATGCGATCCATGATTTGGTCGAAGGCTGACATCATGGAAAGAGGAGAGCGCGCGCCGGAAAGAGACGCAGCCATGAGCTGCGCGAGCACGGAACCTGTGGCGGAGGAGTCGAAAAGGACAGGGCCGGTGAAGTCGGGAACGAGCGGGGCAGCGCGAAGCTGCACCAATTCCGAGCCGGCTTGCGTGAGACCTTTAGAAATGGTGGCGGGATCGGGGACGTCGGCGGGCTTGGCAACATAGATCGCGTAATAGTTGTGGAGCGGCATGCCGTCGTCGGCTTGCGTGTCAAAGGCGGCTTCGACTGCTGCGAGACTTTTCGAGGTGCGGAGCTCGGTGCCTTCGCTGTTGGTCAGGTAGTAGGTGGTGTAGACGAAGTAGTAGTTCACGCGCGTGCCGTAGAGTTGCGGGAAGCTCTTTAGCGCGAGCGAGGCGGCGCGTGCTTCGTCTTCCCACTTGCGGGCAGTCCAGTCCGGCAATTCGCGGGGATCGATTTTGACGAGGGCGCGCTCCTGGGAGAAGTCGTCGATCTCGGGAGGCTTCGTGAGGCTGCGCAGGAATGCCTGTTTCAGCGCCAATTGCGTGGCGGCTTCTTTGTAGGCTTGATCGGTGGCGAGCCAGAGATCCTGGCGCAAGGAGTTGTAGTCGTGGTCAATGCCCACTTCGCCCGTGGAACCGAGGAAGCCTTGGAAGCCGTCTTCGCTGACGAAATTGGAGCTGTCGAGGTGGTAGTCGCCGATGCGGGCGTCGACGCTCATGAAACGGTTGCGCGTGGTGGTGGAAGAGACGAGATTGCCGAAGGAGGCGGTGACGGCGCGGACGTCGACGTCGAGAAGCCGGTATTCGAGGTAAAACGGTTTTTCGACGCCGGGCAACTGGAGGCGCGCGCGATTTCGCTCCATCTCATCGTGCATGGCGCGAAGCGTCTGGTCGTTGTCAGAGGCCTGTTGGGTGGCAGCGGGTTGCGCTGTGCTTGCGTCCGGTATCGCGGCCGGCGTGGATTTTTTGTGAGCGGCGAAAGCCGGGAGTGAGAATACGAGCGCGCAAAGCGAGATTGCTGTGGCGGTCTTTCTCACTGCTTATGTCCCTGTGATTCAGGATCGTGGGCGGGCGGAGGCAGAATCGGAGGACGATCCGTGGAAGTTTCTTTCTTTTGTACTTCCATTTCGGAAATCAGAATTGCGGGGGCCACAGCGGAAACCGGGACCGAACCGGATTCGGCGCCACAGTAACCGTTGAAAATTTCCGGCTTGTCACCGGTGCCAACGATTTTGGTGAGCGAGACGAGCGGCGTGCCGACGATGTCCACGCCACGAACAAGCTGGTCGGGACGGCCATCGGGAAACACTTTGTAAACCACGAGCGGGAGCACCTGGAAGGCCTGAGGCTGTCCGCGGCCGGTGAATGTAAATCCGCCAGCGATATCGTCAATCAGAAGGCCGAATGGTTTGCCCTGCGCTTTCACCAGCTCAATGAGCTTGGCGCGCAACTGGTCGTTGGTTACAGCATTCGTGCTGGAGACGATCAGATTGCCCTGGCGCGCCACAGGAACAAAGCCTAGCTGGCGCCGTCCATGGCCGTTCGAATGGGGGATATCAACGAGCGGCGAACGGGACATGAGAAAGGTCTTGAGCACGCCGTGATCGACGAGTTGCACGCTTTCCGCCTTCACACCTTCATCGTCGTAAGCATAATTTCCGAGCAGCATTTGGCCGCCGAAAACCGATTCGGTGGGATCGTCCTTGATGGAGAGAAAATCCGGGAGAATCTGTTCGCCGACTTTGCTGGTGAAGGTCTGGCCTTCGTTGATGTCTTTCTGGCGGAATCCTTCGGACCGATGCCCGAAAACCTCATGAAAGAAAACCGCGGCTGCGCGGCCGGTGAGCAATGCGGGGCCCGCGTACGGATCGACGAGCGGCGCTTTGTCGAGCGCTTCGGTTTCCTGAATCATGGTCTGAATGTGCTCGAGCACGGTCTTGTCGTCGGGAGCATCTTTGGGAGTGAGCCAGTCGAAATTGTTGTAGCGGTTGATGTCCATTCCGTCGGGGGCTTTGCTTTGCACGTAGAGTTCGAGGCGATAGTGAATCTGGCCGAAGGCGATCTTGGATCCTTCGCTGGTGACTTCGTACTGATTGGCAGCCAGAGCGGTGAAGGTAACGATGGAATTCAGAACCGCAGGCGATTGGCCGAACGCCGCCGTATATTTCCGGACACGCGCTTCCCACGGCGCCCGATCCACCTGCATCTCGACGTGCGGCCCGGTGTAGGTTCGCGGAGCTTCCGCAGAAAAATCGGGCGCCACGCCTTCCGCGGTTTGCACCTGCACCTGCTGGCTGGTTTTCACTTTGATCAACGCCTGGGATGCGGCGCGGTATTGCTTGTCGGTTTCACGCCATATCTCTCGTGAGAGAACGGGCAAATCGTCGGCAAGAATCGTGGCGGTTCCAGGGCTCGTCCAACTTGGCTGGCGCTCACC
This sequence comes from Candidatus Acidiferrales bacterium, assembly GCA_035262725.1. Taxonomy (GTDB): domain Bacteria; phylum Acidobacteriota; class Terriglobia; order Acidiferrales; family UBA7541; genus Palsa-295. Next base: position 30,302 of record DATFSH010000050.1, on the reverse strand, counting down.
GAGCTTGTGCGTGTTGTCCTGCTTGATGCTGCCCACGCGGGTCTGCACTTCGAGCCAACGGGCGTGATTCTCGGTGCTAGAAAGCAGCGCGCCATTCGAACCGGATACTTCGGCATACTGGCGGTCGGCGATCGTATAGCTGATGAAGTAAACCGGCGGGTCGGCCTTCGAATAGCCTGCCATGGAACGATCAAGCTCGGATTGCATGGTGGCGAGAATGGCAGGCGCTTCGGTGGGTTCACTGACCTTCGAATGCTGGCCCTTTACACGAACTTCGGCTCCGTCTCTGGCGGAGGTTGCAAACGCCGCCAGGAAGACCGCGGATGCTGCAATCAAACTTCTATGCGTCAGTGTGGGTTTCATGTCAGGCAAAGTCCAACAGTTTAAGATAGGATGCGTACATTCCCAAATGAAAAGCCGGGGCCGATTTTTCATCCCGGAGGTTGCAAGGGCAGCCGAGATTCGCTGAAAATCGCTTGAAGGAGATTAGATGCGAGCAATGGTCGTAAGGCGGTACGGGCGACCGGAAGTTTTTGAATCGCAGGAAGTGCCCGACCCGCAGCCGAAGCCCGGCGAGGTGTTGATTCGCGTGAAGGCCGTGGGAGTGAACTTCGCGGACCTCCTGCAGCGGATGGGGATTTATCCGGGCACGCCGAAACCGCCGTTCGTACCGGGAATTGAAATCGCCGGCGTGGTGGAGAAGGTGGCGGAAGGCGGAAAGCGGGCAGCGGAACAAGGCGAGCCGTTGCGACCGGGCGACGCTGTGGCTGCCTTCCCTCATTTCAACGCTTACGCCGGCTGGGTTGCGGTTCCCGCGTCGCTGGCTTACCGGCTGCCGGCCGGAATGTCGTTTGAAGAGGGTGCGGCAATCCCGGTGAACTATATGACGGCCTACCATTCCATGTTCGTGATGGGAAACCTGCAGCCGGGCGATCGAATTCTGGTGCACACAGCCGCCGGAGGAGTGGGAATTGCAGCGATCCAATTGGCCAAGGCGCGCGGCCTGGTGACGTTTGGCACGGCGGGGCCCACAAAACAGGAATATCTGCGAAAGATTGGAGTGGACCATCCAATCGATTATACGAAGGGCGACGTGGTCCAAGCAGTGCGGAAATTCGTGCCGGACGGGATCGAAATGGCGATGGACCCGATTGGAGGAAAATCGTTCGCGCAGAGCCAGGCGTGCCTTGGTCCGACGGGAAGGCTGGTAGTGTTCGGCTTCTCTGCCGCGGCGGGCCCGGATGGAAAGCGAAGTCTGTTGCGAGGAGCAAAAGCTCTTCTCGAAACGCCGAGGTTTCATCCGCTGAAAATGATGAGCGAGAATCTCGCGGTGATTGGAGTGAATCTCGGGCGCTTGCAGGCCCGCGGCGGGCTTCTGCGCAAGGAACTCGACGAGCTTTTTCGCATGTACGAGTCGGGGAAAATCAAACCGGTGATTGGAAAGTCGTTCCCGCTGGCGGATGCCGCAGCGGCTCATCGGTTCATCCAGGAGCGGAAGAATATCGGCAAGGTGGTACTTACGGTGAAGTAAAGGGCAGTGAAGTAGGAGGCCGTGAAGTAGCGTGCGCTGAAATAAGATGGGATCACTTCGCTGCAGGCGCCTCAGGCTTTACGAATAGTGATTCGTCGACTTTAGGATTGACGCCGACTTTTTCGACGTGGGATTCGAGGAATTTTGCGCCGTCGCGAAAGATTGTCGTCGTGTATGCGAATTGCTTTCCATCCAGGGTCCGGTAGTCGCCCCAGCGCTGGTCGTTGTCCACCATCCCGTGCTGACCTTCCGACTGATAGTGCGCGGCCGCCAGCAGATGGGTGGTGGGATCAAAGTACAGCTTTACTGAATTGAAGGGCGCTTCCAGCTGAACGGCTTCGGTTTTCTTTCCGTCGATTTCCTCTTCGCTTATAAAACGCCCTGCAAGCTTGCCATCCAGAACGCGCTGGTACGCGCCCCATCCGCCGCCGAACATCGCGATTCCGCGTTCGAATTCGGCGATAAAGCGCGTTGCATCCACAAGCTTATCGGGAAACTGGAGCCACGCTGATTTTCCATCGCAAACCTGCATGATCGTCATGCCTTGGGAATCCACCTGGCCGTGCGAGCGATCCGGATAAGAGACGAGCCAGGAAACTTTGATGGGTGCTTCGTTGCCCTGGTTGAACATGCTGCCGCTTTCGTCCAAGGAGAGGCTCTTGACTGACTTGAGCGCATCGCCACCCGCGGCTTTCGCGCCTGCGAGCAGAATTTCTTTCCCTCTCGCGAGCGTTTCCGGGGTGACGGCGGCGGAGGCTGGGGCCGGCTTGCGAAGATCCGGCCGGGTGGCATCCAGCTGGTCCGAGGGAATTTCGATGAATTGCGCGCTGGGAAATTCTTTTTTCAGGTCATCGCGAAACTGGGTGACGTTTCCGACAAGTACAATGTCGAGGTCCTTGGTCGTGAAATACCGCTGCGCGCTGGCCTTCGCATCATCCGGCAAGACGGAGCGGACACGCTGGGGATAGGTGCTGTTGTAATCCGCAGGCAATTCGAAAGCGGCGGCTGTAAGAACGCGATCCGCCACCTGCTCGGCCGTCTCGGTTTCGATAGGATAAACGCCTGCCAGGTAATCGCGGGCGACATCGAGCTCCTTCGGCGCGATATCGCCGGTAGCCATCTGGGACATGAGGTCGACTACGAGCTTGGTGGCTTCGACGGTTGCGGCCGTGCGGGTAAAGGTGCCGGCGGTAAAGGAGCCTGCGTAGCGGCGCGGCGTGAAAGAAGAAAATGCGCCGTAGGTGAGGCCCTTCTTGACGCGAACTTCGGTGTTCAGCCTGCTGTTATATCCGCCGCCGAAAATCCTGTTCGTCACTTGCAGGGGAATCAACTCCGGATCGGCGCGCCGAACGCCGAGTTTGCCGACGCGAATCTGGGTTTGAACAGCGTCGGGCTTGTCGATCAGCCAGATATGCTGGCCTGAGATTGCGGCGGGGACTGGGGGCGTTGCGGCGGGCAAATCGATTTTGGCCCAATCGCCAAAATATTTTTCCGCCAAGGCAAAAGCGTCGTCTGGCGAGATGTCTCCTGCAAAGGCGAGGAATGCCTGGTTGGGCGCGTAGTGCGCGTCGTGGAATTTGACGAGATCCTCGCTCTTCAACTTTTTCACCGTGTCCGGTGTTCCTTCGATCGGCCAGCCATAGGGCGAACCGCTGTACACCACATGATTAAAGGCGAGTGAAGCGAGGTAATCGGGATTCGAATATTGCACGGAGAGAGTGGAGAGAAGCTGCTCGCGGCGGCGGTCGAGCTCCTCGGGCTTGAATGCCGAATGCAGGACGACGTCCGACATCAGGTCGAGACCGAGATTCAGATCTTTCTTGACCACGTCGAGTGTGATGGTGGTAGCGTCCTTGCCCGCCTGGGCCTTTAACTCTCCGCCGACAAAATCGATTGCGTCCGCAATGTCTTGAGCCGAGCGGCGCTTGGTTCCCTGCGTCAGCAGGTTCGCGGTCATTTGAGACACGCCGGGACTTCCCGCTGGATCGTCGATGCCTCCTGCCGAGAAAATGATGAGTCTGGCTGCCACGGAAGGTTCGCGGCGGTCGCTGACGACAAAAACCTTCAGGCCATTCGGAAGAGTTTTCGTAGCGGCGGAAGGAAAGTGATATGGCGTAGGAGCGCCGGGGCTGGGCATCTGCGGCATGAGTTTCACGCCCGGCGGAACGACGCCCGTGCCGTCTTTTTGGTCCTTTTGATCCTGCTGCGCGGCGGAATGCTTTTCTGTGGTCGGCGCAGATGTCTGCTGAGCGAACAGCGCAGTGCCGGTAAGACTGGCCCACACAAATAAAATCAGCCATTGCCGCGCTGCGAACCTCTTCATCGTCGCTGCTGAAATGAATTCTCGAATTTGAATGCGTTCCGCTGCAGGCGCGCGCTTCATCACTGCGCCGCCGGCTTTACAAGCAGAACTGTGGCGCGTTGCGGCACGAAATATTCCGCCGCCGCGCGCTGCACATCCGCCGGAGTGAGCTTCAGATAGTGGCCGAGCTCGGTATTGACGAGATCGGGATCCTTGCCTATCACCGCTGCCGCGCCGAGGGCGACGGCTTTTTCCTCGTCGGTGTTGCGGCCCAGGATGAATCCGGAAATTTCCTGGTTCTCCGCTTTATCGAACTCTCGCGCCTCGACTGGCTTTGTTTTAAGTTCATCGAGAACTGCGACGACAGCTTTCTGGCCTTCTTCAGCGGAGTGCCCTTGATTCATGATCGCGTAAGCCCAGAACAGATTCGGATCCTCGGTGAAATTGCCGAAGCCCGCGGCTTGCACGGCGATTTGGTCCTTGTAGACGAGCGTCTGATAGAGGCGGCTGCTTTCGCCTCCGGCCAGGATGTTGGAGGCCAAATCCAGGGAGTAAGAATCGGGCGCGTAACGCGCGGGAATTTTGTAGCCGATGACGGCCGCCGGGAGCGGCGTGTTGGAATAGGATTTGTTGATGACGCGTTCTGCGGTCTGCGGGGGCTCAGGTTTATCGATTCGTGGAATCGGTTGTGCGGAAGCGGGAATTCCTTCGAAGTATTTCTTGGCCCAGCCGAGCGCGTCGCCAGATTTGAAATCGCCGACGACGATCAGTGTCGCATTGTTCGGCTTGTAGAAGGTGTTGAAGAATTCGCGCACGTCTTCGATCGTGGCTTTGTCGAGATCGACCATGCTCCCAATCGCCGTGTGGTGATAGCCGTGGACCGTGAACGCAGCGGCGCGGAGATCCTCTTCGAGTAGGCCGTAGGGCTGATTATCGACGCGCACGCGGCGCTCTTCTTTCACCACCTCGCGCTCGGATTTGAAATTCGCTTCGTCCACATTGAGGCTGCCCATGCGGTCGGCTTCGAGCCAGAGAGCGCGTTCGAGATAGTTGCTGGGGAAGGTCTCAAAGAAATTCGTGTAGTCGTCGTAAGTGCTGGCGTTGTCGAACCCGCCGGCGGCTTCGATGATGCGGGAGTGCTCGTCGGGGCCAATGTGCGCTGAGCCTTTGAACATCAAGTGCTCGAAGAGATGAGCGAAGCCGGTATGGCCGGGTTGCTCGTCTTTTGCGCCTACGTGATACCAGACTTGCAGATTGATCACAGGAGCGGCGTGGTCTTCGAGCAGAATCACCTGCAAACAATTGGCGAGGGTGTGCGTGGTGAATTCAAGCTTGGGCGGCCGGACCTGTTCCGGTTGGTTTTGCTTTTCCTGCGCCGCGAGCGATCCGGCTAGTGCCGCGACGAACAGCAGGGCGATAGCGAAGCGACTTCCAGTCCTCATAAACCGATGACTCCCATCCCGAGGGATTTATTGCGCGCGATGCTCGCAAGGCGGAAAGGCTGCGGTAAAAATAAGCCCGTTATCAGAACCGCTTGCAACCGAGAGAAGATTCTCCAGTATCGTAGACACTCGTTGCGGCTGTCAAATTTGCCTGGAGGGTTGTTCCCGCAGCTTTCTGCGCGAGTTCCTTTGTGTGCCACCAGGGATTTAGACGTATACCAACAGGAAAAGGCTACTTCGCGATTGATTGCGGCGGGGTACAGGCCGGCGTAACCTCGACTTGTCTTCGGATTATCCTTTGTCGATTTGATTTCCGTGCGAGGTGACGATGCGAAGTGTAGCCGGGCTTCTGGTGGTGGCGCTGATTTCTGTGCTGGCTTACAGGTTGTACTTTTCAAAGATGCAATCGCCGGAGACGGGGACGCCCGTGCAAACGATCAGCGTGGTGGGCGTGAAGAACGACCTGCTAGCGATTGCGCAGGCTGAACGCGCCTACCAGGCGGAGCATGGGTCGTATGGGTCGCTCGAGGAATTGAAATCGGCGGGTGCGATGTCGATGCTGAGGGACGGCCGCGACGGCTATGCGTATGAAGTGGAAACGTCGGCGTCAGGCTTTCAAGTGAGGGCAAGATGTTCGCCAGCCAAAAATCCCGGATGCTCGAACTGGGTGGTTGATCAGACGATGCAGGTGCAGCCGGCACCTTGAATCAAATATGACGTGCGATTGGCGCGGTTACTATTGGCAGCCGGTTAGTTCTCGTTTCTCTCCTTAGTCAATGTTGAGTGGCGTGAGAACGTCATTTTTCTTGACGCCCAATCGAATCGGACGCGGCGTTCCTTTGGGTGGGACCGTTACTTCTACCCAAAGGCGCTCGCCCGGTGAGCGACGGCTTGGATCGGGAATATGTTCGGGGATGTAGAAGTCTACCGGTTCTTCGAGGGCGACGACCGTTTCGTCTCCTCTCGTCAAACGCGCTACCTGAATGCCCGTCCAATCATTGCTCGGAAACGCCACGAGACGGCCATTTTCCACGCCGAGCTTCGCGTTGCGGATTTCCATCCAGCGATTGTGTGTTGGCGGTCCTGCCGGCGGCGTGGAATAAATTCCTTCGTCCACAATTTGCAGCCTAACCGCGAGGTAACGGCCGCGGATGGGAGAATCTGGATCGTACGCAATCGTTTCTGCCCAAACCCTGGGATATCTCTGACGGTCAATCAGCAATTTGGCGCCGAGGCAGAGCACGAGGGTCACGTGCAATGCTCCCAGCAGAAGGCCCTTTGCGCGGGAGCTCATCGGGGCGCCTCGCGAAGATTGGCCACGAGTCTCCTGCGCGCCCTTTCGAGGAACCATCCGCCCAGCAGAAATATCACGCCAAAACCGATCAGACTTTCAGAGCGGCCAAGCTCGTCCATCACACTGGAAAAATAAAACCAAAGAATGGTGATTCCAAATCCGGCTACGCCGAAATTAATCCTTTCCTTGCGGCCCTCGCGCAAACCCCAGGCAATTAAGCCAACGGAGCCGACCAGGCACCATAGAAAAGGCGCGATTTCATTATAGAAATACGAAAAGCCGGTGTGGCGTCTGCCGTGGTAGCTGTAGTCCATGGTGCCGAGGATCAACACCCAACCGCAAGCGAGCAGATTCATCCAGGCTGCGGAACCTCGCAATAAAAACGCAACGAGCAGCGGAAGCCCGATCGCTGCCGCCCAGCCCAATAGCTGTTTACCGGCCAGCATTTCCTGAAGATTTCCGAACTCGAAATCGCCTGCCACAACGAACGCAACACACGGTAGCAACGCAACCGCTCCGATCCAGGATAAAGCGCGTCGCAAAGGCGATGACTCGCCAAGCCCCCGAGGTGTTAGATAGGAGAGAGCCAACATCAGCAAGCCCTCCACGAGAATCGCTTCGCGGCCTCTGGTTCCCTCCGTGATATCCATCCACTTTCCGGACAGCCACAAGGGAACCAAGAGCGCGATAAATGTGGCCTGAACCCAGTCACGCATGTAAGGCCCAGCCCAAGGCAGCGCCGAGCGCCCACAGCAACACACCTCCGCTCCAGCCTTCGTTCAGATTGAAAATTTGTGCGGCAAGAAAAATTCCGGCGCCCAGCGCGACAGTGCCTACTGCGTGAAAAACCGTCGCTAAATTCGGAAAATCATCACCCGTGAATGCGCCCAGCAGATGAAAAGCGGCGACAAGCAGAACTACCGAAGCCAGCCGCTGCGCCGGGGAAAGTTGATCCCAGTGAGAGGCCACGAACAGCAGGACGCCGGCGCCCAGCATGAGCCCACCGAAGCTGATCGCCAGGATGGTGGGCCAGTGCGAGCCCTGGTTCTCAGGCCGGTCCGATTCGAAGGCGCGAATCTTTCCGGCGGTGACGGCGTCGATAAATCCGGCGGCCTGCCAGCGCTCGAGAATGCTTTCCCACCGTTTTGCCAGGGTCGGCCTCTGAGATAAACCGGACTTATCGATTACCCAATGGCGGTGAGGATATTGGATGGGGTAAGTAACTGCAACTTGATTTCAAACTGCGGGCTTGACTGGACCTTCTAGGGTGTGCGTTTCTGGTCAGCCACTATGACGCCGCTTCGGCGTAGTCCGTTGGCGGCAGATCAACGAACGTCACCTGGATATTTTCCCGCTTCGCACGGCCGTCTTCGATCAGCGCTTCGGTGATGCGTTCTGCAAGCTTGCGTTTTGCTCCGGGGTGCGTCCTGCGACCCACGTTACCTGAACGTATGGCATCCGTCCTCCTGAAGAAAAGCGGTGGCTATTATAGACGGCTCCGCATGCCGCGGATATGTTGCGAGATGTCTTGCGGGAGTCGCAGGCTGCTACGCCGTGCGAGGAGTCGTCGTCACAGCCGGCAGCTTCGAACCGCACTCCGGACAATTCGCCCAGCCGTGCTCCACAGCGCGACCGCAGTTGGGGCAGGTGGGCTTCATGGCCGTTCCACAATGCGGGCAGAAAACGAATCCGGATTTCACCAGCCTCGAGCAACCCGGGCACGGCCGCGGTAGCGGATCGCGCAGAATGAAATAGAGAATGATACCGATGGCGTTGGGTATCAGAGCCGCAAGCCAAGTCCACATCGCATAGCGCATTCCGCGGCGCTTCGCATCCGCGTAGACATATCCAATCAGCAGAATCCAGGCGTAGACGAAAAGAAAAATACCGAAAGCAAAGGCCAGCTTCCCGTCGAATGGCCAGTTCTTCATTTCGTTATCGCCGGGGATCATCACAGTCAACGCCAGCGTGACGAACCCCACATAGCAAACGGAAGCTATGACCCACGCCGTCCGTGGAACTATCTTTAGTCCGTCGGTGAAGCGGCTCATGCCAGGGTCCTTTCGCGTCGTTGATAACTGGCCAGCAAAACGGCTGCGATTCCGCCCGTCACCCACACGAGCGAAGTGAATCCCGCAAATCCCAGCCACGATTGATTCAGCCGCGGGTCAAGCATGCTCAACAGGCCGCTGCTCACGAGCCGGACGATAGGCCAGCTCATCAGCGTCAGGGCCCAGGCCAACAACACCAGGGAAATCATCACGCGGCGGTTCCATGCGTGCTCGCGTTCGTCAATCAATCGCGCCTCGGCTCTCGCGCATGTTCTTTGCACCAAGTCAGGCGATAGTTGCGGCGTCGGCAGCTGCCGCAGGCCGCGAGACAAAAGTTGCCATTGTTCCATCTCAGCCGAACATTGCGGGCATGCCCGGACGTGCTGCAACACTTCTTCCGTTTCGTTCGGCTCGAGCGCGTCTGCGGCTGACAGCGCCAGCATCGCGCGAATCTTGTTGTGCTCCGTCACCGATAGTTCTCTCGATGCGCTCATCGCCAATTCTCCCCGGCGTAGCGCGTTTCCAGGCTGTTGCGTATCTGCTCAAGCGAACGGCGCAGCCTGGATTTCACGGTGGAAAGCGGAATGCCGAGCACCTGAGCGATCTCCTCGATCTTCATCTCCTCTTCGAATCGCAGCGTCATCACTTCCCTGTACGCGAACGGCAATTCGTCGAGTGCAGTTCCCACGCGGCTCGCGCGCTCGTGCTCGAGAATGCGATCGAGCGGCGCCGGGTCGCGTGCAGCCAACCTGTCGAGCGCAGTCTCTTGGGATTCCCCTTCTGAGATCGGCTGATCCAAGCTCGAGGGCCGGACGCGGCGAAGGTGGTCAATCGCCAGATTGCGCGCCACCGTGAATAGCCATGCGTCGAAATTGCGATTCGGATCGAAGCGCCGGATTTTTTCCGCTACGTGAATCCAGGTTTGTTGAAAGAGATCCTCCGCTTCGCTACGGTCGCGCACGAGCCGCAGCAGGAAGCGGTATAACCGGTTCTGGTAACGCGATACTAGCGTCGAGAGCGCATCCAGGTCGCCACGCCGAAGCTGCGAAACATCGGCCTCGAGCTCCACGCCTCCCTCCCATCGCCATGCTGCGGTGCCAATCATAGCCGTAATACGGTAGAGGCCTCTAAAAAGACTCACCAATCCGGCTGGCTCTTGGCTCGCGTAAGCATGTTATAAATCAAGGCCTTGACGACGCCTTCCATCGCGAGAGTGGCAGCCGCCAGTGGTGTACGCCTCGAAATCTCACCCGCCACGGCGTTTATTGACGACGAATTGAGCATCCGAATTCTCGGCCTGAAGGCGCGCGAGACTGTGACACTTCACGCCTCGACCGAAGACGACCACGGACGCTCATGGAGTTCTCGGGCTACTTTCTCTGCCGATTCATCCGGTAGGGTCGATGTCGCATCGCAGGAACCGCTGAGTGGCACTTATCGCGGCGTGTCGCCGATGGGCCTGTTCTGGTCCATGAATCTCGAAAGTGCGGAGGAAGCCGGCCGCGCGACGTTCGTAAAAAAGAATGTCATCGCGAACAAAGTGACACTGGAAGTTCGATCCGCCGAGCGCGTCGTAGCCGCCGCGCGTTTCGAAAGAAGTTATCTGGCGCCCGGCACTGAAACGCGCGATTTGCAAGTGCCGGGCGAACCGGCAACCAACGGAATGCAAACCGTTGGCCGACTATTTCTCCCAACCGGAGCGAAGGCCAGCGATCTCCTCCCCTTGGTCGTCGTTCTCAGCGGTTCAGGCGGCGGTTTCGATCTCGACAAGGCTGCGCTCCTCGCGCACCACGGTTTCGCTGCGTTCGCGCTCGCATATTTCGGCACGCCGCCTTTGCCTACGTGGCTTCATCACATCCCCCTCGAATACTTCGAAGCAGCGTTCCGGTGGCTTGACGCACAACCGGAAGTTGACGCGCAGCGGCTCGGCCTCCTCGCCGTTTCGCGCGGCGCTGAACTTGCGCTGCTTCTTGGCTCCAGATTCCCGCAAATTCGTGCCGTGGTGGCCTATGCGCCAAGCAGCGTCGTCTGGGCGGCTGGTGGACGCGACAAACAAAACGGTGAGTTGCCTCCGTCGTGGACGCAAGGCGGTGCGGCGATTCCTTTCGTCCCGCTGCCGCTTCGCCAATTTATCTTTCGGTCCGCCATCCCTGTGGCTCTGCTGAAGCGGCCAGTCATGTTTCGCGAACTTTTTCGCGCCGGATTGCGAAATTCGAAAGCAGTGGCGGCGGCCGCAATTCCGGTGGAACAGATTCGTGGCCCGCTGATGCTCATTTCGAGCGGCGACGATCACCTTTGGCCAGCCGAAGACATGAGCGAAGCAATCGTCGCGCGCCTGAAAAGGAACAGATTTTCGCACTGCGTGGAGCACCTGCACTATCCCGATGCCGGCCACATGCTGCGCTATCCATTCTTGCCCACCACGCCTCGCGATTCGCGGAATCCTCATCTACGCAATGCGCGCTACTCTTTCGGCGGCACCGCGTCCGCCGACGCGGAAGCACAATTGGAATCCTGGCGCCGCTCGATCGCATTCATTAAAACAAGCCTCACGTAGAGCCACCGCCGCACGTTTTGGCGTTTCTGCGAGCGTCGCTGCGCATATGCTAGAATGGCGTTCTGTGCTAAAGGTTCTCCAGAACCTCCTCGAACTACAAAGCGTGGACGTGCGGCTCAACGATGTTCGCGCCCGGCTAGCCGCTTTCCCGAAGAAAATCGTCGAGCTCGATGCGCGTATCACTGCCGCGAAAGCCGAACTCGAGCAGAGCAAAGCCGCGCAGCTGGCCACGATTAAGGACCGCAAGAAATACGAGCTGGACGTCGAGCAGCACAAGGAACGCGTCCGCAAGTATCGCGACCAGACCGCGCAGATCAAGACCAACGAAGCCTATAAGGCCCTTCAGCACGAAGTGCAGATGGCTGAAGAGGAGATTTCGAAAGCCGAGGATCGCCTGCTCGAGCAAATGGTGGCCAGCGAAGAGTACGATCGCCGCATCAAGGCCGCGGAGCAACGGCTGAAGGAAGTGGAGGGATCGGTTCGCACGCAGCGCGCCGCCATCGAGTCAGAAAAAGCTGCGGCCGAAAAAGATCTGGCGTTGGTCGAAGCCGACCGCAAGCGCGTCACATTGGAAGTCCCTGAAGATCTCTTGGATCACTACGAACGAATCGCGAGAAAGCACGGCGGCGTTGCGCTTGCCGAAGTGGACAATGAGAAGTGTTCGCTCTGCGGCATGCAGATCCGGCCTCATGTGTTGCAAAAGATGCGCAATGCGAACAATGAGGAACTATTTCACTGCGAGACGTGTACTCGGATTCTCTACTACATCGAGCCCACAGCGGTGCCGCCGTTCGACGATCCCAAGCCGCAAGCGTCGGGCGCAACTGCCGCATCTTCCACTGGTGAAAATTAGCGCCGGAATCTTGATTGCCTGCCACACCCTCGGGAGCGTCTGCCACCAATGAAGCGTTCTTCAAAGACTCCGCCGCCATCGAGCGCGCACCTTTTTTCCGAGTCGCAAGCCGCTGCCGCGCCGCCCGCCGGAGTTCACATCGCGAATATTGACGGAGCATCGCGCGGCAATCCGGGCCCGGCTTCCTACGCCGTCGTTATTCGCGATCCCCGCGGCAAAGTAATTCTGGAACTCGCGAAAAACATCGGCCGCGAAACGAATAACGTCGCCGAGTACTACGCGCTGCTTGCCGCGCTCGACTATGCGACGAACCATGACATCTCTTCTCTGCGAATCCGCAGCGATTCCGAATTGCTCGTTCGCCAGATGCAGGGGCGTTACAAGGTAAAAAGCGCCGATTTGAAGCCGCTGCACGAACGCGCCTCGAAAATGGCCAGGCAGCTCGGATATTTTGCGATCGAGCACGTCCGCCGCGAATTGAACCGCGACGCCGACGCGCTGGCCAATGTGGCGCTCGATCAGGCAGGCGTGCCGAAATTTGCGTGCGCCGGTGAGGCTTCAGAAACTCCGCCCGCCGCAAGGCCTAATTCGAAAAGTGAACCGCGAAGGATTCGCGCCCGCTTCGCGAACGGCGTGCTGATTCCAATCGAACCGCTCGACTTGCCCGAGGACGTGGAAATCTCAATCGAGCTCCGGATTCGGCGGGACAAATCTTAGCTTCAACTGGAAACTCTAAGCGGCGTTTTTCAAAACGTAGGAACGATAGAGCGTGTCGCGCTGCGCGGGAATGTAGCCGGCGTCGGAAATGATCCGGCGCAGTTCCGCTTCATTCGTGCGATTGCGGACACCGGCCGCATAAACCACGTTTTCTTCGATCAGAATGCTGCCCACGTCGTCCGCGCCGAATTGCAATCCCACCTGGCAGATCTTGATTCCCGGTGTGAGCCAGCTCGACTGAATGTGATCGATGTTGTCTAGGTACATCCGGCTGATGGCCAGCGTCTTCAAGTAATCGAAAGCGGTCGCTTCAGGAATTTTCTTCCCCAGCGGAGTGTTTTCCGGCGCAAAGATCCAGGGAATAAACGCGGTAAATCCGCCCGTATCTTCCTGAATCCTACGCAAGCGTTCCAGGTGATTTACCCGGTGCCGATAATCCTCGCCGCATCCAAACATCATTGTCGCCGTCGTGCGCATCCCGAGCGAATGCGCGATGCGATGCATATCTTCCCATTCGTCCGACCGGCACTTCAGCCGCGAGATGCGGGCGCGAATTTCGTCGTCGAGAATCTCCGCGCCACCCCCCGGAATCGAGTCGAGTCCAGCATCGCGCAGGCGCGCGATCGTATCGCGCACCGAAAGCCCCGAAACCTCGGCAATGCACAGAATTTCCGGCGCTGAAAAACAGTGCAGGTGCACCTGCGGAAATTTCTGCTTGATCGAACTCAGCATGTTCTCGTAAAACTCGACTCGAAGGTCCGGATGCAATCCGCCCTGCATCAAGACACCCGTGCCGCCAATCTCAATCATCTCCCGGATCTTTTCGTAGATCGTTTCGAGCGGGAGAATGTAGCCGTCTTTCGCGCCCAGCGGACGGTAAAACGCGCAGAAGGAGCAATACTCCGTGCAGAAATTCGTGTAATTGATGTTGCGGTCGATCTGGTAGGTAGCCACGCGCGGGTCGGTTTTCTTGCGGCGCACTTCGTCCGCCGCCATTCCGACGCCGATCAGATCGTCGGAATTAAAAAGTTCGAGCGCTTCTTCTTGTGTGATTCTCATCGGCGACTCAATTCCTCGGCTTCGGCCTCAGCCTTTACCTACGCCAGATACACCGCATCGTTCGTGCGTACCACGCCCTCTCGCAGCACTGCCGCATACACGCCCAGGCATCCTTCGTGCCGGCGCGCCACTGTTTCCAGCACCTGCGGCGAAGCCACGGCAGTATCCGGGTCGAGATTAATCATGACACAGCGGCCATCCTTTTTCACAATCCGAATCGCGACAGCCTCGCCGATCCGCAGCTCGCGACCCACCAGGCTATCCTCGAAGAACGGCTCGCCCGTCGCCCACTCGACATAGAAATTCGCGCGGAATCGCAGCGGGTTCAATTCGATTCCGGTTTCCTCGGACAGCGCCTGCAGTGTCGCGAGGCCGAACACAGAAATCGGTGCCAGATCCATCATGCTGCGCTCGGAATGGCGGAACTCAAGCGTCTTCTGGTAGCGCTTCTCAAGCAGCTGCCGAAGAGACGGATCGCCGGCGCGCAGCGTTTCTCCTTCCGGCGTCGTCACCTCGACGGCGTAGTTGGCCGAAAGTATCTCCGACGATTCGACGGGCAGGGCGTTCAAAAAACGCGGGCGGAACAAAATCATGTCGCGCCCTTTGCGCGCAGTCATCCAGGGAAAATTCGCCGGGCCCTGCGCGTCAATGAAAGCGTAAACGCGATCGCCGAGTAAGCCAGCATGTGTCACATGAGCAGCTTCGAGATCCTCGCCCGCCATTCCTTTCACAGGATACCGGCGCAACCTGCTCAGCTTGCCGACAAGTTCCACCGCTTCAGGCTCCGCGACGGGCCGTGGTGGATTGGGCGGACTCACTAACGAATTCGAGGGGACGATTTTGGGGAATTAATCTCGCTGAAGCAGCTTTTTCATAATATAGACGCAGGCCTTCGAGATTTTCGGCGTCGAGGTTGAAGTCAATGTTGTCGATCAGATATCGCTCGAGCGCTTTGGCGGGTAGATCAAGCTTCACGGAAGCGGCTTCAGAAATTTCGCGTATGCGCTCCATTCCGTATCGCTTCGACGCTTGAAAATCCGCCACCACTTCGTGCGTAATCGCATCGCGCCGACCGGCCCAGATGGCCAGCACGCACGGCTTGCCGGTCATCTCGCGCCACTGATAGGCCACGTCGTACACGAACACCGTTTCAAACCCCGGCACCGGCATATCTTCCGGGTCGCCCTGGCAGCAGGCTCCGCCACCCGGCAACTTGGCCGCGAGCGCTTCCATTTTGAGCGCCACGCGCAACGCCGGATCGCCGATCACAAGCGCGGCGTCCGCTTCTTTGAGCATCTCGGAAGGATCGGGCGCTGCCTCCACATATTCGGGTTTGATTCCCCAGTACCCGGCGGCCAGCAGTTTCACCAGCGCCGCCGAACTGCGCGAACTCGAATCGAGCGCAATGCGTTTCGCCATATCAATCGGCCGCTTAGACACAACCAAGATGCTGCGGACCTCACCCTTTGCCGCCACCGCCATGTCCGGCAGCGCCACTACATTTTGCATGCGCTGGTATTCGATTGCGGGAATGATGGCCACGTCCACTTCGCCACGGCGCAGCGCTTCCGCACATTGCGATGGCACGGTGAACGAAAGATCGTATTTGCCCTCGAGCGGCCCTTCCGCAAATCCCCACACCAGCGGGGCCGTGTTCAGATATTCGACGATTGAAATGCGAAGCTTGCTCACGTGGTCCTCGTTCCGTTAAATCCCAATATAACATAACGCTCAACGCGGCCTTGGAAGTGGCTGACGGTACCTGCGCGCCGCAAATCGACTCGTGACCGGCAATCAGAAGAACTCCGTTAATCACGGCTGCGGAAACCGGATGACCTCATCCTCGCTGGGAATTTCCATCTCCTGTTTCACCGGCGCTCCATGCGAATCGGACGGTTTCCAGCCGTCGCCCTTGCCTTGGAGTTCGTAACTCGCGAAAGCGTATGGCAACCCTTCACAACCGAGCTCCGAATTTCCGTTGCAGATGTGGAAGTGTAGGTGCGGTTCCGAGGAATTTCCCGAATTGCCCGAGGAGTCCGAGCACCTGACCGCGATGTGCTTTATCGCCGACTTTCACACGAAGCGAGCCTGGGCTGCATGTGCGCGTAGAACGCGTAGAGTCCCTCGCCAATCTCCATGATCACGTTGTTGATCCAGTTTTCTCCCGCCAGCGGCGAGCTTATTATTACCATGGGTTTTCGGTCCGTCGAAACGGCGATACCATCGAGCGTAATCGCCTCCGGGTAATCGCCGATCTTCATCGTGATTCGATGGCCAACTTTCGCCGGTGCATCTTCACTTCTCTCGAAATTGAGCCACACGTAGATGATCGCAAACGCCCCCGGCTCTATCTTCGCTTTCTCTGAAACAGTTTGCCCGGTCCGGTCGATCGTTCCTGCCAATTCGGTCCCTGAATAACTCGCAATCGGCTTTACTCCGGAACCGCCAGTCACCGCATCAAGCCGGGTGAGCAGGAAATCCCACTTGCCTAGATTCGTCACCTGCAGCTCATACACGAGATGCCACTTGCCATCGGAACGGAAGGCCCACGGCTCGTTCGGCACAAGCACTTGAAGCGGCGGCCCACCAGGTTTCGGCGTGTGAACCTCGGAGCTTTTTCCGGACTGCTGCGGCGGCGCGTTATTCGTGGAAGATTGACATTTTGCGATCGCAGGCGCAAAGCCGAAAATCACAATCGCGATAAGCCAAGTTGCACAAATCTTGGAATTTACGCTCATATCTCGCTCCGAACCCATCAACAATCGTCCGCGCTCGCGGATAGTATCAGCACAAAGTTGCGCAACGGAACTGTGCCGTGCAACTTTTTTTTGGCTGAAGGCGTATCCTTTGCAGAGTCCGGCGATCGACGAGCGATCGGAAGAAAGCATGAACCGCAGAAGACCAACACTCGCAATCGGGTTCATCGGTCTAATCTTCGTGTTTTCCATGGTACGGATACATTCCTCCTCCGCCGCTTCGGCTGGCGCTGACGTCCTCGCTTTCGTGGGCGCAAAAATCTACACCTCCCCAACTGATCCGCCTATTTCCAATGGCACGGTCGTGATTCGCGGCGAAAAGATTGAAGCGGTTGGCAAGACCAACTCGCTCCAAATTCCTGTCGGCGCTAAACAAATCGATTGCAAGGGCGCCGTAATTACGGCCGCCTTTCAAAACAGCCACGTACATTTCACCGAGCCGAAATGGACCGATGCCGGTAAGCAACCTGCCGAAAGGCTAACCCAACAGCTCTTCGATATGTTCGTGCGCTACGGCTTCACGACGGTCGTGGATACCGGCTCGCTTCTTCCCAACACCGTGTCAATTCGCAACCGCATTGCCTCAAGTGAAGTGAGAGGGCCTCGCATATTGACAGCAGGTGTGCCCCTGTATCCGCCCGACGGAATCCCCTACTACCTGGATGACCTGCCGCCCGAGGTCCGAAAAATAATTCCCCAACCGGCCACACCCGCTGCGGCGGTTAGCGTTGTGGACAACGACCTGGCAGGCGGTGCAGACATCATCAAGCTCTTCACCGGCTCTTGGATTGAGCGGGGAAAGGTGAAGCCCATGCTCGTGGACGTCGCCACCGCCGCCGCAGAAGAGGCTCACAAGCACGGCAAGCTCGTTTTCACGCATCCTTCGAATGTCGCAGGATTGGAAGTGGCCCTCGCGGCGTACGTCGACGTGCTGGCGCACTCCATCGAAGACATGCGCGGCTGGAATAATTCTTATCTCACGCAGATGAAAGCGGCCAACATGACTTTGATTCCCACGCTGAAATTATTTGGCTCGGATGACGATCTCCCCGGGATTCTCGATGAAGTCGGCAGCTATCAGCGGATGGGTGGGCAGATTCTTTTTGGCACCGACGTGGGATTTCTGACCGATTACGATCCATCGAACGAGTACAGCCTCATGTCGCGGGCCGGGCTCACTCCAATGCAAATCCTGGCTTCACTCACCACTGCTCCGGCGGAAAGATTCGGCGAGTCGGACAGACGTGGCCGCATCGCCAAAGGCATGGATGCAGATCTGGTGGTCCTCGAATCCGATCCATTAGAAGGCGCGACCAACTTCGCGAAGGTTCGTACGACGTATCGAGCGGGGCGCTCAATATTAAGGTTCTTGCCCACAATGTAGCGTCTACCTCTTGCCTGTGACGTGAAATTACGGAGCGCGGCGTCCGTAGTAGCCGCAAAGGTCAACTGCTTGCTTTACATGAGCCCGCGCTGCTGGGTACCCTCGCGCCAGAGCCTTCCTTATGAGAATGGATTCCGATCATTACTTGGGGTGGTTGGCGTTGGCACTCACGCCAGGCCTCGGCGCGCGCATGGCCGGGAAGCTATTGCGCGAAATGGGCAGCCCACAGGAGATCTTCAACGCCTCGCTCACGGAGCTGGAGTGCCACCAGCTCCCCGCTGCCGTCGCCCAGGCTATCCATTCGCGCCGCCCCCTCAGCGATGCCGCAAAGGAACTGGCTGCAGCGCAGGCGGCCGGTTGCAAGCTTCTCACTTGGGACGAACCCGAGTACCCGTCGCGCCTCCGCGAGATCTATGACCCGTCACCCCTCTTGTATGTGCTTGGAAACATAGAGCTTCTAAACAAACACCTGATCGTTGGTTCGCGTCGTCCCA
Organism: Candidatus Acidiferrales bacterium; assembly: GCA_035262725.1. Taxonomy (GTDB): domain Bacteria; phylum Acidobacteriota; class Terriglobia; order Acidiferrales; family UBA7541; genus Palsa-295. The sequence goes on along the minus strand of DATFSH010000050.1, from coordinate 11,862 downwards.
CCCCCTACGGTAATCAAATGGCCGAGCGTTTAGGCCGCGACCTGGCCGATCGAAGAATCGTCGTCACCAGCGGAATGGCTCGAGGAATCGACTCCAGCGCCCATAAAGGCACGGTGAGTTCGGCCAACGGCGCTTCGATTGGGATCCTAGGCTCTGGAATGGACGTGATTTATCCCAAAACAAAAAAAATTTTGCCGATATGCAATCGCGCGGCGCGATCATCAGCGAGTTTCCGATGGGAACCTTTCCAGCACCTCAGAATTTCCCCATCCGCAACCGCGTTATCGCTGGAATCGCGCTGGGGGTTGTAGTCGTCGAAGGCGCGCGGTATTCTGAATCCTTAATCACCGCGCGGCTGGCTATGGAGTTTGGCCGCGAGGTCTTCGGCGTTCCAGGCAACGCGACCCAGCCTACCAGCTTCGGACCGAACCAGCTGATCAAACAAGGCGCCAAGCTCGTGACGAGCTGTGAGGACATCATCGAAGAGCTGCCCACGCCCGTTCGCGCCGAACTGCTGCCGGTTGAATCAGCCTTAGCGGAAGAAAGAGCTGCGCTGCTAGACGAAGGTTTCGTCCCGGCCGAGCGGACTTTGTATGAATTGCTCAACGTCGATCAGGCGCGCCACATCGCCGAAGTCATGGAGGTTTCCGGGCTCACGTCGTCCGAAGTGCTGGCGACCCTATTTGACCTGGAGCTCAAAGGCGTGGTACGTCAGTTACCTGGAAAGCAATTCCTGAAAGTCCTCGTATAGTCTTCTCCTGGACAGCAGGTAGGATGGTACGGCGCTCCGTTCAGGCGGAGACGCAGCTTTTTAGTGGAAATTGGATTTCGCGAGGAACGAGGAACCTAGAGACAGATGGCACGATCACTCGTAATCGTCGAATCGCCCGCCAAGGCGAAAACGATCAACAAATATTTAGGCCGGGGTTATTCGGTGAAAGCCTCTTACGGCCACGTGATGGATCTTCCCACGAAGACCATCGGCATTCTTTTGCCCGGGGAGCAAAACGGCAAACCAAAGAAAAAACGCAAATCGAAAGCAAACGGCACAAAAGCCAAAGTCCAAAAACCGGCGCCGAAGGCAATTGCGGTCACTGCCGAAAATATCTTTGAGCCCACCTATCAGGTGATCCCCGGCAAGATCAAGGTGATCAACGAACTTCGCAAAGCGGCGCAGACCGCCGATGCAGTCTACCTGGCCGGCGACCCGGACCGCGAAGGCGAAGCTATCTGCGCCCATCTCGCGCACGTGCTCAGTAAGCCCTTCAAGCCGCCCGTCGACGAAGAGTCTAACGGAAAGAAACCCAGGAAAACCAAATCCACACCGGAAGACGGCAACGGAAACGCAAAGGTCACGGCCAAGGAAGTCGCAAAGTTAGTGGTGAAGCCGCCGAAGGCGGAACCCGCCGCCACCTCCGCGTCCAAAATCTTTCGCGTGATGTTCAATGAAATCACGCCGAAAGCAATCCGCGCCGCCTTCGAGCACCCGTCGCAGGTGAACGAAAATCTCGTCGACGCGCAGCAGGCCCGCCGCGTCCTCGACCGTCTCGTCGGATACAAGGTTTCGCCACTGCTCTGGAACAAAGTCCGCCGCGGCCTTTCCGCCGGGCGCGTCCAGACCGTCGCCCTCCGCCTCATCGTCGAGCGCGAGCAGGAAATCCGCGCCTTCGTCCCCAAAGAATATTGGACGATGCACGCCCTTTTTGCCGCGGGCGAACCGCCGGCCTTCGAAGCCAAGCTCATCAAGTACGACGGCGAAGATATCGAAATTCCCAACGAAGCCGAGGCGCAACGCGTCCTTGCGGCCGTCGAGCACGCCGTCTGGCAGGTCGCCAGCGTCGCGCAAAAAGAAAAGCGCCGCTTCGCTCCGCCTCCCTTCACCACTTCGAAGCTTCAGCAGGCCGGCTACAATCGCCTTCGCTATACCGCCAAGCGCACCATGATGCTCGCCCAGCGCCTCTATGAAGGCGTCGAGCTCGGCGAAGAAGGCTCGGTGGCGCTGATCACCTATATGCGCACGGATTCGGTAAAAGTTTCAGCTGACGCAATCGCGCAGGTCCGCGATCACATCGGTTCCGCATACGGCGAAAAATATCTTCCGGAGAAGCCGAATTCCTTCAAATCGAAGAAGGACGCGCAGGAAGCGCACGAAGCAATCCGTCCCACCGATGTGGCCCGCACGCCCGAAAGCGTGAAGCCCTATCTCGACGAATCCATGTTCAAGCTCTACCAGATGATCTGGCAACGCTGCGTTGCCTCGCAGATGGTTCCCGCAATCTTCGATCAAACCACGATTGACGTCGACGCCAGCGGCTACACCTTCCGCGCCACCGGTTCGGTACAGAAATTTGACGGCTATCTCGCCGCCTACCAAGCCGTGAAAGACGAAGAAGAAAAAGAAGACGAAGGCGACTCCGCCGCAAACTCTTTGCCGCAGGTCACCGAAGGCGAGCAGCTCCGCCTCGACTCCATACGTCCCGAGCAGCATTTCACTGAGCCGCCGCCGCGCTACACGGAAGCCACGCTCGTGAAGGAACTCGAGGAAAAAGGCATCGGCCGGCCGTCCACCTACGCAGCGATTATCTCCACCATCGTCGAACGCGAGTACGTCAACAAAGACCAGGGCCGCTTCACGCCTACTCTGCTTGGCGAGCGCGTCACCGGCCTTCTCGTCAAAGCCTTCGAGGATATCTTCGACGTGGGCTTCACCGCGCGCCTAGAAGAAGAGCTCGACGAAATTGAAGACGGCAAGCTCCGCTGGCGCGCCGCGGTGAAGGAATTCTGGGACCGCTTCGAAGTGGATCTCGACAAAGCCGCGGATCAAATGGATTCGTACAAGGCCGGCATCCCCACCGGTGAAAAATGCGAGAAGTGCGGCCAGGGCGAACTGCTCGAGCGCATCAGCCGCCACGGATTCTTCCTCGGCTGCTCTCGCTATCCCAAATGCGATTTCATTCGCGATCTCGCGGACGTTCCGGGCGATCAGACGGACGCGGAAACCACCACACAGTATTGCGACAACTGCGGCAAGGAAATGATCATCAAGCGTGGCCGCTTCGGCACGTTCCTCGCTTGCACGGGCTATCCGGATTGCAAGACCACGCGCCGCCTCGTCCAGGGCACTCAAAAGGCTCGCCAGCCGGATGTTCCGCTCGACGAAAAATGCCCCACCTGCAACAGCCAATTGCTGCGCCGGCACGGACGCTTTGGCGAATTCATCGGCTGCGAAAAATATCCGAAGTGCAAGTACACGCGCCCCATCACGCTCGGCATCAAATGCCCGAAATGCAACGAAGGCGAATTTGTGCGCCGCGGCACCGCCAGGGGACGAGGACGCGGCCGTATTTTCTATGGCTGCAGCCGCTACCCGGATTGCGATTTCACCACGCCGCACGAGCCGATCAACGAGCCGTGCCCGAAATGCGGCGCGCCGTTCATCGTCGAGAAACGCACGAAGCAAGGCAATTTCCGCTCGTGTATCAAGGAAGGCTGTGACTGGGAAATCGAAGCACCGCTTCCGCCGCTCGAATCGCTGGGCACGCCGCCGTCATCGCCGTCCGCACCAGCGGTACCTCCGGCCGTGCCTTCCGGCGTTGCTTCGTAAACGGCGGTGTAGAGCGATGCACGTCTTTTGCGATATGGCAAATCATTTGCCGCCACTCGATGAAAGTCGATGAAGCAGCATATCGATAAGTTTATCGCGTACCTCCGCTACGAACGCAACGCCTCGCCCAACACAATCCGCGAATATCGCCGCGACATTACCCAGTTCATGCAGTTCCTCACACCGCCCGGCGAGAAAACCATGCCGCTCGCCCACGTCGATCACCGCGTGATCCGTGAGTTTGTCGGCTGGAGTTACGATCAAAAACTCGAGAAATCTTCCGTAGCCAGAAAGCTGGCTGCCCTGCGTACCTTTTTCAAATTCTGCGTGCGCGAAGGAGTTGTGAAGCAAAATCCGGCGAGGCTCGTCAGCACTCCGAAGCTCCCCAAGCGCGTGCCGCACGTCCTCACCGCGGAGGAGATGAACGGCTTCCTCGATAACATTCTGAGCGGCAACCCCGCAGCCGCAAGAAACAGACGTCCTGCCAGACCCCGCAAGAAGCAACAAGATGACGCGAAGATCATGTTGAAACGCGATCGCGCAATTCTCGAGCTTCTATATGCCTCCGGACTGCGCGTCAGCGAACTGATCGGGCTGAACCTTGGTGATATTGACCGCGCCGGTCAAATGCTTCGAGTCCTCGGAAAGGGACGCAAGGAACGAGTGGTTCCATTCGGCTCCAGCGCACAGGCTGCTCTGGAAGCGTATTGGCCGGTTCGCGACGGAATTCTCAACCAACCCGGAACTGATCCCGCGATCCAGGCAGTATTTTTGAATCACTATGCTGATCGTCTCGGCGCCCGCTCCGTTCGCGCGATTGTGAAAAAATATTCGCGCCTGGCCGACGTGAATTGGGACCTTCATCCTCACTCGCTGCGTCACGCATTCGCCACGCACCTGCTCGCGGACGGCGCCGACTTGCGCGCGATTCAAGAACTGCTCGGCCACGTCTCGCTCTCGACCACGCAGCGCTACACACAGGCCAGTATCCAGCAGCTCATGAATGTGTATGACAAAGCGCATCCGCATGCTTAGATTTATCGATGCCGAGCTCACGGCCCTTCCTGATTCTCGCTGCCGCACTTGGCTGGCTTCTTTTCTCTCCGGCAGCCGCCGCGCAAGATAATTACGAAATTCAAGTCTACGGCTACGATACGGTCGAGCCCGGCCACACCATGGTGGAATTGCACAGCAACTTCACCATCGACGGTTCAAAGCAAATGGTAAATGGTCTTTTCCCCACCAACCACGCTTTGCACGAAACAATCGAAATCACCCACGGATGGACCGACTGGTTTGAGACTGGATTTTATATTTTCACTTCGGCGCGCTCGGGCCAGGGATGGGATTGGGTCGGCGACCACATTCGGCCGCGCGTTCGCGTTCCGCCCAAATGGCACTGGCCGGTGGGAGTCAGTCTCTCGAATGAAATCGGCTACCAACGCAGGCAATTTTCCGTCGACACGTGGACTTGGGAAATTCGCCCGATTGTCGATCAACAGGTCGGACGATGGTATTGGTCCATCAACCCCACGCTCGACCGCTCGTTTCACGGCGAAAGCGTTCATAGGGGAGTCGTCTTTTCTCCGAATTTCAAATTCAGCTATAACTTCACTCCCAAGATCGCCGGCGGCCTTGAATACTACGGCTCGGTGGGCCCAGTGACGGGATTTGATCCGATATCCCAGCAGCAGCATCAGGTTTTTCCCGCCATCGACCTCAACATCGCTCCGCAATGGGAAATCAACTTCGGCCTCGGAGTGGGTCTCACTGGCTCGACTGACCACCTGATCGCCAAAGTCATACTCGGTTATCGTTTCAACTTCTAACCCGCATCTTAGCGATGGACGAGCTTTCCGCCTCGTCGCTATAATGCGGGCAGTGCAACTTACAGACGCCTCGGGCATCTAATTTTGGTGGCCCACGCGAACAGGAAGCAAGGACTCCTGAGGATGAAAACCGCATCGGCTAAGAAGGCACTTGCCCTACCGGATGTGCGTCCCAAAGCAGCAGCCTTGCAAATGTACCTCGAGACGATTTGCTACAAGACCCGCGAGCGCCTCGAGCTCATCAACATCACCAAAGACCTGAACGAGGTGGTGCACAAACACGGGCTAAAAGCGGGATTCGTTCTCGTTCAATCGCTGCACACCACCACCGCAATTTTCATCAACGAGTTTCAGCAGGCTCTTCTCGACGATATCAAGAGTTTCCTCGAGCGCCTCGTTGGCCGCATCGACTACTGGCGCCACAACGATCCCAAACTCTCCGAGTGCAATCGCCAGAACGCCGATTCTCATCTCCGCGCCATGGTTCTCGGCCACACAATCTCAGTGCCGGTCCGCGATGGCGAGCTTGCGCTCGGCTATTGGCAATCCATCATCCTTGCCGAACTGGACGGCCCGCGCGACCGCTCCATTCAAGTACAAGTCCTCGGCGTCTCGGAAAATTCAAAGTAAACGCGCAGCGTCACGCGGGGGTTCCCGAACTCCATCGCGCTGCACGCCCGGCCATCCTGCCCGCGGGTATCATAAATCGGTAGATTCGGATGTTTCTGTGCTGGTACAGCCCTGCGGAATCTATTCGCAGCCTCCTGTTTGTGCGACAATCTTCAGAAAATGACGCATTCAGGACGATTTCGATTTGGCCTTTTTGAATTTGACTTCTCCACGAAAGAACTTCGGCGTGAGGGCATCCTCGTCCGCTTGCAATCGCAACCGGCACAGGTGCTTGCGTGCCTTATTTTGCACGCCGGTCATACAGTATCTCGCGAAGAACTACGTAGCGCAGTTTGGAGCGCCGAGACATTCGTAGATTTCGATCGCGGGCTTAACTTTTGCATTGGACAAATTCGCCTGGCCCTCGATGACTATTCGACGGCCCCCCGCTATATTCGGACTCTTCCCAAGCGCGGCTATCAATTCATTGCGCCCGTTGAGCAGGCCGAAGGCGACGCGCCTCACGGCACCACTCCAGGGCTAAGCGAAGCACCTCCCGCGAAGAAGAACCGGTTTCCATCAACGGTAGCGGTAGCCTTGATCGGCGCTTCGATCGTCTTGTTAGTGGGAATCGTAACTGCGGCATACTGGGTGCGGTTAAAGCAAACCTCGAATGGGCATCCGATAATCGCCGTGCTGAGATTCGACAATCAGACGAGCGATCCGCGCATGATTCATTTGGGGGATGGGCTCACGGACAATGTTGTGGAGGAACTCACGAAGCTCAGTCTCGGCCGTTATGACGTAATCGGCAATGCGCATATCTTGGGCCTGCCCCGCGACCAACGGGATCTCACTGCAATCGGCTCGTCGCTTCATGCCGCGTACGTCGTGCTCGGGCAGCTGCAAACAGAAGGGACGCAAGTGCGCATTCTCGTTCACCTGATTCGTTTACCGGGCCAAACGCATCTCTGGGTCACGCGTTTGGATCGCGCAACCACGGAGCTTGATCCTTTGAGCATCGAATCGGAAGCCGCTCGGAAGGTCGGTGAGGAGTTTTCCCAGCGCATTGTGAAAGACTCTGGTGGAAGTCCCTTACCAGAGATTCCAACCCCCTGAATTCCGACGAGATAGCAACTAGCTTTTTCCTGGCAAAAAGTTCCAACAAACTCGCTTGCCGTCCACGGACGGCGGGCGCACTCTCGCCCTGACTTTCAAGCGTGGGAGGTGTTCGGTGCGAAATTTGTGGTCGCGTCGAAGTTTGTTGGGATTGGCTTCGGCTGCGCTGCCCCTTGGCGGCATTGGATTCCATTCACCATTTCCAGAGAAGGGTGGCTCCTCGGATCGCGCCCCGGTAACGGATCTTTTTCCGACGCAACCACCGGAGCTTATCCGCGAAATGGTCACCGTCTCACACTTCGATCTGAAGAGAGTGAAGCAATTGGTAGAGGCGCGGCCCTCGCTCGCGCGGGCGTCGTGGGATTGGGGTTTCGGAGATTGGGAGTCGGCGCTCGGTGCCGCCTCTCACATGGGCAACAGGGAGATTGCCGTGTACCTGATCTCGAATGGCGCGCGCCCTTCATTGTTTTCCGCCGCGATGCTTGGGCAATTGGACGTGGTCAAAGCCATGGTGAATTCCAATCCGCGCGTGGAACGCATTCGCGGCCCCCACGGCATCAGCCTCCTCGCACATGCAAAATTGGGTGGCCAAGCGGCGCGCCCGGTCTTCGAGTTCTTGCAATCCTTGGGGGACGCCGACACTGACATCACGGTTCCCCTCGGCGACAGCGACATCCCCCTGTTGGCCGGAACATATGTCTTCGGTCTGAGCGCGAATCAGCGGATCGACGTCACAGCGGAACGGCGGGAAGGTGTGTCATCCATGTACAGCCCGCTGACGTGGACCCGCAAAGGGACAATGGGGCGTCCGCTCGTTCACCTCGGCGACCGTGCGTTTTATCCGGCGGGCGTGCCCTCCGTGCGAATCCAGTTTGCAGTAGAGGCCGCTTCGGTGACGATGACTGTACGCGACTCTGAGGTGGTGTTAGTGGCGCAACGAGAGCAAGAGTAGAGCTGCGGCAAGGCATGTCATCATCAGCTTCGCGCACTCCGCTTTGGCTTGCTTCACGACGGGAATGTCGGGTCGGCGCCTTCTTGCCCTTATAAGCCATTTCGGCTTCGAGGTATTTACTGCAATTTTCGCGTATTCCGCTTTGGCTTCCTTCAGGATGGCTACATCTGGGTCGGCATCTTCTTGCCCTGAGAAGCCAGCTCGGCTTCGAAGGGTCCACATGATAGCTTCGCTGTCACACTCTTCAGCAATCTCATTCACTGCAGCTTTGCGTACTCCGTCTTGGCTTGCTTCAGAATAGGGGTATCTGCGTCGGCGTCTTTCCACAGCGCGAAGAAATCCTGGTAGGCCGCGCGCGCTTTGTCGTTATCGCCCGGCACCGCGTAAGCTCGGCCGAGTTCTAGATGCGCGAGCACGCCGAGAATCGAATTGAGCACGATGCCCGGATGGTCCAGGACTTTGCTTCAAGTGGTTGGGTTTTTCATCGCTCGCTGCGATGAAAATCTCTGGTGCAGAATTTTTCTTTTCGACCGGATCGTCTTTGGAAGTTTGCCAAGCGGCAGGCGTTTTTTCATGGCCCGGCAGCGGTGCTAGACGTTCAGCGTCAGCGAGGTCTCGGGAATAAACCCGTCGGAGCCGCGGCGTGCGGCGCCGACCGTGGGAGGAAACGGCATTTTCACACGGTCCACTGGATTGTAGCGAGTGTCGCGCTCGACGGGAACCCGGCCCGCGGCTCGAATCAGGCGTTCGAGTTCGGCGCGCGTCAGGTGTTCGGGTGTGGTCGCGCCGGCATCGTGATAAATCTTTTCTTCGACTACGGTGCCGTCCAGATCGTCTGCGCCAAATCGCAATGCCACTTGGGCGATCCGCGGCGTCAGCATCACCCAGTAGGCCTTGATGTGATCGAAATTGTCGAGCATCAGCCGAGAGACGGCCACCATTTTCAAATCATCAATTCCGGTCGGGCCGGGCAGATGCGAGAGCGCCGTGTTCGCGGGATGAAAGGCCAGCGGAATGAACGTGACGAAGCCATGCGTCTTATCCTGCGTGTCGCGGAGCTGGAGCAGATGGTCCACGCGCTCTTCGGCTGTTTCGATGTGGCCGTAGAGCATGGTGGCATTTGAGCGCAGCCCGATCTCGTGCGCGGTTCGCGCGATTTGCAGCCACATCTGGCCACTTACTTTGTGATCGCAGATCACCTTGCGGACGCGCGGGTGAAAAATCTCGGCTCCGCCGCCGGGCAGAGAATCCACGCCCGCATTCTTCATAGCCAGAAGCGTATCTCGGATGGAAAGTTTCGAAATGCGCGCGTAGTAGCCCACTTCCACCATCGTGAATGCTTTCAGGTGCACTCCGGGGAAGCGCTGCTTCAAGCCGCGAATCAGTTCCAGGTAATACTCGAACGGCAGATCGGGATGCAGGCCGCCGACGATGTGAAATTCCGTGGCGCCTTCGCCGACGCCTTCCGCGGCGCGCTTGTAAATCTCGTCGAGGGCAAAAGTGTAGGCGCCGGGCGCATCCGGCGAGCGGCCGAAAGCGCAGAGACGGCAATGCGCCACGCAAACATTCGTGGGATTGATATGCCGGTTGACGTTGTAGTAGCAGATATTTCCGTGCTTTTTTTCGCGGACGTGATTCCCGAGCCAGCCGAGTGCAAGCAGATCGTGCGACTGGTAGAGCGCGACGCCGTCTTCCATATTGAGGCGCTCGCCGGCGAGCACCTTCGCGGCCACCGGCTCAAGCCGCGCATCCGTTATTTTGAGTTCGCTCATCGTCTGCATTTCGAATTCTCAGGGAGGCCCGACAACTGTTGCCGCGCCCCAGAACAAAAGAAATAAGAGACTAATATAGCCATTCACAGTGAAAAACGCAGCATTGATTTTGCTCAAATCGTCCGGTTTCACAAGCGAATGCTCGTAAATCAGCAGCGCTGCGACCACAGCGATGCCGGCCCAAGCCGGCCAGCCAAGCTCGAAGCTCCGTGCCAGCCACACAAGCAGCCCGACCATCACGATGTGCATCGCGCGCGCAATGAGCAATGCGCCTGCCACTCCGAATCGTTTCGGAATGGAGTAGAGACCCGCTGACTTATCGAACTCGATGTCCTGGCAAGCGTAAAGAACATCGAAGCCGCCGACCCACAGTGTCACTGCGGCACACAGAATCAGCATGCGCCAGTCGAGCGAGCCGCGAATCGCAATCCACGCAGCGGCGGGCGACATGCCCAGGCAGAATCCGAGGACGAAATGCGCCCAGGTGGTGAAGCGTTTTGTGTAGGAGTAGAAGAACAGGACTGTGAGCGCGAAGGGAGAAAGTTTCAGCGCCAGCGGATTCAATTGCCACGCCGCAACCACGAGCAGCGCCGAAGCGAGAAGCGTGAACGCCCAGGCAAAGCCGATGGAAAGCTCGCCGGTTGGCAACGCGCGCATTGCTGTGCGCGGGTTGCGACGATCGTATTCGATGTCGGCGATGCGATTCATGGTCATCGCGGCGGAACGCGCACCGACCATGGCGACGATGATCCAGCAGATCTGCCAGAGCGTCGGGAAACGGCCTGCGTCGCGCGCGGCGAGAAGCGCGCCGACCAGCGCGAATGGCAGCGCAAAAACGCTGTGCTCGAACTTGATCATTTCGAGCACGATTCGTAGCCGCCCTTTCTTCGCGATTGAAGAAGCGGGTTGACTGGCAGACGTTGAAGGTTGGTCTTGGGGGGTCAATTTACCGCCGATTAGAAATTGTTATGTTATTCATTTTGGGCTACTTACGCGGAGATTTAATCGTGCTACCGTATATTAACAATCTACTCCTGGGCCTTTCGAGTGCGCTGCGAACGGTGCGCCATTTACCTTACTCCTCCAGCAACTTCAAATCCCAATCTACCGACCTACATTGTATGTTGGCGCGGCGACGGGCGCAATTGATTGTTGGAATAGCCTCAAGGCTTGCCGCCCTTCCAGCGGTATTGCTTTTCCTGGGGCAAGCCGAGTTGAGCGAGAACGCGGTGGGCGAACTGTTCGACCAGGTCGTCGATTTTTTTCGGGCCGTAGTAGAAAGCCGGCATGGCGGGCATCACGGTCGCGCCTGCGTCGTGGACGCGAACCATATTTTCGAGGTGGATGCGGTTGAGCGGGGTTTCGCGCAGGCAGAGGGCCAGCGGGCGGCGTTCTTTGAGGCAAACGTCTGCGGCTCTGGTGAGGAGGTCGTTCGCGATCCCCGAGGCGATTGCGCCGAGGGCGCCCGCCGAGCACGGGATGATCGCCATGGCATCTACTAGGGCGCTGCCTGAAGCGATGGTCGCGCCGATGTCTTTATTCTGAAGATATTCGATTTTTTTTGCGGGCGTGCCGGTGAGAAGCGAAGGAAGTTTTTTTGCGTCAGTGGCGACGATGTCGAGTTCGGTGGAGAGGAGGCGGAGGCCTGCTTCTGTGGTTACGAGGTATACGCGGCTCACGCGATTGTCGGCGTCGAGCAAGCGAAGCAAAGTTTGCGCGTAGATGGCGCCGCTCGCACCGGTGATGCCGATAGTGATTGTGTGCCGATCCGATTTTGGCATGGGAGGTTTGAGCGTATGCAGAACGCCCGGAATTTGCAAGGTGCGGCCTTACTTTCGTTCGTGCGTGGACAAATTTAGAGCGGCGAGCGGAAGAGGACAGGCAAGAGTACCTGTCCCACCAAAGCAACAGAATCCCCTCGGGACTGGGTGAGGCCAGAGTGTCTTAGGTCTATTTTTTGATGGCGCGGACAATGAG
>DATFSH010000049.1:0-11072 GCA_035262725.1 Candidatus Acidiferrales bacterium | reverse complement strand
TCTTCGATTGCCTGCACGATATGGTGATCCGGAAGGCGCGGCCAAGCACGTGAAAGAATCGATGGCACTTGATGGGACATGGATGATCGTCGAGCCCTTTGCGCACGACAAGCTGGAAACATCTCAATCCGATCGGGCGCGTTTATTACGCGGCTTCGACAATGCTGTGCACCCCGGCTTCGCTTTCGCAGGAAGTGGGGTTGGCGCTTTGGGGCGCAGGCGGGGGAAGGGCGGCTTTCGAAGATATTGAAGGCGGCGGGGTTTTCGCGGGTGCGGCGTGCGGCGGAGACGCCGTTTAATATCGTGCTGGAAGCGAGGGCGTAAAGTTAGTTTTGTGAACGAGCCTTCCTCAATCTGCGCTGGTTTTCAGTAGCGTAGGCTTTTGCCTGCGCCGCAAGTTGCTGCCACCCAGATCGCGCGATGGGAGAGAACTTCTGCTGCGTTGGCACACTGTGGAATGTTTAAAAATCAAAGAACGCTCGCGCGAGAAAGCCGAGCATTTGTGATCGAGGTCTTGGGTTACTGTGACGCAGGCTGAAGCCTACGCTACTGAACTAGTTGACGCGGCGGCGGGAGAAGACTTTGCGCAGGACGCGGTCGGCGGCGCTGTTGAGTTCGAGTTGGAATTTGCCTGCTGCCCGGCGGGCCTGATCCATCAGGGATGGATCGAGGAGCATGGCAGTGCGATCCACGAACGGGCCTGACGCGTTGCCGCTCGCGGCTTGGCGGGAGTTGCCGCGGGGATCTTTGGCCGAGAGTTTTTCGTAGAGCGAATAGTCGCGCCAGAATTGCTGGGCATCGTCCTGGGACCAATCGAGCGACTGGCCGAGGGCGACGAAGAATTCTTCGCGGAAAAGATCGAGCAGAGGGATCGCGATTTCGAGTCCTGCGCTGCGTGGTTTCTTTTGTTTTGCCGTCTTTTTCCCCTTCCGTTTTTTCTTCGCCGGACTCGTGCGCGCGTTTCGCACTGAGACCTGCACTTTCAGGCGTGTGGGAAGCGCGGCCTCCACCCGCAGCGTCATGGCAAGAATCGCTTCCCGGCGGATGGTTTGAAGTTGTTCGCGGTAATGGACCGGTTGATCGGCGCGGCCTGGGCGGCGGAATTCGGCGGCGTACATATCAAGGAAGCGCTGGACCATTTCGTCGCGGTCGAGGGCGGCGAGGAGGAAGAAGGCTGCTTCGCGGGCGCGGATTACGAGTTCTCTGGGGCGGTAGGGCATTCGAGTGTCTTAGCTGTACTTGAATCGTGGGCTGGTCGCAATAGGAAAGCTTGGATGGGAGGACGGGACTGATTGGGAAGCGGGGCAGCTCGTTTGTGCTTGGGGCAAATAACGGCGCACAGGCAGAAGTGCCTGTGCCACTGGAGGCTGGAGCGGCGCGAAGCCATTGGTAACCTCCGAGGCGGACGAACGTGTTTGGACGCGATCACTGGGTGGCGCAGCGGTGGTGTTCAGGCGTTCGGGCACGGCATGCGTGCCCCTATTGAAGAAAGAGCAACGTCGAAAAGAACGAAGCGTTGCGGAAGCCAAGCAACGAAGGTCGGAGCACGTTGCTCCGATGGCGCAGGCTGAAGCCTACGCTACTAAGAAAAGGCCCGGGGGCTTGGCTTTCCCGGGCCTTTTTTGGGGCTGTCGTCTTATCGACGCGAAACCGCTGACATGCGGCTTCGGAGTTGGGCCTGGCCTTAGTGGACTGGGCCTGCCGCGGGTTGATCTTTCGGGAAGCCGCCGGTTGCGGGCCGGACGGGCCTCTCGAATTTGCCGAGCGCGATTTCGAGAGCTTCCTCAGCGGTGCGGACGAAGTGGACCTGCACGCCCTCAAGCATCTCGGGTTGCAAATCCTCCTTCACGTTGGGTTCATTCTCCGAGGGGAGAATGACCTCGCGAATTCCCGCACGCTTCGCGCCCAGAACCTTTTCCTTCACGCCGCCGATGGGCAGCACGATTCCGGAGAGCGAAATTTCACCGGTCATCGCTACGCGCGGCCGGACGGGCCGTCCCGTCAGCAAGCTGACGAGAGCGGTAACCATCGCTACGCCCGCGGACGGGCCGTCTTTCGGAATCGCGCCCGATGGAACGTGAACGTGCAAGTCGATCTTACGGAAGAAATCGGGATCGATGCCGTAACGCTCGGCGTTCGCGCGCACCCATGTCAAGGCGGCGCGCGTGGACTCCTGCATCACTTCGCCCAGATGCCCGGTGACGGTGAACTGCTTGCCGCCGCGCATCTTGCTGGCTTCGATGAACACGATGTCTCCGCCGACCGGTGTCCAGACGAGGCCCACCGAAACGCCGGGTTTCTGAACGCGCTCTTCGACTTCCTTCTCGAGGCGAACTTTCTCGAGACCGAGAGCCTCGCGAATCACTTCGGGCGTGACGATTTGTTTCTCCGTCTTGCCCTCGGCGATGCGACGCGCCTGCTTGCGGACCAGCGTTGCGATTTCGCGTTCGAGGTTGCGCACGCCTGCTTCGCGCGTATAGCTGTGAATCAGGTAGTGCAAAGCCTCATCGGTGAATTCGATCTGCTCGCCCAGGGCCAAACCGTGTTCCTTGGTCTGCCGTGGAATCAGAAAGCGCTTCGCGATGTGGACCTTTTCCTCTTCGGTGTAACCGGCGAGTTCGATGATCTCCATGCGATCGCGCAACGGCTCCGGAATTGGATCCATCCAGTTCGCAGTCGCCACCCAGAGAACCTTCGAAAGGTCGAAAGGCACATCCAGGTAGTGATCACGGAAGGTGGAGTTCTGTTCCGGGTCGAGCACTTCCATCAAGGCCGCCGCCGGATCACCGCGGAAGTCGCGTCCGAGCTTGTCAACTTCGTCCAGCATAAAAACCGGATCCAACGTTTCCGCTCGGCGAATTCCCTGAATGATCTGGCCGGGCAAGGCGCCGATATAGGTGCGCCGATGTCCGCGGATTTCCGCTTCGTCATGCATGCCGCCCAGAGAGATGCGGACGAACTTGCGTCCCATCGCTCGCGCGATTGATTTTCCCAGCGAAGTTTTGCCCACGCCAGGAGGTCCCACGAAGCAGAGAATCGGACCCTTCATGCCCGGTTGCAGCTTCTTCACCGCGAGATAGTCGAGAATGCGCTCCTTCACCTTGACCAGGTCGTAGTGATCTTCGTTCAAGATCTCCTCGGCCTTGGGAATATTGATATCGTCGGTGCCGGAAGTCTTATTCCACGGCAGCGAGGTCATCCATTCCAGGTACGTTCGCGAGACCATGTATTCGGCCGAGGCCGGAGTCATCTTGCCAAGCCGCTTCAGTTCGCGGGCGCATTCCTTTTTGGCGTCCTCGGACATTCCGGACTCTTCGACTTTTTTGCGAAGCTCTTCGATTTCCGCCTGGCCGTCATCGGATTCGCCAAGTTCCTTCTGAATCGCCTTCATCTGTTCGCGAAGCAGAAACTCGCGCTGGCTCTGATTCACCTGTTCTTGTACCTGATCGTGAATCTTGCTGCGGAGTTCGAGCACTTCGCGTTCTTTGGTCAGCTCGCTGATCAAGGTCTCCAGGCGTTTGCGGACGCTGAAAGTCTCCAGCAGTTCCTGGCGGACCATGGTGTTGAGCGACGGCAAAGTGGAAGAGACAAAGTCAGCCAATCGCCCGGGCGAGTCGATGTTCATCACTTCCGTTTGCAAATCGTCGGAGAGCTGCGGCGAGCGGGCCACCACTTCGCGGAACAGCTCCTGAACATTGCGCTGCAGCGCGGTCAGTTCCGCGTCGGTTTGATCTTCGAGATCCGGCTGCGCTTCGACGCGCGCACGAATAAACGGCTGCAAGCCGATTACTTCCGCTACGCGGATGCGGTCGAGGCCTTCGAGAAACGCGACCACGTTTCCGTTGGGCATGCGCACCATTTTGTGTACTTTTGCGAGAGTTCCCACGCTGTGCAGATCGGAACCGACGGGATTCTCCACGCGCGGATCGAGCTGCGCGACGACCCCGAGGAGTTTCTCCGTTCCGTCCAAGGAATTCAGCAACGCCAGGGAGCTTTCGCGGCCCACCGGCAGCGGCATCACCGCGCCCGGGAAGAGAACCGTGTCGCGCACCGGCAGGATGGGGAGCTCTTGCGGAACCACTCTAGTTGGTTTACTCACTGTGTCCCCCTTTTGAGCCTATAAAACTATGAATCCGAATGAATCCCACAGCGGCTTATCGGCCGCTGTAGTCGTTTAGATGCAGGAAGAAGCAAAAAGGATTGCGAGGGTTTCGTTAAACGTTATAAGTCTTAGTGAGTCTATCAGACTAAAGCTTGAATTGCAAGCTGCCCGGCCCTCTAGCGTCGGGCCGCCTGCCCGTATCCTATTTACAACAGGGTTGTTAAGTCCATCCGGGTGAAGCCGTAAAGTTGTCTCGAATGAGCCTGAGGGCTTCTTCCCGGTTGCGGATTGTACCATTTAGTTGAGCATCTTCGAGAGCAGCTAGAATTTCTTTGAAACGTGGTCCTGGGGAGTAGCCGAGAGCCTTGAGGTCTTCGCCGGTAAGGAGGCGGGGAGGGCGGACCTGTTCGGCCGGGGTCTCCGCCAGGAAGTGCTGGACTAAATCATAGGCGCTGAGATCGCGGTGGCTCGAGAGGCAATCGAGGCGGTGCAACTCAAGATGCTCCTCGAAATCATGGAGGCGCACGAAGCGCTTGAGGGTGGAGGGCTTCATTTGCGCGACATCTTTGAAGCGCAGGTGATTGGCGACGAGCGCAACGATCTGCGCCGTGTCGTCATTCGAGAAGCGCAGGCGGCGGCAGATTTCTTCCGCCATTTTGGCGCCGACTTCGACATGGTGGTCGAAACGGATGCGGCTGTTGGGTCCCGAGGGTGGAGTGAAGGTAGGCGGCTTGCCGACGTCGTGGAGCAGGACGCCCCAGGCGAGCGTCGGCGAACAGCCCGCCTTGAGCTGTTCAAGCATCATCAGAGTGTGAATCCAGACGTCACCTTCGGGATGAAATTGCGGCGGTTGTTCAACGCCTTTCATGCGCGTGATTTCCGGCAGGATTTCGGGAAGTAGCCGGGTCTCGTCGAGAAGCTCGAAGCCGCGGCGAGCGGCGCCTTCGGTGAGGATTTTGGTCAGCTCGTCGCGGATGCGTTCGGCGGAGACCTGGAAAATATCCGGCGCGAGCTTGGTGATCGCGATGAACGTGGCGCTTTCGATCGCATAGCGGAAACGCGCGGCGAACCGGACGGCGCGAATCATGCGCAGCTTGTCTTCGCGGAAGCGATCCTCGGGATTTCCAATGGCGCGAATGATTCCTGCGCGCAAATCCTTCTGGCCGCCGACGAAATCGAGAACTTCATTCGAGAACGGGTCGAGCATCAGGCCGTTGATGGTGAAGTCGCGGCGCTTGATGTCTTCTTCGGGCGAGCTGGCGTATTCGACACGATCGGGATGGCGTCCGTCGGAATAGCCGACGTCGGAGCGGAAGGTGGCGATTTCCACTTGCGTGGAACCCTCGGTGACGATGACGACTCCGAACTTCACGCCCACCGCGAGGCTGTTGGGGAACAGCTGCTGCACGCGATCCGGCGTGGCGTCGGTGGCGACGTCATAATCCACCGGCTCGCGGCCGAGCAGGATATCGCGCACGCAGCCGCCGGCGAGATAGGCCTGATGGCCGCGATCGCGCAGGGTGCGGCAGATGTGGTCGGCGAGTTGGCGGCCGTTCATGACGTTCATAGGGAAATTATGCGGGAAAACGGAGAGCGGGGGAAGTTCGGAGGTTTCGCGTTGAGTAACTTCGCGAACAATTCGGCGCGATTCAAGCTAGGCGGTGACGCGAAGGACCAGGCAGGTGATGTCGTCGTGCTGGCGAACCTGGCCGACGAAGGAGTTGACGTCGAACATCACGCGGCGCAGGACGTCTGCCGCGGAATTTTCCACCGGCGCGGCCTGAAGACAAGGAAGCAACCGGCGCTCGCCATATTCCTCCTCCGATTGGTTGACGGCTTCGACGACGCCGTCGGTGAAAATGAAAAGAAGGTCTCCGGGCTGAAGCTGGTCGCGGCCTGATTGATACGGAATTTCTTCCGGCGTGAAGAGCGGGAGGCCGAGCGGCGGTCCGCCTGTCGAGAGCCGTTCGATCTGGCCGGAGGCGCGGCGAAGGATCGGGTCGTTGTGGCCAGCGTTGACGTAGCGCAGTTCTCGCGTGGCGGGATCGATTTCGGCGATGAATGCGGTGGTGAACCGGCGCCCTTCGAGGCTGTGGGCGCGAGCGTAGCGTTCGAGGCCGGCGACGATTTCGTCGAGCGAGGCAGGCGTTGCAGCGAGCGCGCGAAGGCTCGCTTGAAAAGTAGCCATCAGCAGCGCAGCGGGGACGCTCTTGCCGGCGACATCGGCCACTGCAATGATCAGAGGGCCGGTGTTCGCGGCGGCGCCTCCGGGGACGGGGCGCGTGAACGCGTCGTAGTAGTCGCCGGCCACCGTGTTCTGCGGGCGGGTGGCAAAGGCGATGTCGGCGCCTGGAACATGCGGTGGATCATTGGGTACGAGCCACTGTTGGATTTCGCGCGCGATTTCGAGATCGCGTTTCATCGTGACGCGGTCGGCAAGCTCGAGTGCTAAGAGCAAAAATAGAATCAACGCTCCCAGTCCGCCTAGGCTGAAGCTGATTTGTGCTTCGCCGGTGTGAATCTCGGGCTGGACGACAAGAAGCACGATCGCGACGAGCAATAGAACTCGGCGCGCCGGCGAAAGTTTCATCAGCAGCGTCTGAAACAGCGCCCATCCTGCGAGGAGCGGACGCTTCCACCTCTTCTTCTCGCTGCGGATTACGTCCCAATTCACATCTTTCGAGTAAAGACCGTAGCTCGCTTCGGCTTCGGCGCGGAATTGTCCCCAGAGCTGCTCGATCTCGAGGCCTTCGGTGACGCGGGCCCAGAAATCGCGGGCGCGGCTTCGCATCGAGCGTTTCGGAACGGCTGCGGGGATGGGAGCTGACGACATCGGCGGAGGAATTATAGGACAGGCGCGACGCCGCTGCGAAATTCGTTGGCCTTCCGTCACGTGCTACTCGACTAGGCGCCATTCGAGTGGTGCTATTTGTCGCGGCGATCGCGATTGCCTAGCGAGCCTCCGAATTGCACTTTGGAGAAGCCGAAGCGGTCGCGGATGCGGTCGGTAGCGCGCGCGAGACGTTCCAGTTTTTCGCGGCGGCCGGGATCGAGCAGGTCGAGTTGCGCTGCACCAGAAGAGAATTGCGAGAGTTCGACGCCGACCAGACGCAGCATTTCAATTCCGTTCCAGGCGCGCGCGAAAAGTTCGCGGATCGTGCGCAGGAAAATCTCGTCGAGGTCGGACGGCTCACCGAGCGTGTGGCTTCGCGAGACGGTTCTGAAATCCGTGTAGCGAAGGATGAGGCCCACCGTTCGCGCGCGCAAGCCCGCATCGCGCAGGCGCTTCGAAGCTTTCTGGCACAAATGGCTCAGCGTGGATTCGAGCGCCGTGCGGTCGATGGTGTCGACGCCGAAAGTCTGATTGTGCGAGATGGATTTGGGCTCGGCGTCGATAAAGAATTCGTAGGAATCGATTCCGTGGGCTTTGCGAAAGAGTGCGGTGCCCCAGCGGCCAAAGGTTTCTTCCAGCTGTTCGAGCGAAATTGTTTGCAGCTGGCCGACCCTATCGATGCCGAGCGATTTCAGCGCGGCTTCCGTCACCTTGCCGATGCCGGGAATTCGGCGCACGGCGAGCGGGGCGAGAAACGCGGCTTCGCTTCCCGGGGCCACCCACACCAGACCCCGCGGTTTCGCCTGATCGCTCGCCACTTTTGCAACGAGGCGTGTGGCGCCGAGGCCACCCGAGCACGGCAGGCTTGTAGTTGTGGTGATTTCGAGCAGCAGCTTATGCGCTGCGGCGAGCGGCGGACCGTGCATGCGCTCGGTGCCGGCGAGATCGAGATAAGCTTCGTCAATCGAGGCCATTTCGACAACCGGAGAAAATTTCGCGAGAATCGTAGCCACGCGATCGCTCCATTCGCCGTAGAGCTGATGGTGGCCATCGAGAAAGATTGCCTGCGGGCAGAGCTTCGCGGCGGTGCGCAGCGGCATTGCAGAGTGGACGCCGAATTTTCGAGCTTCGTAACTCGCTGCCGTAACCACGCCGCGCTGGTCGCGCTGGCCGCCTACGACGACGGGCAAGCCACGCAGTTCCGGCCGCGCCAGCAGCTCAACGGAAACAAAAAACGCGTCCATATCAATGTGCAGAATCGAAGCGGTCGAATCCGCGGAAACCTGCAGCGGGGCGTCGTGCTTGGCGCGAAACTGGGCCAGCTTAGGCATGCATTCCTGTGCAGCAACTATACAACGGGGAATCGGGAACGGGATGAAGCATCAAACTGCGTGGCCGTTTAGGATCGTTCGGCAGCGATCACGCGCGGGATGCCGGCCAGATCGTTGGTCACACTGACGTTCACCCAAGCGGCTTGGCCGTAGAGCAGAGGCCGTACATGATCGAGCGAATCGTATCCAAACTCGAGCACCAGAATTCCTCTGTGACGAAGCGCCGCCGCTGCCTGTTCGATGAGGCGAGGATAAATTTCAGCGCCGGTCGGGCCGCCAAATAGCGCCGAGGCCGGCTCGTGTTCGCGCACTTCGCGCGGAAGCTCGTGCGACTCATTGCGAGCCACATAAGGAGGATTGCTGGCGATAAGGTCGAATGAGTTCGCTTCCTTCACAGACTCGAGCAGATCCGTTTGCAGGAATTGAACGCGATCCCCAAGGCCGTGGCGGGAAGCGTTGCGCCGCGCAACTTCCAGCGCCGCATCAGAAATATCCGTCGCGAGCACTTCGGCGTGCGGCAGTTCGTGCGCCAGCGCGACGGCGATGCATCCCGAACCCGTGCCCGCATCCGCGATCTGAAGCTGCGGACTGGGAAGGCCGGTGGTCATGTTGATTTTGATTCCCCGCGCTCCTAAGCGCTCCAACGCGACTTCGACGACATGTTCCGTCTCCGCGCGCGGAATCAGCACCGCCGGCGTCACCTCAAATTCGAGCCCCCAGAATTCCTGCTTGCCGGTGAGGTATTGAGTAGGTTCGCCGGCCGCGCGGCGCGCCACCAAAGCGAAATAGCGATCGACGGCCGCGCGTTCGAGCGTGTCTTCCGGATGAGTATAAATCCAGGCGCGATCGCGCCCGAGGACGTGCATCAGGAGCAGTTCCGCCGCAAGCGTATGCGAAGGAACTTTCGCGGCGCGCAGAGCCGCCATCGCCTGGCGCAACGCGGCGCGCGCATCCATGGCAGGTGCCGGCGCGATCACGATTCGTCGAGCTCCTCATTCAACCGCTCGGACTCGAAATGCGTGACTAGCGAATCCACCAGCGGCCCGATCTTTCCGTCCATGCCTTCGGTGAGCTGATGCAGTGTGAAATTGATGCGATGGTCGGTGATGCGGTTCTGCGGGAAATTGTACGTGCGAATTTTTTCGGAGCGATCGCCGGTCTTAATCTGGCCTTTGCGCTCGGCGGCAAGCGCGGCATGCTGTTTCTCTTGCTCGATTTCGTATAAACGAGAGCGCAGCACGCGCATCGCTTTCGCGCGATTCTTGATTTGCGATTTTTCGTCCTGCTGCGAAACCACGAGCCCGCTGGGGATATGGGTAATGCGTACAGCCGAATAGGTGGTGTTCACAGATTGCCCGCCCGGCCCCGACGAGCAAAAAGTATCAATACGCAAGTCCTTCGCTTCGATTTTAATATCGATATCTTCCGCTTCCGGCAGCACCGCCACCGTGGCCGCCGAGGTGTGAATGCGGCCTTGCTGTTCGGTGGCAGGGACCCGCTGCACCCTATGCACACCGCTTTCGTATTTCAGCTTGGAATAGACTTTCTTGCCTTGAATGGCCGCAACCACTTCCTTCATTCCGCCGATGGACGAAGGCGAGCTTTCCAGAATTTCCACTTTCCATCCCTGTGATTCGGCGTAGCGCGAATACATCCTGAAAAGCTCGGCCGCGAATAACGAAGCTTCGTCACCGCCTGTACCGGCGCGGATTTCCACGATTACGTTCTTTTCATCGTTGGGATCTTTGGGAATCAGCAGAAGCTTCAATTCGCGTTCGACGGGCGCGAGGCGCGCCTCCAGCTCGCGTTGCTCGTCATGCGCCATTTGCTTCATTTCAGCGTCGGTCGATTCGGCGTACAGCTGCTTCGCACCCTCGAGCGCGTGCTGAAGGTCTTTCCACTCGCGATATTTCGCAACGATCACGCCAAGGTCAGAATGCGTTTTGGCGAGCTTCTGGAAACGGTCGGTGTCAGCGACAGCGCCCGCCGAAAGCTCGCTGGTCATTTCGTCGTAGCGAGATTCGATCCGGTCCAGTTTTTCAAACAGCGTCATTTTTGGCATTTCAGAGCCTCATCGATGCGGAAACACAGAATTCCATGGGTCGGTCAAACCAAAAGAAAGACTCGGAGCCCGGCGCCGGGCGGGGAAGAATCGCTAATAGAAGGAGGCGAACATCAGAAACAAAGAATAATTCGAATTCTGTCGGGTGTCAATTTCCGCGATTCCCGAACAGCCTCGCGAGCGAAATAGGGCCTGTTTTATTGCGTAAATGCACGGTACTGGTGTGAAACATTCAGCGCGAGCCTTTTCAGAAAGTCCCGAAACGGTAGTACCTTCGTAACATTGACCGCACCAGTTCCGATCGCTACCTTCGTCCTCGACAATTCGTAGAGGCTCTGGCTTGGCCAGAGAGGGAGGGGTGTGTACCGTTTAGACACACGCCCCTAAAATTTCCCTCTTGACGGCAAGAGACCGCTTATAAGCTCCCCCGCGTAGTTTCTCTACTCGGAGGGGTCAATGTCTAAGTGGTCGCTTGTGGCTGTATTTGTGCTTCTCGTATTGACCAGTGCCATGGGTGTTCAAGCGCTGGCGAATACGACAGCACCAGTGCCGGGTGGTGGTTGGCTCGCAGCCAACACGACAGCACCAGTGCCGCAGCCTTGGTAATCGACGAGGCGGTCTCGCGCTAGCGCGACGTGTTGGCCGGGTCAAGCCTCGGAAACTAAGGTTTAATGCTTGGCCCGTTTGATTATGCGATCTGGATAGTTGGTTTCCTCGTGGAAATCGGCGTTGTGGTGTGCGTAA
>DATFSH010000048.1:0-3259 GCA_035262725.1 Candidatus Acidiferrales bacterium | reverse complement strand
AAGCTGCGAGAGCACTTCGTTCACGTCCGCCGAGATTTCCGCCATCGAGCGCGACAGGATGTTGACGTCGTCGTAGCGGTCCATTTCGAGTTCGCTGAACTCGGACCAGAACGAGTTGTCGCCCGATGCAGCGCTCGAGCGCAGCTTCGGGACCGATTGAAGACTCCAGGGTGTCGCATTCCGGTTGGCGCTAATGCGATTGAATTCGTACTTTTCCTGAAACTCCGCAACTTTGCCCTGCAGCCGTTCCTTCGAAAAACTCAGTGTGTCGATGAGTTTCTCGAGCTCTCCGACGCGACCCACCATGCGAGTGCGGTTGATGACCAGTTCGCCGACGGTGTTCATCATGCGGTCAAGGCGGGCCAGCGCGATACGCACGGATTTTGCCGTGGACGCGGCGACAATCTGGCTCACTAACTTTTTCCCAGAAGCGGCGGCCTGGGATGCGGATGCCTGGGCCCGCCGCTCCGCCCCTTCCGCGGCGGCTCGTGTTTCTCGCTCATCGGGTTCGAGTGGGGCAAACTCGGCAACACCCCCGAGCAGGGAATCGACTACCGCGCGCATTTCGGCTTCATCCGCCCACTGGCGATGGAGCGTTTTCTTCAAGACGTCCACCGATTCGAGGCACAAATCCACAACCGCGGGCGAGGGCTCGATTTCACCATCGCGCATCCGGCCAATCAAGTCTTCGACGCGGTGTGCGATGGCGCCCAGCCGTTTGAGTCCGACCTGCGCCGCGGAACCCTTGATGGTGTGAATCGCGCGGAACAGCTTGTTTATTTCCTCGGGATTGTTGTTGGCTTCGAGCGAAATCAAACAATCGCTGACCGCTTGCAAATGCTCTTCGGCCTCGGGCTGGAGGAATTCCAAGATCTCGTCGGGGACTTCATCGTCGCAGGGCAGCGCATCGAAGTACGACCCGGTTGGGGCGGCAGGAACGGTCTCTTCGAAATCCTGCACCGGAATCTGGGGCGTCGGTTCAGGGCTCGTCAGATTAAGCGGGGGAGGCTCGATCGGAAACGCGAAGCGATAGCGGTCTTTGAAGGCGGCAATATCGTCGATATTTTCGTGGCCCGTGTCGCTGATTTCCAGCAGGTCGGTTTCCAGCAGCGAAATGCCGTCGGAAAGAAACTCCGTCAGCGGGCCGTGCAGGTCTTCGCCCAATGGCGCGTTGAGGGCGTACTGAAACACGTGAGCGAGTTTTCCGGCGATTTCCGAGAAGCGTGGGAAGCCATAGCTTGCCGAAGTTCCGCCTAGGGTGTGCGCGGCAATGTAGAGCCGCTCGAGGTCCTCGTGGTTGGGTTCGGTGTCCTGCAGCACACTGACGTACTCCCGCAAATATTGCAGGTGTTCGGCAGCCTCGTGGAGGAAGACCTCGACGGCCTCGCGGTCCGGCTCGCTCACGCGTGTCCCTCCGTTACCAGTTCCGGCTTCAACAATTCGTCTGCGGTGGGCTTGCGGTACAAAATGCAGTCGTTGAGCACAATTGCCTGGAACTTCACCGGCATTTTCGAGATCGATTCCGAGTGCCCAAGAAACAGATATCCGCCGGGCTCTAGCGTTTCATAGAAACGCTGGACCAGCGCGCGGCGGCGCTGTTCGGAGAAGTAGATCAGCACATTCATGCAGAAAATCGCGTCCATGCGTCCCAAGTAAACGGGAGAAGCAAGGTTCATTTGCGCGAACAAAACCATCTTTCGCAATCGTGGCTTGACCTGCTGCCCGCTTTCCACGGCGGAAAAATGATTCGCAAGCTGCTTGTCCGTCACGCTGCCGATGCTGCGGCCGGAGTAGACCCCCCGCTCGGCATGCTTCAGCGCCTGACGGCCGAGGTCGGTGGCCAAAATTTCCACGTTCCAGGAGTCGGCAAAGGACAGGGAATCCGCAATCGTGATGGCGATCGAATACGGTTCTTCTCCGGTCGAGCATCCTGCGCTCCAGATGCGCAGCGTGCGCGGATTCTTCCAAAATTTCTTGGTATGCAATTCCGGGAGAACCCGTTTTTCAAAGGCTTCGTAGACACCGGGGTATCGGAAAAAACTGGTTTCTTGGGTCAGCAGTCTTTCGAGCAACGCCTCGTATTCCACATTGGACGTGCGCATGTTACGCAGCAGGTCCGTGCCGCGCCCGAACCCCTTAGCGCGCAGGTGTTCGCGCACACGGGTGCAGAAGAACCGCTCCCGCGATTCATCGAAGCAAATCCCGGTCCGCTCTTCGATTAGCATGCGGATCTCACTCAATTCGTGTTCGCTCAGCCCGTGGCCTGGTCCCTGGCGCTCGCTCATCGTTCTCCTGTTTCTTGTGGGCTACCCGGTCACTGGCTTCGCCAGCCGGTAAAAAAGCAGACGATTAACGAACGGCTCCCACGGGAATCGGCCGATCGGGTTCTGCCGAAGCCGCCGACGCGCCGACCTTCGAACCCGCACGGAACTGCGCCAGCGCTTCGTTCAAGTGATCCGAGAGTTTGACGAGCTGGCTCACAGTCGTCACCGTTCCGCGCGTTCCTTGGGAAGTCTGCCGCGTGATGTTGGAAATGATTTGCATCGCGTGCGCTACGCCTTCTGTGCCGCGCACCTGCTGCTTCGAGGCCAACGAAATCTCCTGAACGAGCTCCGCAGACTGGCGAACGACGTTGGAAATGGCGTCCAGCGCGCGTCCGGCCTGATCCGCCAACGACGCTCCGCCCTCCACTTCCTTGGTACCTTCCTCCATGACGATCACCGCCTCGTTCGTTTCGGCCTGGATGGCCTTGATAAGGGCGGCAATGTCTTTCGTCGCACTGCGGCTGTGTTCGGCCAGCTTGCGGACTTCGTCGGCGACGACCGCGAATCCGCGTCCGGCCTCTCCGGCGCGGGCGGCTTCGATGGCCGCGTTCAACGCGAGCAGATTGGTCTGCTCGGTGATGTCGTTAATCACGTTGATGATCTCGGAAATCTCCAGGGAGCGATCGCCGAGCGACTTGATTTTCTTCGCCGTGGCCTGTACCGAGGCGCGAATGCGCTGCATGCCTTCCAGCGTGTCGCGCACCGCGCGATTGCCCTGCTCGGCGGCATCTAGAGCGCGGCGGGCAGCTTCGGCGCTGGCTTCCGCGTTGTTGGACACCTGTTTCATCGAAACCGTCAGCTCCTCGACGGCGCTCGAGGTGTTGGTGATTTCTTGGTCCTGCTGCGTCGCGCCGGCCTGCATTTCGTCGGCCGCAACGAGAATGTTGTTCGAGCAGGCAGTGACTTCCATAGCCGCCTTGCGCACGCGCTCGAGA